>JAVHPE010000176.1:0-2493 GCA_036170475.1 Bacteroidia bacterium | reverse complement strand
CAAATATTGTTGAATCATATAATAGCAGTTGGTATAGAAATAACAATGCCGGAACCGGACTTTATAATCAAACAACAGGTACGGGTATTTTCTCTCCAAGCTCAGGCGTTATGGCTATTTATAACAATGGTATTCTTGGTATAGGAACCACAACACCAGGGGCAATATTAGATGTTCAGGGTGCGTCAGGGGTCAGAATAGGCAATTCAACTTATGAGGCGAACCTTGTTTTTGGTAACAATGCCAGTTGGAAAAGCGGTATCAGAGTTTATGACAATGGTCAGGCTGAAATGAGAATTTGGACTAATCAGCCAACAGGAGAGATTGTTTTGGCTAATGGCTATAATGGTGATCAGTCAGCAGTTTTACCTACAGACGGTTTATGGGTAAAAAATAATAATGTCGGTATTGGCAATTTTTCCTCTGCTGCAATTGGTTTTAAACTACACGTGCCTTCGGGATACATTGGAACAGATTATATAAATACTACTGATAATGTTGTTGGTAGCGGTGTTACAGGTATAATGGTAAAATGTTCTGATAATTATCATCGTACAGCCACAGCAGCAGCCGTCCTAGCCTTTTTGGGTGGAACCGGTGATAACCTCGGTAACCACACTGCAACCACTACATTGAATATGACCGGCAATGTGATTTCCAATGTGGGCGATATTCTTTCTACAAATAACTATGGAACCGGTCTTGTTGGTGTTTATTCCGATACGAGATACCAAAATGTTTTCTCTATGGGGACTTCATGGCGTCTCGCTGCAAACGGAACAACACCTGGTAACCTTTATGGTTTAGCCTGGACACATTCAAATATAGGTGGTCAGTCGAAAGCAGGATTATCCCACCAGCTGTTAATCATGGAAAATGGAGTTACAAAAGTAGCACTTGGTAGTGGTATATGGACAAATTATGCATCTTATATACCCTATATCTATGATACGGATAATCCCGGATATTATCTGGATCTTAATGGAAGTTCTTATTCCAACTATTTTGGCAGAAATTATGGTTATAACTGGACAGAGTACGATTGGAACAATGCAGCTTATTATGTTGACCCAAACAATGTTTCCATATTTCAGGATGTTCGCTCCTCCATATTCTATGATCGTGATAACACAGGGTATTACATCGATATGAATAATGGTTCCTACTGCAATTATTTCGGTAGGAATTACGGTTACAACTGGACTGAATATGACTGGAACGATGGAAGTTATTATACTGACCCAAATAACGGAACCAGACTTGCATATCTTTACCATGGTGTTGGGGCCTATACTGTGAGTGGTTGGCTGAACGGTATTATGCAAACAAATAGTACGAGCGATGGTCACCAATACAATCCTTTAACAGGTGACTGGGGCTATGTAGGGACTTCAGGGCAATATTGGTATTATTCTTATGCCATGAGCCATGTAAATATGTCTCAAAGAAAACTGAAAAGGAATATTACTCCTCTCGACCCATCGCTTTATGATTATGTGATGGCTGATATAGATAAGATTAAGCCTTCATTTTACAAATCCAAGGATGAAACTGATGAGTTGCAAATTGGAAATGAGCCTAAATACAGACCCAACATGCACTTAGGCGTTATATTGGATGAATCTCCGGATTACATACAGGATCAGGCATTCAGCGGTATTGATATATACGCTATCGCTACTTTAGGTGTTGCTGGAGTAAAATACAACCGTGAAGATATTAAGCAATTGAAAAGCAAAGTTTCAGAATTAGAAAAGAGCAATAAAAACATTAGTGACTTTGGAGTTGAAAACATTACTTCCGAAAAGTTTTGGGTAAAATTTTCGGATGATTTCAAGAATGGGTTGAATGGTGCGATTCCGGTTGTAACAGTTACTCCGTCAAAGGCGGGAGTATTTTTAGGTGTTTCTCAAGTAAATCAGGAAGGTTTTATGGTTGAAGCAGAACATGAAAACAGTTTGGTTACTTTCAATTGGATAGCAATGGCAAAAGTGAACATAAATAAAGAAAAAGAACAAGTAAAAGATCTGCCAGCAATATCTCAGGATTTATTAAACCAATTGAAGGTTGATGAATCAAGAAAAGCACCTATTAAAGCTTATTGGGACGAGCAAAAACAAAAAAATCAGGCTGAAGCTGCTCGTCAGGCAAAAGAGCAGGGAAAGATTGTGGAAATAGGGAAGAACAATTCTAAGGATCTTCCACCTAGCAATGCTGAAATGAAAACGAGAGCTGATCAGTCAAAACCTCACAACCCTCCTGTAATGGATGAAGAGCAGAAACAAATTAAGGGAAATGATACCTTGCCAACTCCAAAAGCCGAACAACCATACGTACCAATGGAACAGCCAAAGGAACCTTTGAAGGACAATGAACCAAAGTAATAATGAGTTTAAAGTTTGAACTAAATTTAACCTTCCTTTGAATCAATAATTTTCCCGTTTTCACATTTTATAGTACGTGAAGGGAATTTATTAAACATCATTATATCAT
>JAVHPE010000175.1:0-39620 GCA_036170475.1 Bacteroidia bacterium | reverse complement strand
TATGAGATGTGAGATGAAACCATATCTCATATCTCACATCTCATATCTCACATCTTCTTTTATCCAATTTTCTGAACCAAATCCGCCAACCTGTGGCTGTACCCTCCTTCATTGTCGTACCACCCAATTATTTTGACCATATTACCTATGATGGAAGTAAACTCATGATCATAAATGCAGGAATGTGAATTACCAATAATATCAACCGATACAATTGGATCTTCCATATATTGTAAGATTCCTTTTAAGTTTGTTTCGCTGGCTTTTTTAAATGCCGCATTTATTTCTGCTACCGTAGTGGGTTTGCTTAACGAACAGGTAATATCTGTTAAAGACCCATCAGGAACAGGAACACGCATACCACAACCTCCAAGTTTTCCTTTTAGGTGCGGAAATATTTTTGTGATTGCTTTGGCTGCACCTGTTGAAGTAGGAATAATTGACACCGCGGCAGCTCTGGCTCTTCTCAAATCTCTATGTGGTGAATCGTGTAAACGCTGATCGCCTGTGTAAGCATGCACTGTGGTTATAAAACCCTCAACAAGTCCAAATTTTTCATCCAGTATTTTTATCATCGGTGCTGCGCAGTTTGTAGTACAAGATGCATTGGATACAATTAAATCATCGTTATTTAATTTATCCTCGTTCACACCAAATACAACTGTTTTAATATCACTTGTATTGGCAGGAGCCGATATGATTACTTTTTTTGCTCCGGCAGCAATATGTTTCCCGGCAGATTCTTTATCTAAAAAAAATCCGGTAGATTCTAGTACTACATCAACACCTAAACTCTTCCAGGGAAGATTCGCGGGATCTTTTTCCGCATAAACATTAATTTTTTTTCCATTGACAACGATAGCGCTTCCCTCTGATTTTACATCCGCCTTTATAACACCATGTACCGAATCATATTTTAACAAATGTGCAAGCGTTTTACTATCTGTTAAATCATTGATTGCAATCACTTCAATGTTTTCACATTCAAGCATTACCCGAAACGAAACCCGACCTATTCTTCCAAAACCATTAATGGCAACTTTTATTTTTTTCATCTGTATTGTTTTTTTGCAAAGATAAATTGAAAAAATGGGAATTAGACTTTATATAAATTAAATTACTAACCTGGTAGAATGGGACTCAAAAGTTAATTTCAGAAACCTACAGCGTAGGATAAAACGCATCTTCGATATGATTAATCTCCATTTTATTATTACCCAGAATAATGGAAATAATATCAAAGCGGACTTCCAAATCAAGCTGATTACGCAAGATATATGCGTTAGCGGTTTTAATCAGATTCTTTTGTTTCTGCTTATTAACGAATGTTTCCGGTTCACCAAAATAATTGCTTTTTCTTGTCTTTACTTCGGCAATTACCAATGTTTTAGCAAGTATTGCTATAATATCCGCTTCCAGATTTTTAAATCTCCAGTTTTTTTCCAGTATGGAATATCCTTTATTTTGTAAAAATGTGGCAGCTAACTCTTCACCTTTAGCACCGGTATCATTGTGTTCTGCCATGTTTACTGAAATTAAATTGGAACTAATCATTGATTATACCAAAACAACTTAGGTTCTTGAAAAATTTGTTAATATCTACGATAACGAATCGGTACCAATATACGAATTGATATGGGTTTCGTAAATTCGTCTTAATTCGTATTTCGTAGATAATGTGCGTAAAGCTACGTGCGATTGGTATAAAACAGTCTGAATACGATAGATATCAATACTTTCTGGTTTTTGTTCTTTGATTTAGGCAATGGGTAAGGCGCTACAAATAATAGCTATTACATCGCTCTGAAGAAGATTCATGTTTCCCTTTTTCATACCGATAGTCGGTACTGGCTTGTGAATCACAACTTCGGCTATTCCCGGACCATCTATTCCTTTCCAAAATCCACTTCGTGAAAGTATTTTCCAATTGGAAACAAACGTAATGGGAAGAATTGGTACTTGCTTTTGAATTGCTATCGCAAAAGCGCCAGATTTAAAGGTTGTCAGTTTGGGAGCTTCTTTGGAGATGGTACCTTCCGGGAATATCGCGAGAGGATTTCCGATTTCAATTTCGTGTGACATTCTTTTTAATGTCTTAAACATCCCCGTTTTGCTATCTCTATCAACAAGTATATTCATTCCTGAAGTGTAATAAATATGAAACAGCGGCCATTTTTCAATTTCCTTTTTCCCTGTAAAAACAAAGTATTTCGGGAATATTGTGTAAAGACAAAAAATATCCAGATAGGAGGTGTGATTCGGGCAAATAATATAGGCTCCGTTTTGAGGAATATTTTCTCTGCCTTTTACCTTCAGAATGGCTCCTGCAAAAAACAACAAAAGAAAAGCATGTATTCTCATTGCGGTAAAAGCCTTTGGAAAACGATTCGGTTTAGCCAGGAGATGATACATAACAGGATACGTAACGATAAGAGAAAGGGCGAAAACGATCAAGTAATATATTTTATAAATAACCCGGAAGGGTAGTAGAATATAATGCATGTTTTATGAATGTGATAATGTGATTTAGATTTGAGTATTGAGAAATGAGTATTGAGAAAAAAATACCATACACCATATACTTCACATCTAATTTTCAAATTGTTTTTTTTCTCCTTTCCCTAAGTCATAAACATGTGATTTTACTTTTTCAGCCCAGACAAGGTCAGAGCACTCTTTAGTAAAAGTTGTATATGGTATAGGTTTCCCAATGGTTAATTTAATGAATTTTCCCTTTTGCTTATATACTTCATCAACCAGGTAAAACATTTCGATGTTTGCTTTTATTCCTAAAAATTTCCGTAACGATGCTAAATTATAAAAAAAATTACTGTTGCGGGCAGCAATATGTACGGGAATAATATCGCGTTTATATTTAATGGCTTTAGTAATAAAACTTTTTTTCCACTCCAGATCCATAATTTTCCCCCTTTGTCTGCGCGATACAAGTCCGGCAGGGAAAACAATGATACACTCATCCGATGCGTAAGCCTGATCAATACGTTTTACATTCTCAGCAAGATTTTTTGCGTGTTTGTTAATAGGGATCAATAAACTGCTCATGTTTTCAAGATTCATGAGGATATCGTTTACCATCGCTTTAATGTCCTTTCTCCTGTTTCCCACTTCGTTCATTACAGCAATACCATCAATGCCGCCTAAAGGATGATTACAAGCAACTATGCAACCTCCCTGTTCAGGGATGTTTTCTGCACCTTCACTAATAACCTGAATTTGGAAGTTTTTTAGTGTTTCTCTGATAAAATCATGCGCATAAAGATCTTTGGTCAGATGCAGATACTCATTAAACTCATGCTGATGAACAACACGTTTGATATAACTCAATACAAAACCTGGAAGTATTTTCAGTAAACGAGGATTCTTACTCCTGATAACTTCCTCCAGATCTATTTTCTGCATTAGTATATATTACTAAGGATTTGAGTATTAAGATATGAGATATGAGTATTGAGAAAAAAAACATCTCCTATCTCAATACTCATATCTCACATCTAATTTTTATGCTATGCCTTGTTCTTGCCAGTACTTGGCAAATCTGCCTGAATATTTCTTCGTGCAAACATAGCGCCACCTAGCGCCCCCATAAAGATAGAGTCAGTATGGATGTTTATTTTTATTTTGTTACCATAATTTTCTCTTACAAGCTGTCCGAGATATTTATTAACAGCCGGATTCCTTGCAACACCACCTGTAAATGTAAATTCATTATATACACCTCCGGAACGGGCAATGAGTGACATCGCACGCATAATGATGGCTTTATGTAATCCGCCTAAAATATCTTCGCGTTTTTCGCCCAGATTCGTAAGTTCACGAAGCTCCGCTCCCGCAAACACAGTACAAGTAGAGCAGATGACTACTTCCTTTTCAGCTTTCATTGCCATTGGACCAAGTTCATTGACTGATATACTCATTTCATCAGCTATATAACCAAGGTAACGCCCGCAGCCCGCAGCACATCTGTCATTCATTTGAAAACTTGTTACCAATCCGTATTTATCAACTTGTATGGCTTTGGTATCCTGTCCGCCAATGTCAAGCACTGTCCTTGTTTCTGGGAAAATTGCATGCGCCCCAAAAGCATGGCATAAAATTTCGGAACGAATACAACTTTCAGGAAATGGTAAAAGGGCTCTACCGTAGCCTGTACCGGTCATATTGGTAATATTAAATTCTATTGCGGCAATTTCATTAATATGATTACGAAGTGATTCAGAAACCTGATCAAAATTTCCTTTGAGCAAATTCATTTCCGCATCAAAATTAGCATTGCTTTTGTCGGCAATCGTGTCCGGAAGATTTTTGTATTTATCCTTCAACTCCTCCATCGCTTTTTGAACAAGTTCCTGAAAATTAAACATCACACGCTCATTCTCTGCCGGACTGATACTTTTGTCCCACACAGTCATAAGAGGCTCAAAAAGCGACATGTCTAATTTATTTACTTCTTCATTATATTTTTCAGAAACAATATCGCGGAAGAATTGATTTTTTGCTCCAAGATTATTATAAAGATAATCGCGTTTGATTACGGGTTTAAATGTTCTACGTATATTTCTCAAATGCACGAGAATTTCCTCTCTCTTTTTTTCATCCTTGAAAAAGGCATTACAGGTTTTCAATAATTCATCACCCAATTTATCTAAACGAACTTTAAATTGTTCGTACTGAAAAACGCTTTCTAAATCAGTGATGTATTTTTTATACTCCGGTTTTACTTTTATTTCTTCCTCTAATTTCTTTTGAAGAATAGAAAAGCGGGCGTTAAAAATAGCTTCATCACGGGCAATATCTGCTGCAACTGAATAGTTTGCGCGGGTATTGGTAATGCCTCGTCCGATGATTTCATCCTTCTCATTGATGATTACCGCTTTTGATGTGGTGGAGCCTAGGTCAACTCCCAGATAATATTTGTTCATAGGTTACGGATAATGAATCGTTACGGATTTACGAATCTTAGTTTATTATTATTTTATTACCAGAATTATTTTCTGGCAGGAATTAATTTTATTATTGTATCACAATTTTTTTAGTGTAATTTTTCCCCTCGCTATAAATTTTTACAAAATAAATTCCTTTAGGATGAGAAATCATGTTAATGGTCACTGGGGTATTGGAAATTGCCTGAGTTATTAATGACTCATATACTTTTTCGCCAAGCACATTGTATATTTTAATTGAGTTTATTTTTTCTAAACAGCTAATTGTAATTTTATCAGTAGCGGGATTCGGGAAGATATTAATAGTTGATTTGTTCACACTCTTTTCACTTACACTTACAGGAAACGTAAAGGAAATATCATCTATAAAAAATTCATTGCCGGGCATACTAAACCCTCCAGGACCAACGTCTCCAGCCATAATTTTTATATCAATTGTATCCGGATCGGATGCTAGAATATAATTAAACGGTTCTGATATTTGAGTATAACTCGCAATAGTATCGGTCATAATATACATCGCTTCTCCAACCTTATCTCTTACCTGGGTTGAAGTATTCCATTTGCTGAGAGTTGCCAACAAAAATGCGCTACTGCCTGTAACAACATTCCCTTTTACCCATGCTTGCATTAATACAGGTCGGTCGGGGTAGGGAATGCCTGAATTATTAAAATCAACACCACCGGGGAATACAAAACCAGCCATCGTATCTAAAGTACCCGAACCAAAAGGAGGACCCAGAGTAACGGTATCTGTTATTAACCTTAAGGCATACGTTCCTGAATGTTTATCAGTAGTTTTAAATGACATTACAGGAACACCACTACTGTAAAAATAATTAAAAGATGACCAGCCGACAGGATCTTCTGCCACACCACCAATAGAGTCCCAGTTTTCAAATCCGGCATTAGGGAGTTGAGTTTGCGCATTGGAATTAAAGGCAATTGTACCAATTAATAAAAATGTCAGAAGTAAATTATTTGTTTTCATTTTGTTGGATTATTAAATACTTATGTGCTGTTAATGATAATTCGTTTTTAATCCCCCTAACCCCCTTTTCAAGGGGGAATTGACCCGATATTAATTCATGAAATACATGCCAGATTAATGGCTTCCAGAAATAAATGTTAATAGGTATTTTGTTTAAAAATCTGAACCCTTAAACTACACTACCCCTTCCTGCTTCAATATTACTTTCCGTTGTTCCAGCATCTGGAAATACGATTCTAAACGATTTTTTATATTCGCATAAGAGAAATAGCGAGGATCCACCAAATCACTTTCGATAAAACCAACAGGAACCCCTGTACGTTGTTCAATTTCGCGCATAATCATCAATTGCCCTGCTGAAAAAGAGTTGCAACTCTTGATTGAATTAATAAGGAATCCATCCGCTTTGTATTCTTTCACATATTTTTCGAGTAAGTCTACCCGCTGTGGCAGGTTCATGTTGGTATAACAACTCATGCAGTATTTCGCCAGACTTTCCAATGGTTCTTTTGGGTCGTGACGAAATCCTAAGTCATAAACGCCACCAACCTTGGTATAAGAAGAAGCCACTATAACTGCTCCCATATCGTAAAATATTTTCCAGAATTCACGGAAATTTGTCCAGTTAGGTGGACCTTCCATTACCAAACGGAACTTTTGTTCCTTCATCTCTCCTTCAGGAGTAACAGGACCAAGCCCGAGTCTCATCCGTTCCTGAACCTCATTCCATAACTCGGTATAATATTCAACCGCCTCTGCTGTTCCTCTAAAAGCTGTGAAGATGGGGCCAATATAATATACACCGGCGAAATAAGCATCAATAGGTGTAGGAACATTTTTTGCACTTTCTAAAATCTTCACTAGCAAATCTTCTGCTTTTGCAGAATTCTCCATCATTTTTGATAAGCGCGTCATGTCGAATTTCTTCCCTGAAACTTGCTCCATTTTAGGAATTACATCTTCTTTCAACTGTTTCACCATGTAATCTATTTGATCCTGGGTAATTTTCCCGTCTTCCTGATAAGGTGTATGAAGCATAGCAACAGGAACCCCAGGATATAAACGCTCAAGGTTTTCAAACCATTTCAAAAAAGTAAAACAGCCGGTATAACTTAATAAAAGCAAATCAGGAGCAGGTAGTTTTTCACCAGTTGGTCCTATGTTACCATTCAGCATCATGCCAATGTCGCACTTTACATAAGTACATACATCTTCAGAATATCCGATTTTCTCAGCTTCCTTGATAAAGGCACCCGATTTTTTTCTCATACCCGATTGAAGAGCATTGATTTCGGGATATACAGGAAGCATATCAAAGGAAAGAATTAACTCAGTGATATTACCCGGAACAAAGGTATAAACTACTTTCTTCCCAAGCTCTTTCGCTTTACTTAAATCATGAAATTGTTTTGCAAGCATGTCTTTCTGAAGAACCATGCTTTTTTCTTTTATTGCCTCAGTATGTTCTGCCATTTTATTTAGTTTAAAGTTAATAGTTTAAAGTTAATAGTTTAAAGTTCTTTGCGATCGAATTCTAAACTTTTAACTCTAACCTTTTTATTGTTTTTACGCCCACAGTTTTATTGAATCAGAAAAAGTACCGGCTTGTTCTTTGATAACTTTAAATTGCCCTGTATTTTCGTGAAATTGAATGTTGATGTGAGGAACGCCGGCATTATCGCATTCTTTTTGCATTTGCGGACGGTCAAGTAAAGCGGGGTCACAGAAACTTGCTGCGCAAAAAACAATCCCATCAGCATTGCTCTCTTTAGCCAGTTTAACCAGTCTTTTTCCTTTCGGGTTTCCAACATCGTAATACGCTGATGAAAAAGTACTGTGGTTAATGTATGCATCACTAAGCGCCGTTAATGGGGCTGAAGTGGTTGCATCAATATCTCCCTGAATCAACCTTGATCCTAGCATAAAATCGTCTTCCACAATATAGCACCCTGCCATCTCAATGGATTTTATCATTCCGATAGGTGGCTGTTCGCAAAAGGAGCCGGTTACCAGTACACGAATATTATCCATAGGCTCGCCCCTCTCTACACTGATATGTTCCAGCACTTGCTTCAGTATTTTATTATGATCCTCAACAGGGATAGTAATTCCAGCCCTAAGCAGGTAATGGGTTTCTACGGCTGAAAGTCGCCATGGAAATTTCTGACGAATGGTATAAATTGACTCGATAAGTTTTCTGTTGATATTATAAAGTTTTATCGCATTATTTAATCTTTCATCCGTAACTTTTACCTTGTTAATGGCATACATATCCGCTATCACTTTTTCCATTTCCTGTGTATAGAAAATACCTCCTGTGTTGGCATTAAAATTCTGAGGATAATCGAAATACCGTTGAAAACTACCTTTCTTTGACAGTTTAAACATGCCGGAAAGATTTCTCACACAATCACAAATAGCGGGGAACATAAATCCGTCAAAATCATCCAAGTTTTTATCAAGTGCCATTTCAATAATCCCGCGTGGCAAATGGCAAATATAGGATTGGTAATACGCATCACCTTTGATAATTTGTTTTCTGTCACCTGCCCCCATTATCCCTACAGGCAAACCGTTTGCTGCATGAATAATTTCACGGGGAACATAAATTGGAAGATAGCCAACAAGAATTCTATCCTTGCTTGCCGCTTTCCATTTTTTAGCGTAGGTAAAATTTAAGTCAAAAGAAAGTTCTTCACATTCTTTAAGGATAGTATCAAGAGATTTCATTTTTTAGTATTATTTTCAGCAAAAGAACCTTAATCTATCACAAAATACTATGATTTGCATCATAATTTGGCAAGAGGATTAGGAATAACTTCGCAAGGAAATAAGGCCATTGGCTGATTTTGGAAGGTGTCCCAAATTGATATTATGATGGAAGGTGAATTTGGAGTTCTTATAATTGCAGGTGGAAAATCTGAACGCATGAATTTTCCGAAAGCTTATCTTTTGTGCAATGGAAAAACCTTTCTGAAAAAGATTGTTGATGAATATTTTGACGCAGGAGTAAAAAACATTTGTGTTGTATTAAATAGTGACTTCTGCATCGGTAAATGGGGAAAATACGTTGATCAGATTAAATCAAAGGCAACAATAATCAAAAATCCTGATGCCGGACTCGGAAGATTTCATTCTTTGAAACTTGGAATAAAAAAAATGATGAATCAGCAATTCTGTTTTATTCAAAATATTGATAATCCGTTTGTAAGTAAAGATGTGATCGTAAGTTTGGTGGGATCGTCAAATTCCGACGGATATTCTTCTCCAAAATTTCAGGGAAGAAATGGCCACCCTGTCCTGATTTCTAAAAAAATTATACATTACCTCAATGAACTTACTGAGGAGGATCTTAATCTTAGAGATATTCTATCAGGTTTTCCAAGGAGTGAGGCTCCTGTAAATAATGATGCCATTTTTATTAATATAAATACTATGGAGGAATATAAAAAATACATTACCAGATGTGAGATATGAGAATTGAGATATAAATAGAGTCTGTCTATAATGTCCGATTTCTTCGTTATTCTTGTTTTAAAAATCAGTCATTTACAAAAGTAAACTCCTGATTTTCAAAACTACGAAAGCCTCGAACTCAAACATTATAGTTCAGACTCTCGACTATATGGACAGGCACTAAATAGTAAAGTGTTAAGAAATCAATTGGGACTGGCTGAAACAATAGAAATTTTATTTCAAATTAATCGATATGGAAAACAATAATATGGGAAAAAGAATTGCACTTGTTACCGGCGCCGGAAAAGGAATTGGCAGAGCTATCACAAAAAAATTAATTGATGATAATTATTTTGTAATTGCCTTGGATATTGATGAAAAAAATGGAAAAAAACTTATTGCTGAATTTGGGAAAAGCAAATTGTCTTTCGCGAAAGCGGACATTTGCAAAGAAAAAATAGTTCTGTCTTTATTCGAAAAAATAATTAAGGAATATAAACATGTTGATGTATTGATTAATAACGCCGGCATCATCCGTGATAATATGATTTGGAATATGCCGGCTGAAGATTTCGATTTAGTTCTGAATATTAATCTGAAAGGAACATGGTTAATGTGTCGTGAAGCGGCAAAAATCATGAAAAAACAGAATAGCGGACGTATCGTTAACATTGCATCACGGGCATGGCTTGGCAACAGGGGACAATCAAATTATTCGGCATCAAAAGCAGGTGTGGTATCGTTAACAAGAGTCCTCGCCCTTGAACTTGGCAAGTATAATGTATTGGTAAATGCCATAGCTCCCGGACTGATTGATACTCCGCTTACTCAGAAATTAGAGAAAGATGTTTTACAGAAATTGATAGATGCACAACCAACAAAAACAATGGGTAAACCAGAAGATGTAGCTAATATGGTTGCATTTCTTGCTTCTGAAAAAACACAATTCATCACAGGGCAAACGATTTATGTTGATGGAGGGAAAAGTATTGGAGCAGGAAGTTGATGATGTGTTGATGTGCAGACCTCTCCCCTTAAGATGAGGTTCACAATTAGCAATAAACAAATCGAAAATATTAAAATGAAATATTATCTCATAAATTTCACAATCGCACTGCTTTTTTCCTTAACGCCTCTTTTGTCTCAGGCACAGGAAGAATTACATTTGAAATCCGATCCTACAGGTTTCCTTTCGATGGGTGCACGAAGCTGTAACAGCATATTTACTACAAATGGAAAGCGTTTTGTTGGAACTGGTATGGGTGGCCAATTTGCGCTACAAATAGCAAAGGATTTTAATTCCCATTGGTTTGCCGATTGGATAACAAGCAATATTAATAATCTTGCCGAAAGAAATGATTTTCACAGCGGATTTTCTATGATGCCACAGATAGCTTCTGTGCCAGTTGGAACTAATCGCGTTGCGCTTTATCCTCTTGCCGGATTTTGTATTGATTACACAAAATTTACAATAACTTCAGGGAAAAACATTACTTCCGGACCAAATTATGCCGAACGATATAGCTTTGCCGCACAAGCCGGATGTGGGGCAACAATACCTGTTTCTGACCAATTGGATTTTTCTTTGGAGGCGCATTACATGCTACATGTTGGAACTGATGTAGATATTGAACTGAATGATAATCAGGTGCAACTTATCAAAAAAAGTGGGAATAATCTGGAAGGTCATTTTGTTTTGGCGATAAGCATGGATTTCAAACTTTTTAGATTATGGCGAAAAAAAGTATCATAAAAATTCTGATTGTTTTGTTTTTGCCGAATATGGTTTTCGCCCAACAGGCGGACAAGGCATCAGTATTAAACAAAACTTTAATTTGTCAGGCAACCATTTCTCCCGGGTATATGTTCTATAAAGGAGGTTTATGGAATTCCTATTTTCATGCAACACTTGAATGGTGTTTTGATAACAGAGTATCCATTCGTTCAGACGGCTCTTATTTTTTCACCACCCAGGGAGATTACAAGCCTTTTAAAATGAACCATAGTCTCCTACTGGGAGCTTATTATCATTTTCCAAAAAATAAAAGTGATTTCTATTTCGGATTACAACCGGGAGCAGCATGTGTGCAGCAAAACGCTTATACTTATTATGATAGCACCATCATTAATCCCCGCCTTAAAGTTGCGCCAATAATGACAGCAACTATTGGAGCAAATTATTTCTTTTGGAAATACATGAATATGTTTGTTGCATTAAAATTCGTTCATGGTTACCATATTTCTGATTATGGGAATTCAATACCTCTTGACGAATTGCGCATCTCTGCCGGATTAGGATGGCATATACAATTCAAAAAAAGGGCTCAGGCACAATGATAAAATTTAATTTTAACTCCAAAACAGAGTTCTTTTAATTGGTCAATATACAAAATATAAATAAAAAAACAAACGAGAAAATGATGGATTAAAACCCGAACTTTGCATCACATTTTGCTAAAGCAGATTTAACTACTATACAAATTTTGAAAATTATTCATTCTTTATACAAACCTCTCCCCTTAATCCCCTCCCCTTGAAAAATGGGAGGGGGCTATGGAAGGGATAATTAAATAAAACATAATTGCTACACACGCAGTCTCCCCTCTCCTTTTTCAAGGAGAGGGGCTGGGGGAGAGGTCTAACAAGCGCACTAAGAATTAGCAAAGAAAATTTTTATAGTAGTTTTAAAGCAGATAGTTTTAAGCAATAGCTATTTGAACAATTCACATAAAATCAATGTAATCAACAAAAGTTTAAATAATATTTTCAGCAATAAATTAATGAGACCAATCAACATAAAAATAAATAATAAAGTTTATAACATACTGGTTGATGAGCATGAAATGCTGTCGAAGGTGATTCGTGAAAAAGCAGGGCTTACCGGAACTAAAATAGGCTGTGAACAGGGCAGTTGTGGAGCATGTACCGTTCTGGTAAATAAAGAACCTGTTCTTAGTTGCATTACTCCTGCGTTACGTTTTGATGGCGCTGAAATTACAACAATTGAGGGAATTGCAACAAATGGGGAATTGCATTTGCTACAGGAAAAATTTGTGGAGAAAGGTGCAATACAGTGTGGATTCTGCACTCCGGGTATGGTAATTACAGCATTGGATTTTGTAAACAAAAATCCGGAACCAAGTATTCATGAAATTAAAGATGCTTTATCAGGAAATGTTTGTAGGTGTACAGGATATAAAAAAATAATTGAAGCGGTTGCTGAATATGCGACAGAAGTTAAAAGTTCAGAGTTGAAAGTTAAGAGTTCTGAGCCCTTAATCGATAAACCAAAAACTACAAAAGGAACAGTAGGAGTTCCCCGTCCCTATATTGAAGCAACAAAAAAAGTTCAGGGAATTGCTGATTATGCTGATGATTACCAAACCAAGGACGCACTGCATGTAAAATTTACAAGAAGCATACATGCACATGCAAGGATATTGAATATCGATACTTCTGAAGCGATGGCGCTTGAAGGAGTACGTTACATTGCAACCGGAAAAGAGTTGCCGATAACTTTTGGGGTTCTTCCTTTATCTCAGGATGAAGAGGCTATCGCCATTGATAAAACGAGGTATGTCGGAGAAATTGTTGCTGCAGTTGCTGCCGACTCTGAAGAGATAGCAGAACATGCCTGTAAACTAATTCAAGTAAAATACCAGCCATTAAAAGAGTTCCTGACCATTGATGAGTCATTTAACGATATCGGTACTGCTGAGAAAATCCACAGTACATCAAAATTTAATAACAACATTCATAAAAAAGCGGAATTACGTTTTGGTGATCAGCAACAAGGATTAAAAGATGCCGAAGTAGTTTTGAAAATGGATTTTGAAATGGTTGGTATTAATCATGGTTTTACTGAACCTCACGCTTCAACTGCGTTTTGGGATGAAAACGGACTAACCTTGATTTCAGCAACACAGGTATCTCATTACCTGCATCGTGCATTAGCAAGAACAATGGAGGTTCCATTGAGCCGCGTGCGTGTGATTAAACCACATATTGGTGGAGGTTTTGGTGGTAAGGGCGACCCTTTTGCTCACGAAATAATTGTCGCACATATTGCCAGAAAAACAGGGAAACCGGTAAAAGTCCGATTGACACGCGAAGAGGTGTTCCTCAATAATCATGGTCGTCATCCGACAAAAATGACGATTCAGCTTGGCGCAAATAAAGATGGTTTAATAAAAGTATTGGATGCCGCTGTGGTAATTGATGGTGGAGCTTTTGGAAGTTTTGGAATTGTAACTACCTATTACAACGGGGTATTGCTTCAGGCTCCTTATAAATTAGATAATCTGGGTTTTATAACTCATCGGGTTTATACCAATAAACCTCAGTGTGGGGCTATGCGTGGGCATGGTGCGGTAAATACCCGCTTTGCAGTGGAATCCATGATTGACGATATTGCCCACCAGATAAAAATGGATCCGGTTGAGATGCGAATGAAAAACTTTCTGGACCCCAATTCATTCACAGTAGGTCAGTACCGCATCACGTCAAATGGGATAAAGCAGGCTATTCAGACTGTGGCTGAGCAATCGGACTGGAAAAACAAACATGGTAAAATGCCTGAAGGTCATGGTTTTGGTGTTGCCTGCGGATTTTTCATCAGCGGAAGTGCATTGCCGATATTCTGGAATGAACTGCCACAATCGGTTGTTCACCTGAAAGTTGATTTTGACGGAAGAGTGCTGATTGCTTCCGGAGCCAATGATATAGGACAAGGCAGCGATACCATGCTCGCAATTATTGTAGCGGAGGTTTTAGGTATCAGCATGGATAAAACATTTGTAATTGCTGCAGATACTTTAATCACTCCGGTTGATTTAGGAAGTTATTCGAGTCGCGTTACCTTTATGGCTGGGAATGCGGCAAAAGATGCAGCAGAAAACCTTAAAAAAGAAATTGAAACAGCAGTTTCCAAAAAGAAAAACATTCCGGCAGAAGAATTAATTTTTTCAGAAAACAGAGTTTTTAGTAATGATAAAACTGTCGACCTGAGCTGGGATCAGGCAATTGAAATTCTGACAGCTAATCGTGGTGCCGTGAATGTAAGTGGCAAATATATTTCTCCAAAATTGGGAGGAGATTTTAAAGGAGCCGGTGCAGGTTTAAGCCCGTCGTATTCTTTCAGCTCCTGCATTTCGGAAGTGAAAGTGGATACGGAAACAGGACAGGTAAAAATTCTTAATGTATGGGGTGCGCATGATTGCGGAAGAGCCTTAAATCCGTTGGCAGTTGAGGGTCAGTTAGAAGGTTCGTGGCACATGGGCATCGGGCAGGTAATGACCGAAGAAATGTCGTACTACAATGGATTATTGCTGAACAATAATTTCCTTGATTATAAAATTCCTACATCGTTGGACACACCGCCAATCCATACTAACATCATCGAAACCATTGATCCCGAAGGACCATTTGGCGCTAAAGAGACTGGGGAAGGTGCCATTCATGCGGTATTACCATCTATCGCAAATGCCATATACGATGCGGTTGGAATACGTATTACCAAACTTCCGATTAAATCAGAAGATGTATTGAAATTATTGAAAGAAAAAGAAAAGCAAAATCAAACTTCTAAAGTGGAATTATAATGATTGCGGAAAAAATTTATTTAAAACCTAAGTCTGTTGATGAAGCAATAAAAACAGCCCTTCAACACCAGGCTTCTTTTCGTTATCTGGCAGGCGGAACAGATGTAATCGTAAATAAATATCAGGGCAATGAAGAAGCAAACTGCTTGATTGATATTACTGGTATTGATGAATTAAAAACGGTAACATCAGATGGAGAATATTTAAAAATAGGGGCATTAATTTGTTTGGATGATTTTAAAAAACATGAACTAATTTCAAAAACATTTCCGGCACTAATTAATGTTGCTCACGAAGTTGCTTCTCCTATGTTGCGCAAAACAGCTACCATTGGCGGAAATGTGTTATGTGAAAATCGTTGTTCGTTTTATAATCAAACTGAGAGATGGCGCGAAGCAGTTGGGTATTGCCTGAAATGTGAAGGCAAAACATGTATTGCCACGGGGGGTAAAAAAAGTTGTTTCTCCCGATTTGTTTCTGATACTGCACCTGTGCTTATCAGTATGGATGCCCAAATTGAGATTGCAGATAAGGATGGAATAAAAACTCTTCCGCTGGAAAGCATTTATACCGGTAATGGAATTTCCCCACGAAACCTAAGCAAAATTGCGATAATCAAAAATATCATTCTTCCTATAAATAGAAATTTCAAATGTGATTTCAGAAAATTACGTCCTCGCGAAGCGGTTGATTTTACTTCGTTAACGACAGCTATAGCAATTGATAATAACGGGAAAGTGAAAATAGTAGTTGGAGGAGTTGACCCAAAACCAATAATTATTGAAGGAACGAGTGCTGATGATAAAAATGAATTAATTAAAAAGGCTGTTAAGAAAGCAAGGATTGTTGATAATGATGTTTATTCGCGTGAATACAGAAAAGAAATGATAACAGTTTTTCTCAACAGGAGTTTTAAAGTATTAAGATAAATAGATTTGAGTATTGAGATAAAAAATAGCTCATATCACACATCTCAATACTTAATTTAATTGAATATGGTATTTAAGCAAAAAATTAAGACAAACCTTTTTATTAGTTTAGGTCTTTCACTTTCAGTGATAATCTTTATAATAGATATATTCGTGCCGCTTGGAATTACCGTTTGTATTTGCTATACAGGTGTCGTACTTTTTTCCATGTGGACCGATGACAAAAAACATGCAATTTTCGCATCTGTTTCAAGCATTTTGTTAATTGTTGCCGGCTATTTCCTTTCCCCCCATTCCCCTTCGTTCACTGAAACTTATTTTGCAATTACAAACCGAATACTCGCTATACTTGTGGTTCTGATATGTGCTTTGGTAATAATCAAATATAAAAAAATTGAGCAACTGGCAATGCAACAACAAGAAGAATTACAACAGTTAACGATAAACCTTCAGACAACAAATTCAAGTCTGGAAGAGCGAGTTAAGGAGAGAGCTATAGTGCTTGAAAATGCACTTCGAAAACTTGAAAAATCGGAAGCTGAACTGCAAAAATCATTAGAACAGGAAAAAGAATTAAATGAACTAAAAACACGTTTTGTCTCCACAGCTTCGCATGAATTTCGTACACCACTTACAACAATATTGTCTTCACTTTCCCTTGTCTCAAAATATGGGGAGCAAAACGATAAAGAAAAACAAAACAGGCATATCGACAGAATTAAATCTTCGGTTATGCACCTTACAGAAATTTTAAATGATGTACTTTCTTTGAGCAAGCTGGAAGAAGAAGGGATAACAACTTCTTTTGAAAAATTTCCGATTAATACGCTCGTATCGGAGGTTGTCAGGGAAATGCAACTCATCGCAAAATTGAACCAGAAAATCCAATACCATCACTACGGCATGGAAGAAGTGATGCTGGATAAAAAAACGTTACGGCATATTTTATTAAATCTGGTAACCAATGCGATTAAATTTTCTGATGAAGATAGCATCGTGAATGTGATTACAGAGGTAAGGGACTCTGTTTTTTTACTTAAAGTAGAAGATTCCGGTATGGGAATTCCGCCCGAAGATCAGAAGCATTTATTTGAAAGGTTTTTCAGGGGGAATAACGTCTCTGCCATACAAGGCACCGGATTAGGGCTTAATATCGTGGCAAAATATGTGGAATTATTGAATGGGAAAATAGGCTTTGTTAGCAAACTTGGAGAAGGAACAACATTTAGTGTGGAGTTTAATTTGAGTAATTTAGCCTCTTAATTAGAGTCCGTCTATAATGTCCGATTTCTTCGTTATTCTTGTTTTAAAAATCAGTCATTTACAAATGTAAACTCTTGATTTTCAAAACTACGAAAGCCTCGAACTCGAACATTATAGTTCAGACTCTCGACTGTATGGACAGGCACTAATTAGTTGGGGCGCACAACAAATTATCTTTTTTTATATCTGAAAGGGATTGAAAAGCTGAAAGGTTGACTTGGTAAAAAGAAAAACAATAAAACAATAAAACAATAAAACAATAAAACAATAAAACAAAACAATAAAGCAAAGAGTAAAATCAGTAAAGAAATAAAATTTAAAATTATGGCAAAGAAAATAAAAACGATGGATGGCAATGAAGCTGCGGCTTATATTGCTTATAAGACAAGTGAAGTGTGTGCAATTTATCCTATCACACCGTCTTCAACTATGGGTGAATATTGCGATGAATGGTCGGCGGCAAATATCAAAAATATATTCGGCGAAGTACCCAGAATTATGGAAATGCAAAGTGAAGCAGGTGCTGCAGGTGCCGTTCATGGGGCATTGCAAGGTGGAACCTTATCCTCTACTTTTACTTGTTCGCAAGGATTACTATTGATGATTCCTAATATGTTTAAAATAGCGGGGGAACTAACACCCACTGTTTTTCATATTGCGGCACGTTCATTAGCAACACATGCCCTCTCTATTTTTGGAGATCATTCCGATGTCATGGCGGTTCGTCAAACAGGGTGGGCTATGTTATTCGGGCGCGATGCACAGGAAGCTATGGATATGGCTTTAATTGCTCAAGCCTCCACTTTAAAATGCAGAATTCCATTTCTAAATATATTTGATGGATTCAGAACCTCTCACGAATTAACAAAAGTAGAAGTAATACCTGACGATATTATTTTAAAAATGATTGACGAAAACGCAATTCTTGATATCCGAAAACGCGCAATGTCACCTGAAAACCCTTCCATTAGAGGGACAGCAGAGAACCCTGATGTGTTTTTCCAAAACAGAGAGGCGGCTAACAACTACTATACAAATACTCCCGGTATTGTTTCTGAACAGATGAAAAAATTTGGAGAACTTACTGGAAGAAATTATAAATTATTTGAATATTATGGTCATCCGAATCCTGACAGAATTATTATTATAATGGGTTCAGGCGCCGGAGCAGTAGGCGAAACGATTAACTACCTAAATGAACAAGGCGAAACCATTGGATACCTTTATGTTCGGTTATTCCTCCCCGCTGATGCGAAAGAATTTGTAAAAAACATTCCTGCTTCAGTAAAAACTATTTGCGTACTGGATCGCGTTAAAGAACCCGGCGCTATTGGAGACCCTTTGTATATGGATGTTGTAAATATGATTTCGGAAGAATGGCAGGGAGGAAAGCTTAAAGTTATTGCCGGCAGATATGGACTTGCTTCCAAAGAATTTACGCCCACCATGGTCAAATCAATTTTTGATGAAATGAAAAAGGATGCTCCTAAAAAACATTTTACCATTGGCATTGATGATGATGTAACGCACCTGAGTTTAAACTATGATAAATCCTTCTCATTAGAAAAACAACATTTATTCCGAGGTCTGTTTTATGGCTTGGGAGCAGATGGTACAGTGAGTGCAAACAAGAATTCAATAAAAATTATTGGAGAAACCACCGATAATTATGTACAGGGATATTTTGTGTATGACTCAAAAAAATCGGGATCCTTAACTGTCTCGCATTTACGTTTTGGTAAAAAACCAATACATTCAACCTATTTAATCAGCTCTGCGAATTTTATTGCTTGTCATCAATCTACCTTTATCAATAAATATGATATTTTAAAAGATGCTGAAAAGGGGGCAACCTTTTTATTAAATACACCACATGCAACTGAAGATGTCTGGAGTAAACTTCCTCAACATATACAGGAACAAATTATTGCTAAAGAATTAAAATTTTATGTCATTAATGCATCGAAGGTAGCGCGTGAAACAGGGATGGGGTCACGGATCAACACTATTTTACAAACATGCTTTTTCGCTATTGCCGGTATTCTTAGTAAAGAAGCTGCGATACAAAAAATTAAAGACGCCATAAAAAAAACGTATGCGGCAAAAGGAGATAAAGTAGTACTGAAAAATTTCGAAGCGGTTGATAAAACATTAGAAAATCTTCAACAGATTGATTATTCAAAAAATAAGATTGGTAACATCGAAATAGAAAAAACTGTTTCGGATAATGCTCCTGTTTTTGTGAAAAATGTATTGGCAAAAATACTTTCTTTTGAAGGCGACGAACTACCTGTAAGTGCATTCCCAATTGATGGAGTATTCCCTGTAGGAACTACCCAGTACGAAAAAAGAAATATCGCAGAAAAAATTCCGGTATGGGATGCCGGTTTATGTTCGCAATGCGGTAAATGCTTTTTAATATGCCCGCATGCTGCCATCCGTTGCAAAGTTTATGACAAAGATGAACTCACAAAAGCTCCCTCAAGCTTCAAACATATTGCCCCGATAGGAAAAGAATTTGATAAGGAAAAAGAAGCGTATACATTGCAAGTAGCTGTGGAAGATTGCACCGGCTGTAATTTATGCGTTGAATATTGCCCGATAACCAGCAAAACAGATGCTACACACAAAGCAATAAATATGCAGGAGCAGGCGCCATTGAAAGAAACAGAAATAAAAAACTGGGATTTCTTTTTGTCTATTCCGGAAATCGACCGCACGCGCGTAAATAAAAATACTGTTAAGGGAACACAATTTTTACAACCCTTATTTGAATTTTCAGGTGCCTGTTCAGGTTGTGGCGAAACACCTTATGTTAAATTGTTATCACAGCTGTATGGCGATAGGATGGTAGTTGCCAATGCAACAGGCTGTTCTTCTATTTATGGTGGTAATTTGCCAACCACTCCATGGACAAAAAACAATGAAGGAAACGGACCCGCTTGGGCAAATTCATTGTTTGAAGATAACGCTGAATTTGGCTTGGGAATAAAAATGGCTTTTGATAAAAAAACTGAAATAGCAAAAGCTATCTTAGAAAAAAACAAAGATGTTATTGGTGAAAGTTTTGTAACTGAACTGCTGAATACTGACCAAAGTACAGAAGCAGGTATCCGCAAACAACGTGAAAATGTGAAAGAACTTCGCAAGCGCGTAGCGGCAATAAACAGTTTTGAAATGAAACAATTAACTATCATTGCTGACCATCTTGTAAAAAAATCACATTGGATCATGGGAGGCGATGGTTGGGCTTATGACATTGGTTTTGGAGGTTTAGACCATGTTCTTTCTACAGGTGAAAATGTAAATATTATTGTGCTTGATACTGAAGTGTATTCTAATACAGGAGGACAAAAATCAAAGTCCACACCGCTTGGGGCAAGTGCGAAATTTTCCGTAAACGGGAAAGAAAATTCAAAAAAGGATTTAGCATTACAAGCAATAGCACACGGTTCAGCCTATGTAGCGCAGATAGCAATGGGTGCTAATGATGTACATGCAATCAAAACAATCCAGGAAGCTGAAGCATTTCCGGGGACATCCATTGTAATAGCATACAGTCATTGTATCGCCCATGGATATGATTTGATACATGGCGCTGATCAGCAGGAGAATGCAGTGAAATCAGGGTATTGGCCACTATTCCGCTACAACCCTTTAAAACCGAGAGGAGAACGTTTTTCATTGGACAGCAAAGAACCAACACTGGCATTAAAAGAATTTTTATACAACGAAACACGCTTCAGTTCTTTGGTTCGCCAAAATGCTGAACATGCTGCTGATTTACTTGTAAAAGCGGAAAGTGGTGTTGCTAACCGTTGGGAGCGATTAATGGCTTTAAAAAATTTGTAAGAATATTTTAATTTTAAGAATCAGGATTATTTAAACCAGACAGATTTTAAAAACCTGTCTGGTTTTTTTATACAAGGATAAATCCAGTCATGCAGAGCTTATGGACAATATTGCAGAAGACAAAATGCTGGCTTATATTTTTTAAAATGCAAGTTGGGTTTCGAATTTTACTGTGTCAGGGAAATTAAAATCAATTTCAGTAAAGAATAAATTAAGAGTAGTTTGGTTTAATATAGCGGTATATTTAGCGGTATCACCGGTATTTATGAAATTTAATATGCCATTACTGAAAGTATAAGTCCCCGAATCTGTTACAATTGTATTTTCATATTCTTTGTATGTATAATTACTGCTAAACCTAAACCAAAAATCATTTGGGGCTGCATAAGATGTATCTCCATTTGTTATAGTTCCATTGGTGTTAGTATATGAAATGTTTTTTTGTAATTCCCATAAATTAACTATGCTAACACTTGCCGTACCTGAGGAACCTGAACTTGGATTTTTTTTTCTTTTTTGCAGCCAAGTAGTAAGACTATCGATAGGAATACATAATACTTTTTCATTTGTAGAAGATTTTATATTGTTTTTTTGCGTTTTGCAAAAATGTTTTTATTATAAATCTAAGAAGTATCCTTTAGAGAAAACAAACAATCTTAAGCAAAGTTAAACAAGGGAATTAGAATAAGAATTAAATTTGGAAAAACTTTAGGCTGGATAAAAATTGTTATACCACCATCACATTCTCGACTCCGCTCGAACAAGGCCTTTTAGTTAAGATGCCATCGCACATATTTTAATCATAGAAATCTCAATATGACCTGCGCACAGTCAGTCTGAGCTTGTCGAAGACTGTGCGAAAGCTATAACAATATTTTATTGGAAACATAAACCGCTACTTATTCATTCAAACCATTCCTTTGATTTTAAATTTATTTTTCTTACTTTTAAAAAATAATGATGAATATGAAATAGCTGGAAATAGTAAAAAGAAAGAAATCAACATACGTAATTATACACAGATGAAAAACATTATCTATCTCCTCCTGGCTTTTTCGATCTTGTACTGTTCAGCCGGAACAAACGCTCAAACACTTACTCCCACCCAACAAAAAACCGTCAAAAAATTATTTAAAAAACGT
The DNA here is from genome assembly GCA_036170475.1 of Bacteroidia bacterium. Taxonomy (GTDB): domain Bacteria; phylum Bacteroidota; class Bacteroidia; order 2-12-FULL-35-15; family 2-12-FULL-35-15; genus 2-12-FULL-35-15. Next base: position 17,426 of record JAVHPE010000175.1, on the reverse strand, counting down.
GGTGAAGTATATTTCAAATTCAATATTACCTCCAAGGAAGAAATAAGTACCCTCACAAAAATTATTTCAATTGATAACGTAAAAAACAATGAAGTATTTGCTTATGCCAATAAAAAAGGCTTTTCCAAATTTATTGTTCTGAATTATTCCTACACTATTTTGCCCAATCCAAACACCTTGCAAAAGGTAAAGATGGGTAAAAAAAAAAGCAATAAACAGGCTCAAACAACCTGGAACACCTATCCAACCTATCCCGACTATGAATCCATCATGAATCAGTTTGCAATTGATTATCCAAACATTTGCAAACTGGTAACCATAGCAACCTTACCAAGCGGAAGGAAATTATTGTTATTAAAAATATCGGATAATATAAATACAAAAGAGAACGAACCACAATTTTTATACACATCAACCATGCATGGTGATGAAACAGCAGGGTTTATAGGAATGCTTCATTATATTGATTTTTTATTAAGCAGTTATGGAACTGATACACGTATTACCAATCTGGTAAATAACATGGAAATCTGGATTTGTCCGGATGCAAACCCTGATGGAACCTATGCAGGAGGCAATTCAACTGTTAATGGTGCCACACGCTACAATGCAAATAATGTTGATTTAAACCGTAATTATCCCGATCCGCAAGGGGGTCAGCATCCCGATGGGGAAAGCTGGCAACCCGAAACACAAGCATTTATGGCTTTTGCCGATACCATGAATTTTGTGATGGCTGCTAATTTTCATGGCGGTGCAGAAGTTGCAAATTATCCCTGGGACACCTGGGCGCAACTGCATGCTGATGATAACTGGTGGGTTCGCGAGTCATCAAAATACGCAGATACCGCCATGGCAAATGCTCCTCCGGGATATTTTACAAGTGTTAATTATAACGGAATTACCAATGGCTTTGCATGGTATCAGGTAATGGGAGGGAGGCAGGATTATATGAACTACTTTAAACATTGCCGCGAGTTTACAGTTGAATTGTCGGATAACAAACTTCTACCGGAAACCGATCTGCTTACTAACTGGGATAATAATCACAGATCCCTGATGAATTATATGGAAGAGGCGCTTCATGGAATCCGGGGTATCATTAAAGATTCCTGTTCAAACCAAGCCATACGGGCGGATGTGACAATTTCAGGGCATGATGCAGACAACTCCGATGTATATTCCTATCTGCCGGTCGGTAATTATCATCGTCCCATTTATCAGGGAACTTATAATGTAACCTATTCCGCTCCGGGCTACCAAAGCAGAACCATTAACAATATTACGGTTACAAATGGAAGTGCTACTGTTGTGAATGTAAGTTTAAACCCCATTTTGCCCGTTGTAAATTTTTCTGCTGCTTCAGCAGGTTCTTGCGGTGGTACTGTTAATTTTACTGATGCAACGGGAAGTGCGAACAACTGGTTATGGTCATTTGGCGATGGCAGCACCTCAACACTTCAAAATCCGACACATGTTTATTCCGCTAGCGGCACTTTTACCATTAAGTTGAAAGCAGGTAACTGTGCTGGTTCCGATTCCTTAACCCAGACCAATTTTGTTACAGTAACCGTAATTGATACACCCATTGTTCAATCGGCAACATCAGCCATTTGCGGACCGTCATCTGTAACATTAACAGCAACAGCAAGCGGCACTATCAACTGGTATGATGCTGCATCGGGAGGAAATTTAATAAATACAGGAACATCCTATACCACACCAACACTCTCCAATAGTACCACCTACTATGTTGAAAATGATGCCGGAGGAGTTTCTCAATATGTAGGCGCAACAAATAACAGTATTGGAGGTGGCGGATATTTTACTTCTTCAACCTACCATTATTTAATATTTACGGCTACCAGCACTTTTAACCTTGTTTCGGTTTGGGTAGATGCAAATACAGCAGGAAACAGAACAGTTGAACTACGTAACAATGCTGGAACAGTATTACAATCAGCAACCATTAATATTCCTTCCGGTCAAAGCAGGATCACACTTAATTTTAATGTACCTATAGGTACCGATTTACAGTTAGGCATTGCAGGAGGAAATGATTTATACCGTAACTCTTCCGGAGCCTCTTATCCCTATTCAATTGCGGGCATTGTTTCTATCACCGGCAATAGTGCTGGAATAGGTGGCTATTATTATTATTTTTATGATTGGGAGATTAAACAATCTTGTACCAGTGCACTTGTACCTGTATATGCAAACATTAATCTTGTTTTGCCGGCCCCTGTAATTACCTTGTCCGGCAGCACCCTTTATTCAAATGCTTCCAGCGGAAATCAATGGTATAATACCAGTTCAGGCATTATTGCAGGAGCAACCGGAACCAGTTACTGGCCCCCCCAAATTGGAAGTTATTATGTTGTTGTAAATGATGGTAATTTCTGTAGTCCGGACACTTCAAACATACTCAGCATAAATTCAATTGGTATTTCAGAAATTAGCATCAGCTCTTTCCTGATTTTTCCAAATCCGAATAACGGTTTCTTCACTGTAGATATTGGAAATCTTAACGAAAGGAATGTTGTTCTTGAAATTTATGATGGGATGGGAAAGCTTGTGTTTTCAGAACTTACAAATGAAAAATTGGTAAAAATAAATTCCGTAAATCTTGATAATGGAATTTATTTTATGAAGATAACCAGTAAACAAAATACAATTACTCAAAAAATTATTGTTCGAAAGATATACTAACCTGAGTTCGATTAATAATTGAGCTTAAAAATTGCTGTAATCATTGATTATAAGCGCTTTGTCATTCCGACCGAAGCAGAGGAATCTTGTAAAAGAGTAAAAAGATTTCTCGACAAGCTCGAAATGACTATAACGCAAATAGCTGTATTTCTGAATTGCTCTATTTTATTGCAATTTCCAATGAATTATTAATCGAACTCGGGTTACTAGTGTAAGTTAATTATACAAAGACGCAATGTCATGTCGAGGTTTGTCGAGTCATCTTTGTAGAAATGAAAAAGATTCCTCGACGGAGTTTACTCTGACCGATTGAATGTGGTCGAAATAACATAGTTTAAAAATTCGCATTAATAAACGATAGCCTTCTTTACAATTTCACTGTCAGTACTGGTTAAGCTTATCATATAAACTCCTTTCGCTAAACGTCCAAAATCCATTTGTTTTGAATATTTTCCATCAAAATCTGTTAGTATTTCCTGATAGATTAATGCACCAATTACATCTACCACCTTCAACTTGTACGTGTTTTTTTCAGGAACCTCAAACGAAATAGTAAAGTTTCCATCATTCGGATTGGGATAAACCGCTAAAAAACAATCGTTAGTAAGTGATGATATGCCGGCAGTAGTTATTGTTATACTTTCCGATGGGCAGCTGCCTGCGTCAACAATTACACTGTAATCTCCATTTACTGTTATGGTGCATGTCTGATTAGTTGCTCCACCTATTGGTTGTCCATCAACATACCATTGATAAGTAGTTGCAGGTGTGGAAGACAAAACACCTCCTGTATAAGTAATTTCCGGAGTTGGATTTACAACAATGGAATAGGTTGACGGAGTTCCCGGACAACCATTCATTGAAGGTGTTACAGTAATAGTGGAGGTAATAGACGCGGCAGTAGTGTTGACAGCATTAAACGAAGGAATGATTCCTGTCCCGCCGGCACTTAATCCAATTGCTGTATTTGAGTTCGTCCACACATAATCCGCCCCGGGAGGATTGCTTGAAAAAACAGTTGCTGTAATGGTTCCACCACAAACATCCATATTAGAAATAAAAGTAACTGTAGCTACGGGAGGCACATCTATAGTTATCCCTATGCTTGTAAATGTACCCGGACAAGTTGCGCTGGAGACTACCTCACAACTGAATACTGATCCATCTATTAATGTTGTAGGTGTATAGGTTGTGCTTTGAGCTCCTGTAATTGCATTGCCATTCAAAAACCATTGGTAAGTAGGAGTCGTTCCCGCATTTGCGGCTGTTGCGGTAAATGTTGCAGACGACCCAAAACAACTCGGATTGGTGCCCGAAGTAAGCGCGACAGAAATGGTAGGTGTTGGCGAAGGAATGATAGAAATAGTTGTTCCGCTGCTTGTAGCGGTGTTTGTACTAATACAGGCAGCGTTTGATGTAAGAACACAGGTTACCACATCGCCATCTGCCAGCGATGATGGAGTAAATGAGGTACCTATAATCGTATTAGCACCGTTTACCTGCCATTGATAGACCGGGGTTAAACCTCCGTTTGTTGATGTAGCGTTAAAAGTAATAGGAACGCCCAAACAGGTTGGATTTGTACCTGATGAAATGGCAACAGTAACAGTTGGACTAACAATAGGGTTTACAGTAATGGTAACTATACTGCTTGTAATTGTTGACGGGCTTGCACAAGTAGCATCTGAAGTTAATATACAGGTTATCACATCGCCATTTGCTAATGTAGAAGGGCTGAAGGTAGTGCTATTTGTTCCGGAAGTTGTACCATTTACCTGCCACTCATAAACAGGCGTATTGCCATCATTCGTTGATGATGCTGAAAATGTTAAAGTAGTTCCGGTACAGATAGTTGCTGTTCCTGTAGTTATCGCAACATTAATCGTTGGAATTACTGATGGTGTTACTGCCATTGTTATCCCCGTACTTGTAGCTGTTGTTGGACTTGAGCATGGCGCATTGGATGTGATGGTACAGGTTATCACATCACCATTTCCAACTGTTGAGTTGGTGTAGGTTGAACTCGTCGCGCCCGAAATTGGCACACCATTTAAATTCCACTGATAAACAGGACTAGTTCCACCATTAACAGGTGTCGCGGTAAAAGTAATAGGGGTTCCTCCACAAATTGTATTTGAACCGGTTGTAATAGCTGTGGTTACGGATGGAGTGACGCTGCCTACAGCAATATAATTTGTCCGTATTAAAGTATCGCTGCCGTTAGCGTTTGTAACGATAAGTCGAACTGTATATATTCCGGTTGTTGAATAGGTATGTGTTGGAGATTGAGTGGTGTAGTCAGTTACACCGTCATTGTTAACATCCCATGCCCATGCAGTTGTAAAGCCAACAGACTGATCAGTAAAAGTAACTGTCAGTGGTGCGGTACAGCTATTTAATGGTGTACCAATAAAGGCAGCATCAGGAGGACTTGCACAGGGTGTTAAACACGATGCTGCCGCGTATGAAGCTCTGATAGCTCCCCCCGGCTGAACTCCGAAACCATTTGTAAGTAAAATACCGGTGCCGGATAAATGGCAATAACTCATAATAGTACCACTGTTTGTTGGTGTTGGTCCAGGCGAACATCCTCCCTCAACAGGGTAGCAGTCATCAATTGCACCACCTGTCCAGCCGCACCAATGTGTATGATGTGATCCGAAATTATGACCAAGCTCATGTGTAACAACCTCTGATGTCCAGCAATAATTAGGGTATGGGTCGTACGTATTGTCAATATTGCTGACGCCATAATTATATCCTGCATCACAAATCACATCCAGATACGCCATTCCACCAGCAGTAGTATTTTTTGTGGTAAGTAAATGCGCCACATTGCCATTAAATGTTGTACGTGTAGCCTGGAAATTATTCAGCAAATCACCCGATGTTGTAAATGATACATAAGGATCGGTAGTTGACCAGACATATATTTCTGAAATTTCAGTATTAAGAGTTTCAACATTGTAAAGCGCCTGAACTACATTAAACATACCGGTTACATAATTAGTAACATTTACAACGCCTCCCTTATCCACAAACATTTGATATTCACACTCAAAATATATCTTAATACACTGGTTGCTTTGTAAATGTCCGTTGTTATTGTTATTGGCTCTTGTCTTTACAGGCAAAATATCTGTTCCGCATTTAAAATCACGCGCATACAGCACATCGCTGTCTTTGTATAAAATGTAAATGTTTTTATTCGTATTGGATTTATCGTTCCAAACCCCCAATATATAATTTTCGTGATTATAGGAGAACACAGCCATTATGGAATTGTCAAACATGCTCCAAGCTGCCAATGAGGGGCTGATTCCGGATACAGTTCCCTGATAATAAAGTCCGGGGGTATAGTTTACTTTTTCGTTCTTCCCTGTTCTTACAGAAAAATTATCGGTCAGAATTTTTGAATCGCGAAGATCAAATGTTACCACGCTGTTCCCGGAAGCCGGTATGGTTAATGTCAGCAAGGAAGATTTTAGTTTATTAATCCTTGCCAGTTCGTTAAAATCAATTTCCAGAAAAACCGCATTTCTGATATCTTTTTTAACGTCAATATCCGCGGAGCCGGGAAATATCTTAAAAAGCTGAGTGCTAAAATTCTGGCTCCACCCGTTTGTTCCGATTAAAACAAGGGTAATTAATACAAGTAGTTTTGTTTTCATAGCTGCATTTTTTATCGGTTACTAATTTTTTCATTTCGCCCCCTCCCTCTCCCAATGTCGTTTAGTTAAGGTTATATTTCTAACTCCCTCCCTTCTTACAGTTCTCGAGAAAGAGTGTTGGCGTTTTATTTTTCTTAACTAAACGGCAGCGTCCCCTCTCCTTCGGATAAAAGATTAAGGGCTAATGTTATTTTATCAAAGTTACAATTCCTTTGTAATTATGTTTCACTTTTTTTACATCAGTAATCTGAATTACATAAACATAGACATCCTGCTGTGCCACATCACTTCCACCATTCGCTTTTCCATTCCATGGGCTATCGTACTTCTTTGTAACATAAACTTCATCTCCCCAACGGTCGAAAATTTCCATTTTATAATCTAAAAGTCCAAAACCAATACCCTGAAAATAATCATTAATACCATCGCCATTGGGAGAAAAAACATTGGGAATAAAAAATGCCCAGTCCGGTTCCACAGTTATGCTTTTGTAGGTGGTATCAAAGCAGGCATATTGATTGGAAACAATAAGTGTAATTACAAACCTGCCGGTATCAGCATAGGTATGAGGCAAAGGATTGTCGATGGATGCTGTAGTTAAGTCCCCAAAGTTCCAGTTCCATGCATTATCCCCTGAAGATAAATTGGCAACAGAAATAACCGGATTAGTAATGGAAACAACATCCGGATCAACCGAAAAATTCGCAATAGGATTGGGATTAACAATGATATAATTATTTTTAGTGAACGTGGTAATACATCCGCTATCAGAGGTAACGGTTAAAGTAACATCAAAAGTCAAAGGCACAAAAACAGAATTATTTGTATAACAATGCTCCGGATTAGGCGACTGACTTATAGCACCGCCATTACCCAAATTCCATACAAAGGATGTGATGTTTCCGCCGGGGACAGAGGCAGAATTCTGAAAATTAACACACAAAGGATTACAGCCGACAGTATCAGGAGCGGTAAAATTTACTAAAGGGTTAGGGTTAATGGTAACAACTTTAGTGACAGAGTCCCTGCATCCGAAATTGGAAATAACCAGGAGCTGGGCTGTATAATTTCCTGTAGCAGAATATAGGTGCAATGTATTTTGATTATTGGTAACCGGACTGCCATCGCCAAAATCCCATGCCCATATTTGCAGCATATCAGTACCACTGAGCGTTGATAAATCAGTAAATGGCAGGATACTGCCTTTGCAGACATTTTCAGCAGAAAATTTCGCTTTTGGCAATGGGTGAACAATTACATTTTTAATGATGGTATCGGTACAACCATTATTGTTTGCAACAGTTAATGTAACCTGGTAGCTGCCTGTGGTTGGATATACGTGGTTTGAGTTTTGACTAAGTACCACGGGGCTGCCATCCCCGAAATCCCAGGACCAGAAGGAAAGCGTTCCATTAGTGGTAGTAGAGATGTCTGTGAAAGGCATTGAATTTCCATCGCAAACCGGTACATCATCAAAATTTGCTGCCGGATTAGCATTAGCTGCAACTAATGTAATGGTGGTATCGAAGCTACATCCTAAGCTGGATTCAATATGACAACTATATGTTCCCTGCTGCAAACCTGTGGCTTTTGTTGTGCTGTCGTTTAAGAGTGTGTCAGCAACTACAGGAGTCCAGGTAACATTGGTAATTAGCTGATTGCCCAGTAAGGTAATTACAATTTCTCCATCATCTCCTAACTCACAAACCGGATTTATTTTTTGAACCGTTAATGCCATAGTGCTGTTTGAGATTTTCACGGTATCAGAGTTGAAAGATGGATTACAGGAACCATCGCGGACAGTTACAATATGAATACCCATAGATAAATTAGTACGGATAGAATCAGTATTTCCATCATCCCAATAATAAGTAAAAGGAGGAACTCCCTGCGTGGGTGTTACTATTACAGTATTGATTTCGGGATCGCAGGGATTACTGGTGCAAGAAACCGTGATGGCGCCACAAGCTTCGCGACCAAAAGGCAAAGGAGTTAAAAAGCCGGTTCCACAAGCTACAATTTCGGAATTTAAGGCGTAAGCAATATCAAATACCCCTGAACTGGTGGGCTGAAATTCTTTTTGTACTAAATTAAAATCGAAGCGGTAAACGCCGTTAGATGCACCTACAAATAAGTTGTTACACTTATCAGCTAATATTCCGCTGCCCAAATTTTGTTGCCCTCCCGGAATAGTAGCACTTCCAAGCAATGCATAAGAGTTCCTATCCCATTTTTTTACTGTGGCTCCATCGGACGTAAATAAAAATGTTGAACCCCCCAAAGCCATCATATTATACCCATTGGCACCATATCCGACATAATACGCTGTGGCTGCTTCTGTATGAGTATAACCACTTGAAACGACACCTACAGGATTATTGGTAGCATCGTTAAAAGAAATTTTATTTGTCATTCCTCCATGAGTATAGGATTTTCCGATATCGTCAACACAAAGCCCTGAGATATCGTCAGGGGCATTTAAGGATTTGATATTCGTCAGAACCCCTGTGCTAACATCCACTTCGGCAATATTCATGGTGTAATTGGTACCACCACCGGCAACAATTACTTTTCCGGTAATACAATTAAGCGCTAAACGCCAATGCTCTTTAAAATCAGCACCTGGTGTAGTGCTTGTCCACAATGGTGCCGAGGTAGAAGAAAACTTGTACGTATGTGCACCGCCGGGATCGTAGGCTTCCGCTAAGTAAAAATCGCCTGACTGCTCAACCAGCATATCTCCATACCCTATATTTCCAGAAGTTCCATTGGTTAGTGACCAGATTAAAGTACCGGAAGCGGTATATTTTTCTACAATATTTATCCCTCCCGAACCACCGTAAACATATACATTGCCCGCTGCATCCACCCCATTGTCATAAGCCGGGCTTCCACCCAGACCGGGCACTACTGTCCATGGATCAATAGTAAAGGTTTTCTTAGCGGGGTTTTCAATCGTAAACGAAACATTATTGCCATTCAAAGAATAACTTGAGTTTATTTTTTCATTGGTATTTTCAGTATAAAACGATGATGGCGCATGATCGATAATGGTTCCGATAATTGTTTTTATTAAAATGGTTCCGTTTTTCAAACTGATACCATTCGCCCCTGTATATTGCATTTTCACCTGACTAAGATCCGCGCCAGCCTGAGCAATAATGTTGTATTTAAAGCCCTCTTTTTCAGTAAAAAAGTACTCTACATCAATTCCATTGTACAAATTTTTATACACTATTTTAGAATAGCCCTTACAATTTTTTTCAACTGGCTTTTCGCCTGTAGGGCGCATTACATAATTGTAATCAGCAGATAAAAGTCCGGTATTTTCAATGGTTGCATCTGGATTGGCGTTCACCCATTTCATGCTGACATACTGTGTTTGCACATAAACCTGGTGTTCGAGTTCTTCACGTTTTTGCTCAGTTGAAAAGAGAGAGAATACCCCTGCTTTTTTAGTACTGTATTTTTTTATAACATAGGTCAGTCCCTCCTTGTTAAACAAAATTTGGGTGCCATTATCAATACTATAGCTGAAGTTTTGGTACTCTATGGGTAAGGTCTGACTAAGCTGTCCTTTGTTTTCAATAAAAGCTTTCCGTTCAAACGGATTAATTTTCCAAGATGTGTTTGAAAATCCTTTGTTTCCACTATTTTCAGAAAAAAGAGGACTGCCTGGAAATAATAAAATCCAACAGGAAATGAAAACAATTTGGAGATAGGATACAATTGATTTCATGGTTATTTATTTGTGCAGTATCGTAAAAAAGCATCGATAATTTATCCAATGTTTTAGCTGTAGATGTAAAATTTATTACAAAGGTTGCGTTCCGGCATCAAATTTTCAGCTATTAAAATAACAGGGAAAGGTTTTATTTCAGCGGATTACTATGCTTTGTAGATTTTATTTTACTAATGATACAATTCCCCTGTAGCTGTGATACACCTTTTTCACATCTTTAATTTTGATCAGATAAACATATACATCATTTTGTGCAATATTATTACCATTGTTTGCCCTGCCATCCCAAGGATTATCATAACTTTTTGTCACATAAATTTTGTTTCCCCAACGGTCAAAAATCATCATTTCATATTCTAATAATCCAAAACCGTAGCCCTGGAAAGAATCATTTATATGGTCACCATTGGGAGTAAACACATTAGGGATATAAAATGCCCAATCGGGCTCAATGGTTATCATTCGGGAGGTATTATCAACACAAGAGTATTGGTTGGAAACAATAAGCGTAATTACAAATTTGCCGGTATCAGCATAGGTGTGTTGCATAGGATCACTGATGATTGATGTGGATAAATCTCCAAAATTCCAGTTCCAGGAATCATCTCCTGAAGATAAATTTTCAATGGCAATAATTGGCTCAACAATGGATGTTACAATCGGATTAACCGAAAAATCAGCAATAGGGTTAGGGTTTACGGTAATATAATTGAGTTTGGAAAACGTGGTTATACATCCGCTATCGGAAGTAACTGTTAAGTTAACATCAAAAGTAACCGGTAAAAAAACTGAGTTATTTGTATAACAATGTTCCAGATCCGGATTATACCCCAAGGGGCTGCCATCACCGAAGTTCCATACAAAAGAAGTATTGTTGCCAGATTCGATGGTTGATAAATTATGAAGCTGTACGCATAGAGGATCGCACCCCACTGTATCCGGCGCAGTAAAATTCACAGCCGGATTAGGGTTAATAATTACAGTTTTTGTAATAGAATCCTTACATCCGAAATTAGAAACTACTACAAGCTTTGCGGTAAAAGTACTTACAAAAGAATAAAGGTGCATGGTATTTTGATTGTTCTTTAAAGGGCTGCCATCACCAAAATTCCATGACCACGACTGTAAAATATCCGGACCGGCTAAAGTCGACATATCAGTAAATGGAACAATACTTCCATAACATACATTTTCAGTCGCAAATTGCGCATCCGGTAAAGGATGAACTATTACGTTTTGGGTAACAGTATCTTTACAGCCCTTATCACTTGTAACAATTAACGTAGTTAGAAAAGTTCCCACGTTTGCATAAAAATGGCTTGGACTCTGAACAAATACCATGGTGCTGGCATCTCCGAAATCCCATGACCAAGCAGTAATAGTTCCACCGGGAACACTTGAAAGGTTGGTAAAATTGATTGGTTGCGCCAGACATACATCATTAGGGCTATAATCCGCAAGTGGTGCGGGATATATCACAACTGTTGCTGAGGCGGTATCAGTACAGCCATAAGCGTCCTTCACTTCTACAATATAAGTTTGCGTAGTTGTCGGGCTTACTGTCATTGTTGGAGTAGTAACCGATGTATTCCACCATAGATAAGTATTGCCACCCGTTGCCGATAATGTAACATTGTCCCCCAGGCAGATGCCGGCACTTCCGGTTATTACGGCAGTTACAACAGAAGGAACAAAAGTAACAGTAATATTTTTCGAGATGATACATCCGGTAGCGGAAGTCATATTAACTGTGTATACACCCGGCTGATTTACATAGCAGGAATCATTATTCTGTCCGGATACAACGCTTGGTCCCAGCCAGCTATAGTTCACAAAATCAGTTGGTGCAATTAACAATGCGCCAAAAGAGTTGCAGGTAGTATCTTGCTGAATCTGGTAATTTGTGCAGCCGAAATCGAAATAAGCATACGCCCAGTCCACACTCCAAATACACCAGTTGCAGGATGCTTTCAGAGTAACTGTTTGACCAATATAGGGTGTTAAGTCCACGCTGAGCGGAGTCCATGGTTTATAGCTGATGTCGTAACAACATTCACCACCAAGATTACCTTCCTGCGGCTGTGTGGAAATAAAAAATCCCTGAGGACCACCTGAGGTGGAATAAAAAGCTTCGTAATGAGCGCAGGGGATTGCTGTGTTTGTATTGTCAAAAACGTCAATCACTATTCTTCCGGCATCATTGGAGGTATGCGGATAATTCAAAATATCCATGGCGTACCGGTAAGTTAATATTGGATTAGTATTGGTTACCACAAAACTTTTTGTGATAGAAGATGGCGATGCATCGCTATTGTTACCAACCTTTACCGAAAAATTACCCCCCGGAGCGGAAAGAGGAAAGCCACCATAAATATCAGTACCAGCTGACACTAATGTTACATTCCCTGCAGTAGTCCAGCCATTTAATGTTCCTGTTTCAAAATCTAAATCGTAACAGGAAACCTGTGCCTGACCAATCGTACAAATAAGAATAATAAAAAAAGTAAGTATACCAACGTGAATAAAAGTATTCTTCCTGTTTGTCGCTTTTTTTATTCTAATCCGTTTGAATAATAATCGCATCAGCATTTAAGTATTTAAAAACAAATTTACGTGTTTTTGTATTGATCTCAAGATGAAAGTAATGATAAAAAGGTTGCACTAAGGCTGTATTTTACAAACCTTATGTGCTGGTAGCGTAAATACGATAAAAAATTTATTACCTTGCAGACATGTTATCAAAAACCGATATCAAAACCAAACTACAAATCAAGCCTGTACTTACTTAGAAGTTTCACGTATGTAATATTATTTATTGGGGATTTTATGCAAAAGATATCATGCCTTTAACAAGCAAAAAATCATGAAAAAATCAACTACCATTCTTTCGTTTTTGGTCACAGCAATCAGTCTGTTAACTGTTAAGTCTGTTCTTGCTCAAACACCTGTCACTTGTGATCTTACGCTAATAACCACCATTGAAGGATTTGACGTGTACAATCATAATCCAACAGGGGTTACCATGTATAAAGCAAAAATGTATATTGATGCGGATGGTAGTCCGAGAGCTTATGGACCTAGTAACAGCGGGTTAGACTGGACAGCAAATGCTGGTTCTACAGGCAATTGGTGGGGAGTGGTTACTGATAATAACGGAAATCCAATTATTCAGAGTTCCGGAGATCCTTTCCCCGGCATGTATGTTTCCACTACATCATTAGTTAATTCTTCCTATTCATCTACAAACCCTTTAAGATATGCCAATTCAGAAACCGTTCCGTTTTTTGTTTTACCAACAGCAGTAGTATCTTTGGGAGGAATCACAATAGGTGATATAGCTTATGTTTATAATACGGTAACAGGACAAGGCTGTTACGCTATTTATGCAGACTCAGGTCCTTCCGGAAAATTGGGCGAGGGCTCCATTTATCTTGCCAATCAAATAGGTGTTGATCCCGATGCAAGAACAGGCGGTACCTCGTTGGAAATTATTGATTACATTGTTTTTCCCGGCTCCGGTTATGGTCAGGGTATCATTCCTACCATTGCCCAGATTAATAGCATTGGCAGTACAATGATAGCTACCGTTGGCGGAATCTGTATAACGTCTTGTTTAGGCTCTAATCCATGTGATCCTACGGCACCTACCACACAAATTTCAACTTCTTCGGATTGGGCAACTGCCAGTTTTACTTCCACCTTTACAGATATTGATAATACAGGCGGCAGCGGCATGGAAAAAAGTTATTATCAGGTATTGGATTATGATGGCGCCGAATGGCATGCAAATGCTACGAATGGTTTCTTTGGGGATAATTTCGATTCATATAATTCTGCTGTTTGGTCTGTTCCGGCAAGTAGCGGAACATGGCAGGTTTCAGGAGGAAATTTAATACAGAATGATTCTTCCATCAACAATTCCAATATTTATGCTGCTCTTGATCAGAACCTGTCGAACCGCTATTTGTACCAATTTAATGCGATGGTTGATCCTGCCATCAACAGCGGAACCCAGCATCGGTTTGGCTTTCATTTTTTCAGCGATGATGGATCTCTTACACAGAGAGGAAACTCTTATTTCATTTTTTTTCGGCAGGAAACAAGTAAGCTGGAATTTTATAAAGTAGTAAACAATTCTCCTACATTGGAGAGTACAATTAGTAATGTCACAACTACGTTTGGTACATGGAGCGACTATAAGATTATTTTTGATCGCACTACCGGAAAAATTGATGTGTACCGCAACGATATATTTTTGGGCACATGGACAGATTCAAGTGTTTTGACCAATTCGGGGGATTATATTTCATTTCGTACCGGTAATTGCAAAGCGAGTATTACCGAGCTGAAAGTGTATCGCTCCAGACTTCCTTCAGTTACCATAAGTGTAGGTGCCGCAGCCACAAATGATATACGGTATCAAAACCCGGACTCTGCAACCTATTCAGGGAAAATAAAATCAATTGTTAATGATGTTGCGGGAAACTTGTCAACCATTGTTTCTAAAAACATTTATGTGGATTGGACAGCCCCATCTTGTGTATCAGTGAATGATGGCAATGGAAGCGATATTGACGCCACAGCATCAATGAATTCTCTTTCCGCTAACTGGACAACCTCCACCGATCCTAATTCAGAAATCGCAAAATATTGGTATGCTATAGGAACAACAGCCGGAGCAACCGATGTGGTAAACTGGACAGATAATAACATGAACACTTCCATAACGAATTCCGCACTAACACTGACCCAGGGACAGATTTATTATTTTAGTGTGAAAGCCGAAAATGGAGCAGGATTGAATAGTGTTTGCAATTCAAATGGAATAGTGGCTGATGTAAATACCGGCATTAACGAAAATGAAAATGCGATTACTATTTCGGCACAGCCAAATCCGTTTAATGAAAATGCAACCTTGTTTTTTTCTCAAAAAACCGAACAAAAAATAACACTATCACTTATTGATATTCTTGGAAAAGAAATACAGTTGGCTAATACAACCTATACTGCCGGTGAACATAGCATTGAAATAAATGCTGAAGAATTGAAACTTTCGAAAGGAGTGTATATTCTCAGAATTTCTTCGGATAATTTTACCACATCATTGAGAGTGATAAAATATTAGAATTTCCATAACGATATGTAAGAGTAAATAATAGTCGCAACCAAAGGTAGCGACTATTATTTACTCAATTTTATTTCTTTAATAGTTCTGCCATTTCCACAAGTCTGATAAATTCAGAGCGATAGCCTTCTTCATCTTTTCCTTTTGATGCCTTAGCCAGAGTCAACACCTCTTTAAAATTAGCATCTCCTTTAAATTTTGAGTCACGCAATAACATACCAAATTCAGCTACAGAACAAGAGAAGCGACAGTTTTCGGAAACAGAATTACTGTTTGTTTTTTTATCAAGCACAACATGAGTAATTAATTTGGAGGTGTTTTCATCCGGAGCTTTGTACCTGAATTTTATTGTCATTAACTCATTACCGGAACCTTGCGTTACAGGCTTAGTCTCCTGGTATTTTAAAGGGTCAACACCGGAAACGTCCTCTGTGCTGCCTGCGGGAATAATTTCATACATAGCAGTAACAGTATGACCGGAGCCTAATTCGCCGGCATCTTTTTTATCATCATTAAAATCTTCATTGGCAAGAACCCTGTTTTCATAACCAACCAACCGGTAAGCTTTTACAAATGTGGGGTTAAATTCAATCTGTATTTTCACATCTTTAGCAATGGTAAGCATGGTTCCGCCCATTTCTTTTACCAATACTTTTTTTGCTTCCAGGATATTATCGATATAAGAATAGTTACCATTTCCTTTATCAGCCAATTGTTCCATTTTAGAATCCTTAACATTGCCGGTACCAAAACCAAGAACCGTTAAAAACACACCTTGTTCACGTTTTTCTTCAATCAGTCTTACCATCTCACCATCACTGCTTGCGCCAATATTAAAATCGCCATCGGTAGCTAATACAATACGATTATTGCCGCCTTTCAGGAAATTTTCTTTTGCGATTTTGTAAGCCAGTATGATGCCTTCACCGCCTGCAGTGGAGCCACCTGCTTGCAATTGCTCTAAAGCTTCTATAATTTTTTCTTTATCACTACCTGATGTTGAAGGTAAAACCACGCCGGCAGCACCCGCATAAACGACAATAGCAACACGGTCCTGCGGACGCATTTGTTCAATTAATAAACGCAACCCGGCTTTCAACAGTGGAAGTTTATCCGGACTTTCCATGGAGCCCGAAACATCAAGCAAAAAAACCAAATTATTTGCCGGAAGATTTATTGTTTTTACTTCTTTTCCCTGTAACCCTATATGTATCAGTTTATGATTTTTATTCCAGGGACAATCGGCATATTCAGTAGTGATTGAAAAAGGATCTTCGCCTGTTGGCTGAGGGTAGTTATAGGAAAAATAATTGATCAACTCTTCTATTCTTACAGCATCAGCAGGTGGCAAACTACCCTGGTTGATGAATCTGCGAACATTGCTGTAGGAAGCCCTGTCAACATCAATACTAAAAGTAGATAATGCATTTTTGCTGGTTTCTTTAAATTCGTTATCATTGATTTTACTGTACTCTTCCGTATTGAAATTTTGAGCCATTCCTCCGGCATCATAAGCTGCTACCGGCGATGCGAACATCACATTATTGTAAGATTCACTAGCTGCCATTTTGGACATCGCTCTTCCTTTACCTGCATCCTTCTTTTCAACCATTTCTACTTCTTTTAATTCTTCTACCGCAGGAGATAACAAGATATTTTGCCGGATTGTTTTATTGCTAACAATAGCAATATTCCGGATGTCCATTTTTTTATATCCCACATTATTTATTTCCAATTTGTATTTTCCCGCAGGAACATTCTTAAAACAATACATTCCATTTGCATCGGATGTGGTAGTTGAAACCAATGAATCTCCTTTATATAACACCAGGCTGGCAAAAGGGATTATTTCAGTGTTGTTTTTATTACTTACCTTTCCATTGATGGAACAAGGGTCGTCCGGATTGGGGTTAACCATTGCAATGCTCATAAATGCAGCTATTACAATTGAAACGATTGATATTTTTAACATAGCTTTATAGGTTTTAGTTTATTATTTAGTTGGATTGCTTCTTCAGGATGCATTCGTTATTGTTATTCCATAAATTTTTATTTTTTTATTCTACTATTTTATTCATCTCTAAAAAAAAATAAAACAAAGCAAAAATGATGAAATTTTGCTGATGAATCATTACCGTCCGAAACAGTCAAAAACAGGAAATAAAATACCCTGAACCCT
>JAVHPE010000174.1:0-39668 GCA_036170475.1 Bacteroidia bacterium | reverse complement strand
CAACTCTTAACTCATAACTATCAACTCTTAACTCATAACTATCAACTCTTAACTCATAACTATCAACTCATAACTAAAAAACATGGGAAAAATTCAGATTATAGCAATATCGGTTAGTTTACTATTTTTGCTTTACATTATCCGTTTAATTATTAAGGGGAAATTACGGGAAGAATATTCTATTGTTTGGATAGTTTGTACAATAGTATTAATTGTATTTTCATTCTGGAGAAATGGCTTAGAAATTCTTGCGAATATTTTAGGTGTATATGAGGCGCCCAACCTTGTGTTTACGGGCGCCATATTCGCGATTTTAATTTATTTATTACATTTAAGCATTGTGGTTTCAAAATTACATTCACAAAATAAACAGTTGGCTCAAGAGATTGCTTTACTTAAAAATGAGGTAGGTAAAAAAAGCAATTAATCCAGTTGGCAACTTTAAGAGTATTATTACAATTGTGCAATTATACAGTAGGCAATTAAAATAGTATGTTACAATTCTGCAATACAATTGGAAACAATCTATTATTAAAAATATAAAATTGTAAAATTGCATACTGCTTAATTATTAAATTAAATAATTGCCTATTGATAAATTGTAAAAATTGTAAAATTGATTTATGAAGAGACTTGCAGTTATAAATGGATTAAGAGGTTATGCTATTTTAGGTGTAATCTATTACCATTTGATAGGAGTATTTTTTAACAGACCAGGCTGGGATACGTTTTCCATCGGTAATTTCCCCATTTTTCCACTAAGTTATTTGGGACATGGTTGGCTAGGAGTTGACTTATTTTTCATTTTATCAGGCTTTGTACTTTATCTGCCCTATGCCAATGGTAGCAGAGAATTAAAAAACGGTTCCAATGTATGGAGTTTTTATAAAAATCGTGCTTCACGCTTGTTGCCTCTATATTACATTTCATTAATCATAGGAATTTTCTTTATTGTTCATGATATCAACGTTCATGAATGGAGCTTCTGGAAAAATATGATTTTGATGTTTACCGCTACCTTCAATTTTACAAAAGAAACTTTTATTCCCTCCTATAATTATGTATTATGGTCATTAGGTATTGAAGTATTATTTTCTCTTGTTTTTCCTCTTTTAATTTTTGCTATCATTAAAAAAGGGATCGTTAAGTTTTGTGTGTTTGTATTTTACATGAGTTTTATTATACGGATAGCTTCCTGTTTTTATCCTGACTATATTGTTGCCCCACACCTAAATATGATTAAGGATAGTTTATTTGGCAGATTAGATGATTTTGTAACAGGAATGTTAGTTTGCCATTTGTTTCTAATCAATTGGAAACAAAACTGGTTTGAAAAACACAGTTTACTTTTATTTCTGTTTTCACTTTTTGTAATTACATTGGGCTGTTATTTTTCTGATTATGTTTTTTTAGGGTATATCTCGTCTTATTATGAACCACTAATAAACACTACGTTTCAAATCGGGTTTGGATTTTTGGCATTATCCCTTTTGCACATGGGAAAAAACGCGATACGTTTTTTGTTTACTAATAAATTTATTCAGCTATGCGGGATGATGTGTTATAGTTTATATCTATGGCATGGCAACATGCGAATGGTTTTTATAGCGGACTATACCCCTTTACGCATTATTACTTATCTGGCGTTTTTATCTTTGATGTCCTTTTTAACATACAGGTATATTGAATTCGGCAATAAAAAATTGGAGGATATCTTACCGAAATAATGGATGTCCACTTCTAAACCAACCCTCCATTCAAATCAATGCAGGAACCTGTCAAATAAGATGTTTGACGGATGTATTGAATTGTACTGAAAATGCTTTCAGGATTCCCAAACTCATGGTATGCGATTTTTGATTTAATTATTTCTTGCATTTCCAGTGGTATCGAATTAATCATTCCGGTTTTAAAATAACCTAAATTGATATTGTTAATTGTAATACCTTTTGGGGCATTTTCCAGGGCAATACTTTTTATCATACCATTTATACCCGCTTTAGATGCGGCGTAAGCGCTGGTTCCCATCACTCCTATTTGAGCTACTATGGATGATAAATTAATGATGCGCCCGAAATTTTGTTCACGCATTACAGGTAAAATCGCGCGTACCAGATAAAACGTTCCATTCAAATTTACATTAATCACTTTTGTCCAGTCATCAACATCCGCTTTATGAGCGAATGAATTTTGTGTAATTCCGGCACAATTAACAAGTGTGGAGTTGTTTAATCGCGGTTTGATATTATTAATAAATTTCTGAACTAATTTGTAGTCGGTAATGTCCAGTTGAAATGTATTTTCAAAAATTTTGCCTTCCGGTTTATTTCCGTTGTAAGTGCCAATAATGTTTTCTCCGGCTTGCGTAAATTTATTAAATAAAAAGCCTCCTATTCCGCCTGTAATGCCTGTGATTATTATCATAATTCTAAATTCTAAAACAGAAACAAGATATAAGAGCCAAGACGCAAGATGAATTTATTTCCATCTTGATTCTTGATTCTTATATCTTGAATCTAAAAAATAAAAAAATTTTAATTTCTAATTTCTAATTTTTTTTCAATTTAGCTTTTTCATCCTTTGCCCAATTCAAATTCCCTTTAGCTAATCTGTATTCAGGGTCAATTTTCAGCGCCTTGTTACAAGCATCAATTGCCTTATCCCATTGTTTTAACTCATTATAGGCAGCACCCATGTTGCTGTAGGCAGCGGCATAGTTCGGTTGAAGTTTTAAAGCTTTCTCACAAGCATCTATACTTTTTTGATATTCGCCTTGCCGGTAATAGGCTAAACTAAGATCGAGCATCTTACCCGCAGAAGGTGATTCATTGGCTGCCGATTCCACTTTTGAAATTTTATCACGTTGATTTATCGCATCCACCAGATTATTTTTTGCTAATTGGAAATCAGGCTTAATGTCAATCGCTTTTTGACAGGCAGCAATTCCTTTATCATATTGTTTCATTAATGTGTATGCCGAGCCCAAATTGTTATAAGCATCCGCGTAATCTGGCTTCAGTTTTACAGCTTCTAAACCCGCGTTAACACATTGCTCATACTTGCCAGCTTGGTAATACATCAGACTTAACTTAAAATATTTTTCAGCGGTAGGAGCCTTTTTTATTTCTTCTTCAGTCATTTCAATTTTACCTTTTTTGTTTTTGCTTGCTTCTAAATATTGCAAAGCGTCAGGATTGCCGGGAATAATTTGTAAGGTACTCTGGGCAAGGTCGTTTAGTTTAGCCCAATCGCCAATGTCATTGTATGCCTTCATAAGCATATTACGAGCCCCGATATTGCCGGGAGAAAGTTCAAGACACTTTACCAACATTGGTATAGCTTCTGTATATCGTAATTGGCTGCATAAAAAATTCCCATAAAAAGACCAGGTATCAGGAGCATTTCTTCCATATTCAGTAGCACTTTTAAAGTACGCTTCAGCACTTGTTTTATCACCGATGGCATTTTTCAGAACGCCCATATTGATATGCAAAGAATAGTAATAGGGCCACATACTTAATGCTTTGGTAAAACATTTTTCCGCTTCCACATAATCTCCCTTACCCATTCTGCTAAGTCCATAATTCATTAATCCACGGGCATTTTTCGGACTTTTAACAGTAACATCACGCCATAAACTTTCTTCAGTATGCCAGACTATATTACGTTGGTAAGTTCCGAATGAATATCCCGAAAGGAGCACTATCACGATAAAAATAGTTACTATATCGTAGCTGAAAGGTAATTTTTCAAGACGCTTCTTATATTTTACTATCAATAAACCAATGGTCCAGCATACACTGAGGACAAGTCCTACATATGGAAAAAAGATGCGATGGTCATTTAATACTTCGGCAAAAGGAATCACACTGGAAGAAGGAACCAATGCCAGGAAAAACCAAAGAATACCATAACTTATTGGGCGAAGCCGCTGATCCTTTGAGAAAAGGAATGCCAGAAATATCATTATAAAAATAAATAAACAACCGATAAAAAACCGGATGTTCCAGATACTTTGTAATGGCTCCCAATCACTATCAGCACTTAAACCGAAGGGAGCAAAGAATGTTGTAAAATAATGAAGAATTACAAAAGGCTGAGTAATTATGAAGTTGAATCTTGAGGAGCCACCTGATTCCCAGCTTTTAGGGGTTAAATGGTCAATAAATAAATATAAGGCTGCACAAAAAATAAAGGAAGGAATTGTTTTTTTTATAACCACCATTAATTGCTTGGAAAAATTTTTACGAAAAATATCGTACAGACTCATTTTCTGCTCAAACAGAAGAATATAAAAAAACAACATTGGCGCAAACATTACTGTAGTGGGCTTAGCCAGACCGCCAATACCGATCGGAATTAAATAGAGATAATTTTTTTTACAATACGGCGAAAACATATAAAGAACAAAAGCCAGCACAACAAAAAAAGTAGATTGTAAATCTGATCGGGCGATGATATAATTAATCGTTTCAGCATTAGCGGGATGCAAGAGATACCAAGCCACCGCTATTGCCGCTATATAAAAATTAAAATCGTTTTTATAGGAGATATTAAAAAACCTTAAAATAAAAAAGAACATTAGAATACCTTGTAATAGAAAGAAGATGAATGATGAAAGATGGAAGTAAAACATATTATACCCTTTTCCCATCCAGTAGTCGAATGCAAGCGTTGTACTTACTATCGGCCGATAAGATTGATTGCTGGGTAAAGAACTAAAAGTTGTTGCATCTTTAAAAAAGCGAGGAATATTTTTTATATCTTGGATGAATAAATTATTTTCAACTGTATGAGAATCATCAAAATGAAAGGAGTTGCTAAAATGATTGGAATAAACAAGTGTAACAACACCAATCAGCAGTAGAAAATAAATTAACGTTTTGATTTTGGGTAATCCGTCAAATAATTGTTTAATCATGGCTCAAAAAATGGTTATTCGTAAAATTAGTAAAAATATAAACAATTTATTCATAGTGTAATTTTGGGGTGTACGACAAATATCCCTTTTAGTTTATTTTTTACCAACTCCGTTAGGAGTTAAATATTGGTAGAAGTTCTGATTCCTATAGAAATAAAAGTGTCGTAGACACGGAATATAGAATGTTTCGTTCCTGACGGAACTTTTATTGTTTCGTTGTTATTTTTTCTACCGATATAATGTTCCTACGGAACAATTCTAAAAAATGGAAATTTGTCGTACACCCTAATTTTGATATTAAAGTCAAATATAATATTATTCTAATAAAGAAATCCGAAAAGCCAGAGAGGTATTTTATTATAAGAACCTGTTAATATATCGTCAGAAACAACGAATGCATTTTTTTTATTTTTTATCTGTTCGAAGGTTTTGTTTTTACCTCCTATTTCAAATATGAATTTTCCGTCAATTTCAAAGTCGCCGAATTTTGGAATTTTAACAGTATGCCCTGTTTTCAATTGGCTCATAAAAAAAGTTTCTCTTAAATTGCCTTTGTCCGGTATGCTTTCAGCAAGCATATATGAAAGATTAGTATTGTTCAAATATATTTTCTCCGGTTTTTGTAAAATACTTGCACTGTCACCTACAGGATATACAGCATTAATTATCTGTGCTTTTTCGAGGTAATGAATATAGGTTACTAATGTATTTCTATGGATTCCTGTTTTCTCGCTCAGCTTTACAATATTGGGTTTAAAAGGGACATTCATTGATAGAATGTACAGCAACTGTTTAATTTTTGGAGTGTTTTTAGTATCATATCCATCAATAAAGTTCAAATCACTTTCGAGAACTTGGTTCATGGTTTGCTCCAGTCTCCGGAAATAAAGTTTCCTGCTTTCAATAAAATAAGGGTAATAACCCGATTTCAGGTAATCGTCAAAATATTTCAGGGGATTTATTTTTTCAATAATTTCTGGTGCCAATTTTGTATGGTTACCGATTATATCATTTATGGTAACCGCTTTTATCGTATCAGTTTCAGTAAAAGAAAGGTATTCCCTGAACGAAAATCCCTGAAGGTTATATATAACAGCACGCCTGCTAAGGTCAACGTTTTGTTTTAGTATATCAATAATTGATGAGCCGGTAAAAACAATAAACAAATCGGGGTAGGTGTCATAGATATTTTTCAGTTCAAGTGCCCAGTTTTTGTATTTATGAACTTCATCAATATAAAGGTAACGTCCACCTTTATTTCTGAATTCTTGTACGAACTCAAGCAAAGGGTTGCCGGTAAAATATAAATCATCAAGTGATATATAAATTGCTTCATTGGCCGTTCCGTGATTCTGTTTTAATTGCTGAAGCAAAAGTGTTGTTTTTCCGGTGCCTCGTGCGCCAAGTATGCCATTAAGCCTCCATTTCCATTCTATCTGTCCGGAAAGATAGCGCACAAATTTCATCGAAACTGAAGCTAAAAGCTGGTTGGATTTAATTTTCAGGTTTTCCATTTTGCTGATTCATTTGTGCAAATATAATAATAAATGCTGAAATGAAACAGCAATATTATTTAATGCTTAAATCCGCAATCAATTAATTTGTTCATTCAAAATTTATTTTGTTGAGTAAAATTAGGGTTTTGGGATAAATTTCAGGTATATTATTATTGAAACACCCGTTTTTATTTAGACTATATTTCTGTATTTGTTTTGTTTGAGCGAGATTATTTTTTTTAGATTCAACAGGCCAACTTGCATCCTATTTAAAGCGATTGCTGGTTTCAACAGAACAGAAGTATTTTATGCTCTTTACATTTATCAGTGCTTTAAAATTTAATCCACCAAAAGATTTGATGTTGTTCGTAGAAATTGTAATTTTCATCCGCTAAAATGTTTTACCCAAATAGGTAAAAATAATTGAAATGGAAAAGTCTTTAAAGCTTTAGTTTTACGGACTTTCCCTATTTCTTTTCAACAACCCTTGCGGATTTAAGGAATACTAAAAAAAATGTCAAAAAAAGATAAAAAACAAGGTGTGGTTTATTCCACCAACAAAGACTTTAGCTTTGAATTTGAAAAAGAAGAAATTCCAGAAACCTTACCTCCTCAACAGCAAAATTTAAAATTATTTCTCGACCGGATTGGTGGTGGGAAATTAATAACCCGTATCAATGGATTTATTGGCAGCACAAATGATTTGGAAGGGTTAGGAAAAAGCTTAAAACAAAAATGCGGAGTTGGTGGGAGTGTTAAAAATGAAGAAGTACTCATCCAAGGCGACCATCGGGATAAAGTGTTGAAACTGCTTACTGAAGCTAATTATAAGGTAAAGAAAGCAGGTGGATAAAATTGTAGATTCAACTAGCTACTTAACACCTCATTATATAATTGTTCATACATAGGAAGTATTTTTGCAATGTCAAATTTTTTTGCCTGCTCTAGTGCATTCAATTTAAATTTATTTAGTGTTTCATCATCTTTTAAAATATGAATCGCATTCTTTGCCATATCATCAATATCCCCTACATTACTCATAAAACCTGAGAAACCATTCACATTTACTTCCGGTAAACCGCCCGAATTGGTTGAAATTACAGGTACTTTACTTGCCATAGCTTCCAGAGCAGCCAAACCAAAACTTTCAGTTTCAGATGGCAATAAAAACAGATCGGCTATTGCTAATATCTGCTCAGGGTTCACAATTTTTCCTAATGATCTGATTTCACTGCAAGTATCCAATTCTCTGCAAAGCTTCTCAATATTACCTCTTTCAGGACCATCACCGACCAGAATTAATTTGGCCGGAATTACTTTTCTTACTTTGTCAAATACCCGCAGCACATCTTCCACACGTTTTACCTTTCTGAAATTAGAAACATGAATCAAGATGCGCTCACCATTAGGTGCATACATTTTTTTCTGACATTTACTGCTTTCAACTTCATGATCTTCCAGACAAATGAAATTAGGAATCACATGTATTTCTTTCTGAACATCCGGGAAATTTTTATAGGTGTCTTCTTTTAAGCTTTCTGAAACAGCCGTAACAGCATCACTTTGATTTATTGCGAATGTAATAACGGGCTCGAAAGATGGATCCTTACCTACCAATGTGATATCTGTGCCATGAAGCGTAGTGATAAACGGAATATGAATTCCCTGAGATGCCAAAATTTGTTTTGCCATGTATGCCGCTGAAGCGTGAGGAATAGCATAATGGACATGAAGCAAATCCAGTTTCTCATATTTCACAACATCCACCAGTTTGCTTGATAATACTAATTCATAAGGGGGATAGTCAAACAAAGGGTAGTCTGAAATAGACACTTCATGATAAAACAAATTTCCTGATAAAAAATCAAGGCGAACGGGTGAACTGTAGGTAATAAAATGCACCTGATGTCCTTTTTCTGCAAGTGCTTTCCCCAGTTCCGTAGCGATTACTCCACTACCTCCAAATGTTGGGTAACAAACTATTCCTATTTTCATTTTTTCCTGTATTTGAGTGTTTTAATGTATTGGTGTTTCTGTTTGTTAGAACTTAAACATTTAAAGGCCAAAACACTACTTCACTGCCTCATAAATAATTTCCTGAATTTTATTTCGAATACCAGATTTTGAAAGTTTATTCTCATCAGCATCAGGACAAACTCTGTTAGACAGGAAAATATAAACTAACTGATTTGAAGGATCTGCCCAGGCTAAAGTACCTGTAAAACCAGAATGTCCGAAACTTAAATAAGAGACGCAGCGACATACAGGACTTTCTTTTTTAGGATTTGTTTCAGGTTTATCAAAACCAACGGCTCTCCTATTATCAGTACAATATTGGCATTTAGTACATTCTGTAATCGTTGAAGAATCAATATATCGTTTACCACCATATTCACCTTTATTAAGGAATAGTTGCATCATCACAGCTAAATCATTTGCATCAGAAAACAAACCTGCATGTCCGCCAACGCCGCCAAGCATAGCTGCTCCCTGATCATGTACATCGCCGTGTACTAATTGTTTACGAAATTTTTTATCATTTTCGGTCGGTATAATTCTATCCAAATCAAATCGGTCTCGAGGTTTATATCCCATTGTTGGCAAACCAAGCGGCATGTAAAAATATTTTAATACATACCTTTCCTCCGGTACAAAGGTTTGTTGTTCAATAATTTTTTTAAGAAAATAATATCCCAAATCGCTATACACATATTTTCCACTTTCTCTTAACGGCGACTCAATAATTTGTTTGTAAATAGAGTCTTCATAATTTTTATTGATGAATAAATTATCTGCCACACGTTTAGGATAGTCGTCATTTCTTACTTTATTGTAAATACCGGGTTTGTACTCCCCTTTTTCCATTGTTTTCATCCAAAACGGAATCCAATCTCTCAATCCTGCCTGATGTGTAAGCATTTCACGAAGAATAATATTTTGTTTATTGCTTCCGGCCAATTGCGGCAAATAAGTAACTAAACGTTCATCCAGATTTATTTTTTTCTCATCCATCAGTTTCATCACTGAAGCAGTAGTAGCAGCAATTTTGGTAATGGAAGCTAAATCGTACAAATCATCGTTCTTTACTTTTATTTTATTTTCATAGGTATGATACCCAAATGATTTTTGATAAATTACTTTCCCTTTTTTAGCAACTAAAATCTGGCAGCCAGGATATATCTTATCTTTTATACCTTTCGAGGCGATGCTATCAATTTTCGATAATGCTTTTGAATCAGCTCCTACCTCTTCAGGAATGGTATATTTAAAACGAATAACTTTCGTATCAATTCCTGAACCAGCCATAAAATAAGGGCTTGGAGTAACCGGCAATTTCCCTTTTGCGGCAACACCACCGAATATTAATTGTGCTGAATAACTTTCGCTGTAATCGTTGTCTTCATAACTCATTATAACACCATCAGCAAATTGCAGACTATCCATTTTTTCAAGTATATATGGATTTGCAGCAACATTAACAATTACTTTTGATTGTTTCATTACCCCTTTTAACATGGTCATTATCAGGGTTGTTAATCCAAAATCTTTATCCGGTTTATTGTTTGTATTATTGATATCAATAATTACTAGATTATACTTTTTCAACGCACTTAAGACAGTATCAAATGCTCCACTCTTCGCATCTTTATCAATCCCAAAATGTTTTATGGGAGCGTAATTCGACAATGTTTGCTGAAAAATATTCAACTCTTTATATCCCAATGATAATGAAGCAATCCGTAAAGTGTCCAAATTTTGAAGCGGAATAATATTATTTTTATTTCTTAATAATGTAAGTGAAGCCTCTGTTAATTTACGATTGATAAGCTCTGCATTAGCAGTATTCAAATCATTATCGAGATTTTTCAATTTGATAGCTTTATAATGATTTAAACCCGTCCATTGTTTTGCCTGCAGAATTTTCAGGCAACGTTTATCAATTTCTTTCTGGGAAATATCACCACTATCAATTGCTACTTTTATTTTTTTTATAGCTGTTGGCACATCTTCCGGGAAAAGCAGAACATCATTTCCTGCTATCAATGCTTTAACATCTACTTCGCCCGGCTTATAAAATTTACTAACGCCTTTCATATTCAGAGCATCTGTAAACACAAGCCCTTTGAAGCCTAACGTATCTTTCAATAAACCTGTTACTACTTTTTTGGAAAGCGTAGACGCCTGATTTAATGTAGTATCCAATGAAGGAACGAATAAATGGGCTACCATCATACTCCCTAAACCCTGAGAGATTAACTGCTTGAAAGGGTATAATTCAAGGGTATCTAATCGCTCCCGTGATGATTTTACAGTTGGTAATGTTTTATGCGAATCACTGTCAGTATCGCCATGTCCGGGGAAATGTTTAGCATTTGCCAATACACCTTTATCCTGCATTCCTTTCATATACATCGCCGCTTTATTAGCAACATTGTATTTGTTTTCACCAAAGGAACGATTACTGATAACTGGATTTAAAGGATTGTTATTAATGTCAACAACCGGAGCAAAATTTATTTGCATTCCCAAACGTTTGCACTGACGCGCAATTTCAACTCCCATTCCATAAATCAAGCTATCATTTTGAATTGCTCCCAATGTCATTTGGCGCGGAAATTTAGTAGTACTGTCCAAACGCATCGCCAATCCCCATTCTGCATCAATTGCAATAAACAAAGGCACTTTTGAATTGGACTGATAATAGTTTGTCAGTTTTGCCTGCCGTACGGGACCACCTTGAAAAAATATCAATCCCCCGATTTTAAATTTATCTACCAGTTTCTTTATTTCTTTTACATGTGTTTTATCCTTATTGGAATAAGCAGCAACCATAAAAAGCTGTGCAATACGCTCATCAACTGTTAATGATTTTAAAACCGAATCAGCCCATTGCGTATTATTTGCATAAAATGGGGGATCTTGTTTCTGTTTTTGAGGGACATCCCACCAGATTGCCTGGCTAATGGGTTTCTCAGCCACTAATGGCAAAGTTGGTATATCTGTATTAAAAGGACCTTTTGTTTTAAGCTCAGTAGCCAAACTACCGGGGACACACCGAATAAAACTTAAAGAAATAATAATGGGAACAAATAGTATAACAGCTATTTTTTTTATCATCAACAACATTAATTAAACAAATTTAAACAAACGAATTTCAGGCTAAAATTAAGTCCAAAAGAGCTTTGATTAATTCATCTCCGTTTTAATTATTAACGCAAGAATGTTGATGAGTTTTTGCCAAAACAATTAATAATTTAATAATTTAACAATTTTGCTCCTGCGATTTAACCATTCAGATTCGTAAATTCGTAAAAATTTTTTAAGAATTTATATGTACAAAAAACTTTTTAATATCATGGTTTTGATGATCAGCGTACTGGTTATTAATCTATTAACCGGTCGTATCACTGATTATATCATTCATTACAAAATAGAATTAAATCCATTCAAATTTACCGCTATTGCGATGTTGACATTGGTATTTATATTAGTTCCCGCCTATAAATATATGGGAAGCCGCATTGAGATTTTAGTTGCTCATGTATTAGTTAAAGGCAGTAATTCGTTTGGGAAAACAATCGGATTATTTCTCTCTTTTGCAATTATTTTTAGTGTATTATTCGCTATTTATCTTCATCAATGGTTTCATATTAATTTGTTGCTTGAAATTAAGAATAAACTTTTTTGAATTCTTATAATACTACTTCCAATGTCGTTTAGTTAAAGAAAAAATATCAGCCCACAGTCTTCGACAAGCTCTGACTGACCCATCGCTGGTCATATTGAGTTCAGCCTGTGCTGAGCTTTTGTCGAAGCATCGAAATATGTGCGATGGCTTCTTAACTAAACGACAATGATACTACTTCTTCTATCTTAAATTTTCTTAGGGTGTTGCATTTGCATCATACAATACAAAACAAATCTGCCAAATCGTCTTCATTCCATTATTAGTATTATTTTTGTAGAGGAGAAAAACGCTATGCCAGATATAATTCATCTTTTACCCGATTCTGTTGCCAACCAGATTGCTGCCGGTGAAGTGGTTCAACGACCCGCTTCAGCTGTTAAGGAATTAATGGAAAATGCATTAGATGCAGGAAGTACCACTATTACACTAATTGTGAAAGATGCAGGGAAAACGCTCATTCAAGTCATTGATAATGGTTGTGGGATGAGTGAAACCGATGCCCGTATGAGCTTTGAACGTCATGCTACTTCAAAAATCAGGAAAGCGGATGATTTGTTTGCCATACGAACAATGGGGTTCAGAGGTGAAGCTCTGGCATCTATAGCTGCTATTGCACAAGTGGAATTAAAAACAAAACGAATCGGTGATGAAATAGGTGTTAAAATAAACATTGAAGGCAGTGAACTGAAAAGTCATGAAGCTTGTCTATGCCCGGAAGGAAGCTCTCTTTCTGTCAAAAATTTATTTTATAATATCCCGGCACGCAGGAATTTTTTAAAGAACGATTCAGTAGAATTGCGCCATATCATTGATGAATTTCAACGTGTTGCAATTCCAAATCCAACAATCGCTTTTAGTCTCCATCATAATGCCACAGAAGTTTTTCATCTGGAAAAAGGCTCGCTAAAACAACGACTGATGGCTGTTTTTGGAAGTTCGTACAATACCCGATTAGTGCCAGTTGAAGAAGATACCAGTATTGTAAAAATAAAAGGTTTTGTAATAAAACCCGAATTTGCTAAAAAGACCCGTGGTGAACAATTTTTCTTTTTGAACAAACGCTTTATTAAAAACCCTTATCTGCACCATGCAGTACAATCCGCATTTGAAGAACTACTACCTAAAGATAGTTATGCTTCCTACTTTTTACTTTTAGATGTAGACCCGAAAACAATAGATATCAATATACATCCCACAAAAACAGAAGTTAAATTTGAGGATGAAAAAACTATTTATGCTTATTTACGTTCAGCAGTAAAAAAATCATTAGGGCAGTTCAACATTACTCCCAGTATAGACTTTAATCAGGAGTCACACCTTTACAATATGCCATTAAAGCCCGCTGATGGCATGATAAAACAACCAACAATTAAAGTAGATCCTCTTTTCAATCCATTTAAAACATATTCTACAACAAACTTTAAGCCTTCAGAACGAGAACTTTCCAATCGTGGTAACTGGGAAAAAATGTACAGCCGGCATGTGGATAACCAGTTGGAATTTGAAATAAAAAAAGAAGAGGAAACTCAACAAACCATCAATACTGACTGGGATAATGAACTTCATGAAATCAATAAAAAACTAACCTATCAGTTACATAATAGATATATCTTATCACACATAAAAACTGGCTTTATGGTGATTGATCAGCAAGGTGCGCATGAACGTATTTTGTATGAACGTGTTTTAGAAACATTTGAAAAACATAAATCGGCAACACAGCAGGAGCTTTTTCCAAAGACAATAGAGTTGAATACAACCGATTTCGCTTTAATAAGAGAATTACAAACTGAAATAAAGGAAATTGGATTTGATATTCGGGAATTTGGCAAAAATACCTACATAATTCATGGTGTTCCTGCTGATACCGTCAACTATGATGCTGCTGCATTGCTGGAAGGCTTGATAGAAAATTATAAACAAAATTTACAAGAATTAAAATCAAATAAACGCGAAAATCTTGCCCGTTCAATGGCACGAAATATGTCAATAAAATCAGGTAAAACATTAACACAAGAGGAAATGAATAATCTAATTGATGAACTGTTTGCCTGTAAAATGCCTTACAGCACACCAAACGGCAAACCAACCATTACAACTTTTTCTATTGATGAGTTGGATAGAAGATTTAAAAAATAAGTGAGTAATTCGCCTGTTAAAGCCAACGCAAATATTTCGACAGGCTCAATATGACAAGCGCGCAGTCACTCTGAGCTTGTCGAAGAGTGTGCAAGGCTTTAGAAAAATAAAATTCGTAATAATAAGTATTTGTAACCTATGCAACAATATCGCCCCAATAGCTTTAGTCTCCTACCTTTAGTAGTAAAAAATTTGCTGATCATAAACGGCTTGTTTTTTCTTACAACACTCGTTGTTCAAAATCAGCTTAATATTGATTTATCTGATACTCTGGGGTTACACTATCCAAAATCAGAAAATTTTCGCATCTGGCAAATCGTTTCATATATGTTTATGCATGGTAGTTTTATGCACCTGTTCTTTAATATGTTTGCTTTATGGATGTTTGGAAATACACTTGAAAACTATTGGGGACCCAAACGTTTTTTAATTTACTATATGATTACAGGAATTGGTGCCGGAATTATTCAACTCTTGATTACCCATTTCAGATTAATGTCACTTTATTCACAAATTTCAACCCATGAATTGAATTTTGTATTGAGTAAAGGTTCGGAAATTTATCAATCAGGACAAAACTTTACCGATCCCGTTGCAGGGAAAATTAATGAATTAGTAAACAGTGTAACCATAGGAGCTTCCGGAGCTGTATTTGGTATTTTATTGGCTTTTGGGATGTTATTTCCAAATACGATGCTTTACATTTATTTTGCTATTCCTATAAAAGCAAAATGGTTTGTAATCCTTTATGGTGCAGCTGAATTGTATTCAGGGATAGCAAATAGTTCCGGTGATAATGTTGCTCATTTCGCACATTTAGGAGGCATGCTCTTTGGTTTTATTTTAATTAAATTCTGGAAAAAGAATAATAAATCAATTTGATAATGTGCAAATTTGATAATTTGATAATGGACTTATTTAATTTTCAAATTAATAAATTTTCAAATTAATAATATATGGCAAATCCGATAATTGAAGATATAAAATTAAAATTTCGCAGTGGTAACCCTATTACTCGTTTAATTATAATAAATGTTACTATATTTTTAATCATCAGTCTGCTCCGCATTTTACTTTTTTTGACCGGAGGCTTCGCTGCAACATTTGTTAATTTTATTATTGATAATCTTTCTCTTCCATTAAGTCTGCAAGGGCTTATTCATAAACCGTGGACTCTTATTACCTATATGTTTACACATATTGAGGTGATGCATATCTTGTGGAATTTAATTATCATGTATTGGTTCGGGCAAATATTATCTGATTATACTTCTCCTAAAAAAATTATTCCTCTTTACCTGATGGGAGGCATTTCCGGCGGCTTAATTACCATTTTATTGTTCTCCATTATTCCCGTTTTTCAGCCTTATATTGGTTCGCCTATGGTTGGTGCTTCTGCTGGAATAACGGCTTTACTAATTGCTTCAGCAACCTTAGTACCTAATTACAGGATGAATTTACTTTTTATCGGACCTGTTAAATTAATTTATGTGGCCATATTCGTACTGTTTTTTGATATTTTAAATGTTGCCACATTTGATAATATTGGTGGCAATATTGCACATTTAGGGGGAGCATTAATGGGTTATGTTTTTATACTTGAATATAAAAAGGGCAGAGACTGGACTTCAGGGCTTAATCGTTTTTTCGATTGGGTAAAAAGCTTATTCAACCCTTCTACAAAAAGCAAAATGAAAGTTGCTTACAAACGAAGTGTTTCAGATGAAGAATACAACACGAATAGAAAAGTTACACAAGAACAGATTGATATTATATTAGATAAAATTTCCAAATCAGGATATGAAAGTTTGAGCAAATCGGAAAAGGAAATTTTGTTTAAAGCAAGTAAATAATAAATAGTTTGAAAATTCAAAGTTTGAAAGTTCAAAGTTTTTTCTATCGAAATTATTGCACTCTCTTATCACTCATATTTATTTCAACACTTTTGAACTCTCAGACTTTAAACTAAAAAACTTTAAACTATTTTTTGATAACAGAACAAAATAACACAGAAGCAGAAGGGAAGAAAAAAAAAGTTAAACGCAATTTTTTCAATGGTATTGCTATGTTCTGCAATCACATTGCAGCAATAGGATTACTTATATCCTATCTATCTCCTTTGGTAAGCCCTGAAAATTTTTGGGTTCTTGCATTTTTTGGTTTGGCATACCCGATTTTGGTAATGGTAAATTTACTCTTTGTGATTTATTGGGGTTTGCAATTAAAAAAACACCTGTTTTATTCGCTCATTATCATACTTGGAGGCTGGGGATATTTACGTGAGTACGCGCAGATAAATTCTAACATTACACCTACATCAAAAAAAACAATAAAATTAATGTCTTATAATGTAAGGCTATTCGACTTGTATGACTGGAGTCATACTAAAGGTACCCGCAATAAAATGCTTGAGTTGATCAATAATGAAAGCCCTGATATTATGTGTTTACAGGAATTTTCAACGAAAGATAGCAGTGCCCAATTTAATAATCTTGATACCTTGTTACAATTTCAGAAAGCAAAAAACATACACGTAGAATATACAAGTACTTTACACACAAAAAACAAATACGGGGTTGCTATATTCAGTGTTTACCCCATTGTAGCAAATGGAAAAATTATTTTTGATATAAAAAGCAATAATGTTTGTATCTACTCAGATATAAAAATTAATGAGGATACGGTTCGCATTTATAATGTGCATTTTCAATCAATACATTTCGGTTATGACGACTATAAATTTGTTGATGATATCATGAACAACAAAGAAACGGAAGAGTTAAAAAAGTCTAAAAACATTTTAAAACGAATTAAACTTGCCTTTATAAAACGATCAAGTCAAACAGAACTTGTAGCTGAACATATTGCGGAATCTCCCTATCCGGTTATTGTTTGCGGAGATTTTAACGATCCTCCGGCTTCCTATACGTATCACACTATCTCGAAAAATTTAAAGGATGCATTTATTGAAAGTGGAAATGGTTTTGGAAGAAGTTATGTTGGCAAATTCCCCTCTTTTAGAATTGATTATATATTACACAGCGCCCATTATAAGGCGTATAATTTTACTACTATCCGTGAAGAGTTGTCCGATCATTTTCCGGTAACTTGCTTTCTGGAAAAACAATAAACACGTTAATAACTACTGCTGTTAGATGAAAAAATTAATTCTCGGAATTATTATTGGTGGCATATTTGGCGGGGTATTAATACTTACTGTTATCGTTTTATTTGATAACAATAGAAATCAAGGGCAAAGAGGTTTGCGGCTGGTGGTAAATGATTCTACCAAAATAAATGAATCAAAAAAACAACAAGTATTGGTGTACGGCGATTATATGGATTTGGATAGCACTAACTTTTTATTGATTCCTATTGGAATGAAAACAATTGAAGATCGTGATGAAAGGGTTTTAAAGATTAGATCCTCGGAGGATTATTCTTCTGATAATAATAATTATAATAGCAGCTATCGTAGTTATAAATATAATTTTTACTCGCTGGATTTTGGGAATTGCAACAACATTATTTTTTATAATAAAAAAACGGAAGAAACGCATCTGCTCCTGCAAAAGCCAACTGTTATTTCCCAATTTTATTTCCCCCACTACGATAAAGAATATTCCGGTAAAAAATATTGGTTTATTTTATTAGGGATACACGAAGAGGATACGAATGGAGATGGGTATATTAATAGTGAGGATGCTGAACGGGTTTATATCAGCGACTTATCGGGGAAAAATCTAATTCAAATAACTCCTGATAACAGCCAGCTGGTGGATTGGTATATTGATATGGCAACAAATAATATTTTGATGAAAATTCGTTTTGATTCTAATAAAGATAAAAAGTATAATTACCTTGATGAAATCGAAATTCTAAAAACCTCCATAAGTTTACCTTTTCAGGGTAAACAAATCATCAGCCAGGAAATTAAAGATTCCATCAAAAAGATATTGAGGCAGATAAAATAAACAGTGCCCCCCAAAAAAACTATTTGCCTGCCATAAACACCTGATGACTTTCAATTGGGGCGTCCTCTAAAAAATAATTTCAATCCTACCCAACCTTTTGCTTATTGCTGTCGTGTTTGTATGTAGAGTCGGTCATAAACCTTAAAAATAGAAATTATGAAAACTATACTAGCCAATCAAAAAAACAATTTAGAAAAACTTTCAAAAGTTTTAGGAATTGGAGCACTTAGCAGTTTGGGCTTAAAAGCAAACGGACAATGGATAGCAGTTTACACCTCTAACGATGGAATAATTAAAAACGGAAATAGCTGGTTTCCTATGCATCGTTGTTTTACAAATTCGTCTAATTTTTGCCTCTCGTCTTCCTGAAATTTAAAAATAATTTGAAGACCACCCAACCTTTACTATTTTTTTATCGTGTGTGTATATAGAGAGAAACATAAACCTAAAACTAAAACTTAAAAATAAAACTTAAAAAATAAAAACCATGAAAACGATACTAACAAATCAAAAATACAATTTAAAAAAACTTACAAAAGTTTTAGGAATTGGAGCACTTATTTGTTTGGGCTTAAAAGCAAACTCCCAATGTATAGCAAACTATACTTATGTTAACGATAGCATGAACAATGGAAATGTAATTTTTACCAATGTATCATCTATTGGAACTGCACCATTGACTTATTTCTGGGATTTTGGAGATGGTACTATTTCTACTTTAGAAAATCCGGATCATGTATTTGCTAACAATGGAACGGATGGCGCACTTGTATGTTTAACCGTTGCTGATTTAAATGGTACAACTTGCACCTTTTGTAATAGCGTTGCTACAGGAAACCAAACCTGGTCAGGCTGTCAGGCTATGTTTTATTCAGAATCCGATTCGAGCTCATTTAATTCTATAAACTTTTTTAATTTTTCAGGTGGTGCACCTACCAGTTTTTACTGGGAGTTTGGTGATGGAACTACTTCCACTTTAGAAAACCCAAACCACCTATTTGCTGATTCAGGATTGTATCAGGTGTGTTTAACTATTGTGGATTCAATTGGTGCCACCTGCAGTTATTGCGATAATGTTATTGTTGGAGACCCAAATGATAGTGGTTGTCAGGCCTATTTTTATTCTGAAGCTGATTCCAATTCAGTTAATTCAGTAAACTTTTGGAATTATTCCGCAGGAACATCAACAACCTTTTACTGGGAATTTGGTGATGGTACTACTTCCACTTTAGAAAATCCAAATCATGTATTCGCAACTACAGGAACTTACCAGGTTTGTTTAACAATTGGTGATTCAAGCGGTATTACTTGCAGCTATTGCG
This sequence comes from Bacteroidia bacterium, assembly GCA_036170475.1. Classification (GTDB taxonomy): domain Bacteria; phylum Bacteroidota; class Bacteroidia; order 2-12-FULL-35-15; family 2-12-FULL-35-15; genus 2-12-FULL-35-15. The sequence goes on along the minus strand of JAVHPE010000174.1, from coordinate 20,127 downwards.
AAACTATTGCTGTTGGAAACCAAAATGGAAACGGATGTCAATCCTATTTTTATTCATACACTGATAGCAGCTCTGTAAACTCTATCAGCTTTTGGAATTATTCTGGAGGAACACCTGTCAGCTATTCATGGGATTTCGGCGATAACACTACTTCCGCTTTGGAAAATCCAAACCATGTATTTGCTACTACAGGAATATACAATGTATGTTTAACAGTTACAAACTCTGATAGTACTACTTGCAGCTATTGCGAAACTGTTGCTGTTGGACAAAATGGAAACGGATGCCAGGCCTATTTTTATTCCTATACAGATAGCAGCTCAACAAATACTATAAACTTCGCGAATTATTCTTCAGGAGCTTCCGACATCTATTCATGGGATTTTGGTGATAATACTACGTCTAATTTGGAAAATCCAAATCATATATATGCTAATACGGGCGTTTATCAGGTATGTTTGACAATTTCAGATTCCACCGGTATTACATGCACCTATTGTGATAATGTTGTGGTTGGCACTCCAATTATAGCATGTCAGGCTAACTTCACACTTGCTGTGGATTCTACAGATAATACTTTCTTTTGGGTAACTGATTATTCTTCATGTGGCAATAATGGTAATTGCTCCTATTTATGGGATTTTGGCGATGGCACCACTTCTACAATGCAATACTTTACAACTCATACTTACAGTGGTAACGGACCATACTACTTATGCTTAACAGTAGCCGGTGGCAATGGTTGCAGTGATACATATTGTGATTCAGTATATCTTCTTGGCAGATCATCAGGTATAACAATTGGCATTGCTAATCAGCTTGCAGGTGTGAATGAAGCAAATAAAATCAACTCAGAACTTGAAAATTACCCGAATCCATTCAGCGGAAGTACAACTATTAATTATTCTATTTCAAAAGAAGCGGCAGTTGAACTTACGATTGTTGATTTGTTAGGTAATAAAATAGCAGCAGTTGAAAGTGGTAATAAACTTGCAGGTAATTATTCTACTGTTTGGAATGCAGAGAATGTTTCAAATGGAATGTATTTATTACAACTGAAAGTAAATAATCAAGTTTCTACTAAAAGAATAATTGTTGCAAAATAATTGTTAACAGTTTAGTTGGTTGAAGCGCAATGGCGAAAGCTGTTGCGCTTTTTTATTGTTTCTTTAAATAGTTCTTTAATAACCCGTTTCCGAAGATAGTTGCAAGTATAATTAATGTTCCGAGATAAAATCCAGGAGTCATTGCTTCCTCTTTTTGCCAGATGAAATAAGCGAAAATAATACCATAAATAGTTTCTAAATTTATAGTCAGGGTCATCGTATATGGACTTATCTTCTTCATTACATTAATACTTGCAATAAATGGAAATGCTGTTCCTGCGATAGAGAATAAGGCAAGCCACTGCCAATCAACCGAACTCACCACAAAAAAATCGTGATTAAACTGTCCTGTCAATAGTAAATAAACAGACAGCGATACAAATCCTCCGCCTAATTCATAAATGGCAATTACAGGAGAAGGAATTCGTTTTACCAGCAAACTATTAATCACAGTAAAGAATGAAGCTGTGAGTGCCGCTATAATGCCAAAGATGATACCTGCGGTATATTGTGTTTCTACTTTAAATATGATTGCAATAGCGCCTATAATAACCATTCCGAAAATTATTTCATAGCGTATTATTTTACGTTTATAAAAAATGGGTTCTATAATAGAAGTAAATAATGTACCTGTTGCAAAAGCGACAAGCGTTACAGATACATTGGAAATTTTAATGGCATGGTAAAAACAGAACCAATGAAAAGCAATAATAGTACCTATTCCGAAAAGTTTCAAAAAATCTTTACGAGTGATTTTTATATTCTGTTTTATGAAAATCAAATACACTGCAACTGACATTACAGTGAGTAACATTCGGAACCAAACCAATTGAAATGCCTGTACTGATATCAGTTTACCAAGTATCGGTGACCAACCCCAGATAAAAACAATAAAATGAAGCAGCAGAAGATTTTTATTTTTGAAAAACATAAGTAAACGAAATTTAGAAAACAAATTACTAATTGTCTTTCTCAATACTTGTAACAGGTAGCCTTACCAGGTTAATTATTTTTTGAAGCTGAGGATTAAGAGCATTTTCATCACCTACCATTACTAATTTGTAGGACTCTGGATTGAAATATTTTTTTATAGCTTTATTCAGTTGCTCAAGAGTTATAGCATCTATAAGTGATAAAAATTCATTACGTTTATTTACATCCTTATATAAAATAGGATTATAAAATTCAATAATAGATGCAGGGTTTTCCATCGCTAAGCGATTGTTCTTTAAAGCAGCTTTCGCATTATTCAATTGAATCTGAGTTAATCCTGTTTCGAAAAATTGTTTCAGCACTCTGTCAAACGAAGTTGTGGTTTCATACGCAACCTCATTACGCACTTGTGTTGATACATTGTAAATCCCGTTATTGTTGGATTCTCTGAACACACAATTTATCCCGTACGTTTTTCCTTCCTTACCACGTATCTCATCAAACAATAATTCGTTAAATGAGATATTAGCTAATTGAAAAAGTAGTGCATCTTTTGAGCCCCCTTCGGGACTTTTTTTATTCCACTGAAGATAAGTTTGTGTAGCCTTTTTCTTATTTACAAAAAAATATTCTTTCTTTTTTATGTCTTCTACTTCATAAGCGGCACCATTGTTTTCACCATAGGCAGCGGTCCATGAACCAAATAAGTTTTCTATTATTTCCTTCATTTTAACTTCATCAAAACTGCCTGCTAGAATAAGTTTAGTATTTTTAGGTGTATAATTAAATTTATAAAATTCTTTTATCTGAGCCGCGGTAATTTTACTGAGTTGTCCGGCATAAAAATGCCTGCCAAGCGGATTGGAAGTGCCAAATACCGCATAATCAGAGAACATAGCTGCAAGGTCTCCGATATCCATTTTGTAGGGATTGTTATAATCAAGGGTTTGCTCTATTTGTAATTTTATTTCATCAGCAGAAAATAATGGTTTTAAAATTATATTAGAAAATAAGTCCATAGCTATAGTTGCATCTTTATTGAGAAAACGCATACTCAACTTAGTAAAATTATCATTTGAAGATGGCGTTATTCCTGAACCTAATTTAGTCAGCAAATTATCCTGAGCGATGCGCGAATATTTTTCGTTACCCAGCATTAAATCTGTTGAAACAATTGAAGCCAGAGATTGCTGTCCGGGAGTTTCTGTTTTTTTTCCAACATTCAAATAACAATTAATTGTTACAGCCGGTATCGACCCACATTGAATCATTTTTACTTCCAGTCCATTTTTGAGTTTGAATTCTGTTATCTGTAAAGGCTTTGATTGGCCAAATACAATATTAAAATTAAATAGTATTAGAGTTAAATAAAAAGCTGAGGCAATTTTTTTCATAACAAAAATTTTTAAATTGTAATTCGAGTGTTTTTTTGCAGAAATTTTATCTTCTTATCGTAAAAAGAATTTTTATTATTGTTCCGGTTTAATATTTATTACCTGTATTTTTTCTTCTGAAAGATATTTGCCAGCAACCCTTTTAAGGTCATCCTGTGTTATTTTTTTATACTCTTCACTTAAAATATATGATTTAGTATAGTCGTTAAGGTAATATTCGGCCAAACCCAATTTATTAGAAATATTTGAACATTCATAATTGTTCAGTTTATCCGAATTTTCATACGCTGTTATGTAATTATCAAGCAACTCCTGTGGTATCCCACCTTCAATAATTTTATTTATTTCTTCACGAATTGCTTTTTTTACTCTGACATTCCCAGGTGATGCATTCATAATTATATCAATAATTGCAAGATTAGGATAATAACTCCATGAATCGCTATTGGAATTGATTGCATAAGCCAGATACTCTTTTTTAATTAGTCTGTTGTTAAGGATGGAATTACCATCCGTAAACAAAATATCTGCTAGTAACTGAAAAGCGAAAAAATCTTTGTCGCTAACAGCAGGTCTGGGAAAAGTATAGGTATATATTTGTAAGGGAAAATTAATATTCATCTCGTTTGTCCTAATTTTTGCAGTATCTAAAGTTGGAATATTTTCCTTCTTCTGAATATTCAATTGTTTGGTTATTACACCAAAATATTTTTGGACAAGTGCAAACACTTCATCGGTCTTGACATTCCCTACTACTACTATATAAGCATTATTGGGGCTATAATAATTATTGTAAAAATCCATGCATTGAGTTGAAGTGAATTTGGTGATTTCATCCAGAAACCCAATTACGTTAACCTCATAAGGATGATCTTTAGGATAAAGAAAAGGATAACGGTCCGAATCCATTTTCCCATACCAGTTATTCGTGCCATTTCTTAATTCTTCTCCTACTACTTGTCTTTCTGTATCAAGTATATCCTGTGTTACCATCAGATTAGCCATCCTGTCCGCTTCTATATCTACAATCTTTTCAAGAGCGTTAACAGGAATATACTCATGATATACTGTTCTGTCGAAAGTAGTATAAGCATTAGCATCACCACCTATTTTTCGAATATTCTCATCAAAGGCTTTGTCCGGATATTTTGCAGTACCTCTGAACATCATGTGTTCAAAAAGGTGTGCCATTCCTCTAATTCCAGGTTTTTCATCTTTGCTTCCCGCACGATACCAGACTTCAAATTCAACGAAATCGTTATCCGGCTTTTCGCAAACAATAACTTTTAATCCGTTTTTCAGTACAATGGATTTGCTCGGGTATTCAGTTGCATTAGCCCATGAAATTAACCCAATTAAGCAAACAGACAAAATGTTTCTTTTGATATTCATAACGTAAAATTATTTAAAATTAAGACCTATCCTTATTCCTGAGCATATTTTTTTCTGATTAGAAAAACCTGTAACAAAATCAGCTCTGAATCCAATTCTTTGGATACCTACTGATAATTCGGCATAAGCATTTTTACCATCGCTTGTAAGAATACTTATTTTGCCTGTTTCCTGCAATTTCAATTTATTTATTAGTGGAATTTTAGTGAGGAAAAAGCCCCCGAAATTATGCTCGAAATGACCTTCAAGAAATTGTTTATTGGTACTGTTCTTATAATAATCTAATAGCTGAAAATCTGATAAACCAAAACCTGAGAACAACGTTTGGTTCCCATTAAAATGATAAAAATCCATAAAATACATTCTTCTGGTATTGAGGAAACGGCCTGCTGTAAGGGAATATAATGAATTCCCCAACCATTTTAGATTCAATTTATGTTCAATTCCAAGAGTGAGTAAGTCGTAATTTACGGAACTTCCAAGTGCATTAATTCCTTTTTTATAATTGAAGATTAATGTTGGATATTTTGATCCCATTATATATTTTACATTTGGCGCAGTATAATAACGCTGCTTAAATACATAACGTATTTGTAAATTCAACGTCAATGATTGATTGCCTGGAAAAGAATACCCATGTGAAGAAGTATCAATAGGATTGTTGGAGGTATAATCATATTTTGACTTAACCAATCTAAAATCTGAGGTGTTAATTAATGAAATGCGATTTGCATATTCAACAGTAGGAGAAAAATAAAATCCATTTATTAACTCAGCGGTATGTGCAATATTTAAGTAATATTTAAGATAGAGCTTCATGAAATTTTGCTCATTTAATAAGGTATACAACGAATTAATAATTGGGAAAATTGGTCTGTTTTCATTAAACTGCGTGTACTCTTTTCCGATTGTACATGTGAATTTTTCAAATTTTTGTGGTTTGTATAAATACCCGACATACATTGATCCATATAAATCTTTATTAGTAAAACCATAACCAATGGTGCCACCCATTTTATAACTTTTTTTGTTTTCATAATACTTATAAAATCCAATGTCAGTACTTAGATTGAACCCTTGAACGGTATTAAACTGAAAGCCTGTCAAAGGTCCAGAAATTGAAAAATATTCTTTCCTGAAAGTATTTTCATGATTATAGCCGAATAAAAGATCCTTGAATTTAAATTTGTTTTTTTTTCTGTCAAGTGAATCGGCATAAGGTTTTGAATTTTTTAAGCGTGCTATACTGTCTCTTTTTCGATAATCATATTCTTCCTCAGTTGTTAAAGGAATAGGGCGATATTCTTTCCAATAAGAACTATCTTTCTTGTTAGCATCATCATTCACTTTCATAATTTCATTGGTAAAAAAATGTTTAGGGAAATCAGGATCAATAATATAATTAGAATTAACGCTTACGTACATTCCATCACCTTTGATTCCTAAAACTCCAAAATCAAAAGTGAATTTATTAGAAAAAGGAAGCCATACATCTTTATTAATCGGGACAAAAATTTGATTGATGCGAAGAGTGTCAACAAAATCAATTTGAGCTTCTTTGGTAAGCATAAGTTGTAAACTGTGTATGCGCCAGGTATCTTCCATAATATTGAGAATGCCACTAAAAACGGGGTCATTCTTGCGTTTAGGGATCACCTGTATTTTATTTATTCTTACGCCATCCTCATAAAAAATTCCAACTAATTTGTACCTGTAGCTGAACATCGCATTATTAGAAATAGGTGAAATAAATCCTCGTTCGCTCAGACCAGCAACTTCTAATGAGTTTTCATAAAAATTAAATAGCATGTCCGAAGCTTGATTATAGCTAAAGGCTTTGTTATCGCCGCTCACTTTTGAGGAAATCATTTCTTCTTTAATTTTATTTTTTTGTTTGAAATTAAATTTCGAGACAGATTCCGATAAATAAACAATGCCCGTTGTTGAGTCTATATCACCCTCCGGGTCAACTTCAATGCCCATAATTTTTTTAGGTTTTTTTGTGATACGTTGCTCCCCTTTAATATAAATATCGCAACTATACCCATCTACCTGCTCCTGATAGAATTTTCTTTTTTTTATCGCTGCCCTTATTATCGCATAAGCAGGATCCTCCCCATTTGCTTTCACTTCTATCTCTTTTAAATTGAAACTTTCAGGTTGCAGCTTAATATTCAGAATGGAATTGTCAGAAACAACAATACTTTCGTTCGTTGATTTATAACCAATTAATTTAAAGCATAAAATATAGTTACCTGGGGATAATGTTAAATTATACAGTCCATCAATATTGGCGGTTGTTCCAATGGATGTGTTTTTTATATATACTGTAACAAAAGGGAGTGGCTGATTATTTTCGTCTGTGATTTTTCCTGAAACAATACCTGCGAATAAAAAATGAAAGCTACAGAAAACCAATAGCAAAGAGAGTATGCATTTTTTCATTATTATTTTCAGGTAAAATAGTTGTATCATAGTAAAAGTATAAAAATTACCAAATAGGGTATAACAACGGTAAAAATCTGTATTTATGATATTTTATTTTCAAAAAAATAATGGAGGGTTGATTTTTGAATTAGAATATTTTGATTCCAAACTGTCCCTCTACTTTTTCAAGGAGAGGAACAGGGAGAGGGAGAGGTTAAAAAAATAGAATTGTTTCTTAACTTATATTAACTCTAATGTAAAAAACGATTCTGAAATTTAGTTAATAATATTCATTTCTTTGATTAGGTTTTGCGCTCCTCCAAATTTATCAATCAGAAATAATACATAACGTATATCACAGGAAATAGTACGTTTATATTTACTATCGAAATAAATATCCCCACTCATGGCTTCCCAGTTACCATCAAAAGCAAGTCCCACCAGTTCGCCATTGCCATTCATTACCGGACTGCCTGAATTGCCACCTGTAATATCATTATTACTGATAAACCCTACATGCATTTCTCCATTGCTATCGGCATAGGGACCAAAATCTTTTTTCACATACAGATCTTTCAATTTTGCCGGAACAGTAAATTCAAAATCTGTTGGGTTTTCTTTTTCCATCACTCCCTGCATAGTAGTATAGTATTTAAAATCAACACCGTCTTTAGGCGAGTACGCTTTAACGCTTCCATAAGATAAGCGGATGGTACTATTAGCATCGGGATAGAAATTTTTATTCGGCTGCATTTCCATCAGGGCTTTAATGTATTTGCTTCCTTCAGCATTATTAATTGAATCAAACTCTTCAATATGTGGGAGAATGCGCTCCATGTAATTTGTATAACATGCCTTAGCGTAGGCAAAAGCTGGATCGTTTCTTAACTTTTTCAAATTCGGTTTCTCCAGAAATTTAATGGACTGTTCTTTAGATACCATTAAACTATTTTCAAATACTGCTTTCGAAAACTTTTCAAATGTTTCATTCGTTGTTTTTCCTTTATATTTTTTCATTAGTTTAGTCATATAGGCCGGCTGCTGATCGATTGCGATATTTTCGAAATAGAGTTGAGTAAGAGCTGCTAAAATTTTTTCTTCCGAAGTCGTATTAAATGATTTATAAAATTCTACACCATCTGTTTTTAGGGCTTCAACAGTTTTTTTTATTTTTTCCACATCTTGCTTTTCAGCACTTAACGCTTTTTCAAGCGAAATGTATTTCATCGCGTTTGAAATGATTGCGGAACCCATAATTCCTTCATGTATGTAGGTTGAATGCAAAGCATATTTGTTATAATTGATATATGCTTTTTCATAATTTGGTAGAATGGATGCGTATTCAGGTTTATTTTTTGCCCATTCAATAAATTGTTTTTCAGTTGTTTGTTTTTCCTCATATACTTTCAGGCGTTTAAGCTGTTCTGTCTGACCGATATAATACTTCCAATAATTTGAAATACGGGCATAATTTGATGAAAGGAGTAAACGCAAACTATCGCTTTTATCCATTTCGTGTTTCCATTCTGTTAATCGAATGTTACGCAAAGCAACAATAGCCGGACTCACTTTATCCGTTGCCAATTTAATTCCATAAGAATTTTCGTAACGATTAGTACGTCCCGGAAAACCGTATATCATCGTATAATCACCTTCTTTTACCCCTTTGATGGAAATCTTCAAAAATTGCTTCGGCTTATAAGGCACATTATCTTTTGAATAATCCGCAGGAGCATTGTCTTTATTGGCATAAATGCGGAACATTGAAAAATCAGCATTGTGCCTCGGCCACATCCAGTTATCCGTATCCCCACCGAATTTTCCAATAGACTGCGGTGGAGCCGCTACTAAACGTATATCTGTAAATTTTTCAAAAACAAATAGATAATAGGCATTATCTCTAAAAAATGATTTTACAGTTGCCTGATAATGCGTGTCTTTCTTTGCCTCTGCTTCTATCGCTTTAAATAATTCCGATTTTTTAGCATCCATATTTTTACTGTCAATCTCTGCAAGTCCTTTGTTAACCCTATCTGACACATCTTCCATGCGCACTAAAACGGAAGCCCACATTCCTGGATTCTCTTTTTCTTCTGCAAACGATTTTGCCCAAAAACCATTGTCTAGTAGATTATCAGCAGTTGTACTGTGTTTCGCAATGGCATCATAACCGCAATGATGATTGGTCAGTAATAAACCTTGTTCTGATATGATTTCGGAGGTGCACCCTCCGTTAAACCATACAATAGCATCTTTTAAACTGGAGTGATTCACATCATACAATTGTTCCGGAGTAAGTTTGAGTCCCAATTTTTGCATCTGCTCATAATTGTTTTTTAGTAGCATTGGCAACCACATGCCTTCATCAGCAATAGCCGGACCAGTCATTATAAATATACTCCAAAGTGTAATTATTGCTCTTTTCATAAGATGAGAATGTAGGTTAATATCGAATTTTGTCTGCAAATTTAGTATTCCATTTGATACTTTGGTAATTAGAGTTTATATAAGTTAAGGCTGATTCCAAACTCTCCCTCTCCTTTTTCAAGGAGAGGGATGGAGAGAGGTAAAAAAATAGAATTATTTCTTAACTTGTATAAACTCTAATGTTTGTTGATAAAAAGCCTCTCCCGGGCTCTCTTATGGAAGAAGATCCTTTGCGCAAGCCCAAACTGACGGACTGTTTGATCATAATCCCTTCTTCTGATGATTCAAGGTGGGGCTGATTCGGGCAGCTCAGGATGAACAAAATATCAAATAGAAATCATTTTTTTATATGCCAACTTTTGCTAAATTTGCAATTCTTAAAAAAAACGTCAAAAAATTTTATTATGAAAATATTAGTCTGCATTAGTAATGTTCCTGACACTACCACTAAAATTAGTTTTACAAATAACGATACTGCCTTTAATTCAGCCGGAGTGCAGTTTATAATTAATCCTTTTGATGAATGGTGCGCACTTGTTCGCGGATTGGAATTAAAGGAAACATTGGGTGGTACAGTTACCATAATTCATGTTGGCGCGGCTGACAGTGATCCAACCATACGTAAAGGACTTGCAATAGGAGCTGATGATGCGGTACGCATTGATGCCGATGCAAACGACGCTTATGCTGTCGCTGTTCAAATTGCCGCTTATGCAAAGGATAAAGGATTTGATTTAATTTTGGCAGGTAAAGAAACCATTAGTTATAATAGCTCCATGATGGGCGGTATGCTTGCGGAACTATTGAATCTTCCATATATATCAATGGCTACCAAATTAGATGTTACAGGAACCACGGCAACTATTGAACACGATATTGATGGAGGAACTAAAGTAGTTGAATGCTCATTACCATTAGTATTATCGGCAAACAAAGGAATGGCTGAAGCTCGTATTCCAAATATGCGTGGTATCATGGCTGCCCGCACAAAACCTTTAATAGTTGTACCCGCTATTGCTTCAGATAAATTAACAACCATTGTTTCTTACAAACTTACCGCCGGACGTACCGATTGCAAATTTGTGGACGCAAGCACTCCTGAAAAATTAATTGAATTACTACATACAGAAGCAAAAGCAATTTAAAATAATTTGCAATAGACAATTTAGCAAAATCTCATAACTCGAAACTCATAACTCATAACTCAAAACCATGTCAGTATTAGTATATACAGAAATAGCAAAGGGGAAAATTAAAAAATCATCCTTAGAAGCCGTTAATTATGGTAGTCGCATTGCTACCCAAATGAATACTACGGTAACTGCAATTATTGTTGGAGAAGCCGATATGGCCGATCTTGGAAAAGCGGGAGCTAAAAAAGTGTTAAAATTAAAGAATGATAAACTAGCAACCCTTGATGGGCAATGTTTGGCAGAAGCTATTGAACAAGCCGCTACGGCTGAAAATTCAACTGTTATTATTTTCTCTCAGGACTTTACCGGCAAAGATGTAGTCCCTCGTTTAGCGGTTAAATTAAAAGCGGGAGCGGTTGCTGGAGCTCTTGACTATCCGGTTATTTCCGGCGATTCGTTTTCTGTCGCTAAAAATGTATTTTCAGGGAAAGCGACCGCATTATACAGCATCAATTCGCCAAAAAAAATCATTTCTTTATTGCCAAACTCTTTCCCTGTACTATTAACTGATGGGACAGCTGAACTAGTTGATTTCGTAGTTAATTTAGACAAAATAACATCCCTTATAAAAGTAAAAGAAGTTAAAAAAGATACGACGGAATTAAATTTAGCGGATGCGGATATTGTAGTATCAGCGGGACGTGGATTAAAAGGACCTGAAAATTGGGGTATGATAGAAGATTTAGCGAAATCACTTGGCGCCGCAACATCCTGCTCCCGACCGGTAGCAGACATGGATTGGCGTCCGCACCATGAACATGTGGGTCAAACAGGTTTAGCTATCCGTCCCAATTTGTATATTGCCATTGGTATTTCAGGTGCTATTCAGCATTTGGCAGGGGTAAATGGAAGCAAAACCATTGTGGTAATTAATACGGATAAAGAGGCTCCATTCTTTAGCTCCGCTGATTATGGCATTATTGGCGATGCATTTGAAGTGGTGCCGAAATTAATACAGGCTGTAAAAAATTTCAAAGCAAACCAAAATTAGATTTCGGATTTATTCTTAGCTTTTTGAGGACGTGATCAATTCCCCTTGAAAATAGCTTGTCCTGAGCTTGTCGAAGGAAGGTTAGGAGGATTAAAAAATATTAAAAATTGAAAAAAGTAAAATTAGAAATCGTAGGGCTATCCTATAGCCAGACACAAACAGGAGCTTATGCCCTTGTTTTAGGGGAAGCCAAAGGAAAGCGCAGATTACCTATTATTATAGGTGGATTTGAGGCACAAGCCATTGCAATTGAGCTGGAAAAAATGACACCAAGTCGCCCCCTTACGCATGATTTATTCCGAAGTTTCGCAAAAGGATTTGACATCAATATTAGTGAAGTAATTATTTATAATTTAGTTGAAGGTATCTTTTTTGCTAAATTAATATGTGCCAATAAAGGGAAAGAAGTAGAGATTGACGCGCGCACATCAGATGCCATTGCTCTTGCTGTTCGGTTCAACTGCCCTATAAATACCTATGAATTTATTTTATCTCAGGCAGGAATTATTTTAGATGAAGATGCTCTTGCAGCCGCAAATGATAACGTAACGCCCAGTGATGTGGTGGAGGTAGAAGAAACAGATTATCTGAAAAAGTCCACTGAAGAATTAAAACAAATGCTCGAGGCTTCTTTAAATGACGAGGATTACGAAAAAGCTTCGAAAATAAGAGATGAATTAAACAATCGCAAAAAATCATAAGCAGATTTTGCTGACACGAATTTCAGATTCAAATACTAATTTCTTTGAATACTAATTTGCGAAATTGGGTTCCTTTCTATAAATAAATTAAAACCACATGAATATTAAGAGTCGTCTAACATTAATGAGTTTTCTTCAATTTTTTGTTTGGGGAGCATGGTTAATTACAGTTGCGAACTATTGGTTTGGGACCAAACAATGGACAAGTGATGAGTTTGGAGACATATTTATGACATTAGGGTTTTCTTCTATTCTAATGCCCGCTCTTACGGGTATAATTGCAGACAAATGGATAAATGCCGAACGATTATATGGTATTTTACATATTTTAGGGGGATTAGTACTATTATATATTCCCCAGGTTGATACTCCAAATTCATTTTTCTGGGTGATATTTGTGGCAATGCTTTGTTATATGCCAACCATTTCATTGTCAAATTCCATTGCATATACGATATTAAAAAATAACAATTTTGATGTAGTAAAGGTATTTCCACCTATTCGCGTATGGGGTACGATAGGGTTTATTGCCGCAATGTGGACAACGAACCTTACTGGGAATAAGGCATCTGCCAATATGTTCTATATATCCGCAATTGCAGCTATCGCTTTAGGGATTTATTCTTTTTTCTTACCAAAATGCCCACCGCAGAAACTAATTTCTGAAAATTCAACATTCGTACAAAAATTAGGACTTGATGCTTTTAAGCTTTTTGGCTCTTATAAAATTGCATTATTTTTTGTTTTCTCTATGTTTTTAGGAGCGGCCTTACAGCTAACAAACATGTACGGGGATGTTTTTCTTTCTGAATTTGGGAAAATGCCTCAATATGCAAATTCCTTTGTTGCGAAGTATTCAACTATTATTATGTCTATTTCTCAAATTTCGGAAACGCTGTTTATATTAGCTATTCCATTTTTCTTAAAGCGATTTGGAATTAAACAAGTAATGTTAATTTCAATGGTTGCCTGGGTATTACGTTTCGGATTGTTTGCTTATGGTGATCCTTCAGGAGGTTTATGGATGATTATTTTGTCATGCATTGTTTACGGAATGGCATTCGATTTCTTTAATATTTCAGGGTCTTTATTTGTAGAAACTTCAACAGATTCTAAAATCCGTTCCAGCGCTCAGGGTTTATTTATGATGATGACCAATGGTTTTGGAGCAGTTATGGGTAGTAAAGTAAGTGGTTATATAATAGGCACTTATTTTACTGTTGATGGCACAAGAGATTGGCACTTGATTTGGCTTTCCTTTTCAATTTATGCTTTAATTATTGCAATTGCATTTGCGATTTTCTTTAAGCATAAGCACAATCCTGACGAAGTGGAAAATGTAAGTCATTAGTGTTGTCTTTCAACAAAGGAGCAGGGATAATCAATCCTTTTTCATATCCTTCCAAAACCATTGCTGGTATTCTTATTTTCCATTGATTTGTTGAAATGTATTGAAAACTTGAAACACAGTTTTTCTCATATCGTTATTCCCTTTCTTAAATTTGAAACTGCAAAAAAAAACAGAATCATTAAAAAACAAAATAACTCACAACAAACACAAAATAGGTTAATTGGGGTCTGAATTACATGAACTGACACCAAAGGAAATATCAATAATAGAAATTAATTACCGATTTAATAAATTTGAACTATAAAAATTCGGAACATGACCATACAAGAGCGAAAACTAAAACTTATCAACCAACTTTCTGTCATTGAAAATAAAAAATTGATAAAAGAAATTGAAGATTTATTAAAAAAAACAATCAAGGATGAATACGAAAAATCTTTGAAACCAATGACCGAAAAGGAATTTATTAACAAAATAAAAATTGCGGAAGAAGATATTAAAGCTGGTAGAACCTCTTCGCAGGCGGAAGTGGAGCAGTTTGTGAAAAATAAATTCAAAGTATGAATTCAATTGAAATTATTTGGACAGAAAAGCGCAATGAATGATTTGAATACTATCATAGATTTTATTTCTCAATTTTCGGTCTCAATTGCAGAGCAGGTCACTTTCAGAATTTTATTTCGGGCAAATCAACTTTCTACATTTCCTGAAAGTGGGCAAATTGAGCCCTTACTTAAAAACATGAATTATCAATACAGGTATTTGATAGAAGGTCATTGCAAAATAATTTATAAACACGAATTTTCAAAAATATTCATCGCACGAATTTTTGATACTCGCCAAAATCCAACCAAATTACAAGGGAAGATTCATAAATAAAAATAGTCATTTAGTTTATCTACATGAAACAATACCACCATTTAATGCGCCATGTTTTGGATCAAGGGGCAACCAAAACGGATAGAACAGGAACCGGAACTATCAGCGTTTTCGGATACCAGATGCGTTTTGATTTGCAGGAAGGCTTTCCGATGCTTACAACTAAAAAACTGCATTTAAAATCCATTTTACATGAATTGTTATGGTTTTTAAAAGGCGATACCAACATTAAGTATTTATTAGAAAATGATGTTCATATTTGGGATGAATGGGCTGATGAAAATGGGAATCTCGGTCCTGTTTACGGCTCTCAGTGGCGCAGCTGGCCTACCGCCGACGGCAGGCATATTGACCAAATCACTCAAGTGATAAATCAAATTCAAACCAATCCTGATAGCCGAAGGATGATTGTAAGTGCATGGAATGTTGCTGAAATTGACAAGATGAAACTGCCTCCCTGCCACGCTTTTTTTCAATTTTATGTTGCTGATGGGAAATTAAGTTGCCAACTCTATCAACGCAGTGCTGATATATTTTTGGGGGGTCCTTTTAACATTGCATCCTACGCCATTTTAACACTAATGATAGCACAGGTTTGCAATTTAAAACCGGGAGAATTTATTCACACCTTAGGTGATGCACATCTTTATTCCAATCACATTGAACAAGCTAAACTTCAATTATCAAGAGCGTTTCGTAAATTACCGGTATTAAAAATTAACACCGAAGTAAAAAACATTTTCGACTTTAAATTTGAAGATTTTACTTTGGAAGGCTATGATCCTCACCCACACATTAAAGCCGCTGTAGCAGTATGATAAAATCTTTTATTGTAGCAATCGAAAAAAAAAGCAGGGGTATGGGTTTAAATAATACTTTACCCTGGCATCTGCCCCGCGACTTAAAATTCTTTAAAGAAAAAACAACGGGGCATCACATCATCATGGGGCGTAAAACCTATGAATCTATTGGCAAACCTCTTCCTAATCGTACAACTATAATTATTACCACTCAAAACGATTATGAAAAAAAAGTAGCAGAGCATAATAATGTTGTTGTATTTAATTCAATGGATGCAGCATATAATTATTGTTCGGAAAAAATGTTGGAAGAGATACTAATTGTTGGTGGCGCTGATATTTTCAAACAAACTGTAACTGAGGTAGACAAAATTTATTTGACAGAAATTGGAGAGGAGTTTGAATCGGATGTTTTTTTTCCTGACCTTGATATGAGTCAATGGGAAACAATTAATGAAAATCATTTTCCGCCCGATGAAAAAAATAAACATGCGATGACAATTAAAATTTTAATTCGCAAAAAATTCAAGCATCAAATAACAATGCCAATGGATTTTCTCTAAAACATTTAAATAACCTCTTTGTGGGCTTTATGCTTGCTTAGTGTACTTTGTGGTTTTTTTTTTACTTTTTTGAATGGCCATTTAATAAAAAGTATACGCGTATTTTACGATACCAATAGAAGAATTTTTATGATCCCTGTTTACTTCTGATTTAACAAGCCTATCTGTTTCATCATACAGGTAATTAATTTCATCTGTAAGTTTATCGTTTTTGAATTTCGTTTCAGTTGTTAATAAGGCATTTTTACTATATTCAAAAATAGAATATTCATTTACTTCAGCACTTTCATTACTTTTAAATGTTCGTTTTAATAATTTCCCGTTTTCATCGTATTGCCAGGTTGTTTCCTGATACATCCAACTTACAATATATTCATAGTTTTCGGATAATTTATTTCCCTTTGCATCATAATTAATAATCGACTTTTTATATTCACGTCCTTCATCGTTCAAACACCTTTTTTTTATTTGAGTCGGTGTAAGTATAGTGTATTCAAATGCTTCAGTGGATAAAATATTTTGCACCCCTAACTTAAATTCTTTTTTATTTTCACTAACATTCGTTTCCTTACAATGCATTTCTATTCTTATCTGACTTTGCTCATTATATTCATAATAATAAGCATCATAGTAATCACCCGTCTTTACACGTTTAGTAATAATCCGGTTTTTGTTATCATAAAATATATTTACGAAAACAGTATCGTTGATGTAGTTTATTAGAGTGCTTGTATTTGCTTGCCTAATTATACGCCCTTTTTTTTTAATTGCAGGTTGTTCGATTTCCTCTAACTGTGTTCTATTTAAAACAGTAAAGTAATAACGCATCACATTTCCGTTTTCATCAAATTCATACCCCTTCCCCTCGCCTTTATCAATAATTACGCTGCCATCAGGCTTATCAACAATAACGATAGCAATGCTCTTAATTTTGTTTTTTTTAATTTGTTCGGAATTGAAATTTATTGGACCAATAGCAATATCAACAGGTTTATTATTAATAATTTGCGCAGCGCAATTAAAAATTAAAAAAAAACAGACATGTGTAATTATATATTTTTTCAAAATATTTACAATAATTTGGACGCAAATTTAACAATAATGAGGAATGAATAAGTCATGCGACATATTTTGTATGTTGTTTGTAAAGGTTATGTTGAATAGGAATGTGATAAGTAGGTGTTCTTTCAAAATACTTTTAGCTGATGGAAGGATTAAAACATATACTCAAGGCTGAAGCCGGGAATAATAGCTCTGCTTTTATAAGTTCCGCCAAAGCCTGTTTCAATATTGGTATCCGTACGTTTCATACCCTCTATGAAAAGGAGTGATAAATCTAAATGAATTTTTTTAGTTACCAGATAAGACGCTCCTGAAGTAACCCCTATTTTGTTTACATCGGGTGTTTCAGGCGTAAAATATCCTGCCTTAACAGGCGTCATATCATAATAGGTTCCTAATCTTATGGTCCATTTATTTGTCAATTGGTATTGACCTCCAATTCGGAAAATAAATACATTTTTATACATTCTGGCGGAATGAATATCGGCTAGTTTTGTGGTATTATCTTTAAAATCGATAATTAACGAGTCATACGATTTCCACCCGATATAATTTATATCCAATGCCATTTTTATTTTGCTGTTGATGATGTAACCAAACCCTAAAGTTGCAACCTTTGGTAATTTCAATTGAGTAGAAAATGTTGTTTGAGGAAAATACTCTAGAACTGAATTAGGTACCTTAAATTCAGCAGTTCCATCCTCCACTTTTACATCAACCTGTGATCGGTAATCAATACCAATAGATAACTTATTGCTCGCTTTAAAAAAAATCCCAGCGTTAAACCCAAATCCACGGGCTTTACCTTTTAGTTTGCCCTCGCCATAATCGCCCAAACTATCTTGTATCGGAACTCCTTTGCGCAAAGTGAAATCACCTGTAGCGAAAACAAAACCTGCCCCTATTCCCAACTTCTCATTTATCTTGTAAGATAATGTTGGCTGAATAAAAAAAGTTTTTAAGTCAATTTCGCGAATCAAAAATTGACCCTTCCAGTCATCTGCCCATTGTAACCTGCTTCCAAAAGGATTGTAAACCCCAATACCTCCACTGAGCTTGGCCATTTTCTTAAATTTAAAAGCAGCATATAATGTAATTGGTGTTCCCAGGTGAGGTTCAATATTTGCAGTATAAGCGCCAGGGTAGGGTTCCAAATAAGTTGTCTGAGGAAAAATTAAACTTACACCAAAAGATATTCCACGCAAAGAATCTAAAAAAGATACCGCACCCGGATTAAATAATATACTCGAATTGTCAAGCAACAATCCTGTGCCGGTATGTCCCATCCCGGATTGTTTTTGCCCTTGCAGATTAATTTGAAATCCTCCGGCAATTGAAACTGTAGAAATAAAAAAGCAAATTGTAAGTATTAGCAGGAGTCTCTTCACGTTGCGGTTTTTTTTATGATAAATGTGGCAATAATATTATTTGACTGCAAATTAAATAAATTAAGACATATACGTATTAAAAAAGTATCAATTTTTTTATTCGATTCGATTCAAATAAAATATATATTTGAACAAAGTAATTTTTTCACAATGATGGCAACACTTTGTATCTTTTTAACTTTTCCAAAAGCTTAGGTTTTTTATTAGTTCTTTTTCAGATTTGATTGTTTATAAAAGTTTGAAATTAACATGCTTTGGAGCGCTCAAATAATTAAATTTGTTACCTGATTTCATACTAAGAATTATATAAAGGAATTCATTTGGCATGTTTGTCTGTATATTTTTACCAGTTTCATTAATTTTACATTTACAAACCGATCGTATGTCATTAATAATCAGCGCTATTTGAAAACAATTTGCTTAACAATAATTGACACTTTTTTTTATTTGAAACCCGCAACTATATTAATGCTTTTTGCGTAAAACAATGTAAGAATTTTATCATTTTGATTATTGTCATAGATAGTGCTAAGGAAGATGCCAAGATTCTGAAAATATTTTTTCCGTTGGTTTCTTTTTTTTGTCTGTGTATATTTATAATAAACATCAATAAAATCAAAGGTTTACAGCTACGAAAACTATTGTTACTTATATGGAAAAAAAATACTATCCTAATAGTAACGCCAATTTTTTAAGAAACTTTGCATCCAAAATGAAGTTAAATGCAATCATTTTGATTGTATTTGCTTGTTTAAATTCTGCTTTTGCACAGGTAACTATTACAGCTCCCACATTAACATTTACCACTTGTTCATTCCCGTCACCTTCCTTTACACTCGGTAATATTGTTATTAGCGAAAATTTAGCAACTGATATTTCAACATTTGGAACGCTAATTCTTTCCACACCTGCTAACTTCGAGTTCACCTCAGCTGGTAGTGCTTCCTTTACAGGTACTGATATAACATCAGTCAGCGTGGCTCTTACAGATGCAACCACAATTACACTTACAATTGGCGGAAGTGGTACTGGCGTCTTAGATACAATTACGATGAGTAGCATCCAGATAAGAGCAATAACCGCAGCTACCGGACCAAGTACTGTTACAAGAACAGGTGGAACATCAGTAATAGCTGGTGATATTATTACTGATGTGCACGCAACCTTCACTTCGATATTAAATTCTGTAACCGGTGGTACCATTGCTGCCGCTCAAACAATTTGCAGCGGTGGAGACCCGGCTGCATTTTCGGAAAGTGTCGCATCAACCGGTTCCGGCCCACTCACCTATGAGTGGAAACAGAGCGGTGATGGCTATAGTGCCACATTAGGTACAGGTGCAACATATGATGTTTCGGCAGGTTTAGCGACAACAACTAGTTACAGACGGATAACGATCAGTACACTGAACGGTGTAGTCTGTACCGCCAATAGCAATGATATAGTTGTAACAGTTAATGCTGTAACAGGCGGTACCATAGCCGCAGCTCAAACGATATGCAGCGGTGGAAATCCGGCCG
>JAVHPE010000173.1:0-12544 GCA_036170475.1 Bacteroidia bacterium | reverse complement strand
TAGCGACTATTAATTTCTATGAATCCGAAGATCGTCAGCAGGTACTATTGGATATACAAAAAAAATGTGCCGACCGTTTAAAATTACAATATACATGTTTGACTACTAAAGATATTACGGCAGGTGATATTGAAAAGTATAATGATAATGCACTAATAAATGAATGGTTAGGTGAGCGATTTAAACATGGAGATAATAATGATGAACTTGTAACAAGTTCTGAAAACATCAAACAACTGATAGAAAAGCTAGGCTCCAAATATGTCGCATGGAGTGGGGTTTACAATATTAAAGGCAAATCATACAGAAATACTTATTTTTTTATTTTAATGGATTTGGAAACAGGCAAATTAATGAAGTTTGAAACTCGTTATACGCGTGCGAATGACAAAAAAGATATAATAACATCTTTTGTTTACAATTCATTAATGCATGTCGCAAAAAAACCTAAAGAATAATAGGCTATGAATTATGAGAAATTTTTTAGTTAAAAAATCTATTTCCTCAGCAATGAAGCATAAAATATTGTTTTCTTTACTCTTGATTTCAAGTACTGTTTTTTCACAGGCGCCGGGCTATTTAGGTAAGCGTTTGGTAGTAGGGTACAGTAATTATTTTATACCTGGATTTATTGGTCCGGGATCTCTAAATTCCTATCCGTCTGGTCAGTCTTCTTTCACTATTAACAATGCTCATTGTTTGAATTTGGAATATGCATTCAGTTCAGGTAGAATGATATGCATCTCAGGGGAATATTTCAGAACAGGAATA
The DNA here is from genome assembly GCA_036170475.1 of Bacteroidia bacterium. Lineage (GTDB taxonomy): Bacteria > Bacteroidota > Bacteroidia > 2-12-FULL-35-15 > 2-12-FULL-35-15 > 2-12-FULL-35-15. The sequence goes on along the minus strand of JAVHPE010000173.1, from coordinate 11,773 downwards.
GCTTATGATAAAGGAGTGCATAATGGTTTTTTAAATTTTCAGTCAACAGGTGATTACCCATATCTGAATACCTACAAATATGGCGGAGATTTTTATACACCGGCATTACTAATCTCCAGAAATATTGGAATAGGATTAAAAACATTTAAGCGGGGGTTTATTGCCCCAACAGGTAAATACCATAAACTGGAGGTAATAATGATGTTCGAAAAAGTTCAATACGATTTTCAGCATTTTTTAATACAGGACAATAGCAACTATCCTTATACTGATATTCAATTTAATTTGGGTACCGGAGAGTATTCATACAAAAATATATCTATTGTTTATACCACGGGGCGGCAGCAAATTTTTTATGATAAAATTGTTTTGGATTATGGAGTCAGATTGGGATTTACTCCTGCCTTCAGCATTCTTACCATAATGGCGGGCGATGAATTTGTAGGTAATATTGAAGATTACTACAGGCGTGCTTCCCGTATTCGTATATTCCGTGAGCAATTAATTAATTTTCATATTGGCATTGGGTTTTTAGCATTTTAAAACAATGAAAAAAATAGTTTCACTTTCACTTTCATTGTTATTTTTATCCATTTCAATTTCCGCACAAGTAACAGGATATATGGGAAAGCGATTTTTTGTGGGCTATTCTAACTTATTTTCGCCAACAATTGAAAGACTTTCCAGCGATGAATTCCAGATAAAAAGGTTAAATATATCACACGCATTAGACTTAAATTATATTATTCAATATCGGATGGCACTAGGTTTTTCTTTTTCGTATGTGAAATCTAAAATTGACAATGCCGTTGTCGCAAATTATAATTTACATGATTATATATTTACTGATCCTGAAAATAACGCTCAATCATCTTCTCTGGGGTTTTCTTTGGGAATAAAATTATTTAAAAGATCTTATTTAGCGCCTTTAGGCCCTTATGTAAAATGGGAAGGGTTTATATTATTGAATTCTATAAAATATGAACCATATACGTATCCAAGGGTAAGCCAGTCTTATTATCAAACTACTTCTGAAACAATAAGTATAGGATCGGGAGAATTAAAATCAAAAAGTTTTGGACTTGCTTTTGGTTTTGGAAGACAACGCATATTCTATGATAAACTACTTATAGATTATGGAATTAGGGCAGCAATTGCCATAACCGTTGATGATTATTATAATAAAATGTATTCCAGTTATGAAACAGATTTGAGTCCAATTATTTTCAATAAAATATTTTTTCAGCAATTGGTTAATTTGCGGCTAGGCATTGGTTTTTAGCCAGAGCTTCATAAAGGTGGATTGGGTGGTTATTCAACAGCTTATAAAAATAAACGATGCCACCGGTAAACTTTGCAATATTCTATCTCTGGAGGCATCGCTGCTTTTGCTATTAATTCATAGTAGTATTTGCTTATCAACTCATAAATCATATCTTTGCAATCCAATTCAAAAATGCAAAACAATTTTAATTTTTAATATCTAAACAGATGGCAAATTCAGGGGATTTAAGTGTAGGTTCAGTGATCCGTTTCGGGGGGGAACTTTGCAAAGTGGAAGAGTACATACACCGTACACCGGGTAATTTACGCGCGTTTTATCAGGCTCGTATGCGTAATTTAAAGTCCGGCAAAATTGTTGAAAATCGCTTTCGGGTGGGTGAAAATGTTGAGCTTGTTCGTGTTGATTACAAACAAATGCAATATATTTTTCCTGACGGAGATTTTATTGTTTGCATGAATAATGAAACATTTGAGCAAATTTATGTGCCTTCTTTTTTATTTGGTAATGCCTTAAAATTTTTAAAGGAGGGGATGGAAGTAAAAATATCCTTTGAAGGAGAAGATCCAATCTTTGCCGAAGCTCCTGTTTTTGTTGAGTTACTTATTACATACACTGAACCCGGGGAAAAGGGAAATACAGCAACCAACACATTTAAGTCTGCTACATTAGAAACAGGTGCTATTGTGAAAGTTCCTTTATTTATTAACGATGGCGAAAAAATAAAAATAGATACCCGTACTTCAGAATATTCTGAAAGAGTGAAATAATATAATTCTAAAATCTCTGAAAGCATAAGCTCAGAATGCTCTGTCAAAATTATTGACAGGGCATTTTTTAAATTCTTATTTTTGAAACACGTAACAAATTACGTCAAGCTATGAAATTACCATCTCCACAAAAGTTAAAAGATATTGCTACGCTAATTAATTGTGAGTTTGAAGGATCTCCCAACCATATTATTAGTGGCATGAACGAAATTCACAAAGTTGAAAACGGTGATATTGTTTTTGTTGACCACCCGAAGTATTATGATAAGGCTCTTCATTCAAAAGCAACTACCATATTAATCAATAAAAAAGTTGAATGTCCGCAAGGCAAGGCATTACTTGTTTCTGATGATCCCTTCAGGGATTATAATAAACTGGTGTTACATTTCTGTCCGGTAAATTATTCTCAAAAACCAATTAGTGATACAGCCCAAATAGGAATCAATACAGTAATTATGCCCGGGGTGTTTTTGGGAAATAATGTTACTATTGGCGACAACTGTGTAATTCATCCCAATGTAGTTATTTATGATAATTGTCATTTAAGAAATAATGTAATCATACACTCAAATACAGTAATTGGAGCTGATGCGTTTTATTATAAAAAGAGAAGCGATAAATTTGATAAATTGATTTCCTGCGGAAGTGTAATCATTGAAGATGATGTAGAGATTGGGGCGCTATGCACCATCGATAAAGGTGTTTCGGGAGATACGGTAATTGGCGCGGGAACTAAAATTGATAACCACGTACAAATAGGGCACGATACCGTAGTTGGGAAAATGTGTTTAATGGCTTCACACGTTGGCGTTTCAGGGGTAGTTACTATTGGAGATGGCGCAACGCTTTGGGGACAATCAGGAGTAAAAAGCGATATTGTTATCGGTAAAGGCGCTACCTTGTTGGCTCAATCAGGATTAGGGGAAAATATTCCTGATGGAAAAACGTATTTCGGAACCCCTGCTGATGATGCGAGAACAAAAATGAAAGAAATTGCCGCATTAAAAATGCTACCTGATTTTATAAAAAAAATGTGCTGAGTTGAAAATGTGCTAATTTGATACTATGTTTTATACATAATGCAAATTGGGACATTGGCACATTTTCAAATTAATAAATTATCAAATTACCGATGGCATCTCAACTAAATAAAAATAGTTCAAAACGAATTAAGGATATAAAACTTAATTCGTTGCTACAGATTACAAAAGCCATTAACAATAATTTTTCTACCGATAAACTACTCGAAATTTTTAAAGAAGTGCTGGAAACTCAATTAAAAATTGGGAAACTTGTGCTTTTCAGCGATAGTCAAAATGGTTGGAAATGTATTTTAAAATACGGTGTTACTAATGAATATAATAATATTAATGTTGAACGTGATTTATTGCCCATTCTGGAAATAGGCACAATAAATTTTTCTGAACAAACACTAAACAAATCGTTTGAAATTCTTATCCCGGTATTTCATAAATCAAAACCATTAGCTTATGTGCTGATTGGAGACTTAGAAGACAAAGTGGAAGTTAGTCCGGCTATTAAACATTTGAATTTTGTACAAACACTTACCAATATCATTGTTGTTGCAATTGAAAACAAAAAACTTGCCAAGGAAAGTATCCAACAGGCAGCAATGAAAAAAGAGCTGGAACTTGCTTCGCAAATGCAATCAATGCTATTCCCAAGCACTTTACCGAATGACGCACATTTGGATACCGCGGCTTTCTATTTACCGCACCAGGAGGTTGGTGGTGACTATTATGATTTCTTTTGGCTGAATGAGAACGAATGTGCTTTTTGCGTTGCAGATGTTTCAGGCAAAGGAGTTGCTGCAGCTTTATTAATGTCAAATTTTCAGGCAAACCTTCGTGTTTTATTTAATCACACCACTTCACTGACCGACCTTATTCAGGAATTAAATGCAAAAGTTTTAGCAAGTGCAAAAGGAGAAAAATTTATTACGCTGTTTATAGCCAAATATAATTTAGTAACTCATACACTTACCTATATAAATGCCGCGCATAATCCTCCTTTGCTGGCTTCAAAAAATTCTATCAGTACTTTAAGAATCGGATGCACTGGCTTGGGAATGTTTGATGAAATAGGAAAAATCAAAGAAGGAATTTTAAATATTACTCCCGATACTACTATTGTATGTTATACCGATGGGGTGGTTGAATTGGAAAATGATAAATGTGAAGATTTTGGCATTGATTCATTAAAAGAGCTAATTAGAAATAATCTGGATTTAGATATGAAGAGTTTAAATAAACTTATCATGGATACTATTACTAATTACAAACAAAGCAAGCCCTATATTGATGATATCGCTTTATTTAGCTTGAGAATACATTAAACGTAACTTGAAAATTTCAAAAAAATCACACTAATTTTTGTACTTCAGTTTTCTCCGAAATCTTTAACCCATCCATATTTTTTAACAAATTCAACCCGGGTTTTTTCCCTTTTTCTATTGTCCCCAATTGTTTAAAACCTAAAAAGTCGGCACCATTTTTTGTTGCCCATAAAAGCAAGGTTTGCAAAGAAATTTCAGGATAGTGTTTTGCAATCGTTTTTAATTCATCCAAAACAGACAAGCTCCGGTTGGACGCCAAACTATCAGTACCAATGGTTATGCAAACATTTTCCGCTATAAAATTGTTATAGCCTGGTAATTTATTTTCGATATACAAATTTGCATTGGGACAGGTGCACCAGAATAGATTTGAGATCTGAGATTTGAGATTTGAGAGATATCCTTCTTCCATTTTTTTGCTTCCATTTTTCATCGCGGATTTTTTGTCTTGATTCTTGATTCTTGATTCTTGATTCTTCATTAATTTTTCAGCCCAGCTTATATCTTCTTTCGTGGTAAAAGTATTGTGAACCAACAAAAGTTTAGAAACATTTTTTAAAAACGGCAGTGTTGATTTTAATGAATTAACACCTGTACGCCTTATTAAATCTGGCTTTATTCCCATTTTAATAAATGTATCAACCATTAATCCTCCTTTTGAAATAAATAATTCATTTTCCGCTTCGCTTTCCTGATTATGAATGCTGATGATACTTTTGTTTTTAAGAGCATAATCGTTAATCATTTTCAATAATTTTTCCGACATTGTGTATGGCGCATGAGGCACAATGGAGATGTGAGATGTGAGATGTGGAATGTGAGAAAGTTCTTGTAGAAGAGAAAGTCCATTATTAAAGGATTCTTCAGCCTTGTCAGGATTCAAATCAAAAATTTCAATAAACGTATGGTACAATAAATTCTCCTTGCTTTTTTGCTTAAACGTACTGTTATTATTGGAAATATCGCCTACAGCAACAATACCATTTTTTATCATTTCCGCTTCCGCATCTGCAATGGCTTGTTGTATTTGCTCTACCGAAAAATTAAATCGTTGGGAAATTAGTTCTTTAATAAATCCGGTCATTCCTACTTTTTCCGAAACCTGCGAGCGCAAATGAGAAAGCTCTAAATGACAATGTGTATTAATAAAACCAGGGCAAATAATTCCATCAAAGTATTCTATTTCGGATTCGGTATTTTTAAATTCCGAAATCGAGAATCCGAAATCCGAAATGCTTCCAACATCCATGATAGTTCCATCATCATCAACGATAATAAGTCCATTTTTAATGGGATCGGAGGCAATTGTAAAAATAGATTCAGCTGAAATTTTTCGCATATACTTAAAAAAGAAATCTAAATTACAAATTAATACCCCTGCCACACACTAAATCTTTGCGACGCCATTTTCAAGGAGGAATTATTTGTAATTTTGTGTGACAAAAATTCAAAATTGAATATTAGGAAAGACATACGAGCACAAACTCTTGATGAACTTAAAATCATTTTCACTGAAAATGGTGATCAGGCTTTTCGAGCCAAACAAGTATATGAATGGCTTTGGAAAAAATCTGCCCGTACGTTTGATGAAATGACTAATATTTCTAAAACAACTCGTGAATTTCTGGATAAACATTTCCTGATAAATGCTGTAACGATTGATGATATGCAGGTAAGCAACGACCATACCATTAAAAACGCGTTTAAACTTTTTGACGGAAAAATTGTGGAGGGTGTTCTTATTCCGAGCAATACACGAATGACGGCTTGCATTTCCTCTCAGGTAGGATGCAGTTTAACCTGCAAATTCTGCGCGACAGGAAAGTTGGAGCATTTACGTAATTTGAACGCGGATGAAATTTATGATCAGGTAGTATTGATAAAAAAACAGGCAGAAGAAAAATATAATATTCCTCTTTCTAACATTGTGTATATGGGCATGGGAGAACCTTTGCTTAATTACAAAAATGTGATGGATTCAATTTTTAAAATAACTTCTCCTGAAGGACTGAACATGTCGCCGCAGCGCATTACAGTGAGCACAGCCGGTGTCGCTAAAATGATTAAAAAATTAGGGGATGATGAAGTAAAATTTAATTTAGCTTTGTCATTACATGCTGCCAATGATAAAAAAAGAAACCAAATAATGCCTTTGAATGAAACCAATACTTTGGAAGTATTGGCAGAAGCATTAAAATATTTTTATGAAAAAACAGGAACACGTGTAACGTATGAATATATTGTATTTAAAGACTTTAATGATAGCTTGCCGGATGCAAAAGAGTTAGCTGAATTTTGTAAACACATTCCGTGCAAATTAAATATTATTGAATACAATCCGATTGGTAATGGTGAATTTAAACAAACTACTCCCGAACGGTTGGAAGCTTTTGTAAACTATTTGGAGAGTAGGAAAATTATTGTAAATGTTCGCGGAAGCAGAGGCAAGGATATTGATGCCGCTTGTGGACAACTTGCTAATAAGGTTGGAAAGAGGGGATAGTTAGGAGTTAAGAGTTAAGAGTTAGGAGTTAAGAGTTAAGAGTTAAGAGGGAACTAGACAAAATAAGGATATTTAGAAATTAATTTTTTTGCGAATAATTATTAAAAAACAACTAACAACTAACAACTAACAACTAACAACTAACAGCTAATAACTAACAACTAATAACTAATAACTAATAACTAATAACTAATAACTAATAACTAATAACTAACAACTAATAACTAACAACTAATAACTAATAACTAATAACTAACAACTAATAACTAACAACTAATAACTAATAACTCTTAACTCTTAACTCTTCGCCATTAACTAAATAAAAAATGAGAGTCAACGAAATAAAAGCACCAATAGCAACTGAAATGGCTGAGTTTGAATTGAAGTTTAAATCTTCAATGAAGAGTTCGGTTCCATTGCTTGATAAAATTACCCATTATATTGTTAAACGCAAAGGCAAGCAAATGCGTCCTATGTTTGTTTTTTTATCAGCCAAGGTGTGTGGCGAGATGAATGAGTCAACCTATCGTGCAGCCGCATTAATAGAGCTTTTACATACCGCGACTTTAGTGCATGATGATGTAGTGGACGATTCAAACGTTCGAAGAGGTTTTTTCTCGGTAAATGCTCTTTGGAAAAATAAAATTGCAGTATTGGTTGGTGATTTTTTGCTATCAAAAGGGTTATTACTTTCAATCGACAATAAAGATTTTCACTTGTTAAGCCTTGTATCCAATGCTGTGCGGGAAATGAGTGAAGGAGAATTATTGCAAATTGAGAAAGCACGCAAACTGGATATTGATGAATCGGTTTATTTTGATATTATCCGAAAAAAAACGGCATCTTTAGTTGCCGCATGTTGTGCTTGCGGTGCAGCATCGGTTACAACAGATGAAAAAATTATTTACAAAATGCAAGCTTTTGGCGAAGCTGTAGGTATAGCATTTCAAATAAAAGATGATTTATTTGATTACGGCGATGGAACTAATATCGGCAAACCAACAGGTATTGATATTAAAGAAAAAAAAATGACACTGCCTTTGATATTCGCACTTAATAATGCATCTGTTTGGGATAAACGTAAGATTATCAATATCGTAAAAAATAATAACAATGATCCAAAGAAAGTTGCTGAAGCTATTGATTTTGTTATAAAAAGCGGAGGGATACAATATGCCGAAAACAGAATGACCGAATACAAAAACAAAGCTTTAGAGATTCTTTCTGTCTTCCCGGACAGTCCTTCAAAAATATCTTTACTGGGATTGGTTAAATATACAACGGAACGAAAAAATTAAAACAATGAAACAAGCCCCTACTAACATCTTCAAAGTATTTGCACTATTATCTGCAAAATCTTTTTTGGGGCTTGTGCGTTTGACCACACTCCTTTTGGGAGGATTGGGCTGGACTTTATCTTCTTGCAACAATGAACCTTCTAAAACTATCGAAAATAAAAAGGTGCAGCAGGATACAATTAAAACGGCATCTTTTTTTACCGGGAAAAAAGATACTCTTCTTCAAAACGGGGAATACATCAAATATTATAAAAATGGTGTGATTGAAATGCGGGGAGTAATGAAAGACGGCAAGCGGGAGGGTTTATGGAAAAGCTTTTATGAAGACGGTTTGCCCTGGAGCGAAACAATATTTACGAAAGGGAAAAAAAATGGAAAAACTACCTCTTGGTATGATAACGAAAAAAAACGATACGAAGGTTTTTATACTAATGATATGGAATCAGGCAAATGGACTTTCTGGAATGAAAATGGTAAAATTATTCCTCAATAATTAAAAATTATCGTTTGTTTTAGTTCTGAGCTTAAACTTTTACTTACAGGGCAAGTATGTGCGGCAAGTTCAAGCAATTGTTTTTCCTTGTTGGTATAATTATTTTCAGGAAATTGAAATTCCACTATTATTTCGCCAACTCTGCGTGGATTCGATTCCATTATTTTAGTAATTTCAACTATTGTTCCATCCATGTTTATTGAATGTCGCTGCGCGACAATTCCCATAACTGTAAGCATACAGCAACCTAAAGAGGTTGACAATAAATCAGTGGGAGAAAAAGCTTCCCCTTTGCCATTATTATCGGTTGGGGCATCTGTGATAATAGTGTTTCCCGACTTCAAATGTACTGACGCTGTGCGTAAATTGCCGGTATAGGTTATTTTAGCTGTTTTCATGCTCTTAAAATAAATTGTTGATAGAGTCTATAGGTTTTTTGCTATTAATTGCGTATACTCATCTTGTCGTATATGCAATATTTTGCCGATGCAACAAAATTAGCTTTATCCTTTTCCTATTTTATTTTCAATGAACAAGGCAATAGATTTTTCAATTTGTTTTTTTACATCATCCCAGGTTTCATCGGTTAGCATTTTGGGCATTATTTTTTTATCTGCCATTTCATTAAGCTGTAATCCTTCTATCATTAATCTCGCAGACATCGATTCATTTGGATACTTCTCCTTGTATAAATTAATCATTCTGTCCAAAGTAAACTCCTTCATTAAGTTTGCTATATCAATATAATCCTTCTTTTCATAACGCGCATATTCAGGGCTACATAAAAAGGTATTGAATTTCATTGGTATTATGTCCTCTTTGCTCGCCATTCTAATAGTTGAGTCAATAAATGGCGGACGGATAAACTTGGTATTCCAATCTAAAATATCTGTTTTAACATTATTTAAAAACACAGCAACCCCCTTACCTAAAGGACTATTTATATTTCGTGCTTTCTCAAATTGTTTCCCAAACTTTTCAAAAAGTTCTTGCTGTATCTCTTCGTAATTATTTTTTTTATCGGAAAACAAATCTATATCAACAGAAATTCTATGACCTATTTGAAGAGCCAAAGCCGTACCTCCAACTAAACGGTGCTTTTTTATGGTCTTCATTTCCATAAGTCCAGCAAGGCTTTCTAATAATGGAGTAGAAACGGTCTCTTTGCTGAGCATTTAAAATCGTTATAGTTTAGTTTAAAGATTGCACGCGCCAGTAATATAGAATGGTTAGGTAAATTGTCTGTGGTTGTTTGTAATATCCGCTTAACAAAATCAAATCCATAATAATTAATTATCAAAAACACCTCGTCTAATGTCCCTCTATCAAACACTCTGGTTATTACCCATTCGTAGGAATTTTTGAAATCACTTTCAGAAATATCAACATCCCAAAAGGTCCTTTTAGATATATCAGGCATGGTTTTCATAATGTAAAAGTACGCAGAATTGAATAAAAAAATGTGTTTTGACTCTTTTTAATTGAAAAAGCCCAATAGATGCAATCTATTGGGCTTTGTTCGAGGTCCCGTGCGGATTCGAACCGCAGTAGCAGCTTTTGCAGAGCTGAGCCTAGCCACTCGGCCACAGGACCTTTTGTTTTCGAGTTGCAAAAATACAAATTTTCGTTACATATTTATTTTTTTTCTTGTTTAATAGCATATTTACTTAAACAAGCCGGACACAAACAATTGTCATATTGTTTTTTTAGTTTGTCTAAAGTATCCAAATCAATGAACAAATTTTCGCACCAACAACCAGGATTTTCACAGTCGCATACAAAAGGGGTATTGCACTTTGAACAATTTTTGCTTGCCATTTTTTATTCTTTAATCATAATACTTACCCTCTCTACATTACCATTCATAGGCGGATTAAGCTTTGAAACTTTTATTTCCACACTTTTTAATGAGGTAAATTCTTTTTTTAATTCAGTAACAATTCGCTGTCCAACATGTTCAATTAAACTTGAACGTATTGCCATTTGCGCTTTTACAATATCGTAAACAATAACATAATCAATCGTTTTAGTTAAATCATCGGTTTGGGCAGCTTCTGCAAAATCGATTTCAATTGTAACATCAACAATGTAATTACAGCCAATTTTAGCTTCCTCCTTTAAGCAGCCATGATAAGCGTATATCTTTATTCCTTCTACTATTATTTTGTGCATTAATTTGGCTTATCGTTTTTTTTATCTATAAAATTTATTTTCAAAAGAAAAAAACGAAAGTAGGCAAAATTAAAAAGGATTGTTCATCACGAAACAATTTTAGAGAGATTAATTTAAAAAGGGAACTTGCAGAAAACGTTTCGTTCATTTCTTTCTGCAAGTTCCCTGATAAAAATGAGAATTTCTCATCAAACAATTTAGATGCTACTCAATTGCTACCTGTCGAACCAATCATTTTTATGTAAAAATTCGCTCATTTCAGCAAAAAACAGAGGTTCTCCAATAAACATCTTATCTTCTTGGCTTATGCGAACCATACTTTTTATCATTGATTCCCGGATTATGTTTTACCGCATTAGTATTTGGCACTTCATTACCTCCTTTTTTCTCTTTCCCTCTGGTAAGCCACGCAATAGCTAAAATGGCAAAAAAGCCCAATGCCATATATAAATAAGTCATAAATGTATCATGGTCGGCTTTTTTTTGTGCTTCCGCAAGAGCTGCACTATCGCTTTCCTGAGTTGAATTTACCCATGCTGTACCATTCCATACCTGATGTGCATGAATTGAGTCATTATTGTTTGTCTGATTACCGGCCGGTGAAATATTACCAGAACCGGTTGTATCACCAAAAACATTAGAAGTTAAAAGCAGCATCAATGCAAGGAATAATGCGCATAACCTTAAAACTATTTTTCTTCCATTTTTTTCGATTTTTTTTCTTAACGTTTCCATAACATTGATTTTTTTTAGTTAATTTATTATGTTAATGATAATTGCAAGAATTTTCATACGAAAGTATATGAAATTTCGATAAATTGCTCTTTTCTACGCATAAAGATGTTATTTGTTTTAAAGAAAGATGTTATTTGGTTTTAAAGAAAGATGTTATTTGTTTT
>JAVHPE010000172.1:0-2545 GCA_036170475.1 Bacteroidia bacterium | reverse complement strand
TTCAGGACTCCAAATCCTGCGAGGTCGGTTCGATTCCAACTGGGGCTGCCATCAAGTCATATTAAAGAATTCTCCTTCGGGGGAATTTTTTAGTTGGCTTTGTAGAGCAAAGATCGGGTACATCTTTGGTGTGTGAGATACTATTTCTTCATAGGTGGGTTTTTCTTGGAAAATGAATCGGAAAATCAATTCTATCTTCTCGTTGTTTTCGCTATCTGAAGCGAACTTCTCTATGTGTGTGATGCAATAATTCATGAATTTCCGAAATTCGGACTTATCGATATCGAGAACTCTAGAAGAATTCATAAACTCAGATTCTTCTCGGAAAATATCTTCATCTATTTTTGATAATTGCTTCTCCATGGCTTCCATGATTTTTGTAAGATGCAAATACTGAGGTATGTTTTCTTCAACTTGAACCCTCTGTTTTTTGAGTTCTGTAATTTTCTTCTCGCTATCTAATGCCAGATGTGCACTCGATTTCGTTTTTGTATCAAAATATAAGGAGGAAACATAATCCATTGCTTTAACGACTCAATTTCATGGCTTTACCTGCTGCATAAACTTCATCACTACACGATTTACCTCGTCTCTTTTTAGAGAATAGTTACTATGTTTTTGAATTCCATGCTCGTTCTTTTTTCCATTACATTGATAATAGTGATGATGTTCTCAATTCTTGGACTTTGATTTATTGGGGGTTAAGTATCCTGAACATACGGGACAACGCAAAACTCTGGAGAAAGGATACTTCGGGTTATAATTCTTTCGCCTTTCTATTATTGGTTCAAAACTCTCTTTTCATTTCTTTGAATATAGTATTTCAATTTTTCAATCTTCTTTTTCAATTATTTGAACTTTTCACTTATTGGCCTTATTCCAAGTATTTATATCAACTAGATTCTTGAATCAATCCGCAGAAGCCTTTTTTATAGGTTTATACCCTGTCCACTTTTCCATACTAATACCAGCATAAACAGGCTTTTTAATAAGGGTTTGTAGGTACTTTACCGTTAATGGACGTCATAGTACTCGTTTATTCTGGCGCATCGTAGATCTAGTTGTGAAGCCCATTCAATTAACTTCTTTTACTATTTCACTATCAGGAATTCCAATGGCTCGTAATTCATAAATCTTCTTTACCCACACTGACTCGACCTCGTCATCCATTTCAGTTACTTTTATTTTTCAGTCTGCATCACGGATTTTAACATTCTTTAGTCAAAAATGAGACTGTCTTTGGTGATATCCATTCCTTGTATTCCTTATTTCTTGAGAAATAGTCCTCTGTAGCATTTTATCTTTGTCACCCTTTGCCATCATAACAAGTATTTCCTCGGTGAATTCACTCGGATTTTCATAAGCCCACCCATATTCATCTGTATTCACTCATTCAATATGTATAACCTTTGTTTTCTCTTGGATTACTCAACTTATATCCAGGTATGTCACTCAGACGCTTCGAAACATCTCCTTGATGCCGTGATGTACATCATGTCATCATCTGGAACTTCTGTCAAAACTATAGAAATAACACTTCGAAATCTTTTTGTTCGACGTCTTGATAAATTCGAGAGCCTCCATTATAGCCGGCCTATCCATCTTCGTTCCAGTACAACTATCTTTGAAAGTCTTTAGAAGTGTTTCTCATTTACCCTCAGCCGATCGCCTGATCGCCTGTTCTTGCACTTTTGGGCTCTCTCAACGATTATCTTGTTTCTTTGAGGATACTCTTGTAAGCCCTATAACATAAATTGGATTCATGTTGTATGATTTGGTAATAAGAAATAATAGATTTTCGAGAGTTTAGACTCCTATATTTTTTTCTTGATAAATTGTTCATATCCGATAGCAACAAAACATATTATCTGCTCGATGAAAAACGATAACTGGTCTTCTTGAACTCAGGCATCCCTTAGAAGGTGTTTTGTGTTTTCTATCTGACTATTGGACAACATGCTTTACCGATTGATTTATAGGTTCATATTTTAACTTTTATAGCGATTTACGGTGATGACACCATGACGTCGACATATTCTCGTCTACCTAATATTTTACGGGAAAAATGATCTTTAGAAAAAGAAATATATCCTTTTGTTCTTTATTTGACGCTATTTTATTGCTTTTTAAGTTCATTTTTCAAAAATGATTTTTTCCCGTATAATGAATGGTTTAGTTGTTTGAAAAAATATCAGAATATTAAAAATCCATCAGATTTTTATATCGGATGGATTTTTAATTAGGCGCAATTATTTTTCAGGAAAGATATCGAATTTCTACAAAAAAGCATTAACTTTCGAATCGAAAATATGGATTTTTATTGATTTTTTATAAATTATTTGCGTTTTCTTGTGTTTTCTTTTTCAAAAATTATTTTCCAACTTATAATGTACTGAATCGAAGAGATTCATAAAACTATTAAAGGATCGTCAGATCCGACTTACAGATACGATCAATCCATATGTTGCTAATGTAAGAACGAGATAGGCGCATAACGGAGGATACAAAGAAAATTCTGGGAGTCTCTACTGAACCCCGATGAGGA
>JAVHPE010000171.1:0-2608 GCA_036170475.1 Bacteroidia bacterium | reverse complement strand
CGGCAGGATTTGTTATCGTGGCTATGTCATTGATGGACAATAAACTTACACGGGGAATCAATAATCCCTGATTATTCGAAAATATATCTAATCGTGCGGAGGCATCTGGGGTGGTGGTTCCGATGCCTACATTTTGCTGTGCACATAGCTTCCCACCGAAACCTCCCAAAAATATGGTGGTAAAAAAAATAACGGTAAGGGTAAGGGTAAGGTGTCGTTTCATCTTGTTTCTGTTTTTCCGCTAATTGTCTTTATTTGTAGACTTCTTTACCATGTAAATTTTAATTTTTACTAAATTTCGGTTTGTTCTTAAGAGAAAGGGAATTTTTAAATTTGTTTAATGATTTGCCTTGTATTATCATGTAAACGCAGCCGTAGTTATACTTCAAATGAGAAATAAAGTTACAATTGTTTTATTGAGTAAATGGGCTTCCGTAAGGCACTCAATATATGGTGGGTAAACTATCCGATCTATAAGGTAACTGTCTGGTAACTGATGTTATGCAATGCCAGAAGTGACTGATAATTTCGTAACTTCCCAACGGAAGATCCTGTTCTTCATTTTTTAAAAAATTATTCAACAATCAATTTTTGAATTTTTACTTCAGCATCAGCACTCAACCTGATGTAATACAAACCTTTCGCTAAATTTGAAATGTTAATTTGTTTCGTGTAATTTGCCGCTGTGTTTTTATCCAAAGTTCTGAAAACTTCTTTACCCTGTATATCCAAAATGCTAATCAATAATTCAGTAAAGTTCGCATTTTTGATAGCAATGCTAAAACTTCCATTGGTGCATGGGTTGGGATAAACGATAATCCCCTGTGACATAATTTCTTCTATTCCTGTACAGTCATGAACAGTCATGTTTTGGGAAGTTGAGTTTGAACATCCATTTATATCAGTTATCGTATAGATAATTCCCTGAACAGCGCCTGCGCTACCAGGATGAAAGACGCCAACTGAATCAACTCCTATTCCAGAGTAAATACCGCCTGCGGGTAAACCACCAGTTAAACTAAATTCGGAAGCCTGTGCACAGGGAGAACTTGAAAAGCTTGCCAAAGTTACTGTTGGTAAAGAATTTACAGTAACGGTTGTATCAGCAGAAACGGCAGAGCAACCATCAATCGTTACTGTAACCGAATAGGATCCGCCGGCTGAAACAATAAGGGAATCACTTGTACTTCCTCCCGTCCAGGTGTTTCCGGTTGAGCTACTGGAATATAAAATTACACTTCCTCCCAGGCACAAAACGGTTGTGTCAGAAGCAGTGATAGTAGGAACTGCAGGAAATGAATTAGCAACTACTATGGTTGTATCAGATGATGATGAACAACCAGCGCTGGTTACTGTAACCGTATATTCACCGGATATAAAAACAGTAAGCGAATCATTTGTTGACCCTCCTGTCCATACATTTCCGGTAGTACTGCTTGAAACCAACAGGACACTATCTCCTACACAAAAAACGGTAGTATCATAAGCGGTAATGGTGGGTATGGGTGGGAATGGATTTACGGCTATTGTTGTAACAACAGATGTTGCGGAGCAGCCTCCACCTGATACTGTATCTGTAAAGGAGCCGGATATTAATACCATTAGTGAATCATTTGTTGTTCCTCCTGTCCATAAATTTCCGGTTGCTATGCTGGAAACCAACAATACACTATCGCCCTCACAAAAGGTTGTTGAGCCATAAACGGTAATTGTAGGGATCGAAGGTAATGGAATTACTGTAATGTTTAGGGGTACCAATGTGTCGTTGAGTGCGCTTAGATCTCCCGTCAGTGTAGTATATGCATTAAATATATGAGTACCGCTTGCACTTAAATCACACAGAAATGTTACCGTTATATCCTGTATAGAATCAGGAGCAAGATTACCAACAATTAAAGTATCATTATATGTTTGTGTGCTTGCACCGGTAATATTAACTGTTACAATAACCGTATCAACATTATAATACACGGAGTCGGAGCCAAAATTTTTTATTCTTACAACAACTGTTTGATTCGTAGCGGCACAGATTGAAGAATCCGGGGCAAGTAAGGAAACAACACCCACATCCTGAGATTGTGCATGTTGAAAGATTCCAATGAAACACAACATAAGCGCTACCCGAAATAACAATTTATACCCTTTGGGCTGAATTTTAATAGTGTTGCTTTTTTGCATTTTGGGTGGTTTTAGATTGGTAATTTGAATTAATTGTATTAATTATCAAGTTGATTCCGGTAATTATCGGGACATCCATTTACTCGCCGATTTAAATTAAACGGAGGACAAATTTAAAAAATAAAATTTAAACACCAATTAAAAAAACTAAAGAAACATATAGCTTTAGCAGAGATTTTGTGATTATAGTGCATTAGAAATTTAAAGAATAGCAAAATAACGAACTTTCAAAAACAATAAATTAATTGTTGATCCCCATCAGTAAAGAGTTTTTGACACAAATTGCACGAATTGCTTTTAAAAAAAATAATTAATAATCAGCCGGTTAAATTAGTAAAATATAGTGTCAATAAGTACACAAAAAGGTTTTGGGAGGGGTGTACGACAAATTTCCCTAATACCACCCCTTTGGGGTTTTACAAAACCAACC
>JAVHPE010000170.1:0-12856 GCA_036170475.1 Bacteroidia bacterium | reverse complement strand
GGATAATGTTTTTTTAATTCGCTGATAAATAATTCTAATGGAACATCAGGGAAGTTTCCATAATCATGCAAATATTCCATAAACTGATTTCCCTCTTTATTATAGGATTGAAATATGGAATCGTCTTTCCCATTGAATTCCAAGGGTAAAACATTGAGTTTTTCGCAGAGTGCTTTATTGAAGGCAGGAGTTGATTTTACCCATTTTTCATTAAGAAAAAATTCGGTGTACCCGTGAAAAACCATCACATTTGTTTTCAAAATCTCTTCCAGTTTTTCAGTGGCGATATGATTACGAACCCTTGCAAACCCCAGTCGGCTGGGTATGCCGGCTGCCCGTCCGCACGCTGTAAGTAAACAGGCTTTTTCAACACAATAACCGTGATCTCTTTTAACAATAGAGCTTGCTTTCATCGCTCCCGGACTTAAATCAATGTCGTATGGATTATAGCTAAAGCCATCCCTCACAGCATAATAAAGCTTTACAGCTTTCTCAATAGGATCAGTACTTGTTCCGATAATTTTTTGAGTAAATAGTTTAATTTCCTCCGAGTCACTATCAACAAACTGTGCGGATTTAAGATAAATTTCATTCATATATAAATAATTTTTCAATTTGAAAATCAAATTGATACATTTTCAAATTTGCACATTTCCAAATTAATTAAAAATCCCAAGCGATTAAATTTTTTACTTCATCAACTGAAAGTGGCACTATTACCTTCAATTCAGAAGGAGCATATTTTTCTTTCAAAAAATTAAATGCCGGCAAAATCCATGCTTTACTTTCTTCATTCAAATTATCAAGCAACAATGATAACTGAAAAAGTGAAGTCAGTTTTTCAAAAAATGGTTTTGCGGACGCTTCCATTTCATCCTGCGAAAGTTTTATTATTTTCCCGGAAAAGAGAATTAGTTTATTCAATTCTTCTTTCAACCATTGCCCATAAACTTTATTTTTATCCGCACTTTTAATTATTTCATCACAAATTATTTCAAAACCTTTTGTTTTCATCATCGCCCTCATCATATCCAAAATAATAATATTTCCAGAACCTTCCCAGATAGGCAGCACCATCACATCGCGCATTAACTTTGGCATTACCGTATCTTCAATATAACCAAGCCCTCCCATCAACTCCATACTTTCACGGGTAATGTAAACACCTGTTTCGGCAGACCATTTTTTTGACATTGGGTTAATTAAACGAAGAAGCTGCGCCTCTCTTCCATCACCAAAATCAGCTAGCTCAAGAGCTTTTACTGTTCTCCAGACAAGGTAAAAATTAGCCACATTTAAAGCGCCAAGTTCAGTTAGTTTAGTGCGAATCAAAGCATGTTCAATAGCGGGCTTTTCAAATGTTTCCCTGGAGCATAAAAATTGGTAGCATTCAACCAATGCTCTGCGTGAACCAGCAATAGCGGCAACGGAATTATAAAGCCGTGAAAGGGTTATCATTTCCAACATCACTTTAAATCCATTAAATTCACTACCTACCAATTTCCCAACAGTATTGGTTAACATACATTCTGCGGTTGCCATTGAACGTACTCCAAGTTTATCTTTTATACGGATGATGTCAATTGGGTTTCGTTCTCCGGAAGGAAGATATTTTTCCACTAAAAATATAGAAAGTCCTTTTGTTCCTTTAATACCTGAATCGGTACGTGCAAGAGCAAAAATAAGATCAGCATTAGCATTGCTGCAAAACCACTTTTCACCATTCAGTAAATAATTTTTCCCTTCTATATGGGTAGCCGTTGTGATGTTTGCCCCTACATCAGATCCCCCTGTTTTTTCTGTAAGAAACATTGCTCCACTGAATAAATCATCCGCATTATCAGTATAAATATGTGGTAACAATCTTGCTTTATCTTCTTCGTCACAAAACAAATCAATAAGGCGGGCAACTCCATCAGTCATACAAAGCGGACAAAATTGTCCACACTCGCTCATTCCATAAATATAGCCCGAACCAAATCCGAGCAATTGTTTTTCATTGTTATATTTTTTGCGCAATGATGGTTCCCACTTTACACGGAACATTTCCGACTTTACAGCTATTTTCATCAGCTCCCAGTAAGACGGATGAAAAGATATTTCGTCAATATTTTCTCCCAGATAATTTCTTTTTACCAGTTGCGGACTTAACCTGTCGGCTACCAGGGAGAGTTCATTCATCCTGCCGGCGGCTTCTTTACCAATAAAATCAAACTTTCCGGACATGTATAAAAATCCGGCAGAAGAACTATTTTGTTTCAGATAATTTTTAAAAATTTTATCGCTGTGATAAAAATTTTTGCTGGGCAGAAAATTTTTATCTAACACTTTGTTTTTTTCCTGTTGATACACAGGAGGTGTGGATACGTTGGTTTTCATAGTTTGATAAATTATTTTACTAATTCGATATTACACAACTTACTAAATGCTTAAACACATTTTTAATTACCCAATTTGAAGATTATCAAATTGGTTTAACGATTCTTTTTCTTGGAAAATGAAGGTATTTATTTATAACAATCCTGCAATCGAGTATCTGGTGCAGATTGCCATATTCTGTTTTTATTTTTTTTTCTATTTTTTCAATTCCCCGGCTGTCAAACTTATCCTGCTGAAGAGCATCCAAAACCAAGAGTTCAAAGGCTGTTGATAACATCCAATCAACTTCTTGCTTATACCCGATTGCGGCAATAGCATTTGTTTTTTTGAGAAATAACTGGATGGTTCTTGATGCGGCATTCAACGTTTCACAGGAAGCAAAATAAATGACTTTTCCCTTCGCCGAATTCTCAAGAATTAAAGCCAAATCATTCAAAGAATAAGTGTCTTTATGTGTTATATAAATATGCCCCTTTTTTCCATGAAAAGCTAAATAAAGAATCGGAAACTTAGTAATGATTGCTTTTTGTTTCCATTTTTTTATAAAAAATTCCAGTTCTTCTTTGGTAGCACATGTATGATAAATATAATTGCATACATTCCCTTTTTGTAATAAATCAAGAATAGGAAGTATCGTTGATTTATTCAGAAGATCACGATCCCATAATCCCTCTAAACAATAGATGCCTTTTTTCATTTCCTTTTAAATTACTTTGCCTTAGATGCACACGAATTTACAAATAACCCTATTAGCAAAAAATAATTCGTGCAAATTTGTGAATAATTACAC
This sequence comes from Bacteroidia bacterium, assembly GCA_036170475.1. Classification (GTDB taxonomy): domain Bacteria; phylum Bacteroidota; class Bacteroidia; order 2-12-FULL-35-15; family 2-12-FULL-35-15; genus 2-12-FULL-35-15. The sequence goes on along the minus strand of JAVHPE010000170.1, from coordinate 9,687 downwards.
AACGCACTGACAAACAAATGGCTGTGTCTCTGTTGTGGAAAAATTAAAATCTTTTCATTTGTAATTTCTACACTTTTGTGTCAATAATCCTGGAATGATTAAATAATTATCAGGGGTGTGCGCCATATTTTGCACGCTATAGGTATTCGATGAAATAGAAATTCAAAATTTTGAGTCGCAGGAAGCGAATTCCTACAATGTATTAAATGACATCTTAACTTCCAAATTTTCTGAATAATTTTCGACCTCGGTTATAATTTGATTTTTCAAAACCTCCAGGGTTTCCATTGTTTTAATTTCAAATTTTTTATCGTAGAAACAAATAATTTCAATACACGTTGTTCTCCCGATTTTTGCTGCATGAATTTTAATTTCTGTAAATCCATATTTATGTTTATTGCTTAGAAGTTTTTCTTTTATTTCCTTAATAGACTCCTTAGATGGTGCGGCAAGAAGTAAATCAAATGTCCCTGATTTGATTAATTTGATTGGCAGATAAACAAAGAAAAGAATAAGTATAATCGTTGTGCTTGGGTCTAAGTAAGGGATCAAGAAATTATATTGAGTATTTTTCAACCAGATTGAAATTGAAAACACCAATAAAACTGCTGTACTGATTAGTGTATCAAGTATCCAGCTAATGGATTCTGCATGAAGTATTTCTGATTTTGTTTTTCTGGCATAATATCTTAAAACAAATGATTCGCTACCGCAAACTATAACTGAAAGTATCAGAAATTCGGTAACAACTGTCAATTCAATTATTCTTCCACCATTAATGATTGTTTGTATTGAAGAAATAAATAGTGAAACGGCTAATGTTATCAATAATAGTCCATTAATTAATACAAATAATGGTTCAAATGAATAGTGTCCGAAATTAAATCTGGTGCTGTATTTTATTTTTAATAATTTTGAAATACGAAATCCTGCAATAGAAATACCTATTGCTATTAACGTGTTGGGCGTCATTGTAGGACAAAAAAACGGACCGACACGACTTGACCGTTAAGGGCAATAAGAGAAAAAAAAAGAGCAGTCATAATTTATGACTTTTTTGTCGGAGAAACTTTTGAAAATTATTTTGTGCATCGACTGAAATTTGTATCGGAGAAAACATAGCAAAAAACACAAAAAATAGTTAACTTTGTCAGAAATAATAATAAATATTAAAATGAACATACAAGCAACAAAATTAGATGTAATGCAGAAAATACTTGCAGTAACAACGGAATCCATCATAGAAAAAATCAATAAAATATTAGATAAAGAAATGGTTGTAGGGTACACAGTAGAAGGTAAGCCACTAACCAAAGAAGCTTATAATAAACGGTTGCAAAAAGCAGAGGCGCAAATCCAATCTGGAAATTACCTTACCCAAGAAGAAATTGAAAAAGAATCAGAAAACTGGTAATGGAAGCACTTAACATTATTTGGACAAAACAAGCTAGAGCGGCAGTAAAAAGCATTTACAACTATTATAAAGAGAAGTCCTTGCAGGGAGCTAAAAATGTCAAATCGGATTTATTACAAAGCCCTAAGGCAATCCGTTTTTCTAAACAATATCAGCTGGATGATATTAATCCGAATTACCGAAGAATTGTGATAAGAGATTACAAAATATTGTATAAAGAAAAAGAAAACACTATTCAAATAATGGATGTTATAAGTACGAGTCAATCCCCTGAAAAGTTGAAAAACAAATAAATAATCGGAAAACTCATGAGTAAAGCGAGTGCTTTCAAGGTGACGGCAGGCGTGGAAGTGAGGAGTTAGGTAACGGCAGGCGTGGAAATGGGGAGTTAAGTGAACGTACGGACTGTAACGGGAAAAGAAAAAAAGAAACAACGAACGCCCAACATTACCTAAATGATATAGCCGTTTATAGTAAGCTTCATCATTTCGGTTCGCTATCAAAATTGGTCGTGGCAAAAACCTTTCACAGCGGCAGAAAATTTTATCTATTAGTTTTTGCCACTTGTAATTTTATAATTTTGTTTACGAAATCGGCCTCTTCATTTAGCTAATCGTTAAGTGCGTCAAATAATAATGAAATGGAGTTGCCCAATATAGAAGCTAAAATGCCGGTAACGGTCATCATGATAGAGCCATAAATAGACAATTTTATTGCGAAAGACTCTTCGTGCTTAAGTGCCATTTTAAAAAATATTAATAAAATTCAAAAGGACTTTCAAGCATGTTTATAGGCACAATGCACGTGCAGACGAGCGCACAATGTCGTTTAGTTAAGGAAAAACATCAGCCCACAGTCTTCGACAAGCTCTGACTGACCGCGCGCTGGTCATATTGAGCCTGTCGAAATATGTGCGATAGCATCTTAACTAAACAGCATTGGACGAGCGCATGGATTATAATTTAATTCGTAAGTCCACATTAAAAACTCGCCCGTCAAGTGGAGCATATACCTGATCTAAAATTGCAGAAGACAAACCGTCAAAACGAATTCAAAATCAATGCAAAATCTTAAACACCAATTCCTTGAGCAACTCTCCTTCAGTGGCGGAACCCCTGTCAACACCTTTTGATTTTAAATCATATTCACGTAAATAACTGAATATTCTTTTTAGTTTTTCAAGATGATAATTTTTTGCCGCGATTTCATAATCGCCGATAAAATTCCAAGGGATGCCCATTACCTTTGCCACATTATTTTTTGATTTATCCGGCAAATAATGATAGGTCAAAAGTTTACAAAAGTAGCCGTATAACAAAGCTACTGTCATTACCATAGGGTGTTCCTTTTCGTTGGAAGCAAAATAATTGATGATGCGGTTTGCTTTTAAAACTTCTTTTTTACCAATGGCATTTTGTAATTCAAATACATTATAATCTTTGCTGATACCAATATTTGTTTGGATATGGTCAAGTGTAATTTCTGAATTCGGAGGCAGATTAATCATCAGCTTATCCAATTCGTTGGTTATTTTACTCAGGCTTGTCCCTAAACATTCAGCTAATATTGAGCTTGCTTTGGTACCAACGATATAATTTTTCCCTTTCAGGTAGTTATCAATCCAGCCCGCAACCTGGTTGTCCCATATTTTTTTTGATTCAAACAGCACCGCATTTTTATCAATATATTTAGCAAGCGTGGTACGTTTATCTATGCTTTTGTATTTATAGCAAATTACCAGGATGGTTGATTTCTGTGGATTCTGGAGATATAATTCAAGTGGCAGTTTGTTTTTTTCTTTTTCACTTTCCTTTTCTTTTTCTTTTTTTTCTCTGCCGGCAATATTTTTTATATGCTGCGCTTCTTTAACGATAATTACCTGGTATTCGCTCATCATCGGAAAGCGCTTGGCTGCACCAAACACATCATCCGCTGTTACATCATTTCCATAAAGAACACTTTGATTAAATTCTTTCTCTGAATCATCCAGCACATTTTTTTCAATGTAGTCCGAAATCATATCAATAAAATAGGGTTCCTCACCCATCAAAAAATATACCGGTCGGTAAACTTTCTTTTTTAACTCCGAAATGATGTCATTAAACTCCATAGTACGAATAACGAATTGTTACGAATTTATGAATCAAAAAAACAGTCCCTGGCAACACACCATCTCTCGCTAAATTATTGAATTGGCAATTTATTCAAACCTTAAATGTTTTACTGTCAAACCATTATTAATAAGTTCATTCAGCGAATCAATACCAATTTTTAAATGGTCGTCAACAAAATTTTGAGTCACTTTTTTGTCGCTTTCTATTGTTTTTACACCTTCCGAAACCATTGGCTGGTCGCTCACTAAGAGCAAAGCTCCCGTTGGTATTTGATTATGAAAGCCGATTGAAAAAATAGTTGCCGTTTCCATATCAATTGCCATGGCACGTATCTTACGCAAGTAATTTTTAAATTCAGCGTCATGCTCCCAAACTCTTCTGTTGGTGGTATATACGGTACCTGTCCAATAATCCTTACTGTGATTCCTGATGGTGGTCGAAATTGCTTTCTGAAGGCTGAACGCAGGCAGAGCGGGCACTTCTGGAGGAAAATAATCGTTAGAGGTTCCCTCCCCTCGTATAGCTGCAATCGGCAGGATTAAGTCGCCTACTTCATTTTTCCTTTTCAGTCCTCCGCACTTTCCTAAAAATAAAACAGCTTTAGGATCAATGGCACTTAACAAATCCATAATAGTAGCGGCATTTGCACTGCCCATTCCAAAATTGATGATAGTGATGCCATTGGCTGTTGCGTTGGGCATAGGCATATCCAAACCATTAACTTCAACGCTGTTCCATTCGGCAAACATTTTTACATATCTGTTAAAATTGGTTAGTAAAATGTATTTGCCAAATTCATTTAGCGGAGTACCCGTATAACGAGGTAACCAGTTTTGCACTATATCTTCTTTGCTTTTCATAAATCTTTGTATAACGAATCTCCTTTCTGTTTTTGAAAAAATTTTCAAGCGAAATTACAAATTATGAACCGCATAAGAGGCATTGTTACGAAATATTTGTAAAAAATGCTAGGAAACTTAAGCTAAAATTTTCGTACTTTGTATAAATATGCAAACGCTGAATTTACCTCCTTATCAGTTTAAACTGAAACAACTTGGGCTACGCACACAGATTTTTGATGCAATCAGAAAAAAATATGTGGTGCTTACCCCGGAAGAATGGGTGCGTCAAAATTTTTTACAGTTTTTAATTCAGGATAAAAAGTTCCCTTCATCGCTTATTGCGGTAGAAGCCGGATTAAAATACAATCAATTGCAAAAACGGATGGATGTGCTGGTATATGACAAACTAGGCAGTCCGCATTTAATGGTAGAGTGCAAAGCACCAGAGGTTAAGATTACACAAGATGTTTTCGACCAGATTGCAAGATATAATATGGTATTTAAGGTAAAATACCTGGTGGTAACCAATGGTCTGCATCACTTTTGTTGTTTGATGGATTATACAAAAGAGACCTATGTTTATTTAGAACAGATTCCGGTTTTTGAATGATACTTTTCTGTTAAAATTTTCAACACAGAGTATAAGAGAGTTTCACAGAGACGATACAGTTTTTCTCTGTGAAACCCTGTACTTTCCTCTGCGAACTCTGTGTTAAAACTTTTTTTCTTGGGAAGATGCTCTTTAGAAATCCTTAGTCATTCAGCTTCAACACAGCCATAAATGCGCTTTGCGGGATTTCTACACTACCAACGGAGCGCATACGTTTTTTCCCTTCTTTTTGTTTTTCCAGCAGTTTACGTTTACGGGAAATATCGCCACCATAACATTTAGCGGTAACATCTTTACGCATTGCTTTTATAGTTTCGCGGGCTATAATTTTAGCGCCTATGGCAGCTTGTATAGGGATTTCAAATTGCTGCCGAGGAATCAGTTCTTTTAATTTTTCACACATTTTTTTGCCAAACTCATATGCATTATCTCTGTGAATGAGTGATGATAAAGCATCCACAGGTTCTGAATTTAACAAGATATCCAATTTAACTAAAAAACTCTGATGGTAATCCAATGGCTGATAATCGAAAGACGCATACCCTTTAGATGTTGTTTTTAAACGGTCATAAAAATCAAATACAATTTCGCCCAAAGGCATATCAAACATAAGCTCTACACGGTCGGTTGTTAAATATACCTGATTTGTAATCAAGCCGCGTTTACCAATACATAAGGTCATAATATTACCAACAAATTCCGATTTGGTAATAATTTGTGCCTTTATATAAGGCTCTTCCACACGGTCAAGTCTGCTTGGGTCGGGCAAATCAGCAGGATTATTTACTATCAGCAATTCATTTTTTGTTGTATAGGCATGGTAGGACACATTGGGAACAGTAGTAATGACAGTCATTCCGAACTCACGTTCCAAGCGTTCCTGCACAATTTCCATGTGTAACATTCCTAAAAATCCGCAGCGGAAGCCAAAGCCAAGTGCAATTGACGATTCAGGCTCCCATGTTAATGAAGCGTCATTCAGTTGAAGTTTCTCCATAGAATAACGCAACTCTTCAAAATCTTCGGTATCAACCGGGTAAATTCCTGCAAACACCATTGGCTTTACATCTTCAAATCCTTTTATAGCAGCAATAGATGGTCGTAATACACTTGTTATGGTGTCGCCCACTTTTACTTCGCGTGCATCTTTAATTCCGGAAATAATATACCCCACATCGCCAGTACTAATTTCATTACGGGGTTCTTGTTTTAATCTTAAAACACCAATTTCATCGGCGTTGTATTCCTTACCGGTGGCGACAAATTTTACTTTTTCCCCTTTTTTAATGGAGCCATTCTGAATTTTAAAATAAGCGATAATTCCACGAAAAGAATTGTAAACAGAATCAAAGATTAATGCCTGCAAAGGTTTTCCCGGATCACCTTTTGGAGCAGAGATACGTTCGATAATAGCGCCCAGGATATCATAAACACCAAGTCCGGTTTTTCCAGATGCTGCAATAATTTCCTCCCGTTTACAACCCAATAATTCCACAATCTGGTCTTTTACTGCTTCAGGTTCAGCACTCGGCAAATCAATTTTATTTAAAATCGGGATGATTTCCAAATCATTGCCTAAAGCCAGATAAAGATTGGAAATAGTTTGTGCCTGAATACCTTGTGCGGCATCGACAATCAGCAATGCTCCTTCACAGGCAGCAATGGAGCGGGATACTTCATAAGAAAAATCAACGTGGCCGGGAGTATCAATTAAATTCAACACATATTTTTTACCCTGATATTCATAATCCATTTGAATAGCATGGCTTTTGATAGTGATGCCTCGTTCTTTTTCCAACTCCATATCATCCAGCACCTGATCTTGCATATCACGCTTGTTGATAGTGTTTGTATATTCGAGCAAGCGGTCAGCAAGAGTGCTTTTCCCATGATCAATATGCGCAATGATGCAAAAATTTCTAATGTTGTTCATTCAGTACGTTATAATATCTCTATTTTAATGCGGGCTGCGAATTTACTAATATTCTATGAATAAACGAATTGACAGGAATTCCGCAAAAATGGGTATCCGATAATTTTTGTCCGTTAAAATCTAATTTGTTACTTTGTGATTGTATAAGTTTCGAGGTTTTATGATTTATGGAATTTGTATACAAGGAATATTTATGGTACACAAGTAAAAACGGACCACAATTTTTATGAAAACCAGTATCATTTTCGTCTTGTTTATTTCTTTTGGGAGTTTCCAGAAAAATGATTTTTCTCATAGACAAACATTTGATAAACAAATCTTTTACAAGACCTTGTCATCGGGTAATTTACTTCAGGTAAACGATCAATTTATATCAATAAAAACCGTATTTTTACCTGATAGAGAAGCGTATGAAGGAGCCTTACTAATGAAGGAGGCAAATTTAACAGATAATAAAAAAAAGCGGCTTTCTCTTTTCAGATCGGGGAAATTAATGTTAGACAGCACAATTGTTAATAATAAGGAAAATTGCGAATTTAGATTTTTGCGATTGGTCGTTCAGGAAAATTCTCCCCCTGTTTTAGGATATAATAAACAAATAAATGAGGATTGCATTTTGATTAAGAAACAGTTTAAAAGTTCAAGTATTGTTTTACAAAATATTATCCTTGATTACAGTAGAAAATCAAAAAAATTAAATGTATCCGGTTCCTGAACGTATAAAGATGAATAAAAAAATATTACTGATTTATTATTCACAAACCGGTCAGTTAAAAGATATTGTGGATCACTTCATTGCGCCTTTTGTTGAGGAGAGCATGATTGTTGAAATCAAACGCATTGAAATTACGGATCATTTTAAATTCCCTTGGACGAGTAATCGTTTTTTTGACGCAATGCCCGAGAGCGTTTTAGGAAGACCACTCCCCTTGGGGCAAATCAACTTTAAAGAATCCTCCTATGATTTAATTATTTTTGCCTATCAACCATGGTTTTTATCTCCAAGTATTCCGGCAATCTCTATATTAAATAACCCTGATTTTGTTAAGATTTTAAAAGGGACTAACGTTGTTACGCTCATTGGTTCAAGGAATATGTGGATCTGCGCTCAGGAACAAGTTAAAAATTTATTACTGGAGGCGGGCGCCAGATTAGTTGGGAATATTGTACTAAAAGACAAGCATGACAATCTATCCAGTGCGGTTTCCATATTACATTGGATGTTAAATGGTAAAAAAGAAAAATTATGGGGACTATTTCCAATACCTGGTGTTTCGGAAACAGATATCATGCAATCAAGTGTTTTCGGAGAGGTAGTAAAAAAAAGATTAAAAGAAAATAATTATTTAAGTTTGCAAAACGAACTCGTAGAAAAAGGGGCAGTGGAATTAGGATCTAATATCATGTTTCTTGAACCCAGAGCAAAAAAAATATTTACTATTTGGGCAAATGCAATCATGAAGAAGAAAAACAGGACTCTTTGGCTTGTGTTATTCAAATATTATCTTTTTGTTGCATTATTTATTGTTTCGCCTTTTGTTGTTGTTTTTAACGTGGTTTTCATTCAGCCATTTGCGATAAAGAGTGTAAAAAATAAGAAGAAGTATTATTTGGGAATAAATTAATTTTTTAAAAATGTCAATCCATCAGGTTTACATAAACAGAGCGGCAAAATTTTTACCGAACAAGCCCATTTCAAATGATGAAATGGAATCTTATTTAGGGATTATTAATGAAAAATCTTCAAAATCAAAACATGTGGTTTTAAGAAATAATGGTATTAAACAACGCTATTATGCTGTTGATAAAGCTGGAAATCCTACTCATACAAATTATGGAATGACGGCATTAGCAATAAAATCCTTATTTCAAAATTCAGATTTCCCTATTCAGTCTGTGCAATTATTATCATGTGGAACATCTTCACCCGACCAAATGATGCCTTCCCATGCAGTAATGGTGCATGGCGAGTTAAATGAGTCTTCGCCTATTGAAGTGGTTTCGCCTTCAGGCGTTTGCTGCTCAGGAATGCATGCGCTGAAATATGCTTTTATGTCCATTAAATGTGGTGAAGTGGAAAATGCAGTAAGTACCGGATCCGAAAGAATTTCTCCTTTAATAAAATCTTCGTGTTTTGAAAATGAAGTGCAAAATTTAACTTTATTAGAAGCGGATCCTTTCTTAAGCTTTGAAAAAGATTTTTTAAGATGGATGCTTTCCGATGGCGCTGCCGCTTTTTTGTTGCAAAACAAACCAAACGAGAATGGTATCAGTTTAAGAATCGATTGGATGGAAGGCGTTTCTTATGCCAACCAAACCGAGACTTGTATGAATATGGCAAGTGAAAAACTTCCCAATGGTACTTTAAAAAGTTATTCCGATTGTACTCAAAATGAAATTATCAATAAGTCCATTATGAGCATCAAGCAAGATGTAAAATTATTAAGTCAGAATATTGTATCTCTTGGATTTAGTAAGCTTAAAGATGTTATTGCAAAAAAAGGAATTGATATAAACGATATTGATTATTTTTTGCCACACATGTCAAGTGAGTTTTTTAGAAGTAAAATTGCGGAATATTTAGATTCCAATGGATTGCATATACCCAACGAAAAATGGTTCACTAACCTTACTACTGTTGGAAATGTTGGTGCAGGGTCAATCTATTTAATGGTTGAAGAACTTTTAAATAGCGGTAAATTAAAAAAAGGACAAAAATTACTATTGGTTGTTCCGGAGAGTTCAAGATTCTCTTATGTTTTTAGTTTGTTAAC
>JAVHPE010000169.1:0-12870 GCA_036170475.1 Bacteroidia bacterium | reverse complement strand
GAATCAGCCAATACCGGAAATAGTGGACTTGAAATAATGTTTCCAGTAGTAACGTCAATTGAATATAGATGATAGATTCCATTGTTATCTCCACCTTTAAAAATATAGCGATGATTAATTTCGTCAAACGCTGTATAATGCGGGTTTGTAATTATTGATTTTACTCCAGGTAAGCTATCTATGATTGTAAATACTCCATTGGTTGGATTTACTGACACTAAATAGTTTCTGCTTTCAGAATTAACCCAATGCAGTCCATATAATTTGTCTGATGAGTTATCATAGTGAAGTGCAATAACATTGTCAAGTGGGTCAGATAAAACAGGGAAAGGAGGATTTGAAATGATACTTCCTGTGTTTGCGTCAACCGAATACAGATAGTAGTTCCCACTGTTGTCACCACCTCTAAAAATATAGCGAGAATGGATTTCGTCAAATATTGTATAGTGGGGGCCTGTAACTATTGTTTTCACTTCAGGTAGGCTGTCTATGATAGTAAAAACTCCATTCGTTGGATTAATTGAAACGAAATATCTTCTGTTTTCCGAATTATCCAAATGTAATCCATATAAAGTGTTTGTTGAGTTGTCATACTTAAGCTCCATAACATTGTCTGAGGGATCAGATACAACAGGAAAAGAAGGGTTTAAGATAATATTTCCCGTGTTAGCGTCAGCTGAATAAAGGTAATTGTTACCATTATTGTCAACACCTCCGAAAATATATCGAGAATTATTTGAGTCGAAAGTTAGGTAATTAGGTGTAATAATTATCAGTTTCACTCCAGGCAAACTATCTATTTTGGTATAGGCTCCAGAACTTGGGTTTATTTTAACCAGGTATTCTGTTTGTCCAAACCCGCAAAAAGAAATCAGCAATATTAAAATTAAATTGATGATTTTTTTAAATTGATTTATCATTGTCTTAATTTTTTTATCAAATTAATTTCGAGTGAAATGCACTTAAAAAGTTTCTCAAATCGAATTTTGTCCGATCAGGAGGGTTTACTTAAAAGTAAAATTTTGTACTTTTTATTGTTTAATCATTTTCTTGGTATCTTTAACAACATCGTCAATCATCAAACTATAAGAATAAATACCATTAGAAAGATTCTGCGCACCGGCATTGATTTTCCCAAACCCTTTTTCTTTGATTTCAACTTTCTTTATTTCTTTTCCATTGAAATCATAAAATACTAAGTATGCTTCTTTATTCATATTGTAAGGAATAAAGTAGCGAATCACGGTACTTTCACCGAATGGGTTGGGTTCATTTTGGTACAGTATAATATTATTTGCAAGTTGAATATTGATATTGCTTTCGGAATTATATTGCTCATCCTGATTGTTTTGTATTGAACTATGGTTATAATTCTTATCATCATGCTTATTGCAGCAGTCGTTAATCATTGATGATAGTTGATTCATCTGATTTTGCAGGCTTGAAATGTTATTGTTTTGAGTTGTAGTTATTGTTCGTAAACTATCATTTTTTTGTTGCAGTTCCTGAATTCCCTTCATCAAAATAGCTATGAAAGCATTATAATTTAAGGATTTGTAAGAAACAGCTGGCGTTAATAATATCCCAGCGGTATCGTAAGTCGCAGTTTTATTTGTATTAGTAACCAATTCAGGTAATATACCAAGTACATCTTGCGCAATAAAACCGTAATTTTTCCTATTGCTAAAATTCAATCCATATATGTTGGTAGTATCAAAATAGAATGTACGTGGTTTTAATTGATCAATGATAGCTAAGGCATCAGAAATACTATCAATAGCTGTTTTGAACATTTGGTCAGAAGCATAAAGATCGGCTCCCGTGCCAGTATGTGACCCATTCAAATTAAAGCCACCAGTTACCTCTAATTTATAAGCAGGGTTGGGCGAATTTGTGCCAATACCAACATGTATAGTTGAAGATTCCCCCAGCACCAAACTATTGTCAGCATTAACATAAGCATTAGCACCAATGGCGGTGGCATTGAAATGTCCATCAGAACAATTGGCTTGATAGCCAATACAGGTATTGTCGTGGCCGTTTATAAATGCTGATCCTGCCTGTCCCCCTAAAGCGGTGTTCCTGTGGGTGCCGGTAACATTACCTGTACCAAGAGCGGCAAGGGCATTAATTCCAATAGCGGTATTATTATCAGTGGTAATATTATTATATAATGTATGATAGCCAATTGCAATATTGCCGCTACCCATGGTATTATTATTTAATGCTGAGTTGCTAAGCGCGACATTGTTGCTGCCAGAAGTATTATTAGGCAAAGCGGGTGTTCCCATTGCCTGATTATTTGCACCTGATGTGTTAGCCTTCAAAGCTTCTTGCCCTATAGCCTGATTTCCCCCACCAGTGCCGGTACTGTTTGCCATAGCCTCGTAACCAATCGCGATGTTATCTGTAGCGGCAACGGTACTTGCTAATGCTCTGTAGCCAATTCCTATATTTCTTCCACCACTATCATTATTTTGCATGGCATTGCGGCCTATCGCCACATTTGAAGCGCCTGTTGAATTGTTTAACAAAGCAGAGTATCCTATTGCCACGTTTTCATACCCGGTAGTATTTGATAACCCCGACTGATAGCCATAAAAGGTGTTAAATAAAGTACGATCAATTCTTCCGGCAGCTGTATTATTTACACGGATGTTAAAAGGTACATCATCCGTTGTTCCAATAAAGTTGGTTCCATCAACGGTTCCCGCATTGCCTGTTATTGCCCAGTGGGTTGCTAAATCAACTCCTGTAGCGCCGGTAACACCTGTAGCGCCTGTAAAACCCGTAACCCCTGTTGAACTTGTTGAACCGGTAGCACCTGTTGTTCCTGTATTACCGGTAGTTCCCGTTGCACCTGTAAAACCCGTAACTCCTGTTGCACTTGTTGAGCCTGTAATACCAGTTGTACCTGTATCCCCTGTATTTCCTGTTGCACCTGTCGAACTTGTTGCCCCAGTAAAACCTATTGATCCGATAGCACCCGTTGTTCCTGTTATTCCGGCAATACCTGTTGTTCCGGTAACACCACTTGCACCAGTATTTCCTGTAGTCCCAGTTGATCCAGTTTTACCTGTAGTCCCAGTTGATCCAGTTTTACCTGTAGTCCCTGTTGATCCAGTTTTGCCTGTAGCACCAGTAGAGCCGGTAACTCCGGTAGCGCCGGAAGAGCCAGTTGCGCCGGTAGAGATTTGCACCCAATTCAAAGTTCCGGTACCATCATTTTGTAAAAAAGAATTGATAGCGCCTTGTGATAATGGCCAAGCATAAGGAACATTTTTGATTCTATTCATGTCGCCTGAATTGTCAATTTAAAATTCATTGTTTGGACCTACCTGAAAAATGGTTTGTCCTGTCATACTTCCGGTAAAAATAAGTAATATTCCGGTAAATAGCAATGCCGGAAGTATTGAAAAGCGGATTAGTTTTGTTTTCATGGTAAGGGTGTTTTTGGTTTATATTTTATTTTTCAAATTGACAAAACGTAACAAGAGTTAAAAACGAGACAGAATGATGGTAAGGCTGATTGTTAAAGGATTCACAAATAAAAGAGTATTTTATTTTTTTTATTTGCGAAGCAGAATTCAAGGGGGATTGAATAAACTTCGATAGGCTTGGAGAAACTCCACCACCTGTAACAGCGATTAAGCGAGGCGCTAATGAATTGAAAAATAGTTGTAAAAATCCTTTGTTTAAAGGGTTTGCGGTATGTGCGGTGGGGGGGGGGTATTGGCGGCAGGTGCAAATGCCCCATAATAAAGCTTTCTTGTGCTTGGTTTTGATTTCATAATTGCAAAGATATAACAATAAACCAGATTACCAAATATTTTTATGATTATGATATGAATTACCGAGGTTTTGGTTTGCCACTAACCATTGAGCATGAAAATTTATTAAAATCTGAAAAATTAAAATCGAAAAAAATCGTAAATTCGCAAACCAATCCAAAAAATAAATTTATTTATGAGCGACGCGATAAAACATGAATGCGGTATAGCGATGATCCGTTTGCTGAAGCCGCTGGATTATTACATCAAAAAATATGGTACTGCCCTGTATGGTGTAAATAAATTGTATTTATTGATGGAAAAGCAGCATAACCGCGGGCAGGATGGCGCAGGTGTCGCTAATATTAAATTTGACATAGATCCCGGTGTCCCTTATATTAGCCGGGCACGCGCTATAGGCAGCAACGCAATTAAAGAAATATTTGAAAACATTATTTCCTCGTTCGAAGACGTTTACACAAAGAATCCTGATAAATTAAAAGATGCTGTTTGGCTTAAAAAGAATCTTGCCTATACCGGCGAATTGTTTTTAGGTCATTTGCGCTATGGTACTTTTGGCGGTAATGGTCTTGAAAACTGCCACCCATTTTTACGTCAGAATAATTGGATGACCCGTAACCTCGTTGTTGCCGGAAACTTTAATTTAACAAATGTTGATGAGCTTTTTGATCAGTTAGTGGAATTAGGTCAGCATCCAAAAGAAAAAGCCGATACTGTTACTGTTATGGAAAAAATCGGGCATTTCCTGGATGAGGAAAATGAACGTTTATATCAAAAATTTAAAAAAGAAGGACATCTGAATGAGGTCATTTCGGGGTTGATAGCAAAAAATCTGGACGTACAGCGAATCTTAAAAGATGCCAGTAAAAAATGGGATGGTGGCTATGCAATGGCTGGCTTATTAGGTCATGGCGATGCTTTTGTGCTTCGTGACCCAAATGGTATCCGTCCGGTATTTTATTATTCTGATGATGAAGTGGTGGTAGTAACTTCTGAACGACCTGTGATACAAACAGTTTTTAATGTTCCTATTGGAACTATAAAGGAATTACAACCGGGCTCAGCGTTAATCATCAAAAAAGACGGTAGTTTTGGCGAATTTGAAATACTGGAACCACAGGAAAAAACAGCCTGCTCGTTTGAACGTATTTACTTTTCAAGAGGCAGTGACGCTTCCATTTATAAGGAGCGCCAAAAGTTAGGGCACCAGCTTTGTCCAGCCATTTTAAAAGCAATTAATAATGATTTAAGAAACACGGTTTTCTCCTACATTCCAAATACCGCCGAAGTAGCTTTTGGTGGTATGATTGAAGGGCTGCACGACTATTTAAATAGCATTAAAAAAGATAAAATTTTAAAAATGGGAAATAACATCAGCGAATCCAAATTGGCTGAAATCCTTTCCATCCATCCCCGTGTTCACAAAATTGCGATAAAAGATGCCAAGTTGCGAACATTTATTACCAATGATAACCAGCGTGATGAAATGGTAGCGCATATTTACGATACCACCTATGGAGTGATAAAAGAAGGTGTGGATAATCTGGTAATTGTTGACGACTCTATTGTCCGCGGAACCACCTTGAAGCAAAGTATTTTAAAAATTTTGGATCGTTTAGGTCCTAAAAAAATTGTCGTGGTTTCATCTGCGCCACAAATCCGTTACCCCGATTGTTATGGTATTGATATGGCTAAGTTGGGCGATTTTATTGCTTTTCAGGCAGCCGTTCAGTTATTGAAAGACAATTTTAAAGAAAACCTGTTGGATGAACTTTACGAAAAAGCCAAAGCACAGGAAGGGTTGCCGAAAGAAAATATTACCAATGTAGTCAAAGAAATATATAAAGAATTTACAACCGAACAAATTTCAAAGAAAATTGCCGAACTACTCCATAACGGAAACATTAATGCCGAAGTAGATGTCATCTATCAATCCATAGAAGGTTTACACAATGCCTGCCCTGATAATACCGGGGACTGGTACTTTACAGGGAATTATCCAACACCGGGTGGCAATAAAGTGGTAAATAAATCTTTCATCAATTATATGGAAGGTGAAAATGTAAGAGCATATTGATTAAGGTTAATCATGAAACGGGGTAAATTGTCGCAATTAGACGGCTTACCCAAACTCTTCGACAAGCTCAGAGTGACCTGCGTGCCTGTCATACTGAGCTTGTCGAAGTATCTGGGAGGGGTTATTTTGAAAATTTAAAATGTACTAATTTATCTCGTTTTCAGTATAAAAGAGAAAAAAGTCAAATTCAAAAAAAGGGAAAAAGGTATTGAGATATCGCGGTTCTAAACTGAATACTTCCGCATCTTTTGATTCTTGACTTTTTTCTCTTTTGAATTATACTTTCAATGCAACTTTTTTTCTTATTTTGTCATCTGTTTAATAATTGTTTTCGTTTAAAAACGTAAATTTCCTCTTCTGTTTTTTTGTAAACGAATTATGAAATCTTTTTTTAATCAATTGCAACCGTTTTTTGCCATGAGGTTAGGGGAGAAAAGGCTGAAACTGAGAAAAGGATTTCAGGTTTCTTGAAAACACATCAAAAGTATACATGAAAAATAGTATCGATAAAACATTCACAATTCAACTCACTTTTTTAGGAAGAACCTTCCGGTGGTGTTTTTTGTTTATGTTTTTAGTTTACCATCCCAATAAAATGCTGTCACAAAACTTTTCTAACCGTGGTACAGATTTTTGGGTAGGTCATCAGGGGCATGTTGACGGGACTGGCTCTAATTTTAAACTTTATATCACTTCAGATGTAAATACTTCCGGTACAGTTTCAGTACCTCTGCAAGGATGGTCATCGGCATTTACAGTTATTGCCGGTACAATTACTATTGTTCAGGTGCCATCCGCCACTGGTTATGTAGGATGCTCGGATTGTATCAAACAAAAGGGTATTCATGTTGTTGCGAATGATGATGTAGCTGTTTATGCTCATATTTATGCAAGTGCGCGTTCAGATGCCACCTTGATGTTACCTACCGTTGCATTGGGTAAAGAATATTATGCCATGTGTTATACACAGGCAGGAGGAAGTGAATCGGAGTTTATGGTTGTAGCTCCTGAAGATAGCACACAGGTGCAGATAACACCTGCAGCAACTACTTTGGGTGGACAGCCGGCGAATGTCCCTTTTGTTATTACTTTGCAGCAGGGAGAGGTATATCAGGTACAATCAGGGACAGACCTTACCGGAAGCAAAATCCTTTCAATAAGCGATAGCGGTTCTTGTAAAAAAGTAGCAGTATTTGCGGGAAGTACTTGGAATTCACTGGGATGTAGTGGAGCAAGCTCCGGTGATAATTTGTATGAAGAAATGTATCCTGTTAATACCTGGGGCAAAAATTTTATTACCTCCCCTTTAAAAACCCGTTCAGGAGATATGTTTCGTGTAATGGCAGGTTCTAATGGAACAAACTTTACTATTAACGGAGTTTCTGTTTCTTTAAATCAAACTCAATATTTTGATACTTTATTAACTGTCCCGGCTTACATCACTTCCAACAAGCCCATCACACTTGCACAATATGCCCGAACACAAAACTGCGATGGAGCAACCGGTGATCCATTTATGATTATACTCAGTCCGGTTGAACAGGCTATCAACAATGTGCTGCTTTATTCTTCTCCGGAACAAAATATAACAGGTGAATATATTAATGTGGTTATGAAAACAGCGGATGTAGGAAGTTGTTTGCTGGATGGAGGGGCAATCACTTTTAACCCGGTTCCTTCCAATATAATTTATTCCTATTCACAAAATACCATAACAGCCGGCACTCACACTTTGGTTGCAGATAGTGGTTTTAATGCTATTGCTTACGGTTTCGGAAATATAGAATCCTACGGATATCTTGCAGGTGCCAATATTAAAAATCTGGAAGTGCAAAGTTTTACTATCAATCCCAACCCTGCTTGTAATGGGAGCACTCTTAGTTTTACCGGTATCGCCACCTATACGCCATCCTCCTGGAAATGGAATTTTGGCGATTCAACCACTTCGTTACTTCAGAGTCCTACTCACATTTATGCCGATACCGGCAATTATTGGGTTTCATTGATTACTGATTATCCAAATGGTTGTGAAGTCCGCATTGATACATCATCTTACCTGTTGCATGTATATGGAAACGCTATTGCAAATTTTTATGCTCCTCCTGTTTGTATCTGGGGTGCCACGTCGCTTCTTGATATTTCTACAACAATAAATGGAGGTAACTTAAGTTTTTGGTCATGGGATTTTGGTGATGGAAGCAGCTCTGTATTGCAAAACACATTACATACATACGCTGTATGTGATACATTCAATGTAAAATTGGTTGTAGCTTCAAATGATGGATGTAGAGACAGCATAATTAAACATGTGATTGTAAATTGTTTACCCGCGCCAAATTTTAACGCGGCTGCTGTCTGCGATAACCATGCAATGATATTTGCCGATTCAAGCTCAGGTTCAATCTCAATCTGGAATTGGGATTTTGGGGATGGCAGCGCAATCAACACCAACAATAATCCAAGCCATACCTTCGCGAATCCGGGAATTTACAATGTTACCTTAACTACGACTTCTGTATCCGGCTGTATAGATTCCATCACAAAACCAGTTCAGGTTTATTACAACCCTACAGCAGCCTTCACACATAGTGATGTTTGCTTTGGAGATACAATTTATTTTGCAAATACATCTACTGTTGACAATTCAAGCTCAATAGCTTTTAATTCCTGGGTTTTTGGCGATGGCAGTCCTTCAGGTAGTTTGCAAAATGCAAGTCATTATTATTCTACTGCCGGAACATATACTGTTATATTATCAATAATAACAATTGATGGATGTTCGGATGCGGTTACTATTCCTGTTAGCGCTTTTGATAAGCCGTCCAGTGCAATTACTTTCAGCAACACCTGTTTATCTGATACTGCAAAATTCACAAATGTTTCTCTCAATCCAATCATGGGAACTATTGCAAACTGGTCATGGGATTTTGGTGATGGTTCTGCTTTGAACACCACAGCATGGAGCCCCAGCCATTTGTATGCCCCTCCTGGAAATTACCAGTTAACCTTAATTACGTATTCATCCAACCTTGGTTGTTCTGATACATTACAGGATTCGATAACGGTATTTCCGATGCCTGTTGCCGATTTTAGTTTTAATAATGTGTGTTTATATCAAACAACCAATTTTATTGATTTATCAACTGTTTCAGTCGGGATTATTGCAGGCAGATTATGGAATTTTGGTGATGGAACAACTCCAAATGCAAACCCAAATCCACCTCATACATTTGCAAATCCGGGAACATATCAGGTTTCTTTAATAGTTACCACCGACAATGGTTGTAAAGACACAATAATAAAAAGTGTGGTGGTGCATCCAATGCCTGATGCGCAATTCGGGATAATTAATGCCTGTGATGGCAGCGATGTTCAATTCAATGATTTATCAACTATTCCAATTACAGATACAATCCAATCATGGACTTGGAATTTTGGTGATGGAAGCCCGGTTGTCGGCAGTCAAAATACATCTCATCTTTTTGCTGACGCAGGTTTTGATACTGTTCAATTGTTGGTTGTTTCCAATTTTGGGTGTGTAGATTCTATCAGTAAAATAAGTATTGTTAACCCTAATCCTGTTGTGAATTTTACGACCCCCGATACAGCAGGCTGTGAACCCTTGTGTGTTGATTTTGTGAATTTATCATCTGTTGCAACGGGTTTTAACACAGCAAGTGCCTGGAATTTTGGTGATGGAAGCGCATCAGGCAATTTGCTGGACGCATTTCATTGTTACCTCAATGATTCACTTTATTCGCCAAATTCTTTTACTGTTACGTTAACAGTTACCTCTGATAGCGGATGTGTCAGCACCTTAACTAAGACAAATTATATTACAGTATATCCGAGTCCTGTTGCGAGTTTCACAGTTCAGCCGCAAGCTACAACGATTACCGACCCTGTTATTTCAGTTACAAATTTATCTACAGGAGGTAATTTCTGGACTTGGAATTTTGGAGATCAGGATACTTCTTTTGTTTATGATCCGGCATCCCACACTTATCCTGATACAGGCTCATATACAATAACATTAATTACCTCTACTCAATACAATTGTGCAGACACTATGTTTCATGCCATTGTTATCGAACCTGATTTTTTATTTTATATTCCTAATGCATTTACTCCTGACGGCGATGGCATAAATGATAACTTCATCGGTAAAGGAGTTTTTATCAAAGAGTTTGAAATGTCTATTTTTGATCGGTGGGGAAATCTCATTTACCATACAAATGATATAAACAAACCTTGGAATGGCAAAGCAAACCACGGTACTGAAATGGCACAAGCCGATGTATATGTTTATAAAATTAGTGTTACTGATTATAACTTGAGGAAGCATCCCTATAAAGGAATTGTAACGCTGGTTAGGTAAGGAAGCCTCTCCCAGCCTCCCCTAAGGAGGGGGGAGAATACAATAAACACAAATGAAAAACAGACAAAACAATGGTATCGTTAACCAACTCTTTCTCTCTTGGAGAGGGCTAGGGAGAGGTGTTTTGTTTTTCTTTCTTATCTTAGGATTGGGTTGGGTCGGGACATTGTTTTCGCAAACAATCTCTTCACATAGTGCCGGAAAATTTTTGATACGTCCTTTTGAAAACAAAGTTTTTATTGAGGAGCAGGGACAATTTAAAAAGAATTTGGAGGAAAATAAAATTACCGTCCCGGGAACAATTTTGTTTGCAGTAAACAATCCTGAGTTTAATGCTTATTTTACAAGTACCGGTATTACTTTTCTGTTTTCGAAGTTAGAGAAAACACATAACGAACGGGAGTCTGTTGGTGGGGAAAGTGAGGTCCCTGATGAAAAACCTTTGGCTGTGTGGGAAATGATAAATATGCAATGGGTAAATTCTAACCCTTCGATGTTGTTAAAGCCTCAGGAAAAAGTAAACAATTATTATACATACGGAAGGTATGCGGATAATAGTCAGTATAATCATGTTTCTGCATACAAAAAACTGTACTGTTCAAATATATATGATGGTGTAGATGCTGAGTTTGAGCTTCCTGAAAAGGGCGGTATCAAGTATCAGTTTATTGTTCATGCAGGATTTAAAATTCCTGCTATTGCCTACCGGATGGAAGGAACAAAGAATCTTTTTTTAGATGAAAAAGGAGATTTACATATAGAAGCGCTGTTAGGCAATTTAATCGACAAAGCGCCAGTTGCATTCACAAAAAGCAGCAGAATGCCTGTAAATTATAATATTACGGGTAACTTAATAGAAATAAATTCAGAAAATAAAACACTTCCACTTACTGAAGATCTGATAATAGACCCTTGGATAATAGACCCGACAATCCCTTCGGCAGACAAGGCGTATGATATCCAGGAAGATTCTTCCGGCAATGTTTACGTGTATGGCGGACCGTCTTCAAATTATCAGGCAAAGAAATATTCTTCCACAGGCGTTTTATTATGGACATATACTACAACACAAACTTATTACGGTGATTTTGCTGTTGGTAATTTAGGCAGTGTTTATTTGGCGGAAGGGCTCTCCCCAAGCAAAGTAACAAAACTAAACAATGCCGGTGCTGTCACTTATTCGGTTTCAGGATCGGGTGAACTTTGGCGGCTCGATTTTAATAAGTCGAAAACGATACTTTCTATTGGTGGATATTTTAATTCAAACATCAACCTCGGTAAATTAGATACTGCAACGGGTGCAATTACAGACCAGTTAGGCTATTCATTAGAAACCAGATCTATTTCAACTGATTGTAACGGGGATATTTACTCTCTGCATCCTTCATTTGGCTATTCAGGTGATCCATCCACAAATATGATTCGCAAGACGAATGCTGACTTTACTCCAGGGGGGGCTGTTTCAAGCGGTTTTTCCTTATTTGAATCCGGACCTCCATACACCAATTCCAACTGGAGTGGCATTAATGCAATTGCTGTGAATGGTCCTTACATTTATGTTTATGACGGAGCAGAACTAAAAAGGTTTGATAAAGGCGCACTCAGCTTCATCAATTCCGTTACAGTACCCAATGGTACCTTCTATTCCTGCAGCGGAATAGCTTTTGATTATTGCGGGAATATTTATGTAGGAACCATGAGCAGTATAGAAAAATACGACATAGCCCTAAATTACCTTTCTTCTATTTCTGCTCCTGGTGCAGTTTATGATGTAATACTTGCTCGTAATGGGGATATCCTGGCTTGCGGGAATGCCTTTGTAGGTAATTTTGGACCAACATGTCCTTTTCCGCCTCAATTAGTCGCTTCAGCCACTTCCACTAATGTTTCCTGTAATCCTGGAACTGCAACTATTCTCGCAACAGGCGGAACCACTCCCTACAGTTATTTCTGGCAACCAGGGGGACAAACAACAGATATTATTACTGGTCTGACAGCCGGGACTTATTCTTATATTGTAAATGATGCGTTTTGTCAATCAAAACATGATAGTGTAATAGTTCTTCAAACCACACCGCTTCTACTTTCCCAGGGAACAGTTAACAATGAAAGTTGTTTGAACAGCTTTGATGGTTCAGCAACGGTAAGTGCTTCAGGCGGTACAGGACCGTATACCTATTCCTGGAATACCAACCCTGTTCAAACAACAACATCTGTCTCAGGCTTGCCGGCGGGTACCTATATTGCTACTGTAACAGATGCTGATATTTGTACAGATACCGTTCATATTATCATCGGCAGCAACCCTAATCCGGTAGCCACTTTCAGTAATACTTCCGTATGTTATGGCAGCGCCACTCAATTTACCGATAATTCTACCACAACCTCCGGAACAATCAGTAGTACAAGTTGGGATTTCGGTGATGGCAGCGCTTTAAACAGTCTTCAGAACCCTCCGTATATTTATCCAAATGCAGGTAATTATAATGTTACTTTAATTGTAAATAATAGTGCCGGCTGTGCAGATACCGTCACAAAATCTGTCCCTGTATATTTTAATCCAATTGCGGGTTTTACTTTTAATAATGTTTGCTATGGAGATACCATGCATTTTACCGATACAT
>JAVHPE010000168.1:0-2622 GCA_036170475.1 Bacteroidia bacterium | reverse complement strand
TAATCAAATAATGAGTGTAAAAAATATGAATATTCAATTTTTAAAGGTCTTATAATCCTGCAAAAATTAACACAAGTCATAGGCAAATGTGCATTATTTAAACTTTCACTGTTAATGTACATTACCCTTCCTGTAGACTGATTTTCAGTACCTCCACTAATTTCAATCACAATATCCCCATTTTCAAGTTTGCATTTTTCAAGTTTTGAAACTTTTAAAAATCTAATAGGTGCTTTTTCTGGTGTGCCCATTTTCATATCGGGGAGGTCAGTGCCTCTTAGACATATTGTTTCTTCAGTAAAATCATCCTCAGATACTTCATTTCCATAATCACCTCCTAGTGAAATTCCTATAAATTCATTAATCTTGCTAACTCTCCATCCTTCAGGTAATTCAGAGTTTATTTGATATTTACCAAACCATGCTGCAAAAATAGTTTGTGCTAGGGTTTCTAAGGTTTTGTTTTCTTGTTGCAGCAGCTCAATTTTATTATCAAAAGCGGTGAGGATGGAGGCAATTGATTTTTGTTCGTTTATATTTTTTGGTAATTCTATTTTAATATTTTGAACACCATAGATTGGCAACTTTTTTTGAACAGCCCCAACTGAATTTTTGTTGATTTCATCTTGACCATTTTTTGAAATCAAGAAATAGTATAAATAGTTACTATCGATATTTTTTAAATCAACTAGTTTGACACAATTTTCTGTTAGACTAGCATTATCTAATTCATTATCAATTTTTGCGACTAACCCAACAGTGCCAACAATAGAAATTAATATATCATTTTCATTTACAATGTATCTTGATATATGTTTAAAAATAACCTCTGTAACAAATTGAAGTTGATTTTTATTAATTTGATTACCATTAAAATCAGTAATCCTAATATATGGATGGTCAGTTTTATAATTAACTAGAGCCATTCCTTTTGGAAGTCTTTTACCACCTTTTGGATTACATATCTCTCCCAAAGTAGTTTCTACCCAATCATCAGGTATTTTTTTTACTTCACTCATAACGTCAAACCTATTTTAGCTAATTGTAGAGCAATTTCTTCATTCAAGGCTTCTTCTTTATCAATTTGCGCTTTTAAAACAGTGGTTAATTCAGTCATTTTAGTTTCAAAAGGAATGCCGTCATCTTCTTCATCTACAATACCTACATAACGTCCGGGAGTTAATACGTGGTTGTGTTTTATAACTTCTTCAATTTTTGCTGCTTTACAAAACCCTTTTACATCCTCATAAAGAGATTGCTTCGTTTCACTCGCAATGACGTTACGCCAATTGTGATAGGTATTAGCAATAAGTTTGATGTCTTCTTCAGATAAATCACGGTGTACACGGTCTTTTAGATAACCCATTTCGGAAGCATCAATAAATAGTACTTCTCTGCTATGGTTGGCTTTTTCACGTCGTAAAAACCAGATACAAGCTGGTATGCCTGTGTTGTAAAACAATTGTTTTGGTAAGGCTACAATACACTCTATTAAATCTTGTTCTACTAAATTTTTGCGAATATCACCTTCACCCGAAGTATTGGAACTTAAAGAACCATTGGCTAATACCGTTGCCATCACACCACGAGGCGCTAAATGGTATAACATATGCTGCATCCAACCAAAATTGGCATTGCCACTTGGAGGTGTACCATATTTCCAACGCGCATCATCTTGTAAAATATCTATGCCCCATTCGCTTTGGTTAAAAGGTGGGTTTGCTAAAATGAAATCAGCTTTTAAATCAGGGTGCATATCTTTTAAAAAAGAACCCTCAGTATTCCACGATACAAATTGTGAATTTATATTGCGAATGGCAAGATTCATTTTAGATAGTTTCCAAGTGGTTTGGTTAGATTCTTGACCATAAATTGTAATGTCGTTGATGTTACCTTGATGTTCGGTTACAAACTTTTCACTCATTACAAACATACCACCAGAACCACAAGCAGGGTCATACACACGTCCTTTGTATGGTTCAATCATATCTACCATTAATTTTACAATGGCTTTAGGGGTGTAGAATTGTCCGCCTTTTTTACCTTCGGCGTTGGCAAATTCCCCTAAAAAGTATTCGTACACACGCCCAAATAGATCTTTAGATTTGATATTTTCGGCTTGAAGTTCCGTATTGGATATTAAATCTATTAACTGCCCTAATGACGCTTTGTCTAAATTGGCTTTTCCAAATACTTTTGGCAATACATTTTTAAGTTCCGGATTTTCTTTTTCGATGATTTCCATAGCCTCATCAATGGTTTGTCCGATGGTTGCTAATTTGGCATTGTTATGCAGGTGCGACCAACGCGCTGTTGGTGGTACAAAAAATACATTTTCTGCTTTGTATTCATCACGGTCTTCGGGGTCAGAATACTCATCGGCTTTTAGCTTTAGGTATAATTCATCAAACGATTCTGAGATGTATTTTAAAAAAACTAAGCCTAAGACTACATACTTATATTCGGCTGCATCAATGTTTTTACGCAGTTTATCAGCTGCTTTAAAGAGTTGTTGCTCAAAAGTGCCACCATTTAATTTTTTTGCCATTTACTGTATTTTCTAATTGTTTTAATAATCTACTAATATAAGACATAAGCCAATAACAAAATTAGCTATATCTA
>JAVHPE010000167.1:0-2633 GCA_036170475.1 Bacteroidia bacterium | reverse complement strand
GTTCTACAAATTTAAAAATTTAAACGAGATTTTTTGGGTTTTGTTTAGGTGTATCAATTGGATAAACTGTCATACGAAGCACTAAACTCAATATCATGACAAACCGCTGTTATTAGCTGGCGTTTTATTTCAATCTGCCATGTACGTTGGCTTTGCAAGCGCTTTGGTCCCGAAAGCATTCGGCATGTTTGCAACTGCGTGGGCTTTAATCATAATTGACCTCCTATTCCTTTAAACTTCTCTACAAACAAAGTCAACTTTTGAAAAACACTTTGTTTTTTTGTCAAATATTGAGGATTTAAAGGACTCATTTTCGGTAAAAGAGCATTCAGTTCTGTTCCATTTTCACTAGTATATTCACGTTTTAAAGAAGCTGTAATATATCGCTTTGCTGCTTCTTCATTTAAATTTTCTTCAGCAATTAATTCTGAAGCTTCCGTTTTCTGTTTACTTTGAGCATAAGCAAAAAATGAATCTATTACATTCGCTTTATCTTGAAGCGTGTCAAGGTCGGTTTCATTGATAAAATCAACAACTAAACTCTCTTTTGCTCTGTTTCCAACACTTGCACGAATCACCCTGCGTATTTCAGCAATCAAAGTGCCTTTGTCTTTAGTTTTCTTGTTATGCTCAAAAATCAATTCAAGAATGTAATCCAGATTTATTTCTTGCGATTTTAGTAAGTCCACCTCGAACACTACATCATCCCAGTCAATTGTAGATTCCTCTGTTTCCTTACCGCTTTTCTGACGTCTTAACCAATCTCGTATATCATTATAAGTAGAACGATAATCCTGAACTGTCCTTTCTTTGATCAATTCAATGTTGCGCATTACAGCAATATCCTCATCTGTTACAAAATGAGCTTTTTTAAATTCTTCTATTGCCTCAGGATTATTTATGTCAATTACTTGAAGTGCTTTGAGATTAGCAAATTCATCATAATTCTGAAGTATGTTTTCTACCCGCAAATATTCTCCGAATAGTTTTGCAAAGTCCTTTTTGTCCTTCTCTTTTACGATTTCATCAGGATTAGGGAACTTTTCATTTAACTCTTTTACTACTTCTACATAACCTCTGCGTGCTTCACCTGTGGCAACATCTGTAAACCCTTCCAAATATTCTTTGTAACTCTTTTCAAGGACAACGTTTTTAGTGTTACTGTCACCAAACAGCGTAATGGCATCAATGGTTGCTGTTTCTAAATCTCGGAATGTTACAATATTTCCAAAGGTCTTTGTGGCATCATAAATTCTGTTTGTGCGTGAAAAGGCTTGTATTAAACCGTGATAGCGCAGATTTTTATCAACGAACAGCGTATTTAATGTTGGCGCATCAAAACCGGTGAGGAACATTCCAACTACAATAATTAGGTCTATCTCTTTGTTCTTTACACGTTTGGCAAGGTCACGATAATAATTCTGAAACTCATTGCTGTCAACGCCATAACTGGTTTTGAACATGGCGTTATAGTCGTTGATAGCTTTGGTTAAAAACTCTTTGGCACTGCTATCCATTGCCGAAGGTTCAAAGCTCTCGTCAACTATTTCACCTATGGCACTCTGCTCTTCGTTGGCTGCAAAGGAGAAGATTGTTGCAATTTTTAATGGCTTTTCGCTCTCTTTTTGCAAGTTGTTTAATTCCTCATAATAACATTTGGCTGCATCAATATTGCTTACCGCAAACATAGCATTAAAGCCTTTGTTGCTTCCTTGATTTCTATGGGTTTTTATCCTGAAATTCTGTAAAATGTATTGGGATATTTCTTTGATGCGTTCTGGATGAAGCAAAGCTTTTTTGTTTTCGGCTGCACTTAATTTTTTCTCATCAATTTCTGTTTCTATGCTTTTAAACAGTGGTCGTACATCGTTATAATCAACTTTGAATTTCAGTACTTTTTCGTCTCTAATGGCATCGGTAATTACATACGAATGTAATTCACGACCGAAAACGCTTGCCGTAGTTTCAGCACCTAAAGCATTTTGTGGAAAAATCGGCGTTCCGGTAAAGCCAAATTGATAGAATTTTTTAAATTTCTTAGTCAGATTCTTTTGGGCTTCACCAAATTGCGAGCGATGGGCTTCATCGAAAATGAAAACGACTTGCTTTTGGTAAATGGCTAAATCATTCTCCGTTTTCATGAGGTTATTGAGCTTCTGAATAGTAGTTACAATAATTTTATTATCATCTTTTTCAATATTCCGCTTTAAACCTGCTGTACTATCTGAACCGTTCACACTATCGGGCGAAAATCGCTGATATTCTTTCATCGTTTGAAAGTCCAAGTCTTTACGGTCAACTACAAAGAATACTTTATCAATAAATTCCAATTGTGTTGCTAATCGTGCAGCTTTAAAACTGGTGAGTGTTTTGCCTGAGCCTGTGGTGTGCCAAATATAACCGCCACCATCTGTGCTTGACCATTTTTTTGATTGATACGAACTTTTAATTTTCCATAACATCCGCTCTGTGGCTGCAATTTGATAGGGTCGCATGACGAGCAATGTATCGCTGGTATCAAAAACCGAATACGTGAGCAATACTTCTAAGAGCGTCTTTTTCTGAAAAAAGGTAGCTGTAAAATCTTTAAGGTCTTTAATCAAGTTATTATCAGCCTTTGCCCAGTTCATGGT
>JAVHPE010000166.1:0-40782 GCA_036170475.1 Bacteroidia bacterium | reverse complement strand
TGATTATAAAACAGGTGGGGAAAAACCGGAGCACAAAAAACAAATACTTCAATATTCCGATTTGTTAAACCAAATGGGTTATACCGTTACTGAAAAATTATTGGTATATATTGAAGATGAAAGGGTGCTGGAGTGCTAAATCAATTTGTTAATGTGTTAATTTGAATTTAACGATATAGCAATCTAAATTTCAAATCCATCTCTTTATTATTTCGTAAATTAGCATTCCGAAAATTATAGGCTGGTTTTTTCTCAAATTTCGGAAAAAATCTGCCTGAGGCATTTCTTGAATTTTCAATGGTAGAACTGCGTTAGGGATTGAAGCGTAAATCCTTTTGCCCTTGCAAAAGATTGAAGTGTAAAGCCCGACCCTTTCTTTTTCAGGAAAGGGGAACGCCCAAATGAATTTTAAATTGAAAATAAATTATTAAACATTGATACACAAAGAAGACATAGATAAGATATTTGAAGCAGCGCGTGTTGAAGAGGTTGTTGGCGATTATGTTACATTAAAAAAACGTGGCGCTAATCTCATAGGGCTTTGTCCTTTTCATGATGAAAAAACACCTTCGTTTTATGTGTCGCCGGTAAAGGGAATTTACAAATGTTTCGGTTGTGGGAAAGGCGGGCATGCGATAAACTTTGTGATGGAAAAAGAGCTGATGTCATATCCTGATGCGCTACGTCATCTTGCAAAAAAATACAATATACAAATTACCGAAGAAGAGCAATCGCCTGAACAGATTCAAACACAGAATGATCGCGAAAGTTTATTTGTCGTTTCTTCTTTCGCACAAAAAAGATTCTCCGAAAATTTATACCATACCGATGAAGGTAAATCAATAGGGTTGGGCTATTTTAATGAGCGCGGTTTTAGAGAAGATATTATTCAAAAGTTTCAATTGGGTTATAGTATGAATAACCGCAGTGCGTTTACTGATGTAGCTATACATACAGGTTATAAGTTGGAATATCTTGTAAAAGCGGGACTCAGCCTTGAATATAAGAAAGAACAAAATCAGGAGCCAGAAGAACGGAAAACGGAGAACGGAGATAACTCTCTGCCGCAACCCTTAACTCCTAACTCTCAACTCTCAACTTATTTCGACCGCTTTTGGGGGCGGGTAATGTTCCCTGTTCATAATGTTACCGGACGGGTAATTGCCTTTGGAGGCCGCACACTGCGCACCGATAAAAAAACCGCTAAATACATCAACTCACCTGAAACAGATATTTATCATAAGAGTGATGTATTGTATGGAATATTTTTTGCAAAAAAAGAAATCATTGCCCAAGACAATTGTTTTTTGGTAGAGGGTTATACCGATGTAATATCCATGCATCAATCGGGAATTGAAAATGTGGTGGCAAGTAGCGGTACATCCCTGACCGTAGGACAAATAAAACTCATTCGAAGATTTACCAATAACATTACTATTTTATATGATGGCGATAATGCCGGTATTAAAGCCAGTTTCAGAGGAATTGATTTGATATTGGAAGAGGGGATGAATGTAAAAGTATTGTTGTTCCCTGATGGTGAAGACCCTGATTCCTACTCAAAAAGAGTGACCAGCGAGGAACTGAAAGTTTTTATTAAGGCGAATTCGAAAGATTTTATTTCCTTCAAAACAAATTTATTAATGGGGGATGTACAAAACGATCCTATTAAAAAAGCAGGACTCATCAAAGAAATCGTTGAAAGTATTGCGCTAATTCCTGATTCTATTTATCGGTCGGTATATGTGAAGGAATGTAGCCGTATCATGGATGTGGAAGAACAAATTTTATTGAGTGAACTAAATAAGATACGCGGCAAAAAGTTTAACGAAAAAAGTAATCAGCATCTCAGCCCAAATCTTCATCAAAATACAAATGAGAATAAAATAGCCGAGTTTGTAATTAGTAAAGAAAAAAAGCAAGTACTTGATGCAAGTGCCGAGCATCAGGAGCGCGACATCATTCGTTTATTACTGAATTATGGAAATAAACCAGTAATTGCTGATAGCGAGGAATTAGATGAAGAAAAAAAACCAATACAAATTGAAGCTTCTCTCGCGGCTTTAATTATTCATGAGTTGCAACAGGATGGTATTGTGCTCGAAAATATTTTATACAATAGTATTTTTAATGAATTTGTTCAACAGCTAAACAAGGAAATAGTACCCGATTATAGTTATTTCCTTAATCATGAAAATATGGATATTTGTTCGTTAACTGTAGATTTAATAAGCAGCCCATACTCTCTTTCCAAATGGGAAAAGCACAGCATTTATATTACGATGGAGGAAAACATTCTCAAAAAATCTTTATACCATGCAGTATATGCTCTAAAAATTCGCAAACTTGAAATAATGATTCACGACAATCAGAAAAGATTAAAAGAAAATCCTTCCGAGGAGGAGTTGATTACTCTGGTTCAAATTCAAAGGCAGTTACAAGAAGCAAAAAAAGCGCTAGCTGCATTGTTGGGAAGAATTGTGCTTAAGTGATTTTGTGCTGAATTCATTAATGATAATCATTTTTATTACAAAAAAATCCCGCCTCTTCCTATTGGAAAGACGGGATTTTAAATTATAATCAGCTAATTACTTAGTCGTTGGAGTTGCTGGAGTTACTGGAGTTGCAGCCTCTGCTGTTTTATGATTGCAAGCTGTTTTTCCTTTAGCATCACCATGAGAACAGGCTTTAGTTTCCATTTTTTCACCTGAACAACCTTTTGACATTCCACCTTTTTTGCAACACGATTTATTTTTGTCGCATTTCTTTTTTTCGTCTTTTTTCTCATCACCACGAAGGGTAACAACAGTTCCTTTGGTTAACGCTACAACTGAAAGTGCTGAAGAAGCTCCAACTATTCCTGTAAAAGCTACTAATAAAAATAATTTTTTCATTTTGTTTATGGTTTAATTGATTAATTAATTGTCTGATTAAATTTCTGTAGCAAAGGTATCAAAAAATATGCTGCTTATTGATTTTCATGGTTAATAATTGTTAAAGAGCTATTCAAAAGTGGCTATAATGGTTTCGCAGCCTCGCACTTTTTGGTCAAGATTCACTTTTATTTTTACGCTTAAGGGTAATAATAAATCTACCCGCGAACCAAATTTAATAAAGCCGGATTCATCACCCTGTGTTACCTTAGCTCCTTCCTTAGAATAATTTACAATTCGCCTTGCCATTGCCCCTGCAATTTGTCGGAATAAAACAGATTGACCGTTTATATGTTCTACCACAATTGTAGTGCGCTCATTATCCGTTGAGGATTTCGGATGCCAGGCTACCAAAAACAAGCCGGGATGATATTTCGAAAATTTAATTATTCCGCTTATAGGGTAACGATTGAT
The DNA here is from genome assembly GCA_036170475.1 of Bacteroidia bacterium. Classification (GTDB taxonomy): domain Bacteria; phylum Bacteroidota; class Bacteroidia; order 2-12-FULL-35-15; family 2-12-FULL-35-15; genus 2-12-FULL-35-15. The sequence goes on along the minus strand of JAVHPE010000166.1, from coordinate 37,435 downwards.
GTGCACATTGGTGGGCGACATAAAAATGGAAATCTGAAGACGTTTGTCTTTAAAATATTCTGTTTCCATTACTTCTTCAATCACAACCACTTTCCCATCAGCGGGTGCAATAATATGGTTATCGTTGATAACAATAGTACGTTTTGGATTACGAAAAAATTGTACAATTGTAACCAACAAAAAAGCCGATAATAAATATCCCAACCACAGTATTACCGGACAGGAATTGCAAAAATAAATCGTCAAAAAATTTATTATTGAAACAACTATTATTGTGATGATTAATGATGGGATACCTTCTTTATGAAATCTCATTTGTGCCGCTGCCTGCTATTTTTTTTTGGGAGTATTGTTTTTTTGTTGACGATCCTTCGTCATCTGCTCTAAACGTTCCTGAAATTTCGATATTTTTTTAGGTTTCTTTTTATTCTCCTGAATTTTCGCATGTAAAGCGTCTGAATCAATTACAAACTTTTGCATTACCCATGTTTGACCGAATGTGATCATATTTGCAAGAAAATAATACCAGCTTAAACCAGCTGAATAATTATTTAAGAAACCAAGGAATAAAATTGGCATCGCATACATCATCCATTTCATGCCGGGCATTTGATTGGATGTTCCCATCAGCTGACTGTTGCTCCATGTGTATAATAATGTGGAAGCCGTCATTAATAAAGCGAACAAACTCACGTGGTCGCCGTACCATGGTACAGCAAAGCCAAAATTATAAACCGAATCGTATGTTGATAAATCAGTTGCCCAAAGGAAACCTTGCTGACGCAGCTCAATAGATGCAGGGAAAAAACTGAACAATGCAATCAAAATAGGCATTTGCAATAATACCGGAATGCAACCAGCCATTGGATTAACGCCAGCCTCTTTATACAAAGCCATGGTAGCTTGTTGCTTTTTCATCGGCTCATCATTCTTATGCTTTTCATTCAACTCATCAATTTCAGGTTTCAATACCCTCATTTTTGCTGAAGACAGCACTGTTTTATAGGCAATTGGTAATAATAACAGTTTAAGAATAATAGTTAAAATAAGAATAATGATACCATAATTTAAATTGAAACCATTCAGAAAATTAAAAATAGGAATCGTCAAAAAACGATTTAACCAGCCAAAAATTTTCCAGCCCAAATTGATTTGTTTCTCTAACTCAAGATCATATTTTTTTAATGTTTTAAAATGGTTAGGACCAAAATACAAGCGCATACCAAAAGATTCCGCATTCTGATGTGTGTAAGGGATGTTTATTGTCGCTAAAAATTGTTTAACATACTTTCCTGAACCTGACTGTGTAGCGGTTTCTATAGCTGTGGATTTCTCAAAAGCGTTGTCGGCAATAATTGCGGAAGTAAAAAACTGTTGTTTGAAACCAAGCCATTTTACTTTTGATTCCATTGTTTTTTTATCATCACTAGTTTCACTGAGCTTTTCCACATTCTCATTTAAAGATTTATAATAAATGGTGGAAGCCATTGCCTGTGTTTGATGATTTTGTTCCTGCATTGGAGTTTTCATCCTCCAGTTCAGCGTTAAACTGTTCACGTTGGCTGCAATACTATTTTGTATTCCAACTATGTTTACCCGAAAGCCCATCATATATTCATTACCGGTCAAGGAATACACGTACTCAATGTATTTTGTTTTACTGCCGGCATATACACGCAAGGCAAGACTTTGTGTGTTTGTCCCTTTTATGTTAAAACTGCCTCCTTCTGGCTCAAAATATAAGGAATCGGTTGAAACATCTTTTGAATTGACCTGCAATTTTATGTTTTGTGTTGATGAGTCGGCATCAAACAAAATCAAGGGTTTGCCATTATATGTTTTATAGTTTTTTAATTCAACGGAGGCGATTCTTCCGCCTTTTGTAAAAACATGTAGTTTCATTACCTCATTTTCAAGGATAATGATTTTGTTTTCACCTATAGATGCATCCGAAAAATCACCATAAATTTGTTTACTGATACTTGCTTTTGCTGAATCACTCACTTGAATTGTAGAATCCGCTGTACCTGATTTAGAGCTGATAGCAGCCAGTGTTGAAGCAATTTCAGCGCGGGCTTTTTTCGTTATTTTTTCATATTGCAAAATGGAATCATGCTGCTGTTGTTGCTTTGCCAGCTCTCGTTCAGAGGGCTTTGTCAGAAACATCCAACCAATTAATATTCCACCAATTATTAAGAGACCAAAAATCGAATTTTTATCCATTTTTATTTATTATATACCTTTATAAGGAGGGCGCAAAGATAATAATAATTAGATAGGAGAATTGAGATAGAAATGTGGAGGGTTAAGAATTCTTTTTATAGGTAAGTGGAACGTCCAATAGATTCCCCTTTCATTATTTTTCGACTACTAATTTCTTATATATCCTACCCTTGTTATCAGTCAATATAAGTGTATAAATACCCTGTTTCAACTGGTTTATGTTTAGGGTAGCATCTTTTTCTGTTTCTATTTCCTTCAGCAATTTTCCCATTACATCATTTAATGTAATTATTGTTTTGCCTGTTATACCTGTGATGTTGATTATTTCAGTTGCCGGATTTGGATAAACGCTTACCTGATTTTCTGGTAACGATTGATTAATACTGGTACTAATAGTAATACAACCGGTACTGTCAAAATCAATTGCGCCCGGTGCAATATTTCTGAATGTCAGTAAAGCATTATTAAAATCACTAAACTGTCCCATGCTATCAGCACCTGCATCATACGACCAAAACATCACACCCGCATAATTGCCTGTGTATGCATTATAGAGCATATCGGTAGGAGTATGTTTGGTACTATTGCCTTGCGATTCTCCTATCAGGGCTGGCTTATCCAGAAGCCAATAACTATAGGGGGAACTTGATTTGTAAGGGTCAAAACTTATTATTCCATTCATCCAGTCATAATAATGCACTTGATAAAAATCCAAATAGGCAAGCGGTTTGTTATAGGCACTTTGAATAGCCTGATCCTTCCAGTAATTTCCTACACAAGGAGTTGAAATAGCCCATTTATCTGAGTTGTATCGTAAGGAGGCAGAACCAACAGTAACCATTTTTGATGAATTCTGATGAATTGCCTCTGCAATCATGCCTACAAAACGTTGCATCTCTGTTGCATCCACTACCTGAGTGGTGGTGCCGGCATATTGAATATTCATACTCCATTCAGGTTCATTAATAATTTCCCATGCAAGCAGGTTGCATTGATTTGCATAACGCTGAACCATAGGAATAAGAGCATTGTTAATATAGCTTCTGGTTTTGGATGTGTCTTGAATTAAACTGGCATGCATGCCGCCGTAAATGCCCAAAGCATAATCATTGTTAGTAATACTAAAATCCCAAATCGAAGGTATTAACATGATGTGGTGTTTCAGCGCCCGGTTAAATAAATCATCCAGATTGGAGAAAAAATTGCTGTCCAGCCCGCTTACAAAACCACTGGAATCAAACTCAGGAGAGGTTGCTCCATCGGTATGTAACCAAAATCTTGCACAATTAATTCCATAATTCTCGTATTGTGCAAATGCGTTTTCAAACCATGTAGAATCATACTGTGCTCCCAGTTGATAATGGGTGCCAAAATCCTGTGAATAAAGATGCCAGGGAATATTAAGTCCGTTTATGAAATAATCTTTGCCCTCGTAATTAATTAACTGAGCAGAAAGCTTTGTGGTTATGGATACAGTTAAAATAAAAACACATAGAAAAAATATTTTTTTCATAGTTAGAATGTCGGAATTTCTATTTCATTTCTATTGCTTTACAATTAATTTTTTTGTAAAACGATTGGTATCCGTTTGTCCAACAACCATATAAATCCCTGTTTTAATAGTACCATCATCAAAAGGGATGGAAAAATTACCCCCCTCAACCATAATTTCTTTTGAAAATACTTCTCTACCAACCATATCATATATTTTTACAACCATTTTTTTATTTTCTGAATTGCTAAGTTTGCCATACAAAATTGGTCCATCCAAAGGGTTTGGAAAAATTTCAAGTATTGATTCGTTTGCATTACTTAACGGAGAAGTTTCTTCCATACTTCTTTCTCCGATATTTTCACCTTCAAAAGGCATAAGTCCTGCAGGAGTTGACGAAAAACCAAGTTTAGCATTTGGGCGGTAATAACTTCGTGTTCCTGTGCTTTTTGAACATACTCCGCTACCCGACAAATCTGCTCTATAGTATAGTGCTACATAATCCGAATAACTAAAGCATTGAACAGATGAGTTAGATGTAAAACTACTGTTGTTCCAGCAAATGGAAATAAGCAGATTACCTGTTCCGTTATAAGCAAAAGGTGTACTGAAGTTATAGGTATTCCAACCACTCACAGCTGTTACGGTTCCGGAATATACTGTTGTAGTATTTGTGCCGGACAAAAATGTGGTATTACTGAATGCTGCACCAGAAACATGAGCAATTGTAATTGTAAAACTTCCCATAGGTTGTGAAGCGGCAGTAGTAACATTAAATGCCATTGATTTTAAATAGGGCGATGCGGCAGACCACCCGGCTGTTGTGAGTTCTGATTTTGTAATAATATATTGTGTTCGCTCATCCATGTATATGGTGCTAAATGGATGTGCTGAATAAGCGCTTGTACCGTTTCCTACGGTAATAGTTGTATTTGTTGATGTTGTAGCAGATGTTATGAAAGAAGCTGCAACTGAATAGGTTCCAGTACCCGAACAAACCGCTTGCACCTGAAATTGATAAGATGTTGAAGCACTTAACCCACTTATTGGTTTTGATGTGGTAGTTGATGTGGTGGTTGTCCAACCAGATGAAGAAGCCGGTTTATATTGTATATTGTAGCTATTCGCTCCTGAAACTACAGTCCAGTTTAGTGTAACACTAACGGATGTGATTGCACTTGCTGAAAGGGCGGAAGGCGTTCCACAGCTCGGAGGTGGTGTTCCTGATAAACAAGCTGTAATTCCAGTACCGCCTACTGTATTTATTTTAGCGGCGCCAATAGCATTTATCTGTGCAATGCTTGGAATTATTCCTTGTCCAGAACCAGAATTCGGGAAAACAATATAATCAATTATACCCTGTGATGTACCACCTGTTCTGGCGTTTGAATTAACTCCAATCTGGCTTGCAAGATATATAGATGCTTCTCCTAATTTACCTGCGGGACCGCCATCAGCAAAAATTGCATAACATCCTTGGCCGGTCACTGTATTATATACATATCCGATATCTCCTAAATGAATATTTCCTAATGTTGTTACAGCCGAGGGCAAAACAAAAAAGGGTACTGTTTCTGAATTTACATAATGTGAAGGCTTTGTAGATGGAAACGAGGTATTAACCAATGATGTTGTTGAAACATACATTCCCGGAAAAGGGTCTCCGGAGCCTTGAATAATAGGATTCCCGTTATTGTTTGTAACTACGCCCCACCAGTTGCCGGAAGATCCGGCATTAGCTGTGTAATCTAAGCCGCTGTTATTTGGTCCATAAGCACGCGGACTTCCGTCAGCATCAATAGCCATTTTAGCTTTAAATAATATAGCGCCCGATGGATTGTGTTTATAAACTTTAAATGTTTGGATGGTGGTTTTAAGTGTCAAATTACAATTGACTGAAGTTTGAGCAGATGTGGAAGTGCTATTTATTATGATGTTTCCAGCCAACAGGGTTAAAATGAGAATAGTAGATTTTTTCATGTGTTTTAATTATTATCTGATGTTACGCAGAAGAATTATGAATTAACAGGCAATAGTGTAAATATTTTTTTTGTGAATGTTTTCGTTTCCAGTTTCTATCTGGCTTTCTTACTTTTTGTCTTGATACAAAAAGTAACAAAAAAATCAAGAAAAGGTTATCGGCTCCCGCACAAGCTGACGCAGCCCCCGCTACCTTTTCTGGCCAGCACGCCTCTTTGAAATCAGAGCGGTGCGTTGGATGTCTCCCGCAATATGCGGGACGAACTGCAAGTTGCTCAGCATTGACGCGATGGCTGGTGCGACAAGAGCAAGCTTGTGGTTGGTTTTCGTGGGGTCTTTTTCTTTGTTTCTTTCTTTTGGACAAGCAAAAGAAAGAAAAATGTTAAAAAGAAAAAACGTTTTAATTGGTAGCACAGGTTACAAAAGCATTCAGTTCGTAATTTCACATTTATAAACACTATAATTGGTTGTTTAATAAAATTTTTTCGTAACATGAGTTATTATTTTTATTATTGAGCCATTCTTTCTTTATTTTACCACCACCCTTTTCGTAAAACGATTTGTCTCCGTTAAGCCAACAACTATATAAACACCTGTTTTAATACGTTCATCAGCAAAAGACAATGAAAAGTTTCCGCCTTCAACTATAACTTCTTTTGAAAGCAATTCCCTGCCAAGCATATCATAAATTTTCAGTGTCATATTTTTATTCTCTGTACTGGCAAGTTTACCATACAAAATTTCTCCATTTAAAGGATTAGGAAAAATTTCAAACCCGGCTTCATTTATTGATGATGAAGATAGTTCTAAACTTTTTTGTTGTTGACCCTCATTTGGCATTAAAAATGAAGAGGACGATGAAAACTCCAACTTCGCATTTGGACGATAATAGCTTTGAGTGCCGGTAGTTTTGCCACAAGCACCGCTGCTTGCTAAATCAGCCCTGTAATACAATCCTACAAACGTAGAATAACTTTTTGCATAAACAGCCGAATTCACAGTAAAACTGCTATTGTTCCAACAGATGGAAATCAATAAATTACTTGTTCCATTATAATTAAATGGTGTGCTAAAGGTATATGTATTCCATCCTTGAACTGCAGCAATGGTTCCTGAATAAACAGTTTGGCTGTTTGCACCGGATAGAAATGTAGTACTTGTAAATGACGATCCTGTTGTATGTGCCATTGTAATTGTAAAACTTCCCATTGGCTGAGGCGCGGCAGATGAAACATAAAAAGAAATTGACTTTAAAAACGGTGAAGAAGAGCTCCATCCTGCTGTAGTCAGTTCTGATTTTTTAATGATATACTGAACCCGTTCATCCATATAAACCGTGCCATACGGATGTGCTGAATAAGGTGTTGTTGCTGTCCCTATTGTAAGTGTTGTGTTGGTAGATGTACTTGAAGTAGTTGTAAAAGATGCTACTGATGAATAACCGCCTGTTGAAGAACAAACGGACTGTACTTTAAATTGATAGGATGTAGATGCGCTTAGTCCGCTTATTGCTTTGGATGTGGTGGTAGAAGAAACTGTTGTCCAGGTGGTCGATGAAGTTGGCTTGTATTGCACATTATAACTTGTTGCACTTGGAACAGATGTCCAGTTAAGAACAGCGCTGTTTAATGTAATAGATGCTGTAGAAAGTCCGCTTGGTGTACCGCATGAAGATGCGCCGTTTATGAGATTATAATAGGTAGCCCAATTCCAGTTCAACCCCGGATCGTTATGAGTTTGATTTGGGTAATGCTGATGCCCTTTTATTTTATATGCTGATGATAAAACACAACTACCATTACATGATGCTCCACTCCAACAGGTAGTAGAGTTTATTCCATAGCCACTTGTACAAATATCCTTAACCAGATTTGCTGAGCTTTGGTACATTGCAGGAGTATACCAACCTGTCTGTGCCTGATACCCTTCATGCTCTATGCCAATGGTGTAGCCATTTTCACTTCCTACATGCCAGGCTTTTTTTGATTCTAATACCATTTGTGTAATTTGTCCGTCAGATGAACGAACTACATAATGTGCCGAAACACTGGCACTGCAGTTCTTGAACCAGGAAATGCAACTGGCATAACTGCCTTCAATATCATGGATAACTACTGCTGTAACCGCTGCTGTACGTGAGCTGTAGTTGCAGGAAGCTGCTAAGTTAAGGATAGCAGGTGCATAATCGGTAGATTGAACTGATGGGTTATTGTTATTTCCACCGGCTCTATATTGATTCCCTTGCTCATCTGAAATTTCTTCATCTGATATTGTAACATGGGATGAGCTCAATACTTTATAATTATCTTCTCCAAATAATGTTTGTAAATCAAAATTGTGATCCGGGAAATTATATTTTGCCTGAAATTCAGGATTGTTCAAAAATGTGAAATAAGAATACAGCTGGGTATTAAGTGCGAAAATCTGCCCTTCATCCGTATGGGGCAATTCGCTAAGTGCGATAAGTGTATTGAAAATAATTTCACTACTTTTTGTATCTGCTGCTTTTTGATTTTTTATAGTGTTCATTGTACTATTAAATGCACCTGCATAAGCAAGGATATTTTTTTCAGGATCATTGATTATTTCATCTTTAGAAATTCCCGAAAGATTAGAGACATAAACAAGGTTATTGCTGAAATAGTTTTTCCCGTCAAGTGTAAGTCCCATCACTCCGTATGCAAATGGAAGCCCCATGCAATTTTCTGCTTCACCTGGGGTATGGGAAATATGATAAATATGAGTATTGCCATAAGCTACGGCTTCCAGCACTCCTCGTGGGATAGATGGATATTGTTGGTATGCTTCCTGAAAATAAGTGGTATAATTTGCTTCGGCAAATTTACTGCTGGTGTTTAATTGCTGTGAAAAAGCAACAATTGGTAACATTAATAAAAGTAAGGCTGTTTTTTTCATGATGTTGTTTTGTTAAATTAGAAAATTTTTGATTTTATTTTTTATTGGTTTCAAAGAGCTTTATTCTGAAATTTTGTCAAAAGAAAAAATTATATGCTCCAAATGTACTTTGATTCAGGATCGTTTTACAAACCAATATTTTTGTAACTGTAGGAGTCTGGCGGTTTATTTCTTAATCGAATCAATGGGGAAATTTGTCTTAAGGTGCTGATTTTAAGATGAGTTGTCTTTTTTTGATTAATTATTATACATTTGTAAGTACACTTTTATCAACATTAAATTGTTCTACTTTTCTCTCTTATGCGACCATCAGATAACCTGTTTGACCTTATTAGATCTTTGAATCCTTCTGAAAAAAGGCATTTCAACCTTTACGCTCAGAGGCACATCGTTGGGGAGGAAAATAATTATTTAAAATTGTTTGAAACAATTGATAAGCAGGAAGAATATGATGAAGCTGCATTGAAAAAGAAGTTTCGTACAGAAAAATTTGTTCAGCAAATCCATGTAGCTAAAAATTACCTCTATACCCTTATCCTGAAAAGTCTGAATGAATACCATACCGTTGATTCTGCCAATATTCAGCTAAGGGAATTGCTTAGCAGTGCTGAAATCCTTTTCGGTAAAGGTTTGTATAAGCAAGCATCAAAAATTTTAAGTAAACTAAAGGAGAAAGCGTATCGGGATGAAAAACAGATATATGTGTTAGAAGTAATTGTGCTGGAAAACAAAATTGCTTTTGCTCTTCAGGATATGGAAGCCGCTAAAAAGGTAATTATCCAAGGTTCAAATGAAGAAGAGAAGTTGCTGCAGGATTATCAGGATGCCAGACAATATAAATACCTTTCGGATAAACTTAAAATATTCATTAAAACAAAAGGTATCGTTAAAGGCGAAGAGGATACCCGTGAATTAAAAAGCATTATTGAACACCCATTGTTAAACAATGAGCAGAAAGCAATTTCATACAGCACAAAATATTCTTTTTATTATGTTTACAGCAAGTATTTTTCAGTAAAAGAAGATTATAAACACGCCTATCCTTATTGCAATAAGCTTGTACATTTAATTGAATCCAATCCTGAACAGATTTCTAAAAACCCGCAAGCATACCTGCTTGCACTCAATCATTTGCTTGCGATACTTAAGGAGCTCAGGAAATTTGATGAATTTGAAGTGGCATTAAAAAAACTAAAATCCGTTCAGTCCAAAACAATACATTTTCAATCCAGAGCATTTGCCTATACCTTTATTCATGAATGGAATTTATCTTTTTATACCGGTAAATATCAACAATGTATTTCCCTTATCCCCTTTTTGGAAGAAGGACTACAAAAATATGATAACCAAATAACCAGTGATTTAAAACTCCTTTTTTATTTTAATTTGTTCTATGGTTATTTTGTACTGGGGCATTACCAGCAGGCAATAAAATGGCTGAATAAAATATTAAACGATAAACGAACGGAAATCCGACAAGATATCCGAAATTTTGGAATGGTTACCAACATAATTCTTCATTATGAAATGAAAGATTATGATTTGTTGGAATATCTTATTCGTTCGGCACAACGATTATTAGAGAAAAATAAAGACGCCCATAAATTTGAGTTGTTGGTACTTATGTATATGAAACGTCTTATTAAAGCGAGCTCGCCTGAGGAACAGCGAAAAACATTTATGAAGTTGCGAAATAAATTGCTGTTCGCTAATCTTGAAAATTATCTGATCGCCTTTTCCAGGGGAGCTTCAGAAAAAATTATACTAAATACATTTGATATTCTCGCCTGGTTAGAAAGTAAGATCGAAGACCGCTCATTTGCAATAGTCTTATTTGAAAAGGAAAAAGATAAACAAAAGCCGCACTTAGGACTTGGAACAAAGTAACACTTATTGTATTGTAAATGGTTATTTTGTCAATACCATAGCTACGTATGGCTCAGGCACTATCAACTCCTGAGAACAATAGAGCAACTTACCTTGTATGGAAACAGGATATTTATTTACACTCCGAAAGCCGAAAGGTGCAAAAAAATCAGGGATGATACAAACCAGATAAAGAACTTTTGAAGAATTTTTAATTAACCGGTTCACAATAGCTTTGCCAATACCCTGGCTGCGATAGGGCGTAACCACCCCCAAAGAACAAAGCTCCAAACAATCAGTATGTTCGCGTAACCTGCCAAAACCTACCAATACCTCATTGCGTAAAGCGATGGTAAATTGTTCTTTTTTTAAGTCACGGTTATCCAATTCAAATTCGCTGATGAATCTACAAATTTGTTCGAACTCTTTATCCGTAGATTTTCTGAGAGTAAGTAGTGGCTTCTTTTTAATGATGATGCCCATGTTCTCCATGAACGTGCCCATGTGTCAATTCTTCAGCAGTAGCAGCACGCACGGCAAGCACCTCTCCTTTAAAATGCAAATCCTGCCCGGCTAATGGATGATTAAAATCCATTTTAATATAGTCTGTGGCAATTTCAACTACAACACCATATAAACGACCGCCTTCATTATCGACCATAGGAAGTGTTACACCCACTTTCACATTTTCAGCGTCAAATTTTCCATCTTCTCCAACAAACGCATCTATAGGTATCATAACCAGGTGTTGCTCATCCCGTACCCCATAACCACGTTTGTGTTCAATAAAAAAATCAAAGGAGTCTCCCACTTTTTTATTACGTAGATTAGTTTCAAAATCTTCCAGTAATCCTCCAGCACCGAAAATAAATACAAAGGGTTGTTCTTTGCTTGTTTGTTCAATTTGCTCGCCTGTGTCTTTTTTTGATAAAAGGTAGTTTACAGAAACTACTGTGTTGTTTTCAATTGTCATTATACAAAGTTTTAATAGTTTATTATTGTGGCAAAAATATATTAAATCAAACAAATTAGGATTAATAAAATGATTTTTTTTCTTCTAAAACGAATAATTTCTACCATTTGCTTATGCCGGAATTTTTTAATTGCGCCACAATAGCGATTAATACAGCACCTGCCGCAGCTAACCTAAACTTCCATTATTCCCGGCACATACCTTCTGAGTTTATCAAAAAAGCCAGCAGCTGTAAAAAATATATTGGAAGAAAACCAGTAAACCAGAGTATCCTTTTAAAGTATTTCGTTTTTTTATTTTTATACCTACCTTATTCGTAAATTCGCTTTTAAATTCGTTAGCTGTATTATGCAATCAATCATCCAATTATCCAATATTGCCAAAGCGTATAAAATAGGTACAGAGGTAATTCATGCCTTACGTTCTATAACGCTTACTATTTATAAAAATGAATTTGTAGCTTTAATGGGGCCTTCAGGCAGCGGGAAATCCACACTGATGAATGTTTTAGGTTGCCTTGATAGTCCAACCGGTGGCGAATATATATTAAATGGAATTTCTGTTGCACAAATGCTGGATACCAAATTAGCAGAGGTAAGGAATAAGGAAATTGGTTTTGTTTTTCAATCTTTTAATTTATTGCCACGTTCTTCATCTCTTGAAAATGTGATGCTTCCGATGATTTATGCCGGTTACAATAAAGCGGATAGATTAAAACGAGGAAAAGAAGTGTTGGAGCAGGTTGGATTAGGTGACCGTATTATGCATAAACCAAATGAGCTATCTGGTGGGCAGCGTCAACGTGTAGCAATTGCACGAGCATTGGTAAATCATCCTGCTATTATTCTGGCTGATGAACCTACTGGTAATTTGGATTCAAAAACATCTATAGAGATTATGGGACTTTTGGAGGAAATACACAAAAATGGGAACACCATTATTCTTGTGACACATGAAGAAGATATCGCTCAGCATGCTCACAGGATTGTTCGTTTAAAAGATGGTATGATAGAACGTGATTATAAAAACGACAACATCATTACTGTGAACAGCAAGTTGGTTGTTGATTTGTAGTTTATTGTTCCTAATTCTTCACGCAAAGAAAACAAATTGGTGTAATCATTTAAGCAATCGGTAAAATCTATTTACAGATGAAAATATATACAAAAACAGGGGATAAAGGTCAGACTTCTTTGATTGGAGGAACACGTGTTCCAAAGCATCACATCCGTATTGAAGCCTATGGAACAATAGATGAACTTAATTCACATATCGGTTTATTACGCGATCAAACAATAGACAAACACAGCAAACAACTATTGATAGAAATACAAGACCGTTTATTTACAATTGGTTCATCCTTAGCGTCAGATCCTGAAAAGGCTAAGATGAAAATTCCTGATTTAAAAGAAGAGGACATTGTTTTGTTGGAACTGGAAATAGATAAAATGAATGAAACATTACCAGAAATGCATACCTTTATTTTGCCCGGAGGTCATACTACTGTTTCGTTTTGTCATATTACACGCTGTGTATGTCGCCGTGCTGAGCGATTGACAATTCATCTTTCCGAAAACAGCTATGTATCCGATTTAGTCATAAAATATCTCAATCGTCTCAGTGATTACCTTTTTATCCTATCCCGCAAACTTTCTCAGGATTTGCACGCACAGGAAATATCCTGGAAGCCCCGAATGTAAATAATTATTTTATTTCATTTTGATTAGTTGAATTAATTTTTACTTTTGCAGAAAAATCAATATCTGTAAAAATTTTATTTTATTTATCTATAACAAACAATTAAGTTTTTACGTTCAAATTATCAAAATAAAAAACAATGTACTGGACACTTGAATTAGCAAAAAATTTGGAAGATGCGCCTTGGCCTGCAACAAAAGATGAATTAATTGACTTTGCAATTCGTTCAGGAGCTCCGATGGAAGTGATTGAAAACCTTCAGGAAATTGAAGATGAAGGAGAGATGTATGAAACAATTGAAGAAATTTGGCCAGACTATCCTACAAAAGATGATTTCTTTTTTAATGAAGATGAATATTAGTTAAAATCAAAAAAAAGCCCCCTGATTTTTTCAGGGGGCTTTTTTTGTGAAGTGGTGTGATTAGTCCTTGGTTTTATTTGTATCTTTTTCAACCACTTTTCTTTGGAAACTTCCCCACCTGTCAAAAATATAATCCGCTTCATCAACTTCCGCTTCATAGGTCACAACTCCTTTAGCATCCGTAATTTTTGAAGCTTCTTTAATTTTTTTACCAGCTAAATTTTTTGCAACATATTCAGAAACTGTTTTTGGTAATTCACTTGTTTTAATTTCAATTTCAGTTTCCAATAAACTACCAGCGGCATTAAATAAGGCAGAAGTTTCTACTTTGTTATAGTCAAACTCCGCTTCATAATTGTCATTCTCTTTTTCCCATTTCGCGCCTTTTATGCCGGGGTACTGTTTTGAAAAGGTTGTTTTTACTGCCGTCGGAACATCGGCTTCTTTCATTTTTTGTGCAAAGGATGTGAATGTAGTGAATCCGATTGCTAATAATAAAATTGATTTTTTCATTTGGTTTTATTTTTATGGTTTATTAATAATTTCAAATTTGTGATACAATACTATGTTTTGATTCTGTTTTAAATCTGTGTTTTAAAATAGGTAGAACCTATACTTGTGGTAAGTTAAATTTGCTTTGACGTATTGTATGTCATTCCGACCGTAGTGGAGGAATCTTTTTCATAACTACAAAGATGTCTCGACAACCCTCGACATGACATTGCGTCTTTTTATAATTAACTTAACATTATATTCAATGTTGTTAAGTTACGATTGCCTGCCCGCATACTTCGACAGGCTCAGCATGACCCTTGCACATTTCTGTTTTTATAAATTACTCTTAACATAGTCGGAAAAATAATCAATAACAATGGGATTGCTACTACAAAACCTCCTATAACGGCAATCGCAAGTGGTTGGTGCAGTTGAGCGCCTGTTCCAATTCCAAGAGCAAGTGGCATCAAGGCTATGATGGCTCCGAATGCTGTCATTAATTTTGGGCGTAAGCGTGTAGATATTGCATAAACAATGGACTCTTCAACATTGCTGGTTTTTAGTGTAGTTGAAAATTGCTGAAAAGTAAAAATTGCATTTTCTCCAATAATTCCAATGATCATGATTAACCCTGTGTAACTCCCTACATTCAGTGGGGTTCCGGTAATAAATAATGCGATGTAACTTCCGGAAATCCCAAGGAGGGAAAGGATTAAAATCAATAAGGAAATTTTATAATCTTTAAAAAGGAACAGTATTACTGCAAAAACCAATATGCTGGCAGTGATCAGAATTAGAAGCAAATCATCAAAAGATTTTTTTTGTTCGGCGAAAGCCCCGCCATAAGCGATATGATAACCCTGTGGCAAATGAATACTTGCATTAATATTTTTTTGAATGTTTTTGACTACTGTTCCTAAATCGCTCCCGTTAAGCCGGGCAGTGATGGAAACCATTGATTGAAGATCTTCCCTTGTAATTTCTGCAACACCTGGAATTACCTCCACTTTGGCAAGTTCCTTTATGAATTTTAATTTCCCGTCAGCTAAAAAAACAGATTGTTGCATGATATTTTTTATACCTGAATTTTTACTGTCAGGATAAATCATGCGGATGTTTGTAAGTTGTTGGTTTTCCAAAATAGTTCCAATAACATTTCCTTCCAGTTGTGTTTGCATCTGGTATTGAAAATCAGCCGGAGAAATGTTAAACTGGGATAGTTTGCTGTATTTGGGAGTAACACTTATTCCCGGACCAGCTATTACGATACCGTCAAAAACATCCGCAGTTCCTTTCACTTTTTCAACAATTCCGGCAATCTGTCTGGCGTACCCGTTCAATGCTTCGGTATTATTCCCAAAAACTTTAATTTCAATGGGTTGTGCAGTGCTCATTAAATCGCCCAACATATCACCAATAATCTGCCCGAAATCAGTTATTAGCGATGGTTGAGTGGCTGCAATTTTTTGACGAATATCAGCAATAACTTCTTCAGTAGAACGCTTCCTGTCTTTTTTTAACTGAATCAGGTAATCTCCTTTATTGGGTTCTGTTACAAAGAATCCCATTTCCGCACCGGTTCTTCTTGAATAGTTTTCGACCTCCGGAATTTGAACAATTAATTTTTCCGCTTCGCATAACATTCTATCGGTTTCTTCAACGGTAGTTCCCGGAGGTGATTTATAATCAAGTACAATTGTTCCTTCATCAATATCAGGAAGAAAGCCTGTTTCCAAACGTGGGAAAATAGTCCAGATAGCAAAAATCAGTGAAGCGATAAACACAAAACTTATAACAGGGCGTTTGATAAAAAACGAAATCCATCCTGCATGTTTGAGTTTTTTAAAATCTTTAGGAATAACATTGTCTTCTTTCCTGTTTTTTCCTGATAAAAGCAGATAAACAACCGGAAGTCCAAGCCACGTAACAAAAAACGAACATATCAATGTTATAATCATTGTATTGGTAAGTACATTAAAATAAGCACCAGCAACACCACCCATTAAAACAAATGGAACAAAAATGACAATAGTGCTTAACGATGAACCAATCATGGCAGGGAATAAATATTTAATGGAACGTACGAGCAGTGCTGAAGTGTGCTCTTTGGGATGCTCTTCGTGCGAGCGGTGGATTTGCTCAACAACCACGATTGCATCGTCAATAATTAATCCGATGGAAGCAGCAATCGCGCCAAGTGTCATTATATTAAAGGTATAACCAATAGCAAGTAGTATAGCCATTGTCAGGGCTAATGTTATTGGAATGGTGATTAAAATGACGACACTTGCTTTTAATGAACGAAGAAAAATTATCGCAACTATAATTGCCAGTATTAATCCTATCCACAGGCTATCCACAACACTTTTGATAGAGCTGTTTACAAAATCTGACTGAATATAATAAGGTTGAAGTGAAACATTTTTTGGCAGAATTTTATTCAGTTCCTTTACTTTTTCCTGCATATCATTTGAAACTTCGATAAGGTTGGAACCAGGCTGTTTGAAGACGTTAACAATCAACGCTTCTTTCCCGTTTGAATTTACTTTGGTGTATTCTACCTGCTCTTTAATTTCAATGGATGCAATATCTTTTAATAAAATTACCCGTTTGCCATCGTTCCTGATAACAACATTTTCCAAATCTTCTTTGTTATATAAGCCAGCATCAGTAAGGTTTAGATACAATCTTCGATAATCATACGAATATCCGTTTGATGAAATAAAATTGGTTTGATCAAGTGCATTTTTTATGATAGAAGGGGTGATGGAAAACGAACTCATCCGTTGTGTATTAAGCTGAATCCAATATTCTTTTGTTTTTCCACCTAATATTCTAACACTTGCTACACCGCCCACTTGCGAAAGAAATGGCTTAATAATGGTGGTTGCAATTAACTTTTGTTCAATCGGACTTTTATCCTTGCATTCCATGGTATATCCCATAACAGCGAGTAACGAAGGATTCATTTTTTCTACTCTGATATCTAAACCGGGAGGCAGTGTATTTCTGATTTCGCTTATTCTTGATTCCATCATTTGCTGGCAAAGATCAATGTCAGCATCCCAATTAAAGTATGCTGATAAATCACATGAACCGCGACTTGTAACGCTTTGTACCAACCGCAAATCATGTACTTGCTTTATGGCATTTTCAAGTGGTTTGGTAACGGTAATCATCATTTTATTAACCGGCTGCTGACCATTATCAACTACAATTTTGATTTTCGGAAAAGTTATTTCCGGAAACAAAGAGGTTTGCATTTTATTATATGCAAAGAATCCTGCAAGGAGGGCTACTGCAAGCAAAAACGAAATAGAATTTTTATGTCCGGTATAAAAATGTTTCATTCTTCAGTATTTTGAATCGTGATTTTAGCCGTATCAGCGAGACCGTAATTTCCTTTTAATATAATTCTGTCTGCCGCGCTGAATTGAGGTTCCGTGATTTCTACTTTATCGCTTGTTTCTATTCCCTTTTTTACAGGAACCTTTACAGCAATACTATCATTGATTAATTTCATTACCCAAAATTCGGTTTGTGATTCATTAGCAAGAAGTGCCATTTTGGGCAGAACGATTGCTTTTTCTTTAGTATTCTTTACAATTTCAATTTTTGCAATTAAATTTTCAGGAAGTTTTAGTTCCTTCAATGGTTTTACAACAAAACTTTGTGTTTGTGAAACAGCATCTACGGTGGGCAGGGCACCAACTATTTTCGCCTGAACGATTTCATTGTCGGGCAGAATAATTTCACATCCATTATTCACTTTAATATAAGAGTGGAGCTCAAAAGGGACTTCAATAATAAATACTAAACTGCTACGTTCGGAAATAATTCCAAGCTGATCACCGTCCTGAACGTAATCACCTTTTAGATGGTCAAGTGTAGTAATAATACCGCTTTTTTGAGCTTTGATATTTATAACTCCAGAAAAATGCAGCGATGTATCCTGAGTTATATTGATATTTCCAATTGCACTTGCTTCTTTTGTTTTTATAGTAAATAATAGCTGGTTGATGGAAACTTCATCACCAATATTTACATTTTCATTATCGATATACCCCGTAGCACTGGCTTTTATTGCAACTTTTTTTTGAAACCCGGAAACAGCCCTTAATTCAATGCTTTCTGAGATGGGTTCGATATTTATTTTGCTGAGTGTTACGGGAGTTTTTGCATCAGGTGTTGATTCATCCTCCGAATTTATTTCGCGATGTTTACAAGCCGTAAATCCTACAAATAGTAGCATTAAGGAATACAACTTTATTTTTATATTTTTCATATTTTTTAATTTACTAATTGTAATCACTGTAATTGATGTTACACAAATTAGCCCCTGAGGGGCTATATATTGGTAGAAAAGCCACAATCCCCGTACTATTTAGCTCCAGAGGAGCGTAATATTTCGCCCCGATGAGGCTTAGAGGTATTTTGGGGTTAATTTTCTACCAATATTTTGCCCCTCTGGGGCAAAGGGCAAAATAAGTAATAAAAAAAAGTATTTCATCTCGATTCGTAAATTAGTAAACATTCGCAGTTCGATGTTACCAGTTCCAGTAATTGAGTTCATTTGTAAGTTGTAATTTTTTTAGATCCAATTGATTCAACTGGCTTTTAACATCAATATAATTCTTAATTGTAACAATAAAATCAGTAACGGATAATTCTCCTCTATTGAGTAATTCTTTACTTGCATTAATAAGTGTTTCAGACATATCTACCTGTTTTTTTAGTTGTACCATTAACAGTTCGTTTTCTGCAAGTTGTATATTTACCTGATCGATATGCTGACTGTATTGTGTCTGGAAAAACGATTGGTAATTGGTTCTTGTGGATTCGGTAATGGAAAGTTTTTGGTAGTTCAGGTTTTTCTGTTTTCCATCATAGATAGGCATTGAAAAGTTGATTCCGAAACTTGTTCCAAAATTTTTGTACAATAATGACGGGTTAGAGCCAAGTAAACCTGCATCGGCAAACCAATTTAGGCGCGGACGATACCGTACATCAACTAAAGATTTTTGGTTGTCGATTTTTAAACTATCGATTTTAAATTGTAGTAAAAAAGGAGAATTATTTTTTTCTTTTGGCAACAGAACTTTAATTTCAGGTGTTTGTATTCGTTGATACGATGTGTCACTGATTCCACAGATAAGGTTTAATTGGCGTAAATCGTTCCTATACTGCATTTGCAACTGTTTTATTTGAATTTCCTGAGATTGAACGGCAATTTCAAATGATAAATAATCGATTTGCTTATAGACACCATTTTGTACAAATTTCTGTAAAAGTAATTCCTCCTCCTTCAAAAGTTTGTAGGAGGATTGAGTATATGAAATTTGGTTAAGAGATGCATAAGCTGTTATATATTGATCAGTAATTTGTTTCTTTAAATCGTGTTCCGAAAGTTTCGATGCGTTGCTAATGGATTGTTTTTCAATGGTTAATCCTTCATACTGAGGGGCATAAATATTTTTTGTGAACACATTTTGTGAAGCACTCAAAACTCCTGAATAATTGCCCGTATTTGTAATAGCTTCATCATAACCCCAACCTTTATATGCGGGAGCAACCATGAGCATCCCAATTCCGTTTATTTGAAGTTTTCTTTCGGCATTTAAAACGGCACTGTCTATTGTGCTTGATTGCAGTTGATTTGCGAAATCTTTTAATAATGGACTATTCTGTAATCCTTTTTGAATATAGGAATCCAACCCAGTCAATTGCGCATTTGCGGAAAAGGAGAAAAATAGCAGAATATATATCAGAAATTTTCTGAACATAATGTAATTTATGGAAAACTATTATACAAATTTTGAAATTATTCATCCTTTTTAAAAGCCTCGCCCCTCTGGGTTCTGGCTGGCTCAAACAACCACTGGCTGTTTGCTCTCGCCACCCCTTGAAAAAGGGGTGGGGGTTATGGTAAGGATAATTAAATAAAACATAATTGCTAAACACACAGCCTCCCCTCTCCTTTTTCAAGGAGAGGGGGTGGGGGAAGAGGTCTAACAAGCGATTTAAGAATTCGTAAAGAAAATTTGTATCATTTTTAAATTTATGGTTTAAAGTTAGAGGATAATTCTGAATGAAATCTGTAGAAAGTCCAATTTGTATTAAAAATTCAGTTGAACTGTATGGATTGTGTTAATGCAGGTGTAATTTATTTCAATAGTATAGTTATCACATATCTCTTTCACAATTGCCAGTCCCAACCCAATTGATTCTGTAGAAGTTTCACTTTTTTTAAAACGCTCAAAAAGCTCGGTCGTATTGCCAACAGATGTCGAACCGGTATTGGAAATAATAATTGATTTTTCTAATAATTGAATAGTAATAGTGCCGTTTGTAATGTTATGCCGTATGGCGTTTTGAATTAAGTTAGAAATTAGGATGTCGGCTAAAACAGGGTTCATTTTATGAATTATCTTGCCGTCAAGCCTTTTGCTAAGATGAATGTTTTTCAACGAAATAATATCTGTAAAACGATCCAAAATTTGTTCGATAAGTTGGTTAAATCGAATTTCTTCCACCTCCTTAAATTGATTGTTTTCAATTTTAGATAGCAATAGTAAAGCTTTGTTTAAGGAGGATAATTTATTGCTCGCATTGTAAACCGACTGAATAATTTGCATATCGGCTTCGGAAATAGTCTTTGATTGAATCAACAATTCAATTTTGTTTTTGATAACAGCCAAAGGGGTCTGAATTTCGTGTGATGCATTTTCTATGAATTGTTTTTGGCAGATAAAGTCGTTATGTATCTTTTCTGTCATTGAAGTAAGAACCAGATTCAGCTCCGAAAATTCCTTAATTGCCGAACTATCGAATTCTATTTGTGTTTCGTCAATTTTGTAATGATCGAGTTGTTTAAGGGTTTTATAGAAAGGGAGCCATAATTTTCTGGATATAAACCAATTAATCAGGAAAAAACCTGCCAATAATGCAATAAATAAAAATATAACAGGATAAAGTATACTGGCTATCAAATCGTCGGTTTCAATATAGGACTTGTTGATGCTCAATTCGTAGTTGTTATTACCATCGTTTACGATTGTCCTATAGGTTCTGAAAGGAATCATTTCAGCCTCCATTGAGTCATAAAGAAGAGTATCAGAAATATGGTAGTTAAAATCACCTGTGTTTTCTCCAAGTAATTTAAAAGTAATTTCATCATCTTTTAAAAAATCTGGCGATATTCCGGATTTTAATTTATGTTCAATCACTGTCTTTTTTTTTGATAATGATTCATCCAGGCCATCAATAATTTGTTTTGAAATAAAATAGTACAACAGCCCCGAACATACCACAAATACTGGCAATGCAAATACCAGATAATAAATACTTGTTTTGTTTAAGAGTTTCATTTTTGTTAAAGTTTAGGTCAAATCCCTTAAACTATTTTATTATTTTAAAATTAATAACTGATGTTACGCACGAGCTAACGCCTATTTTTATTGAGTTTTTTAATTTTTAAAATAATTGTGATTTTTGCATAAAAAAACAGTATATCGTCTAAATGCCTTGCCATATAAACAGTTCATCGCTTTTGCGTTTTTAAACTGAAAAAGTATTAAAAATTAAAACCACTCTCAATCTATTGATAATTCGAGTTTGTTTTTGCGTAACATGAGTTAATAAAACTAACAGATTTCGCAAAAATTATAATCTGAAAGGCGTATAAGCCAGAAAAGGTCGCGGGGGCTGTGTTTGCCTGTGCGTGTGCCGATGACCTTTTCTTGAATTTTTTGTTACTTTTTGTTTCAAGACACGGCAAAAGCCCTGTGGGCTTTTGAGCGAGTCAAGTGTGCAAGATAAAATGTTTAAAAGGACTAAAAATTCTATATTTTAGACGATTGTAATTAGTGCCTGTCCATATAGTCGAGAGTCTGAACTATAATGTTTGAGTTCGAGGCTTTCGTAGTTTTGAAAATCAGGAGTTTACTTTTGTAAATGACTGATTTTTAAAACAAGAATAACGAAGAAATCGGACATTATAGACAGACTCTAATTAGGTGCAAAGCCTTATTATTAGACTACCTAAATAGTAACTCATTTTTAATGTGTAGAAAAATTATAACCAATTCCGTACACTGTTTTTATATAATCTTCGGCACCTTTTTCCAACATTTTTTTTCTGAGATTTTTAATATGCGTATAGATAAAATCGAAGGAATCGTTTTGATCCATGTCATCGCCCCAAAGATGTTCTGCAATTGCGTTTTTTGTGATCACTTTGTTTTTATTTGTAATAAAAAACAACAATAATTCATATTCTTTAGTGGTAAGGATTAACGAATTTTCATTGATAAAAACAGTGCGTGAAGGAAAATCAATTTTGATTTCATTCATGACCAATTCATTTGCTCCTTTAAAATTTTTCCGACGAACGATTGCTTTGATACGTGCATTTAATTCTGAAAGATGGAAAGGCTTTGTGAGATAATCATCAGATCCCATTTCTAATCCCTTTAATTTATCATCTAATGAATTTTTAGCGGAAACAATAATAATTCCGGCTTCCGATTTTTTTTCTTTTAACTCCTCAACAATTTGCAAACCATTGCCTTTTGGCAATGTGATATCAACAACCACACAATCGTAATTATATAAATGAATTTTTTCAGTCGCCTTTTGATAATCAGTCGCGGTTTCACACAGATAGCCTTCCGATTCCAGGTAAATTTTCATGGAATCAAGCAGATCTGTTTCGTCTTCAATCAATAGAATTTTCAATTATTTAGATTTTTAGAACATGCGAATTTAGCTTTTAATTCTAAAGGAATTTTGAAGAGATAATTCTGCCGAACAAACAAGGACTCTCTAATTTTACCTTTTTAACAATTTCATTCATATAAAATCACTATAAATTCTGCAAATTTGGCAGACTAAAATTAACGGAACAGCATTTGACAACCCTCCCTCGATTTTTATCGTCTTATCTGTTGTCCACTCATACTGATGATAATTCTTGATAAGGCTTTATACCCTTTTGCAGATAGGGCATTGCGATGGATGAAAGAATTCCTGAAAACAAAGCTAAAATTTAGTTAAATTTGCTACCCTTTTAATAGTATTAACGAACGATTTTTATAATGTTAGATTTTATTACGAAAAAAATTTCCAAAATCTTTGGAACAAAGTCCGATAGGGATTTAAAAGAGATACAACCCATCCTTGACAACATATTAGAGGAATTTCCTAAACTTGCCAACATTAGTAATGATGAACTGCGTGCAAAAACAACGGAGTTCAAAAAACGCATTTCAGATTTTTCAACGAAAGAAAAAGATCAAATCAGCGATATTCGAAAGAAAATTGATGAAGATCTAACACAGGGTGTTGAAGCAAAAGAGGCACTTTATGAGGAAATTGACAAATTAGCAAAAGAAATCATCGAAAAAAATAAGGAAATCATAAATGAAATATTGCCTGAAGCTTTTGCAGTTATGAAGGAAACTGCAAAACGTTTTAAGGAAAATACCTCCATTGAAGTAACGGCAACCCAGATGGATCGCGACCTTGCTGCCAAACGTGATTCAATTAATATTATTGGTAACAAAGCGGTCTGGAATAATACATGGGTGGCGGCAGGTAATGCTATTACATGGGATATGGTGCATTATGATGTGCAGTTGATTGGTGGTATCGTATTGCATCAGGGAAAAATTTCTGAGATGGGTACAGGTGAAGGGAAAACACTTGTGGGAACATTGCCTGTATATCTCAATGCTCTTTCAGGGCTCGGTGTGCATATCGTAACAGTAAATAATTACCTTGCAAAACGTGACTCTGAATGGAATGGTCCTTTATTTGAATTTCATGGTTTATCAGTTGATTGTATTGATAAACATGAGCCCAACTCCGAGGAGCGACGACAAGCGTATTTAGCAGATATTACATTTGGCACTAACAACGAATTTGGTTTTGACTACCTGCGTGATAATATGGCGCGCAGTCCGGAAGATTTGGTGCAGCGTAAACATAATTATGCCATAGTGGATGAGGTGGATAGCGTATTGATTGATGATGCGCGTACACCACTCATCATTTCGGGACCAACTCCTAAAGGTGATAACCAGGAATTTGCTCCGCTTAAACCTCGTATCGAAAAAATTGTGAATGCTCAAAGGGCTTATGTGAATAGCGCTTTAACGGAAGCAAAAAAAATGATTGCCGAAGGGAAAGAGAAAGAAGGAGGGATGGCTATTTTGAGAGCTTACAGAGGGTTACCCAAAAATAAAGCTACCATTAAATATTTAAGCGAAACAGGTATTAGAGCACTATTACAAAAGACTGAAAACTTTTATATGCAGGACCAATCCCGTGAAATGCATAAAGTGGATGCCGAATTATTTTTTGTTATTGATGAAAAACATAATTCCATTGAACTTACCGAAAAAGGTCTGGAATTAATTTCTTCTTCTTCTGAAGATGCCAGCTTTTTTGTATTGCCCGATGTAGGCTCCGAGATCGCTGCTATAGAAAAATCTCAACGTTCTACCGAAGAAAAATTAAAAATAAAAGAGGAACTTATTCGTGATTACTCTATTAAATCAGAACGTGTTCATACCATCACCCAATTATTAAAAGCATATACATTGTTTGAAAAAGATGTAGAATATGTAATTATGGATGGTAAGGTAAAAATTGTGGACGAACAGACCGGTCGTATTATGGAAGGCCGTAGGTATTCCGACGGATTACATCAGGCTATAGAGGCGAAAGAAAATGTTAAGGTAGAAGCCGCGACGCAAACGTATGCAACAGTTACTTTACAAAATTACTTTCGTATGTACAGCAAATTGGCTGGTATGACGGGTACTGCGGAAACGGAAGCGGGTGAATTATGGGATATTTATAAATTGGATGTGGTCTCAATTCCAACTAACAGACCTATCCAACGTGAAGATCATGAGGATCTGGTTTACAAAACCAAACGTGAAAAATACAATGCCGCAATCGAAGAAATTGTAAAATGTGTAACTGTTGGAAGACCCGTGCTTGTTGGTACTACGTCGGTTGAGATTTCCGAGTTGTTAAGCCGGATGCTGAAATTACGCAATATTAAACACAATGTACTAAATGCGAAAATGCACCAGCGGGAAGCTGAAATTATTCAGGAAGCGGGCTTAGCGGGTACTGTTACTATTGCCACAAACATGGCGGGTCGTGGTACCGATATTAAACTTGGACCAGGTGTAAAAGAAGTTGGAGGCTTGGCTATCATTGGTACGGAACGCCATGAGTCAAGGCGTGTCGATCGCCAGTTGCGCGGTCGTGCAGGTCGTCAGGGAGATCCGGGTTCATCGCAATTTTTTGCATCACTGGAAGATGATCTAATGCGTTTGTTCGGTTCAGAACGTATCGCAAAATTGATGGACAGAATGGGAATTGAAGAAGGTGAAGTAATTCAACATTCAATGATTACCAAATCAATTGAACGTGCACAAAAGAAAGTGGAAGAAAATAATTTTGGTACTCGTAAACGCTTGATTGAATATGATGATGTGATGAATTCTCAGCGTGAAGTAATTTATAAAAAAAGACGCCATGCCCTGTTTGGCGAGCGTTTAGCCGTTGATATCGCCAACTCCATCTATGATACCTGCGAATCAATTGTAAATGAATTTCATGATATTAAAGATTTTGAAAATTTCACGATTGAAGTTCTCCGTGTATTAGCCATTGAAGCTCCCTTCAATGAAAATGAATTCACAAGTTTGAAAGCGGAGGATGCCATTGAACAATTATATCAAAGGGCGGAAGAGAATTATAGCCATAAGAATGAATATATTGCAAACAAAGCCTTTCCAATAATCAAAAATGTTTATGAAGATAAAGCCAATTCATTCGAGAACATTGTAACACCTTTATCGGATGGAATAAAAACACTTCAGGTAGTTGTAAATTTAAAAAATGCCTACGAAACTCATGGCCGTGAATTAGTTTTAGGTTTGGAAAAAGGGACATCTCTTTCAATGATTGATGATGCATGGAAAGAGCACCTGCGTGAAATGGATGAGTTGAAACAATCGGTTCAGAATGCTGTTTACGAACAAAAAGATCCCTTGTTAGTTTATAAATTTGAATCGTTTCAATTATTTAAACGCATGGTTACAGATGTAAATAAAGAAGTGGTGTCGTTTCTGATGCGTGCAAATTTACCTAACGAAACACAAAATGCTGTGCAACAGGCACGTGTACAGGCTCCAACAAGAGAACAGGTGCAAACTAGTCGGAACGATGGTTCTGATGAAGACAAACCAAAACCAAAAGCACAACCTGTGAGAGTAGAACATAAAATAGGACGGAATGATGCTTGTCCTTGTGGAAGCGGTAAGAAGTATAAGAATTGTCACGGAAAATAATAAATGATTTTTTTATCGAATGCCTCCTTCTTACTCAAAGAAAGGGGCATTTTTTTTCAATATATCCGGCTAATTTAATCTATTGGAAAAATCCGAACTCATACAAAATATTCTTCGCACCTTGCCGCATAATCCCGGTGTATACCAGTATTATGATGCGGAAGGGAAAATTATTTATGTGGGCAAAGCAAAGAATTTAAAAAACAGAGTATCCTCTTACTTCAATAAAGATCAACATGAAAATGGAAAAACGCAGGTACTTGTAAAAAAAATTGTTGACATTAAATATATTATTGTTGATACGGAATTAGATGCCTTGCTTTTAGAAAATAACCTTATAAAAAAATATCAGCCGCGTTATAATGTTTTATTGAAGGATGACAAAACCTACCCCTGGATTTGCATTAAAAATGAGCCTTTTCCGCGAATATTTACCACCCGTATTTTAGTTAAAGATGGTTCAAATTATTTTGGACCTTATGCATCTATTAAAGTAATGTATATGGTGCTGGATTTAATAAAACAACTTTATAAACTACGAAACTGCAATTTGAAATTAGCGGATTCAGCTATTAAGTCAAATAAATTTAAAGTGTGCTTGGAGTATCATATCGGTAATTGCAAAGCGCCATGTATTGGCAAAGAAACGGAGGAAGAATATAATCAAACTATCTTAGAAATAAAAGAAATAATAAAGGGAAACATTAACACTGTTGATCGCCATCTAAAAATACTCCTGCAACAGTCCATTGAAAAAATGAAATTTGAAAATGCGCAAATCATCAAAGAAAAAATTGATTTGTTGGAGAAATTTCAAAGTAAATCAACTGTTGTAAGCCCTGTCATAAATAATGTGGATGTATTCTCTATCGTTACGGATGAAAAAACAGGATACGTAAATTTTTTAAAAGTAATTAATGGTGCAATTATTCAGGGACATACAATTGAACTGAAAAAAAAATTGGAGGAAAGTGATGAAGAACTACTGACACTTGCCATTGCCGAATTACGTGAACGCTTTAACAGCAATTCCAGGGAAATTATTGTTCCTTTCGCAATTGATACAGAATTTCCGAATATAGAATTTACAATTCCTCAACGTGGAGATAAAAAACATTTGCTGGAACTATCAGAACGTAATGTTGAATATTACAGAAGAGAAAAAATAAAACAGGAAAGTCTTGTTGACCCGGAGCGTCATGCCAATCGAATATTGGAACAAATGAAGAAAGATTTGCATCTGAGCGTAGAACCTCGCCATATTGAGTGTTTTGACAATTCTAATTTCCAGGGCGCTTATCCTGTTGCTGCAATGACGGTTTTTAAAGATGCTAAACCAAGTAAAAAAGAGTATCGTCACTTCAACATTAAAACGGTTGAAGGTCCTGATGACTATGCATCCATGGAGGAAGTAATTTACAGACGTTACAAACGGGTGTTAGACGATAATCTGGCAATGCCTCAATTAATTGTTATTGATGGTGGTAAAGGACAATTAAGTTCTGCGCTGGAGAGTCTTGAAAAATTAGGACTTAAAGGTAAAGTCGGAATTATTGGAATCGCGAAAAAGCTGGAAGAAATCTATTTTCCCAACGATTCAATTCCTCTCTATCTCGATAAGCGTAGCGAAACATTAAAAATAATTCAGCAGATAAGGGATGAAGCACATCGATTTGGTATCGCTTACCACAGAAGCAAAAGAGATAAAGGGACTTTAAAAACTGAACTAACCGGAATAAATGGAATAAGTAATACCTCTGCTCAAAAATTATTGACTCATTTTAAATCAGTAAAAAATATTAAAGAGGCTAAAAGTAAGGAATTAGCCGAAGTCATTGGAAAGTCGAAAGGGGAAATTGTATTTTTATATTATCACACCTCTGATATTACTTCTTAATTTTTAATGTCGCTCAATGCCAAATATTTCTCAGCCCCTCTATTTTCTAAAAGCTGAAAATTCTTAACGTATTAAAACCCAATCGGCTATTTTACTATTGCAGAATCATAGCATACCATTGTTGTTCGCAATTTTTTAAATCATATTTGTCGTTGCTTTTATACTATTTGTCGTTAATCTGGATCGTAATGCCGAAAAAAATTTCTCTTCCCCCTAAAATAATATTAATTTTAGAGCTTATAATAATCTTATCCTTATATTTGTTCTCGTTTATTAAAAATGGGCTCGAATTTTTTTTGAAATAAATCCCAAAAAGATATCTTTCTCATTTGAGGTAATTGGGGTATAAAATCATTATATGTTTTTCAATAATTTCAAACTTGTTTTTTTCGTTGAAAGATTATGCTAAACTATACTGTCTGTTTGAGAAAGCATGTGGAGTGTTACCCAATTTTCAGTGAATAATCGTCGGATACTTGAGTAAGCGCTTTTTAGAAAAAAGCGGTAATAGATTTGAATTATAATCGAATTGAAAATTCGTTAAAAACAGTCATATTCACAAAATACTGTTTGTAACTTTTTGATAATTGTGGGGTATAAGGGTCTATAAAAGTATATTTGTAGCTTGTAATAAGGGTATTAAAAGAATAATAGTTTTGAACAAATCTACTCGCATCATCATTTCCGTAGTGCTGTTTACCTTCCTCTTTTGGATAGGTATTTCGGTTGATGCCTTTGCACAACGTAATGTTGGTATAGGAACCGTAAACCCCCATCCTTCCGCACGTTTAGATATTGTCGGTCCCAATCAAGGTTTGCTTATTCCACGGGTATGGCTGGTATCCAATACCGATGCCCTCACTATTCCCTCTCCCGCGATAAGTTTATTAGTATATAATAATAATCCCGGCATGTTTAATGGCGGGTTAGGAATTTATTATTGGGATGGGACCTACTGGATACAAGCCTTTGGGCAATTAGGATCTACTGGTGCAACAGGTATCGATGGAATACTGGGTGTAACGGGTGTAACGGGTGCAACAGGTACAACGGGTGCCGGATATACCGGCGCTACTGGCGATACTGGCTCAACGGGTGATACAGGTGCCACAGGGAACACAGGGGCTACAGGAAGTACAGGAGCTACAGGAAAAACAGGGACTACAGGAAAAACAGGAACAACCGGTGACACAGGTTTTACGGGCGATACGGGTTCTACCGGTGATACCGGAATTACGGGTGATACCGGCGCTACAGGAGTAACTGGTAGTACTGGAAAGACTGGATTAACCGGAAAAACCGGCGCATCAGGTGATACCGGCTCTACCGGCGATACCGGTTCCACCGGCGATACCGGTTCCACCGGTGATACCGGTTCTACCGGTGATACCGGCTCTACGGGTTTTACTGGAATTACGGGTAGAACCGGCTCTACGGGAACCACCGGTAGAACTGGCTCTACTGGACCTACGGGTGATAGGTACGCAACTTTCTCCACGGATCTGTTAGTAATAGCTTTAGGAACGCAAGTAATAAATGTAGAACTAGGATTAGCTTATACTGTTGGACAACCGGTAGTTATTGCTTATGATCCTTCAAATCAAATGAGTGGTATTGTTAGTGCCTATGATCCTACTACAGGAATAATGACTGTTATCGTTTCCAATATTATTGGCAACGGTTCTTATTCCTCCTGGGCTGTAAACTTGAACGGTACTCCCGGTACTCCTGGTGAAACTGGGGCTACTGGCAATACAGGTAAAATTGGGGGAACTGGCGGTTCTGGAACTACTGGGGTTACTGGAACTAGTGGGGCAACAGGAGATACAGGCTTTACGGGTGATACCGGTTCGACAGGATTTACCGGTTCGACAGGTTATACCGGAAAAACAGGTTCAACTGGTAAAACCGGCTTTACGGGTGATACCGGCTTTACGGGTGATACCGGCTCTACTGGCGATACTGGTTCAACCGGGAAAACAGGTTCTACCGGTAAAACCGGATACACCGGTGATACAGGTTCTACTGGTGATACAGGCTCCACGGGCGACACAGGTTCTACCGGTAAGACAGGATCAACTGGAAAAACTGGCTACACTGGCGATACGGGTTCTACCGGATTTACTGGCGATACCGGCTCTACTGGTTCTACCGGAAAAACAGGTTCAACTGGTAAAACAGGCGATACAGGCTCTACTGGTTCTACCGGTGACACCGGTGATACAGGTAGTACCGGCTTCACAGGGGCTACTGGAAATACTGGGACAATTGGTATTACAGGATCAACAGGGATGGGTTCTACCGGTGCCACTGGATCTACAGGTAATACTGGTTCTACAGGATCAACTGGAAATAGTGGATCAACCGGAAAAACTGGAGATACAGGATCGACTGGTTACACAGGCGATACAGGTAGTACCGGATTTACAGGAGCTACAGGAGCTACAGGAACTATTGGTAAAACAGGATCAACCGGGATGGGCACTACCGGTGATACTGGCTCAACTGGAGATACAGGATCAACAGGCAGAACAGGATCAACAGGATTAACAGGAAAAACAGGCGATACCGGTTCTACAGGCGATACTGGTAATACTGGGTTTACGGGTAATTCTGGTGCTACAGGTTCTACGGGTTCCACAGGTGCTACGGGTTCTACCGGTACTACCGGTGCTTCTGGCGCTACCGGCTCTACTGGCTTTACGGGCGATACCGGTTCTACTGGTACCTCTGGCGCTACAGGAACTACCGGTTTAACAGGGAAAACCGGATTTACAGGTGATACAGGATCTACAGGCAATACCGGATCAACCGGCTCAACCGGTACTACGGGTTCAACGGGTGCTACGGGTTCTACCGGTACTACCGGTGCTTCTGGCGCTACCAGCTCTACTGGCTTTACGGGCGATACTGGCGATACAGGATCTACGGGTATCTCCGGAGCAACAGGTGCTACCGGTTTAACGGGAAAAACTGGGTTTACTGGTTCAACAGGTGATACTGGCTCCTCTGGGCTTACAGGTTCGACTGGTTCTACAGGATCAACCGGCTCAACGGGTGCTACGGGAACTACCGGAGTTACAGGCACTTCAGGAACTACTGGTGCGACTGGCTCTACGGGTACAACTAGTGCTACAGGATCAACTGGTTTTACCGGCATAACTGGTTTTACCGGCGGTTCAGGCTCTACAGGAGATACCGGCTCTACCGGGAAAACAGGTGCTACCGGCTCTACCGGCTCTACCGGTGATACCGGATCTACTGGTGATACCGGATCTACAGGATTGACTGGTAAGACTGGTTCCACAGGAAATACAGGGGATCCTGGTTTTACGGGTGATACTGGTTCTACCGGAACGACTGGAATGTCAGGAAAAACAGGAACAACAGGGAAAACAGGCTTTACTGGTGATACGGGTTCTACCGGCGATACCGGCGACACAGGATCTACAGGTAATACTGGCGCAACTGGCGCTACAGGTACTACTGCTAGCACTGGATTTACGGGGGCTACTGGCAATACTGGTAATACGGGTTTCACTGGTGATACCGGTTCTACGGGATCGACAGGAATGACGGGAAAAACAGGAACAACAGGTAAAACTGGATTTACGGGTGATACCGGCTCCACAGGTGATACTGGATTTACGGGTGATACCGGTTCTACAGGAAACACGGGTAGTACTGGAAATACTGGAAGTACAGGGACAACAGGAAAAACAGGATTCACTGGTGATACCGGTGCTACGGGCAATACTGGATCAACCGGATCTTCGGGTGCTACGGGTTCTACCGGAGCTACTGGTACAACTGGCGCTACCGGTTCAACTGGATCTACCGGTTTTACAGGTGCTACCGGCACTACTTCTAGCACAGGTTTAACTGGTGCTACTGGCTCTACTGGTAATACTGGCTTCACTGGAGATACCGGTTCTACTGGTTCCACCGGAATGACTGGAAAAACTGGTTTAACCGGGAAAACCGGCTTTACCGGTGATACAGGATCTACCGGTGATACAGGATCTACCGGCGATACGGGATCTACCGGGAATACTGGATCAACAGGAAATACTGGAAGTACAGGGACAACCGGTAAAACTGGCTTCACGGGTGATACCGGTTCTACGGGTGATACCGGTGCTACGGGTGATACCGGTGCTACGGGTGCAACCGGTGCTACGGGTGCAACCGGTGCTACGGGACAAACAGGCTCAACCGGTGGAACAGGGGCAACGGGAGGTACAGGCTCTACTGGCAGTACTGGCTTTACAGGTGATATAGGTTCAACAGGATTTACAGGTGCCACAGGGAGTACCGGAGCTACAGGAACAACCGGAAAAACTGGTTTTACAGGGGATACGGGTGCAACCGGCAATACTGGATTTACAGGGGATACTGGTTCTACGGGGACAACCGGAAAAACGGGTTCAACCGGTAAAACTGGACTCACAGGCGATACGGGCTCTACTGGTTATACTGGCTTTACTGGCGATACAGGTTCTACCGGATTTACTGGAAAGACAGGTTCTACCGGATCTACCGGAAGAACTGGAGCTACTGGCTCAACGGGTGACACTGGCTTCACGGGTGATACAGGATCTACCGGTTTTACGGGTGATACTGGCTCTACTGGCTTTACGGGCAGTACTGGAAAAACAGGTGCTACCGGCTCCACCGGCTTTACCGGCGATACCGGCTTTACCGGCGATACTGGCTTTACTGGTGATACGGGTAGTACGGGTAAAACAGGTGCTACCGGTACTACGGGCAAAACAGGCTTTACCGGCTCCACCGGCTTTACCGGTGATACCGGCTTTACCGGAGGAACTGGTTCTACCGGAGGTACTGGTTTTGGAACAACTGGTAATACGGGTAATACCGGAGACCGGTATTCAACTCATTCCAATACTTCTCATGATATTTCTGTTGCAACTACATCGCTGACTTTTACAACGATGGATCCAACCCTATCTTTTGTAGATGTGGGCTTAGCTTATTCTATTGGTCAGGATGTTGTTATCGCCTTTTCTTCTACAGATAAAATGATTGGAAATATAACATCCTTTACACCTGGTTCTGGGGTAATGGTAGTTACAATATCATCCTATACCGGTACATTAGGCGCAACCTATGCGGTATGGTCCATTAATTTAAATGGAGCTGTTGGCGCACCGGGTCCCATTGGAGCAATGGGTTCTACCGGTGCTACAGGACTAGGAGGTTCCACAGGCGCTACTGGCTCTACGGGTAGAACTGGTTCTACAGGGGCTTCTGGTGATACCGGTTCTACAGGATCCACCGGCGCTACAAGCTCCACCGGTGCTACAGGTACTACCGGAGTTACAGGCGCTACTGGTACTACAGGGAAAACAGGCTTTACCGGTGATATGGGCTCTACCGGGTTTACCGGGTTTACTGGTGATACAGGGTCTACTGGCTTTACTGGAAGGACGGGATCTACGGGATCTACCGGAAAAACAGGAGCCACGGGGTCAACGGGTGACACTGGTTTTACTGGTGATACCGGCTCTACTGGCTTTACAGGTGATACCGGTTCTACTGGCTTTACAGGCAGTACGGGAAAAACAGGTGCTACAGGCTCTACTGGCTTTACCGGCGATACTGGTTTTACCGGTGATACTGGTTCTACCGGTTTTACCGGCACTACTGGTGTTACTGGGACAACCGGAAAAACTGGTGCAACGGGTTCTACGGGTGATACTGGATTTACTGGAAGTACAGGAACAACGGCTGCTACTGGTTCTACAGGAACAACGGGTGTCACTGGTTCTACGGGTTTCACAGGGTCAACGGGTCAAACTGGTTCTACTGGTTTAACAGGTGTTACAGGCTCTACTGGTAATACCGGTTTCACGGGTGATACCGGCTCCACTGGAAAAACAGGTACAACAGGAGCGACCGGAACAACAGGAAAAACTGGTTTTACAGGTGATACCGGCTCTACCGGAAATACTGGCTTCACTGGGGATACCGGCTCCACCGGCTCCACTGGCTTAACAGGAAAAACAGGCGCCACTGGAACAACAGGAAAAACTGGCGATACAGGATTTACTGGCGATACTGGATCAACCGGATCTACTGGAGATACCGGCTTCACAGGCGATACGGGATCTTCCGGGGCTACAGGAACAACTGGCGCTACCGGTACTACTGGAAAAACAGGGTCTACTGGGTCTACTGGATCTACTGGAGATACCGGATCTACTGGTAGTACTGGATCGACAGGCGCTACTGGATCTACTGGTTCTACTGGTTCTACAGGCTCTACAGGGACAACCGGAAAAACTGGTTCTACAGGTGATACTGGCTCTACCGGCGATACCGGTTTCACGGGTGATACCGGCTCCACAGGAGCCACTGGTTTCACAGGGAAAACCGGGGCGACAGGAACAACAGGGAAAACAGGAAAAACGGGAGATACAGGTTTCACAGGAGACACTGGTTTTACAGGAGATACTGGTTTCACAGGAGATACGGGATCCACTGGTTCAACAGGAAAAACGGGAGCAACGGGAACTACAGGGAAAACTGGCGCAACGGGTTCCACTGGTGATACTGGCTCCACCGGCGCTACCGGTTCAACTGGCGCAACTGGTTCAACTGGGGCAACGGGCAGTACAGGAGACACTGGTTTTACAGGAGATACTGGTTTCACAGGAGATACGGGATCCACTGGTTCAACAGGAAAAACGGGAGCAACGGGAACTACAGGGAAAACTGGCGCAACGGGTTCCACTGGTGATACTGGCTCTACCGGCGCTACCGGTTCTACCGGCGCAACCGGATCTACCGGCGCGACCGGATCTACCGGCGCAACCGGTACAACAGGAGCAACGGGCAGTACGGGAAATACGGGTTCAACAGGAGCAACGGGTTCAACAGGAGCGACAGGTTCAACAGGTTCAACAGGTACTTCGGGGGCAACGGGTTCTACTGGTAATACCAGTTCTACAGGTAATACTGGGTCTACCGGCGCGACCGGATCTACCGGCGCGACCGGATCTACCGGCGCAACCGGTACAACTGGAGCAACGGGCAGTACGGGAAATACGGGTTCAACAGGCGCAACGGGTTCAACAGGATCAACAGGATCAACAGGCGCAACCGGATCCACAGGATTTACCGGAGCGACTGGATCCACAGGATTTACCGGAGCAACAGGATCCACAGGTAACACAGGATCCACAGGTAGTACAGGAGCAACAGGTTCAACAGGTTCAACAGGTGCCACGGGAACTACTGGTTTAACAGGAGTTACCGGAACAACAGGGGTAACAGGGGCTACGGGAACAACTGGTATCACAGGAGTTACTGGCTCTACGGGGGCTACTGGCTCTACGGGATTCACTGGTTCTACCAGTTCTACTGGTTTTACCGGTTCTACCGGTTTAACAGGAGTTACAGGCGCTACAGGTAGTACTAGCTCTACCGGCTTCACGGGAAGCACTGGCTTTACTGGAAGCACCGGAGTTACGGGATCTACAGGTTTAACGGGGGCTACAGGATCAACGGGATTCACTGGATCAACGGGCTACACAGGTTCAACTGGTAATACAGGCGCTACGGGTAATACGGGAGTTACGGGTAGTACCGGATCAACTGGAATAACCGGTAAAACGGGTGCTACGGGGACAACCGGAGACACAGGAACAACTGGTAATACAGGTGTTACCAGTGCCACAGGTAGTACTGGTTCTACAGGAAAAACTGGCTTTACCGGGGATACCGGATCAACTGGCAATACCGGATCAACGGGAGCGACAGGTTCCACTGGAACAACCGGAAAAACGGGAGCAACAGGTACAACAGGTACAACTGGGGTTACCGGAGATACGGGAACAACAGGCAATACAGGCAGCACGGGAACAACAGGAAAAACGGGAGCGACAGGTAGCACGGGTACCACGGGAGTTACCGGAGATACGGGAACAACAGGTAATACAGGCAGCACGGGAACAACTGGCAAAACGGGATCAACAGGATCAACAGGAAGCACTGGTATCACTGGATTTACCGGAGACACAGGAACAACTGGCAATACAGGTAATACAGGCAGCACGGGTACAACCGGTAAAACAGGAGCAACAGGAAGCACGGGTACCACAGGTGTTACCGGCGATACGGGTACCACAGGTGTTACCGGCGATACGGGTACAACAGGAAAAACCGGCGCAACCGGATCTACTGGTAATACCGGCGCAACCGGATCTACTGGTAATACGGGCTTCACTGGATCTACCGGAGTAACCGGTGCAACAGGCTCTACGGGGGCGACAGGCGCTACTGGTTCCACAGGCGCTACGGGTCTTGATTTGGGCACCCACTGGACTCTTATTGGCAACACAGGAATTACTAACCCTGCCGTTCCTGCAATTTATGGTACCTCCCCAATTGCGGGAACAGAAAATTGGATGGGAACAACCGATGCAAGGGATATTGTTTTTGGTACTGATAGGATAGAACGTATGCGAATTAAACAAGCTTTGGGTTTTGTAGGTATTGGAACTAGTTCACCTAACGCAAAAGTACAGGTTGGAACCAGCATTAATACTACTGCCCTCATTTTGCATATGGATAATCCAACCAACATTGGTGATTTTACCGCTCTTGATTTTAATAGAAATGGTACACAGGTAAATGCTCGTATAGCTGGCGTGTTAGGTGCTGCGAATACTTCCGGGGAGTTGACCTTTTATACCAATCCCGGACCGTTAGGAACAGCCCCTATAGAACGAATGAGAATTACTTATAACGGTAATGTTGGCATTGGTACAACCGCTCCCGCATCGTTATTACATTCTGCCGGACAGGTATCAATAGGTATTCCTTCTGGTGGATTAGGCGGAGCTCCTGCTACTCTTGGTTCAATTTTATTATATAATTCTACAAACGCGAATACCATTACGATTAATTCAGGGGTTACCACGGCGACACATACTCTCATTCTTCCACCAACACAGGGTGCGGCTAATACTGTATTAACCAATGATGGAGCCGGTGTTTTGTCTTGGAGAGATCATACCCCTGTTAAGATATCCGCAAACGGGCCTCTAATTATGAGTAACATAGCTTGGACTGTTACGGATATGACCATTAATACACCATCTGCAGGAGATTACATGGTATGGTTTCAATCTTCAAC
>JAVHPE010000165.1:0-2688 GCA_036170475.1 Bacteroidia bacterium | reverse complement strand
CTATAGAGAAGCATGGCATACAATATAATTAGAATTTATTTTACCTTCCTTCTTTTCAACAATTTTAATAACTCCACCCACATCACACCGAAAAAAGCAGCGGCCAGGCAAAGAATTAAATCTGAAATTTTCAAGTCTGCAAATTGAAAAACAGCTTGAATTGGATAAATATAAATAGAGAGGAAAAGTATAATCAATGACAGTACAAGAACAATCGGAATTAAGTTGTTTTTGTATCGTAATGTGGTAAACACTGAATATTGAAATGAACGGTTTACCAATGTAAGAAACAGGTTACTAAATATCAGGGTGGTATAAATAATGGTACGTACAAATGTTTCATTACTGTTGTTTGCCATAAAATAATACCCCAGACTCAGACAAGCCATTGTAATAATTAAACCCTGAATAATACTCAATGATAATTCGCGAAACGAAAAAAATGAAGTATTCATTTTTCGAGGCTGTTTTAGCATGGAGTCCGCTTCAATAGGCTCTCTTTCAAAAATAATTGAGCAGGTAGGTCCCATAATTAATTCAAGAAAAATAACGTGAATAGGCGAAAAGAAATCCGTGAATTTCCAGAATGCCAGCAATGGAATGGTTACGATAAGGATAATAGGAATGTGAATAGAAATAATATATTGGATTGCCTTTTTCAGATTTTCATAAATACGTCTTCCCAAGGCAACGGCATCAACCATGTGCGATAAATCATCGTCCACTAATATAAGTGAAGAAGCTTTTTTTGCAAGTTCGCTTCCTCTCAAGCCCATCGCGATGCCAATGTGAGCCGCTTTAAGTGCCGGACCATCATTAACACCATCACCGGTCATTGCCACTACCTCCCCATTCGCTTTTAATGCTTCAATCACTCTTAATTTTGCTTCCGGAAACATTCGTGCAAAAATATTTATTTCAGCCACTTTTTCACAAAGCTGCTGTTCACTCATTTTCATCACTTCGTTACCGGTTAATACATTTAAACTGTTTTTTAAGTGGATTTGATTGGCAATAGCAACAGCTGTTTCGGAATAATCACCGGTAATCATTTTTACTTTGATTCCCGCGCTATAAAATTGCTCCAGTATCTTTATAATATTTTCTTTGTGAGGATCATAGAAAGCAACTAATCCGGTAAAATCAAATTTCAAATCATGTTGAGATGCCGGCAGATTCTTCACATCGTGATCAGATTTTGCAACAGCCAGTACCCGAAACCCTTTAGAAGCAAATATTTTTGCTTTGTTTTGAATATCATTTTTTTGCTCCACAGATAGTTTAGACAGATTAAGCACACCCTCAACACTTCCTTTACATGCAATTATGTTAGTTGATTTTTTATCGCTAAAAACATGAGTCATTATAGGCGGTTTCCCACTTAATGGATATTCATGAATTATTGAATAATGAGGACGTTTATCTATTTCTGCAACTGATGAATAAACCTTATGGATAGATTTTTCCATTGGATCAAAAGGATCAATCTCCGAGGACCACATGGCATGTTCCAGTACATTATTAAAACTAAAAGCATCAACAGTATAATCGTAAACTTTATTTTCTGTAAAATCATAAATAGCAGAAAGCTGCATTTTGTTTTCCGTGATTGTACCTGTTTTGTCGGTACATATTACAGTGGCTGCTCCCAAGGTTTCTACTGTATGCGGACTGCGTGCAATTACTTTTTTCTTATACAAATGATAGGCTCCTAATGCCATAAATGTGCTGAAAGCAACGGGGATTTCTTCAGGCAAAACCGACATAGCCAAAGTAAGCCCATGCAACAAACCTTCCAGGAGGTTTTTTGATAAATAATAATTAATGCCCCAAACAATTATAAATGCTATTACCCCAGCGCCTACCATAGAGCGAACGAAGCTTTTTATTTGTTTCTGAAGCGGCGTTTTTGTTATTTCAATTTGCTGAAGTGATTGTCCGATTTTTCCTAATGCAGTTTGTTTTCCGATAGCAATGACCTTCGCAACGCAAGTTCCGGTCATTATTATTGTACCTTGAAAAACTATGTTGTTGGGCTCTGTTGTTTCTTTAAATACCGGCAATGCTTCACCTGTCAAAATACTTTCATTCACAGAAAAATCATGCACTTCCAGAATTTTTGCATCAGCAGGAACAATGTGGCCATCCGCCACCACAATTATGTCATCCACCACAATCTCTCCTGATGGTATTTCTAGTACACAACCATCCCGAATAACCTGTGCCCGTGGACTGGTAAGTTTATTTAATGCACTTACAGCGCTTCGGCTTTTGTTTTCCTGATAGAGAGAAATACCGGAAACAAAACATAAGGCAACAAGCATAATAATCCCTTCATTATATTCTCCCAAAATGAAATAGATAAGGCTGGAACAAACAAGAATCAGAAAAAGGGGTTCTACAACAACTTCTTTTAAAACCGGACAAAACCTATTGTGAATTTCCGACTCTGAAGTATTGACACCAAATCGCGAACGATTTATTGCTACCTCTTCCTTCGTTAACCCTTTAAATTTTTTAAAAGCCATTTCCTTAGTATATAAATATATAAGCTCAAAAGTAGTCCTGAATCACAATTTTTACGATGACCAGAGTCATACAAAAAAATAAATTTCGGAAAATCATATTAATTTACTGGAGTTTCCTCAAAAAATTATTCAGGGAATAAAGCTAATTGAAAATCGTCAA
>JAVHPE010000164.1:0-2693 GCA_036170475.1 Bacteroidia bacterium | reverse complement strand
GAAAAAATTACTCGAAAATACGGGCATTACTATTCCGTAACAAAAAAAGTTACAGGTTAAGAGTTTATAGTTAAGAGTTTATAGTTAAGAGTTAAGAGTTTATAGTTAAGAGTTTATAGTTAAGAGTTTATAGTTAAGAGTTTATAGTTAAGAGTTAGGGAGTTACTGTTTAGATTGGGTATACAGAGTTTAGAATTTATAAAAAAACAGACGGTTTTATTATGAACTCTTAACTATAAACTCTTAAACTACCAACTACCGCCGGAACCGCCACCACCAAAGCCACCACCGCCAAAGCCGCCGAAACCTCCTGAAGAACCACCACCTCCGCCCCCACTACCACCAAATCCGGAGCCAAACATGGAACCAAGTAAAAATCCGGATCCCATGCTTAATCCACCACCACTGCTACTTCCTCCTTTTTTTGATCCGAACAGAATTACCAGAATAACAATAATAATTATTATAATAAGTTGAAAGGGAATTTTATTTTTTGATTTTTTTTTGCCGTAAGCATCAGAGTTGTATTCTCCCTTTGCCAGTGCCATTAATACATCAGTACCTTTATCAAATGCGGTAAAATTTTGTCCCTTTTTTAGATAAGGGTTCATTTCATTTTCTCGAATCTGTTTAGTAGTTAAATCCGGGATAGCGCCTTGTAAGCCATAACCGGGAGCAATAAATAATTCGTGCCGCTCAGT
This sequence comes from Bacteroidia bacterium, assembly GCA_036170475.1. Lineage (GTDB taxonomy): Bacteria > Bacteroidota > Bacteroidia > 2-12-FULL-35-15 > 2-12-FULL-35-15 > 2-12-FULL-35-15. The sequence continues at coordinate 1,992 of JAVHPE010000164.1, read as the reverse complement.
AGGTTTAACTAAAATGATGATGCCATTATCCGCTTTTGCTTGTCCAACGCCCCACTTCTGCCCTAAGCGAGTGGCATAATCATACGCTTCCAAGCCTGCCAAATCATCCACAATAACAATTTCAATTTGATTAGAAGTCTGGTTAGCAAAATCCTGAAGTTTTTTCTCTAACAGTGCTTGCTCCTGACCGGAAATAAAATTTGGGAATGCTTTTGACAAGTTATTTACTAAACGTGGAGGATTAGGACGATCGGGAATGCCATCCGTTTGGGCGAATGATGCAATTGAGAAAAATAGAATTAGTAATAAAAAAAATTGTCTTTTTAGCATCTGATGTTTGGATTGTAAAATTGCTAATTATGAATCAAAAAAATCATCCCCCTGCTACACACTATCCATCGCTCCCCCCTTCTCTATCACACAGGCAACGCACAAGGGGGACTATATTCTAAAATTGCCTACTGCAAAATTGTAAAATTGCGAATTTTATTTTCCAAAACTCATATCGTTACTTAACTCATTGGTATCGTTATCCAGAAGAGGGAAATATGTTTTTAATTTTTCTCCTGCCATTTCAATTCCTTTAGCTAATCCCTCAGTAAATTGTTCCTTTTTGAAATGTTCAAACATATCATTTTTAATAGTATCCCAAAAATTTTCAGGAACTTTTTCATGAATACCCTCATCCCCAAGAACAGCAAATTTTCTATCATTCACAGCTAAATAAAATAAAACGCCATTTCTCAGTTCCGTTTTATTCATCTTTAATTTATGAAAAGTCTTCAACGCTTTATTCAAAACATCCTCCTTGCAATCATCATCAATATGCACCCGGATTTCGCCGGAAGTATTTAACTCCGCATTCGCTATAGATTGCATAATTATTTTTTGTTGTTCCTTGCTGAAAAATTTTTTTGCACTCATTGATATTTAGATTTGAGTATTGAGATATGAGATGCGAGTTTGAAAAAATCTCAATACTCACATCTCACATCTCACATCTTATTTCTTTTCTTTCATACTTTTAATGTCCGGAGCTGTGTCAGCACCCGCCTGTGCTTCAAAATATGCTCGTTTTTGTATGCCAAACATTCCTGCCCAGATATTTTTCGGAAATCTGCGGACATACGTATTAAGTCCTTGGGCAGCCTCATTAAATCTCATACGCTCCGTAGCTATCCTGTTTTCCATCCCTTCGTATTGTGCCTGGAAATCGCGAAAAGCCTGTACACTTTGCAACTGCGGATAATTTTCAGCAACAGCCATTAATCGTCCTAAAGAAGAACCGAATGCATTTTGTGCTTTTTCAAACTCCGCTAATTTTTCCGGAGTTATATTAGAAGGGTCAATTCTAATGCTTGTTGCTTTACTCCGTGCTTCCATTACTTGTGTTAATGTACTTTTTTCGAAATCAGCCGCACTTTGTACTATTTCAAACAAATTTTTGGTTTTATCCATACGTGCCTGATAAGCCACTTCTACCTGTTTCCATTGTGCTGTAATACCTTCGTCCATTGTTACCATAGTATTATAAGAACTACAGCCATTAAACCCAATTAGTAAAAACAAACCTGCAATTACCAATAAAATAATAGTGTTTTTTGTCATTTTTTTTTAGTTTTAAAAGTTTAAATATCAAAAGTAATGCAATGTGTCCAAACTATGTACCAAGCTATTACTAGTGTCATGATGACGTTTTTTGTCAGTTTTAATCCCCCTGCATCGCACCTCCGCAACCTCACTCCCCCTTTTCAAGGGGGAATATAACAAAGAATTTTAGTCAATTAACTCCACACTACGTTTAATAAATCTGGTCAACTCCTCCCCTTTTAATAAGCCTTGTGAAAGCATTGCCAAATCAGCAGCTTGTTTTGTCAGTTGTTTTTGTTTATCAGTATCTTTTTCCTTTAGTATTTTCGAAATAAGCGGGTGGTTGCAATTTACCACCAAATTATGCATATCAGGCAAAGAGCCATAAAAAGACATTCCTCC
>JAVHPE010000163.1:0-2708 GCA_036170475.1 Bacteroidia bacterium | reverse complement strand
GCAAATCGGCGATAAAACTCAGATATTCTTTGACGTACATGTCGGGATAAAGCGGATTGTTTTCGGGCAAATAACCAATGCGCTTTTTAACCGCCAGCGATTGTTCAGCAGCCTTTAAATTGTTTACTATCACCGTACCTGAAGTCGGTTGTAAATAAGCTGTAATAATTTTAAATAGAGTCGATTTTCCAGCGCCATTCGGACCTAAAATACCGACAATTTCGCCTTGTTTTAATGAAAAACTTACCTTGTCGAGAACCTTTTGGCCACCATAAGTTTTTGTAATATTTGTCAGCTTTAGCGTCATAATTTTGTAATGGAATACAAAGAAACAAATCTTTAAACTAAATTCCCTATTTTTGAGCGCTAAGCCTCTAAAAATATTTAAAAAAACGAACTAAATGATCAAATTCGACAGACTTTTAAAGAAGAAAAAATTGATAATATTTTTGTCGCTATTCTTTTTATTAGCCTTGGCAAATTCGTGCATGTCTTTGCGGGTGGATGATAAGAGTATTCTTAAGGAATTTAATGAATTTCAACGCTTACCCATAATTTATCACACCACGTTTAAGGGTAAAACAATGCGGTATCTTGTTTCTAAACCCTTTAATAATAAATTGCCAACCTTGCTTTTTGTTCACGGGGCACCTGGCTCATTATCCGATTTTAACCGCTATTTACGCGATATCGACTTAAATACAAAGGCAAACCTTATCGCTATTGATCGTTTGGGTTATGGTTTTTCTGATTACGGCAACGCCACAACAGCAATAACAACACAAGCCGAGAGTATTCTCCATATCCTTGCCCAACATCAAGCAACTAATGTGGTGCTTGTCGGATGGTCATACGGTGGTCCGATTGTAGCAAAAATGGCGGTAATAAATCCAAAACTTGTAAAACATATTTTTTTAATTGCGCCAGCAATTTCACCAAAAGATGAAAAATATTTTGCCCTAGGAAAATTGGCGCAATGGAAATTAACGCGTTGGATGGTTCCAAAAGTTTTTAAAGTTGCCGAAGATGAAAAGCGGAGCCATGTTCAAGAGTTGACATTGATGCTGCCAAATTGGGGGCATCTCACCACACCCATAACTTACTATCACGGTGATAATGATGGTATTGTACCTTATGCCAACGCTCTTTTTATTAAATCTCAAATACCCCCTAATCAATTAAACTTAATCACTATAAAAGACGGTTCGCATTTCATTGCATTTAAAAATTATGAGTTGATAAAAGCTGAATTATTGAGAATATTGAATGAGTTTTGAAATATTATTAAAAAATTCTTTAAAAAAAATTGGAATTGACATTTTAATTTTTAGTTTTGCCTCATATTTTTACAAACAAAATGAAAAACATTCAATTTACACTTTCTAACTTCTGGTTTTATTATTATTTTATGATAACAAAAGGAGCAGTATATGTGTTGAAATGAAAACATGATAACTATATAAAGCTCCGTTTAACGGAGCTTTTTTTTTGACATCATTATGAAAAAAGATTTAAATAAAATAGCCATTCAAGGAATTGTAGGTTCATTTCATCACGAAGCGGCGCAACAATTTTTTAAAGAGCCTTTCGAATTGGTAGGTTGTAAAAATTTTCATGACATCCCCGATTGTTTGCATACAAATACTGCACAATTTGCCGTGATGGCTATCGAAAATTCTATCGCTGGCGCTATTATTCCGAATTATGCCATTATTGATAATAACCACTTAAACATTGTTGGTGAGGTTTATATCAATATCCAACAGAATTTAATGGCATTGCCAAACCAACATATTGAAGATATTAAAATGGTGTATTCACATCCCATGGCCTTGTTGCAAACACGCGAATTTTTTAAACAATATCCACATATTAAATTGGTTGAAGATTCTGATACCGCCGAAGCGGCCAAACGCATCCACACCAATAAATTGAAACACGCAGGGGCGATAGCTAGTGTAGCTGCTGCCGAAATTTTTGGACTCACTATTATAGAACACAGCATCCAAACCATCAAAAACAATGCAACCCGATTTTTTGTCTTGCAAAATCAAGTCAATCCAAAATATGTAGTGAATCAAATCAATAAAGCATCCCTAAAATTTATTACCAAACACCAACCTGGAAGTTTGAGTAGGGCCTTGGTAATTATCGCCAAACATCAATTGAATTTATCTAAAATCCAGTCGATGCCCATTATTGAAACGCCTTTTGAATATGCGTTTTTTGCCGATGTGGTCTTTGAATCGTATCAAAATTATCAAAATGCTTTAAAAGAATTAGAACGAGAAGTGTCGCATATCAAAATTTTAGGAGAATACCAACAATTTAAAGAATTATGATTAAACCATCTAGCCGACTTTTGGGCGTTACTGAATATTATTTCTCTAAAAAATTAAGAGAAATCAAAGAATTGGAAGCCAGTGGTAAAACCATTATTAATATTGCGATTGGTAGTCCCGATTTGCCACCTTCTGATGTGGTTATTTCAGCTTTAAATAGTGCAGCACTTTTGCCAAAAGCCAACCAATATCAAAGTTATCAGGGTTTACCAGAATTGAGACAAGCGATGGCGCAGTTTTATAAATCTAAATATCAAGTCAGCCTTAATCCTCAAGATGAAATCTTACCATTGATGGGGTCTAAAGAAGGCGTGATGCATATTTCTATGGCATTTTTAAATACTGGAGATAAGGTTTTGATTCCCA
>JAVHPE010000162.1:0-13237 GCA_036170475.1 Bacteroidia bacterium | reverse complement strand
AGCCCCATCGGGGCGAAATATTACGCTCCTCTGGAGCTAAATAATAAGGGGATTACGTTTCCTACCAATATTTAGCCCCTCTGGGGCGAATTTGCGTAACATCAGTTATCAATTCTAAATTCTTCCTAATCAAATGTAATTGTTTTTTCTTTAAAAATGCAAATGACTTAGATGGATGTTTAAATCAATTATTGGTAATCCACCACGATTTTTATATATTTGTATCACAAAATTGAAATCCAAATTTTTTAAAACCTACAAAACATGAAAAAATCATTACTTATTATTACTTTTTTTTTAATCAGTATTTTAAATGTATGTGCTCAAATTGCGATTACTTCAGCTGACATGGCAGTGCCTACCAAAGTTGTTTATCATTCAAATGACTCTTTATCTGCCGTATCTATTGGCAGTGCAGGCATTAGTCAGACATGGGATTTTACAGCTGTAGTGGAAGATTCTAAGGACACCTCTTATGCTTTACCTTATTCTTCAATGCCCAACACCGCGTTTTCTACTGCTAATTTGATAGTACAACAGGGCAATCAGGATATTTATGGTTATTTGATAAACTCTACTCCAAGTTTTATTTTTATTGGAGGAAGTGCTACTGTTAATGTTTATGGTTATTCAGTTTCAGGTAACCGAATTAATTCACCCGCTGAAACAATGTTCAATTTCCCTGCTTCTTATGATTCCAGTTTTACTAACAATTATACCACAGATGCTAAATCTTTTTTCGGACAAACAATAGGTAATTACACAATTGATTCCGTTCGGCAGAGATCCACCATTCAAAAAAGTTTTTTAGTGGATGCCTATGGTACCTTAACTACTCCATTGGCTGGTGGTCCTTATGATGTAATACGTACTAAAGTAACAAAAATAACCCACGATACAATATCGATTTTAACTGGTTATCTCGGATGGGTGGATTTCATAACTACCGCGGATTCAACCACAACCTTTAGCTGGTGGGCAAATGGAATAGGTACTGCCTTAGCGACAGCGACAATGGATTCAACAGGCGCTGTAGCTAATTTGCAATGGTTATCAGCACAACCGGTTCTTCCCACATTATCCGCTTCTGTAAGTTCTACCAATATTACCTGTACAGGTACTTGTGATGGAACAGCAACTGCAATTGCACATTGGGGTATTCCACCATTCACTTATTCCTGGAATACCACTCCTGTGCAAGACTCTGTAACCGCCACCGGATTATGTCTTGGAACATATACCCTTACAATTACAGATTCCGCGAATGCATCCGCGACTTCCACCGTTACATTTACCACACCCCCACATCCAATTATAACTTCAAATGGAACCGTTTTAAGTGCTGGTAATAGTGGAAATGGTTTTCAATGGTACTTGAATGATAGCATTATAACAGGCGCTACTTCATCAAATTATACCGCTACTCAAAATGGGAATTATACTGTTTCTTTTAACAATGGTAATGGATGTACTGATACTACGAGCGCATATACGGTTACTAACATAGGGATCAGCGAAAGTTTGCTTAACAACAGCATCTCTGTTTATCCGAGTCCTGCTACCAACAAAATTAGTATCAGGTTTGATGCTTCTTCCCCTTTTATGACGACATCAGCACAAGAAATTTTAATTGAAATCAATAATGAATTAGGACAAAACATAAAACTATCAGGGCTTAACCAATTGGCAGTGAGCAAAAATGAAATGACATTGGATATTACTGATTTGCCTGATGGTATTTATTTTATCCGTATAAAAGATCACACAAAAACGGTTAACAAAAAATTTATTAAACAATAAAGTTTATATTAGTTAAGGCTGATCCCAAACTCTCCCTCTCCTTTTTCAAGGAGAGGGACGGGGGGAGGTTGAAAAATAAAATTGTTTCTTAACTTACAATGGTTCGGTACTTTTTTAGTTACAGGGCTGAAGCCCACTAATATCAGGCGTTGTATTAACCCCAGCCTTAAGGCTGGGGTTACAGTGAAACCCAATGAATTCAGGGACTTTAGTCCCCAATTAAAAAAACTACCGAACCATTGAACTTATATAAACTCTAATAAATACAAATTTGCTGATGTGATAATTTGAAAATGTGTTCATGTAGTTTTCAATTACCAAATTAGAAATGTTTCAAATAAAAAAAAAATGAAAAAATTAATTCTTACAATTTCTGCCATTAGTTCATTGGTCTTTGGTGCAATGGCACAACCGGATTTTGGATTTGAAACATGGGCGGATGCTGCTCCTCCTTATGCCACTATTGATGATCCTCAGGGCTGGGCAAGCCTAAATGCTTTAGTTGGAGCAGGAACAGATACGTCCGCATTTAAAATAACTGTTGGACCAGCGGCTGGAACAGCTAGTGCTAAAATTAAGACTGTTAAAATAGTAGGGGCAGCTATTCCAAACCCATATGCAAGTGGAAATCTAGATACCGCAGGTTTTTTAGTAATTGGGAAAGTCAGCATTTTACCTCCCGGTCTTATATATGGTTATAGTTATACTACTCGTTCTGCGCAATTATCATTTCAATCGAAATACACACCCATGACTGGAGATTCCGCTTTTGTCCTTGCATACTTAACAAAATGGAATGGAACTTCCCGTGATACGATTGCCACCGGAAAATATGCGACAGGTGCTAGTACAACTAGTTATTCATTAACTAATTTATCAATGGACTATAATCCGGTATTTGCAGGAATTGTTCCTGATTCTGAACGAATAATGATTTCATCCAGTGTCTACTCTCATGACGGAGCTAAAATTGGAAGCACTTTTTATATTGATGATTTAGCCTGGTCTGGTTATAATAGCACCAATGAGATAAATGGGATAGTAAATAGTGTTACTGTTTTTCCAAACCCGGCAACTAATTATATTAGTATTTCAAGTTCTATTGATGTTTCGACTATTGAAATAAACGATATTACAGGTCGTTTGATTGGTTCGTATTCTATGAAAAATAATAATAGAGCCACTATTCAAACAACGGATTTTTCTCCGGGAATATACATTTATAGCATCTTTGACCAACAAAAAGAGGTAATAAACAGGGGAAAGTTTGAAATAGTAAAATAAAATTCAGCTAAAATTATTTACTAAAGATGTTACGCAAAAAAATCCTGAAGGAATTTTAATATGAATAACCATAGGTAAAACCTATGGTTATCATGCTGGCTTAAACTATGAACCCTATAAGGGTTCAACTCTTTCCGTTTGTGATACCCTGCTTATTTTTCAACCGTGTTTCATACGGAGCTATTCAAATTAAGTCCTTCGGACTTTTTCCTAACATCTTTACTAAATAAATTTTCTATTTCAAATCTTCCGCATCACATTTTAGAAGAAAAGGCTCAAATACTTGTGAAATATAGAGTTTTTTGTTGTAATTCAAAGCCGTTGAGCCTGTACTAATATCCGAACCATCATTCGAGTAGATTGCTTTATATTCGCCAGTATTTATGTTTACTTGATAAACAACCGTAGGGGAATGGTTTTTGGGATCCTTAGCATGTTTTAAAAAAGCAACTTGCCGTAGATGAGCAGTAACAAGAACTTCATTGTCATTGATAAAAGTAATATTATCAAGGCCCTTCAGTTTTGCAATCGTTTTAATGAAATACGAGTCTGTATCATCTGATGAATCCTTTTTGTTTCGAATAAGTGCGTTCGGATGGTATTGTAACATATAAAGTTTATTGCTTCTAACTGTTGAAAGAATGACATAATCAGAAGGACAATGATTTATTGCGATTCCATTTGCATAGGAAATTCCTTTAGCAACTATATTCCATTTTTGACTTTCAGGCTGGTAATGAACAACATTTGAAGTTTTTAATTTTAATATCGATTCCATTGCACTTCCCCGTTTTCGTGCATCATTGGTAACAAAAATTTCCCCGGAACAATTTGCTGTAACATCATTTGGAGAAACAAGGAGTGGAGAATCCAGCTTTTCTTTAAACTCCAGATGGTCAGCAAATACAGTATAAATAATTATTGAATGTTCCTTTTTTTCTTCATTATGGGAAATACAGTATAACAATAATTCGCCATTTGAATTTTTAACTAAATCAAAACCATGAGGGCGAAATACCATTCCTTGGGGTTCATTCAACCTTTTCAAAATTTTATAACTATCATTATTTAAGTTTACTTCACAGATTTCGCCATAAGTGGGTTTCCCTTTCCTTCTTTGTGTACAGGAAGCCAGAATACGCGGATAAGAAGTGCTTATTGTGTCAAGTACAATATCTTCAGGTCCAGGACCAACATTGATTCGTACACTATTTCGTTGCTTTGTAATAGGCAGTTTACCAGAACAAGCTGCGAAAGAAAAAACAATTATTAATTGAAAAATAATTTTCATAAGAAAAGGATGGTTAATTTTTTTAGGATTCAAAACTATGCAATTTAATCTAAGGTTTATTGTTTTCATATTATTTAAGATTTATTCCCGGACTCATCAATGATAGAAGAGATAGCAATAAAGCAAAAAGAGGCTGCCTTTTGCAGACAACCTCTTTTTTTTAGAATGATTTAATAATTAAAAATCATCTGAATAATATTAAACTATAATTATGTCGGTTTAAAAATTTTATCTAACCAACCTTGATACAAATAGTTCTTTGCTGCCTATAATTTGTACCGTATATAAACCACGGGCGTAATCCGACAAATCAATTGAATATTTATTTTGTCCAACAGCGTTGTAGTATGCTTTTGTCTGAATCATTTGTCCATTCAGGTTATATACACGTACTTCAATTTTTTCATTGGAAGAAGATTGAATCAATGCATTATAAACTCCATTTTCGGAAGAAGGTACAATCTTGATTGAATTGGCTGCAGCAAATGTATTGATACCAACTACCCCAACAGTAATTGTGCTGCTGGTTGTGTCGGAATAACAAACATTACTTGCTAATAATGTTACTGTGTAGGTACCGGCAGTTGCATAGGTATGTGTTGGGTTGGCTGTAAAATCAGTTGTTCCATCTCCAAAATCCCAGACATAAACATTGGCATTTACAGAGGTATTGGTAAAATTAGCGGTCAGGTTGGCTGTATCTGTAATAGTTGTGAAATTAGCCTGAGGCAATTGTGTATTGCCATTGAAACTGCCCGCTTTAATTAATACACCGGAATCAAATACTTCATCTCCCGCATCCGCAATAGCAATTTTAAAATGATAAGTTTGTCCGGGTATCACAGCTTGTCTTAATTCTATTATTGTTGTTCTTCCATCATACTGCCAGGTAGTTCCATTCAAATTATCAACATAGTAGGTTGAGTTCAGATTTTGATTAACGGAATTAACACTAATAGGGTCGTTTGTATTTGGTACTAATGCTAAATTTTTAGTTCCGGTAATACCCGGGCCGCTGATATAAAATCCAAACACATCATTAAATGAGGTACCTACATATTCCGGGTATTCCTCAGATGCAAAAACAATTTTAGAGGCAATAACAGTATCACTTACCGAGGTAAAATCAAATTCAATTATGGAAGCATCATAAGTAGTGTAGCCCGGAATAAGTGAATCTAAATCAGCATCTCCCGGAAGACCATTAGCAGTGCCTGTGCTTGTAGAATTATTAGGACCTTTCGCATTATAAATACTTCCCGTTGTCAATAAAAGTCCATATGTAAAAGAACTGTCAATGCTGGCACTATTATCAGAGAAATAGCCTATAGCGGATGGAGAACCCGTATATGTAAGATTGGATACACTTACACAACTTCCAAATAACATGCTTGCTAATGTTTGTGTTAAATTTGGAATTGTATCCACTATTAAAGTAGATGTACCATAATTACTTATCGTCTGGCAGTATGTTGAAGTACAACCCAAATCAGTAGTAATAGTTAAACAAACATAATACGAACCTAAAGCAAAAATATGTGTAGGGCTTTGCGATGTCGATGTTGTGCTATCACCAAAATCCCAGAACCATGAAGTTATAGTTCCGTAACCTGCGGTGGATAGGTCAGCAAAATAAAAATTACTATTTATAGTAGTATCTGCAGTGTAACTAAAATAAGGGGTACAGGATGTCGTATAATCATTTACATTAACAGCGTAACAAATCATATTTGTGCAACCGCTGTCTGTTCCTATAGTTAAACATACAGTATAAGTACCATTTGCCGAATATTGATGGATTGGGCTTTGAGCTGATGAACTGCTGCTATCTCCAAAGTCCCATGACCAGGAAATAATACTATCGTTGGAGGAAGATTCATCAGTAAAAGCTACGCTGTTTAAGGAATCAACAGTTGTAAAAAAATCAGCATAACAAGTAGGGATGGAATTTACGATAACTGAATCGCAGCAGGACTGGGTTAGACCATTTACATCAATTGTTGTTAAACAGGCGCTAAAATAAAATGTACCTAAATTTGGCAGATAATACTGGTGGCTGCTTTGATCATAGTAAGTGGTATCAGCATAGCCATCACCATAACTCCAGACCCAGGTTACAATTGAATCCAAAGGATCGCTATTTGCTGAAAAAGAAGTATATGGCGCATAATCAGAATAAATAAAACAATTGCTACGACTATGTTTGTTTTTTAGCGAATTGTTTAAACGGATGTTTTTTGAGATTTCACTTTTTTCATGCTGGCGTTTATAAACAGGGCTTTGTTTAATAGCCATCTCACGTACACTTAGTTTTTTGCTATTGTGCTTTTGAGAAGTAATGTTCACATTGTTTTGAGCAGAAGCGAAAACAATACCGGAACATGCAAAAAGGAGTAGAATTTTTCTCATGGTTAGAATTTTTAGGGTTAGTTATATGGAAATAATCAAACAACTTGCAGACTCATGAACGATAAACATAGTTGCATGGTTACATAAATATTTCAAAACTTTTTAACAGTTTGGCATTTCTTTAATAAGATGTTAAAATTTCCCCCATTAGTATATTTGTTTTGTTGAATACAGAAAGGTGTGAAGGTAAAAATAAGAATTCTTAAGGATACCCAAAGAGTTGAAACTTTTGTTGCGTATCTCTTGGTAAATTTTTGAAAACCCGGGATATTTTTACAATTTTTTAGTGAATTTATTGTCGAAATATTTTTTAAAGGATACTTCCAAAATGTATGTTTTTTTGTAGAATGAAAGAAAAGTAAAACAGCCTGATTTTGTCATAAATACTTTAAATAGTCGGATGAGTAACATAATTTAATTGTTAAATGTATAAATTCAAAACTTATTCTTACTTTTGTACAAAAATAATGATTTAGTATGTCAAAAATAGCAGCAAATTCCATATTAATACCCATCCTTTCCGAGGAGCAAACGGTTATCGCCTTGGGGCAGTCGTATAATTTAGCGCGTTTAACAAATTCTAAAATTGTAATTCTTGGAGTAGAAACACCAGAGCATCCGGTAAAAAAATTGTTACTGGAACTGGCAAAAATTGCCACTTCAAAATCAGGTCAACCCATAGAAACAATAATACGTGAAGGTAATATTTATGATGAAATAGATAAAGTAGCGGATGTTTTAAGTCCATTATTTATCATGATAGGGTTAACGGCAAAGCTTGGCATAGGAAACATCATGAGTAAAAATGCCTTTAAAATGGTAAGGGAATCGAAACATCCTGTGATTACTATACGAGGAAAGGTTCATAGAGATGGATGTAAAACTATTTTATTACCTGTAGATTTATCTAAGGAAACCCGTGAGAAGGTTAGAAGAGCAATTGAATTAGCGAAATTATTTCATTCAGATATACGTGTGATTTCTATCTTAACCGAAAAAGACGAAGACTCTGAAAATAAATTGATTTCTTATTCCAATCAGGTTTGGAAATTCATAAAAGATCAAGGCATACGTTGTACCATTAAAACACTTCGAGGTAAAGATATACCTAAAATGGTGCTTGATTATGGTAACGAAGTGCAAGCGGATCTTGTTTTAATTATGACTAAGGCTGAGTTAAGTTTGAAAGAGATTTTTATTGGAACAGTAGCACAGCGTATTATTAGTGAAAGTGATATTCCTGTATTAAGTTTCCGGCCTATGGTTAGAAAAGATACTTCTGCTTGGAAGTAATATTTTGTGTTTGTTATTTAGTAATTATTGTCATTGAAATATTGCCTGTAAAGCCTTTCCGAATAATCGGGAAGGCTTTTTTTTTGCTTGTTTCTATGTTTTTATCACGTTTGATTATTATGCGCTTTGTGTTATGTCTGTAAAGTCTAAAAATGAATATTGTTTTTGCAGTTGGTTGCAACGCTCTATATATGCCGCTTTGAATTTCCGAAACCCTTCAGTATTGCTATTAAATGGACGATGCATTCCGGCAGTTATAATTTCTTTTATCTTTTCAAACAATTGTTTAGTGTCTTCCTCAAATGCCGTGTCCATAAGCTTTTTAAAGATATAAGTAATGGCTTGTTCATTAGGGTGAATTAAATCAGATTTATAAAAACGATAGTCGCGCAAATCATCCATTAACAGCTCATACGCAGGAAAGTAGGACGAATTGTCGTTTTGTTGTATTATTTCGTGAGCAGCAGCAATCAAATGAGATTTGCTCAGATTATTCTCTATTATTCCATCCCCAATATATCGCACAGGGCTTACCGTGAAAATGATTTTCAGTTTATTGTTCAACGCTTTTAATTGCTGAATCAATAATTTGTAGTCAGTAACAATTTCCGATGTACTTAATAATTGTTTTGTAAATTCTTTTTGCGACATCTTATGGCAATTCCCAATCAATTCACCTGTGCTGTTTCGCTTGTAAACAAAGGCAGTACCAAAGGTAATGAATAGCCATTCGGTTTGTTTTATAAAATCATGCGCAGAGGATATACTATTATTTATTGTTGTTAAACAGGCTTGTTTATCAGTATTAGAAAAGCGACTGTGATGCTCCCAGCTATTCCAACATTCATTTGCAAAAAATAATTTATTTTCCTGTATTGTTTTATTCTCAATAGAACTGCGGATAGATACCGCAATACTTGAGGGATTAAATAATACACCATTTGGGTTAATTTTTACATTAAATTTATAGTGTTGCATTGTTTTTCCTATGTTTTCAGCAAAACAAGAGCCTACAAATAATAATTTGTGCGCATATTTAATTTTGTGTTCAAAAGCGGGAATGGGGAATGTAAGATGGAATTTCATAACTTAATTGTTGATTTATAAAATTTTAGAAGGGTTGATGATTATTTTGATTGTATTAGAGTTTATATAAGTTAAGGTTGATTCCAAACTCTCCCTCTCCTTTTTCAAGGAGAGGGACGGGGAGAAGTTAAAAAAATAGAATTGTTTCTTAACTTATATAAACTCTAATTCTACAAATCAAAAATGTCAACAATTCCCTATTGTTGACATTTGCAATATGGAGAGAAATATATTTTTGCGTGTGGCAATAATGATTGTACTCTGTCTTGTTCCGCATCAGGTATCATTATTACGCGTAAATCAAGCAACCTTAAGTTTTTTAGATTCTTAATTTCCAGTGGGAAATTATCAATATCATTGCTCCACAAATCAAAATTTTTCAATTTTTCAAGTTTCCCGATTTCAGCAGGTAATGAAGTTAAATTATTATTATTAGCTTCCAGGTAATATAAATTGCTTAACCCTCCAATTTGTGTTGGAAATTCCTGTAGACCGTTTCTTGAAATAGCGAAGTATTGTAAATCCTTTAGCTGTCCTATTTCAGAAGGAATATCTTCAATATCATTTTTACTTAAATCCAAGTATTGAAGATTAGTAAATTTGAAAATTTCAGCTGGAAATTTTTTTAATTTTTTTTTTCTAAGTTCTAATTTTATTACTTTTTCGGGATGCTTCATTGCTTCGTCAATACTTGTAAAAGCCGTAAGAGTGTCCAGTGTAAGGGAATCGAGTAATTGGCTTTGGGCTTTTGTTTTTGGTAAAAACAAAATAAATAGTAACAGCAAAGACGTAAATGCTCTCATTTTTTTATGTATAGATATTATTCTCTTTTCCTATTATACCTGAAGTTCACACAGATTCTTTATTCCTTAGAATTCTATATAACTAGTGAATTTGCATTAATTCGTAGTGAATTTTCTTTATCCATAGCCAATTGCTCTTTGAGTTTCTCTAAATTATTGAATTTCACTTCATTTCGCAGTCGGTCAACAAAATAAATGGTTAACTCCTCGTCATAAATAGTTGAATCAAAATCAAAAATATTAACCTCTATGCTTCTTCCTTTCCCAACAACAGTAGGATTATTACCGATACTTAACATCCCGTTATAAAGTTCAGCATTGTATTTTATTTTTACCGCATATACACCATCTGAGGGTATTAGTTTATACTTTTCTGCCACAACAATATTAGCTGTAGGATACCCAATTTTTCTCCCTAACTTTAATCCTTCCCTAACTTTTCCGCTTAAAGAGTAGGAATGTCCTAAAAAAGCGGAGGCTGTTTTAATATCGCCTGTTTGCAATGCTTTCCTGATTTTTGTGGAACTTATTTCAATATGTTCAATATCCCTGGCAGGAATTTCTTCTACATCAAAGCCATACAAAGGGCCAAACTCTTTCAAATGCTCAAATGAGCCTTCACGGTTACGTCCGAAATGATGATTATAACCAATGATAAGGCGGTTGGTTTTTATCTGGTTTACCAGGATATTTCGTACAAATTCTACCGATGTAAGCCTTGAAAACTCTTTAGTAAAAGGATAAATAATTAAATGGTCAACGCCGTACATTTCGAGCAGTTCAATTTTTTCCTGCTGTGTACTGAGTAATTTTAATTCATTATCCTCCGGGAAAAGCACCATACGAGGATGGGGATAAAAAGTAAGTAATACCGTTTCCCCATGCTCTTCGCCTGCCACCTCTTTTAACCGGGCAATAATTTTTTGATGTCCCAGATGAACTCCATCAAACGTTCCGGTGGTTACCACCGGATTCTTCACATCCTTAAAATCGTAAATATTGGTATAAACTTTCATCCTTTTTATTAAATGATAACATGGAATATTATAAAAATGATTCCTGCGAAAAGTTTGTTTTTTACCCACGAAATCGCAAGTAGAATCGTTGTAATCATTATCAAAACTAATTATAAAAATACTAACAATCGCTTTTTTTGCTGAATAAAATATACTAATTTCGCAACGCTTTTTAAAAATTAACATTTACATTAATATAAATATGTCAAAACAAACTGGTAAAATCGCACAAATAATTGGTCCTATCGTTGACGTAAATTTTGAAGGAGGGGCTTCATTACCAAATATTTTGGATGCCCTTGAGGTTGTGAAACCGAATGGACAAAAAATTATTTTTGAAACACAAAAACATGTTGGAGAAGATACTGTCCGTACAATTGCGATGGATTCAACTGACGGTTTGTACCGTGGGATGACGGTAACAAGCACTGGCAGAGGTATTACAATGCCTGTTGGCGACAAGGTTAAAGGCCGTTTATTCAATGTGGTTGGTGAAGCGATAGATGGTATCGGATCGGTTAGTAATGAAGGCGGTGCTCCAATTCATCGTACACCACCTAAATACGAAGATCTTTCAACTTCTACGGAAGTATTATTTACAGGGATTAAAGTAATAGATTTATTAGAGCCTTATGCAAAAGGTGGTAAAATAGGTTTGTTTGGCGGTGCTGGTGTTGGAAAAACCGTATTGATTATGGAGTTGATCAATAACATTGCTAAAGGCTACGAAGGGTTATCAGTATTTGCAGGTGTTGGCGAGCGTACACGTGAAGGGAATGACTTGTTGCGAGAAATGATTGAATCAGGTGTTATCCGTTATGGCGAAGCTTTTAAACATTCTATGGAAAAAGGTGGATGGGATTTAACTAAAGTAGATATTGCAGAATTAGCTAAATCACAGGCTACTTTGGTTTTCGGACAAATGAATGAGCCTCCGGGAGCTCGTGCCCGTGTTGCTTTATCAGGATTAACAATGGCGGAATATTTCCGTGATGGCGATGAAAAATCAGGTGGGCGTGATATTTTGTTTTTTATCGATAATATTTTCCGTTTCACACAGGCAGGTTCTGAAGTATCCGCATTGTTAGGCCGTATGCCTTCTGCGGTAGGCTACCAGCCAACACTTGCTACTGAAATGGGTTTAATGCAAGAGCGTATTACTTCTACTAAACGTGGTTCAATTACATCGGTACAGGCAGTTTATGTCCCGGCTGATGACTTAACAGATCCGGCTCCAGCCACTACTTTTGCTCACTTGGATGCAACAACAGTGTTGAATCGTAAAATTGCTGAGTTAGGTATATATCCAGCAGTGGATCCGTTGGATTCTACGTCACGTATTTTAAGTGCAGCTGTACTAGGTGAAGAACACTACGGCACTGCACAAAGAGTAAAACAAATTTTGCAACGTTACAAAGAATTGCAGGATATTATTGCTATCCTTGGTATGGATGAACTTTCGGAAGAAGATAAATTGGTGGTACACCGTGCCAGAAGGGTTCAACGTTTTTTATCTCAACCATTTTTTGTAGCTGAACAGTTTACCGGGTTAAAAGGTGTGTTCGTTTCCATTGAAGATACGATAAAAGGATTTAACATGATTTTAAATGGTGAAGTGGATCAATATCCCGAAGCAGCATTTAATCTTGTTGGTTCTATTGAAGATGCAATTGAAAAAGGAAAGAAAATATTGGCGGAAGTATAAGAATAGTTGAAAATTATGAGTTATGAGTTAAAAGTTATCTAGCATAACTCTAAACTCATAACTCTAAACTCATAACTCAAGTATATGTATTTAGAAATAATAACTCCCGATAAAAAAGTGTACAGTGGCGATGTGGATGCTGTAAAATTGCCCGGCGCAGATGGTTCATTTGGTATACTGAATGGTCATGCTCCTATTATCGCGACATTACAAAAAGGTATTGTGAAAATTACTGATGTTAACAAACACATTGAAAACATTGAAATCAATGGAGGAGTGGTGGAAGTGCTGAACAATAAAATTATTGTTCTTGCTGAAAATATTTAATTAAAATTATTTTTTTTATCCCGTTCCGCACTATGCTGGGCGGGATTTTTTATACATTTTTGGTAATAAATTAAAATTAATACAATACTTCTGATAAGACTCTTTTCAGGTAAATGACGTAATCAAAAAAATGATTCTATAGGACATTTCATCGTATAATAAAATTAGGATTTTAAATAATGAAAATTATTCCCAAAATAGTAGTGTTGGCTCTCTTTACTAT
>JAVHPE010000161.1:0-92090 GCA_036170475.1 Bacteroidia bacterium | reverse complement strand
AGAAACAGGCAAGTGGTAAAATTTCTAAACGGTTTTTAAGGAAACTCCAGTAAAAGTAGTAAAAGTATTGTAACTATTTTTGCAATCAGTAAAGGCAAATTCGGAGATTTTATATATATTTGCTTCATTATGAATATTTCAATTGTAATACCTTTATTAAATGAAGAAGAATCATTACCGGAGCTTTGCGAATGGGTTGATCGGGTAATGCATGAACATACTTTTTCGTATGAGTTGATATTGATTGATGATGGAAGTAAAGATAATTCCTGGAAAGTGATTGAAACTTTATCTGCGGCTAATCAAAACATAAAAGCGATAAAATTTCGGAGAAATTATGGTAAGTCAGCTGCTTTAAATGTTGCGTTTGAAGCGGCTCAAGGGGATGTAATAATTACCATGGATGCTGATTTGCAGGATTCTCCTGATGAAATTCCCGCTTTGTATAAAATGATAATGGAGGATGGGCTTGATTTAGTTTCAGGCTGGAAAAAGAAACGCTATGATCCCCTCAGTAAAACTATACCCACTAAATTATTTAATTGGGCGACACGAAAAGCCAGTGGAATCAATAATTTACACGATTTTAATTGTGGTTTAAAAGCGTATAGGAAAGAGGTCGTTAAAAATATTGAAGTATATGGCGAAATGCATCGTTACATACCTGTAATTGCCAAATGGGCGGGGTTTACAAAAATTGAGGAGAAAGTAGTTCAGCATTACGAGCGAAAATACGGGAAAACTAAATTTGGTTTCGAACGTTTCATCAATGGCTTTTTGGATTTGATGTCTATCACTTTTGTTTCGAAATTCGGGAAACGCCCCATGCATGTTTTTGGCTTTTTAGGAACCATGTCTTTTTTTTTCGGTGGTGCAGTATCCTTGTATTTAATCTCTGAAAAAGTTTATAAATCGTATTATATTATTCCTACCCGCGATGTAACCGATAAACCTTTGTTTTACTTAGCTTTGGTAGCGATGATAATAGGAACTCAATTATTTCTTGCCGGGTTTTTAGGAGAATTAATTTCCCGTAATTCAGGTACCAGAAATCATTATCAAATTGAAAAAAGAACCTAGAAAAAAACTACAAAATTCAGATTTACTTAATGATTGTCATCTGTTAATATCCTCCTCTCCCTTTTTCAGGAGTGAAATAAAAAAGCCTTGAAGTTATTTAGCTTCAAGGCTTTTTGATATTAAAAAGAAAGACGTTTTAGCTAACAACTTTACTGCGAATTAGACTAAGTTTAGCATAGATTTTTGCAAGGGAAGGTTTTCCTGTGGTATCACTTTTGTATTCTTTATATAGGGGTTGCAAATCATTCAAATCCTGAATAAAAGGTTTAAAATCTTTTTCTTTTTCAAATTCCTTTGATAATTGAGCCAGTTTTTCCAGGGTATATCCTTCTTCAGAAACTTTTAGAAATAACTGTTCATTGTTTTTATTTTTTGTTTCATCTTTTATCAAACTAACTGTTAAATATTGGCTTTCAATCCAACTACCAATCAAAATTTGGGTAGCAGTTAACAGCCGGTCATTTGAACGTAAATAACTATCCATTTCAGTAAAAGCCTGATCAATGATTTTATTGATAGTGTCTTTTTTATCAATATTTTTTTCCAATCTGGTTCCGGCAATTTTATTGAAACTTTCAGCACAGCCAAGACTCTGAGCAAGAGTGCCGGAGGTTTTGAAATAATTTTTCACTTCCGAAAAATGCTCATTCGATGACAAATAAATCAAATCAACTATATATAAACCATAATTCAAGCCTTTTTTTGTGGTGGTAGTATATTTAGTAACATTATCAGTTGAATTAATCAAGTCTGGCTTATAAGCAATCCCCGACTTTGGAAGAAGTGTGATAATCTCAAATGGGGAAGGGATGTTAATTACTAGTGTATGAAATTTAAAATCTGCCAATTCATTTTCAGGCTGAGTTGTGATATTTTTTTTTGCCGTATCCTGTGCAGGTTGTGTAACGGATGACTTATCAGACGTATTGTTATTACAGGACAACAAAAATACCGCAGAGGAAAAAATAATTATTTTTTTTATCATAAGATTGGGTTTTGGAATCTATTATTTTTTTGCAAATGAAATAAGATTGAAAGGAATTTTAATAATGGACTTATAATCTTCTCCGGCTTCCAACATATCATCATCCTCTTCATTATATAGCCAGTTAATAGTTGTTTCACTCTGTCCATTTTTGGAAATTAGCTCTAATTTTTTAAATAAATCAACAATGGATTTGGAGGAACTGGTATTAAAATAATCTAATTGTACATTCAAAACAGTTTTAGGTGACGGGATTTGGATATAATTATCAAGCCATAAAAATAATGGTTTATAGAATACTACCGTATTTTCTGGGATCGACTTTCCTCGTAATTCAAAGGTTCCATTTGAATCAAAGTTGATTAAAGGCGTTTTTGCCGTCTGTTGAACTATGTAAGGATTTGTTGCCATGATTAAATTAAAACGTTTCTAACCTATGTTTTAAAGAACAAATTTATATATAAAATTAAAACTTCAAAGAAATTCAAGCATTATTAATAATATTGTCTAAAATATTTCCAAACTTCACAATAATGTGGATATAATCATAAGATGGATATAATCCGGAAATTAATTATATGCTTATCTTTGGTAAACATAGAAAGTTGTTTTTTCTTGAAAAAATTATTTTATGAATTCATAAATATAGCGAGCTATATGAAGCATTGTTAAGTTTTAGTCAATTAAATTATGAAGATTACTTTTTTTATTAACTATATTTTTTTACTACTTTTTATCCTTCAGTGTTTGATTTTGCCTGCACAAAACCAGTACTCTATTGATTCCCTTGAAAATATTATTAAATCAACTCACAACGATACCACCAAAACTTCTGCCTTTATTAACCTTTCTTATCAATACCAGGATAATAATCCAGGTAAAGCATTGGAGTTAGGATTACAAGCACTGACGATTTCAATAAAAGCTAATTATCAGCAGAATATTGGCAAAGCCCATTCTAACCTTGGAGAACTATATTTTAATAAAGGTGATTACGGATCCTCTTCTAACAATTTTTTTCAAGCATTAAAAATTTTTGAAAAATTGAATGACAAAGTAGCTATTGCTGATTGTTACCGCAATATTGGCTGGATATATTTTTATCAGAAAAATTATACGGGAGCTCTTAATAGTTGGAATAACTCCTTCGCCTTAAATCAGGAAATGAATAGAAAAAAAGAAATGGCTCAGAATTATAATGATTTTGGTGTTGTTTACAGGGCAGAAAAAAAATATAATGAAGCAATTATGAGTTATTGCAATGCATTGAAAACAGCCGAAGGAATAGGGAACAAAAAAATAATCGGAGCTACCTATGCTAATCTGAGTGTTACTTATGATGAAATGGGAAAACTCTCTCAGGCGATTGAAAATAGCGAAAAATCAATAAAAATTGCAGAAGAAAATGGAGACAAACGATACTTATCAACAGCCTACTCTGACCTTGGAGTATATTACGCTAAGGATGAAAAAATTTATGAGTAAACGGTTTAAAAATTTACTTCTTGAAAATTTTTAAAAATCTTTACCTGAACAAGAAACAATCCTGGAAACAACCCTTGAGAACTGGAAAGGTTCCAGTGAACAAATTGACGATACCTTAGTAATAGGAATTAGAATATGAAACGAATGCTTTCTTTCAGGTATTTATTTTTATTACTGCTTCTGCAGCAATGTTTCTGTTTGCCTGCTCAAAATCTCCAAGTTATTGATTCTATTAGAAATTTAATAAAATCTAACCCTGATGATAAAACAAAAATTTCAGCATTAATCAGTATTTCCAGCCTATATCAGGACAACAATACCGATAAAGCATTTGAATTTGGACTTCAGGCACTTACATTTTCAATACAACTGGATTACAAAAAAGGTATTGCCGAAGCACACAATAACCTGGGGGATCTTTATTGGTACAAAGCTGATTATGCCTCATCGTCTGACCATTATTTCAAAGCATTAAAACTTTACGAAGATTTAAAAGACCGTGCAGCCATTGCTGATTGTTACCGCAATATCGGATGGATATGTGATCAACAGAAAAATAATACTGACGCTCTTAATTATTATATGAAAGCGCTTGCTATCAATCAGGAGTTAAACAGAAAAAAAGAGATGGGGCAGAATCATAATGATATAGGTATCATTTACCTTAAGCTGGAAAAATATAAAGAAGCTCTGAGCAGCTATCATAATGCAATAATAATACAAGAGGCAGTTGGAAATAAAGTGGGGCTTTCGGCAAATTATGATAACATAAGCGTTGTTTATGATAAAATGGGCAAAATCACTCTCGCTATTGAAAATGTGCAGAAATCAATAAAAATATCCGAAGAAATTGGAAATAAAAGGTATTTATCGGGCTCTTATTCTTCTCTTGGTGGGTTATATTCAAAAGTTGATAAATATAAAGATGCTGCGGTTTCTCTGCAAAAAGCGATGAATTATGCTAAAGAAATAAATGATAAAAGTTTACTAAAAACGAGCTATGATAGTATTTCCGCACTTTCTGCAAAGCAAAACGATTTCCGAAAAGCCCTTCAATATATTGCATTATCTTCCGCACTTAATGATAGTATTTTCAATGAAAACAATAGCAAGCAGGCAAATGAGATGACAGCACTATATGAATCAGAGAAAAAAGAGTTATTGATAAATAACCTGGAAAAAGATAATGCACTTGCAGATGAAAAAATGCAACGTGAAAAAAATTTCAAGATATATCTTATCATTTTTTGTGTTATGATTGCTGCTCTTGTTTTCATACTACTAAAAGGATATATTCAAAAAAGAAAAGCAAATAAAGCATTATCATTTGCGTATGAAGAAATTGAAGAAAAAAACAAAGATATTACCGATAGTATCAATTACTCCAAACGAATTCAAGAGGCGAGTCTATCTGCCAAAGAGCTCAAAACAAAACTTTTTCCCGATTCTTTTGTTTTGTTTAAACCAAAGGATATTGTAAGTGGTGACTTTTACTGGTATGCTGAAAAAGAGGGCAAAAGGATGATTGCATCATGTGATTGCACTGGACATGGAGTTCCCGGTGCGCTCATGAGTATGCTCGGGAACAATATTCTGAATCAGATCGTGAATGAAAAAGGGATTACAAAGCCGGATGAAATTTTAAACCACCTTCATAAGGGAATACGCAAAGCGCTGAAGCAGGAAGACCAAAGTAGCTCAAAAGATGGAATGGACATTGCACTTATTACTTTCAACAACGAAACAGAAATTGAATATGCCGGAGCACAGAGGCCATTGTGGATTAGCAGAAAAATTGATAATGGGGAATTGACAATTGATAATGGTGCACCCCAACAACAACTGACAAACAATTATGAACTCATTGAAATAAAAGCCGACAAGTTTTCAATCGGTGGGTTACAAACTGAAGCGGAAAGAAAATTTACTAAACATACTATTTCCCTTTCTAAAGAAGATCGCATTTATATATTCACTGATGGCTTGATTGACCAGTTTGGCGGTACTGAAGGGAAAAAATTCATGAGCAAACGATTTAAAGATTTGCTGCTTGCAAATTATTCAAAATCTATGAATGAGCAGGAAAAAATTATCCGTGAGACTTTTGAAACCTGGAAAGGAAGTCACGAACAGATTGATGATGTATTGGTAATAGGAATAAAAATATGAGAAAACGATCTTACATAAAATATCTTTTATTTTTAATTCTGGTACAGCAATGTTTCTATTTGCCTGCGCAGAATCTAACAATAATTGATTCCATCCGTAACAGGGTAAAATCAAGCCCTGATGATACTTCAAAAGTTTCGGCATTGATAAATCTTTCTCAGGCATATCGAAATTCTAATTCTGATTCAGCTTTTAAATATGGGCTTCAGGCTGTTACACTATCCATACATTTAAAATCTCTTACTAAAATAGGTTATGCACAACTTAATTTAGGATCCATTTATCTGGACAAAGGTGATTATGGATCAGCATCAGACCTATATTTAAAGGCACTAAAAATTCATGAAGATTTAAAAGATAATGCAGGTATTGCAAGGTGCTATAATAATATCGGAATAATATATTATTATCAGAAAAATTATAATGTAGCAATGGATTATTTTTCTAAAGCACTTAAAATCAACAAAGAATTTAACTATACAAGTGAAATTTATAAAAATTATATTCATATAGGAGTCATTTATAATAAATGGGGAAAATTTGAAGAAGCTGTTCAGAGTTATCTCCGTGCATTGAAAATACAGGAAGGAATTGGAAACAAAAAAAATTTAGCGGAAATATATACCAATATGTGTATGCCGTATTATAATATGGGGAAAATAAACCTGGCTTTAGAAAGTAGTGAGAAAGCAGTAAAATTTGCTGAAGAAATTGGGAATAAACGGGTTTTACCAGTTGCATATAGCAATTTAGCTGACTTATATATCGAAGCGAAAAAATATGATAAAGCTAATTTTGCTCTTCAAAGAGCATTAAAATATTCAAAGGAAACCAAAGATAAAGGTAATATAATGTTAAGCTACCACAATTTTGCAACCCTTTTTGAGCTACAAAATAATTTCAAAAAAGCTTTAGAATATGCCCGGATGGCTAACGTACTCACAGATAGTATTAATAATGAAAGTAATAGCAGGCAAACGAATGAATTAACAGCAAAATATGAATCAGAGAAAAAAGAACTGATGATTAGTAGTTTGGAAAAAGATAAAGCTCTTTCCGAAGAAAAATTGGTACGGGATAAAAATTTCAAGACTTACCTTATCATTTTTTGCTTATTTATAATTGCTTTTGCCTTTGGACTTTTCAGAGGAAATGTTCAAAAAAGAAAAGCAAACCTCGCATTGTCATTTGCTTATCAAGAAATTGAAGAAAAAAACAAAGATATCACTGACAGTATCAATTATTCCAAAAGGATTCAAGAGGCAAGTTTATCACCCAAAGAACTTAAATATAAACTTTTCCCTGATGCTTTTGTTTTATTCAAACCCAAAGATATTATCAGTGGTGATTTTTATTGGTACACAGAAAAAAATGAAAAAAAATTAATTGCAGCCTGCGACTGTACTGGACACGGCGTTCCCGGTGCGCTTATGAGTATGCTCGGGAATAATATTTTAAATCAGATTGTGAACGAAAAAGGAATTACATCTCCTGATGAAATTTTAAATCATCTGAACAACGAAGTGCGCAAAGCGCTTAAGCAGGAAGGCCACGGTAAAACTCAAGATGGAATGGACATCGCATTAATTTCAATTACTGGCGAAACTGAAATTGAATATGCCGGAGCACAGCGGCCATTGTGGGTTATTAAAAATGATGAAAAATCTCTACTTGAGTTAAAATCAGAAAAATTTTCTATTGGCGGACAACAATCTGAAACCGAAAGAAAATTTATCAAACAAACTATCTCTCTTTCAAAAGGCGATTGCATTTATCTGTCCTCAGATGGCTTTGCTGATCAGTTTGGCGGACTTGAAGGAAAAAGATTTATGAGCAAACGTTTTAAAGATTTGTTGTTGACAAATTCATCCAAGCCAATGCCGGAGCAGGAAAACATTTTAGTGGAAACTATCAACAAGTGGAAAGGTAAACATGAACAGGTTGACGATATACTCGTGATTGGGATCAGGGTTTAATCACTCTTTCTCCACTCTAAAACAGGCAAGAAAAAGCAGGGGCGCAAGATTGATTTACTGGATTCCCAATTTTTTACTTCCAATTAATTCTTTTTCAGAAAAAATCTGGATAAAATAAACACCGGCTTTCAGATCTCCCTTTTCAATTGTTATTTGAGTTCCGGAAAAATGATACGTCTTCACTTCCACACCAACTAAATTAACAATTTTCAGGCTTGCGTTTTTTAGTTCTTTCTTTAATGAAACTGTTGTTTGTGAAGTAAATGGATTTGGGAAAACACTAAAAATTGTTCTATCCTCCATATTTCTAATTCCTACTGTTTTGTCGATATGAACAGGGCTAACCGTAACTGTTGAACCAAAAAGTGTACTATCAATAGAATGTCCTATAATACGAAACCAACAATCTGTGCCATCTGGTACTGCTGATGTATTCCACAAATAATAAGGATTGGAAATATTGGATGCAATGGCGTTAAATGTAAAGTTATTACCAATACTTAATGCCACATCATAAACTAAATCTCGCCCATCATCAGGGTTTGCTATGTTCCATGCAAGCGTTATAGTATCACTCACGGTAATTGGCAAAACCGGATGCTGAATTGAAATTACAGGATTTGTATAGGAATGAAGCAACTCGGCATACCCTATACCAGTTACCGGAACTCCATTTACTGTCCCGGTTATAGTAGTGGCTCCTTCATAAAATCGGAAAGGGGTAGAAACCTCACAATTAGGCACAATGGTAGATACAGTTAAATCAATATTGTCTTGAGTAAATTTCCATTTTTTGGGGTAGCACTTTAAAAGATCAGGAGTGTATTCATAGGCAAGACGTTGGAGTTGAAAATTAGAAGTAGTCAAGTCCGTGGAATCATTAATATATTCACTGCAAAATCTATACGTTGATAAATCAGGTATTAAACTTTGAGGAGTAAAAACATTCCAAACATTCATATCCATTCCGTTGGAAAGCTGAAATGAAAACCATTCATATTGTTCGCCGCTCAAAGGGTTAAAATTTCCCCATTGGCGGTCAATCCAGGCTGAGCCTGTAACATTTTCAGTAATACCGTTTGCCGTGATTACACCCGTTACATCCAGTGTGGTAAGCGAATAATAATAGGTATAAGAAGATGCCCCTTCGTATAAATAACCTGTACCTCCCACCATCAGGGGGCGTTTCAAACAATTATAATTAAAGTCGATGTTGTATGTGGGAGCAGCCGCTTTCGCATGATATTGAAAAGGAATGAGATTTCCAACAGAATCTGTCAGCGTAGAAAACTCTTCTGATGCACCACCCATAGGCGATGCGCTGATTTCCTGATGAGTTGAAGAAATTACAGGATAATTACACGGAGAGGTTTGTTTATAAAACTGCCCTGTATTTTCGTCAGCAATATTAAATATTCTAAACCCGTCGAATGGGAATGTAGGATAATCAAAATAAGTAAGCATTACATCATATTTATGCCCCGTAGTGCTACCGGTAACCTGAGCAGTTGTATACCACCATTCTACAGGTTCGGGCTGATGCCAGCCTTCATCCGCCGCAAAATTTAACACACTGCCCGCTTGAGCGTATGGATATGTTTTCCAGGTTTGCGAAAAAATAAAATTTGTATTTACAAATAGTAAAAGAAAAAAAGTAAAAATTGTTTTCATGTTGAATAAAATTAGTGAGTAATAAATAATGCTTTTTCAATTGTCAAAAAATAAGAATAGTCCATGCTTAAAGGAATGCATAGTAATTGGTTGAAATAAAATTCGCTTAATGTATTTCAAAATATTATTGAATTGTTTTCAATTGCTTATCCAGTATTTCCAAACCTTCCATAAATGAATGTGGATTATATCCCAATTCATGTTTTGCTTTATCAATAATAAAGCCTGTAAATGGCGGACGTTTTGCGGCTTGATTTAAAGTGTGTGATTTGATTGGATTCACTAATGATTTATCTAATTTCCAAAAATCAGCTACTTTATATACCAACTCTAAAATGCTCATTGTTTCTTTTCCGGATAGATGATAAATGCCCCTTGCTCCTTTATCTGCAATAGAAATACAGCCATCAGCTAAATCCTCCGCAAGTGTTGGAGAACGAAATTGATCATCTACCACATTTATTTTTTGTCCTTTTGTTAATGTATCTTTTGCCCATAACACAATATTTGAACGGCTCATATTAGCTACAATTCCATAAATAATAATGGTTCGTGCAATCGCCCAATTGATTGTACTGTTTTGTAAAACTTTTTCGGATTCAAATTTCGAAAGAGCATAATAGCTCTGCGGATTTGGTTTATCTGTTTCCAGATATTCAGTTCCTTTTTCTCCATCAAAAATAAAATCTGTAGATAAATGGATGAGCAGAGGTTTTTCATTTTCTGTTTTCCATTTTTCATTTTCCATTACCCCAACCATATTCTGCACTGCAGTAACATTCAAAGCCCAACATTCATCTCGCTTTGTTTCGCATGCATCCACGTTGGTCATTGCGGCAGTATTTATAACTACAGCAGGATTGTACTTTGTGAAAATTTTCTCTACTTCGGTTTTATTAGTGATATCAAGTGATTCGTATATATACCCATCTTTTTTTATCAACCTGTTTACACCAATTGATGTCGCGATTAATTGAATATCCTTGCGCTTAATCAGATTAGCGACAAGTTTTTGACCTAATAAACCATTACTTCCGGTAATTAAAATTTTTTTCATCAAAAATTATTATAAGAGGGTAATTGTTAAATAGTTGATAAAATAAAGCCCAATAGTTTTGTGGCCAAATGATTTTTAATTATTAGGCTAACAGATCTTTTAATTTTTTGATTTGTTCCGGGGTACCTAGTACAAATAATTTTGCATCGGGTATGATCATTGTATCTGCACTAGGGTTAATAACATACTCTCCTTGAGCTGTTTTAAATCCAACAATATTTGCACCTGATCTATTTCGTACTTCCAGATCGCGAATGGTTTTATTTTGATAAGATGATGAGAGATGTGCAAAAGTTATTTCTTCCAAATGAATATTATCCTCGCCTTGTCCGGTAATGTAATCAACAAATTCCATCACATCCGGTTTCATAACTAAAGAAGCCATGTGTGCACCACCAAGCCTGTCGGGCATTATTACATTATTAGCTCCCGCAATTTTTAATTTTTTATCAGAGTTGTCTTCTGATGCACGGCTGATGATAATTAATTTTGAATTTAAGGCACGGGCTGAAAGCACTATAAATACATTATCGGCATCTATTGGTAAGGTTGTTATTAAAGCTTTAGCCTTTCCTATTCCAGCTTTTATTAATACTTCATCTAACGTCGCGTCTCCCTCAAGCACCAACTCAGAATATTTATGGTTAACAGATATTACTATATCTTTCTTTTCTTCAATAACAACAAAACGGGTATTATATTTTTTTAGCACATGTGCAGCCTGACGTCCGTTACGTCCATAACCACATATAATCACATGATTATCTAATTTACTTATTGCAGTCAAAGTTTTGTAATTTTTTAAATTTTGGTTAAACTCTCCGTCAATTACGTATCTGGAAATAGATGAAATGGCGTAGGCAAATGTACCAAAACTAGTGATAATTAAAAATACCGTAAATAATCTTCCGTTGTCACTTAAGGGATGCACTTCCTGAAAACCGACAGTAGCGACTGTTATTATAGTCATGTATAAGGCATCCAAAAAATTATATCCTTCAATGCTGATGAATCCAAAAATGCCGGTACATACTATTAAAAGGAGAAGTGAAAGAGAAATGTAAATTTTAGAAAAATGCCGGAATAAAAACATAATTGAATTTTAGATTTTTTGAATTGTTGAATTTTTGATTGATTCTTGAAATTTACCGATACATTTTTAAAAACTCTCAAATTCTAAAAATCAACAAACAAAAATTAATTTTACAGATCCCAAACACTTCTGCGCTTGCTGCGTAGTGGCTTAAAATATTTTTTATGCTCTAAAATAAATGCCATAATAAAATATATTATTACGGGAGAGCCTACCGTAAAAAAGGAAAGATAAATAAAATACATACGAATTTTAGTGATGCTGATTCCAAGTTTATTGCCCCACCATTCGCAAACGCCAAATGCTTGTACTTCAAACCAACCTTGTATTCTATTAATCATTTTATTATAATTTTTCGGAAACTAAATTAAGAATTTTTTAGCAAATAATTACCAATGGCACAACTTAAACATTTTTTTTGATTACAGTATTCATTTTTCAATTGCAATAAAGACTGGGTGGAGTAGGCTGTTTTAACAGGCAATCCCAAAGTATTCCATTTATTAATTATCGCATTATTCTCTCCTGTTGTTTGTTCTGAAAATTGTAATGCACGATCAACATATTTTACCTCACCATGTTGTTTGCCATACACAAATAAAAAAGGGACAACGGTATTAATGATAATATTATTTACCGACTCTTCGCCTAAATGTCTTGTTTTGAGCGGAGATGCTTTATCAAAAACATAATGACTCTGCCAGTAATCTGAAACATCTACGTTCATTAATGTTTGCAAATCATTGCATTTTTCAGTTTCAATAATTTTTGAGAACAAATGGGTTGAATTATAAATTAGATTTGCAAATTGAGCTATACGAATAGTCGGGAAATTGACTGGTCGCAAACGTAAAAATTTCCATAAATGAGCATCAATGGGCTGTAGTTTTAATTTCTGTTTCAGAAAAATGTATTCGTTCTGTAGCGTCTGTAAATATTTATCTTCCAGATGTTCATTTAACAAACCTGACTGACCAAAAAGCATTGCTTCTATTTGAAGTAGACTGTTTTTATGTTTAGCCAGAAAGATAGAAGGTAATGATTTTGCAAGCAATTCAAAGGGTTCCGAATTAGTTTTAAATCCGAAATTACGTGCCAGTAGTTGATAAAAAGTTTCTTCCCAGTTATTATTATTTATTTTTAAACTGTCAGTAATGAAAATTGATTTCCGTTCCAATCGTTCCAACAGCAATCTGTCAAGTGTACTATTTATAAGTAATTGAGGAACCGTGTGGATAAGTTTTTCGCAAGGAATCCAATCGCTGTTCGATTTAAAATTCAAATAATTTTGATAGATTTTTTTATCAAACTTATCTTTTAATTCTATTGTCGGCATTAGCTTACCCGAAGCTCTGTAAATTAATTCATCAGCGTTATGTACAATATGTAAGATTATATTATCGTAAGCTTTATCTTGTTGATGTAAATGTTTTTTCCAATCACTTGCGTTGACATGAATTTCAACATTGCCTGCCCACAAGGTATTCCCGATTTTTAACTGAGCGTTAAAGAAATCTGGCCCGGCATCAAAATTGTGATTCCCCACTTTTACTATTTCTATAGTTTCTCCAGCAGTAGATTCTAAATTCAACTGATTGAACAATCTAAATTTCCAAATATGATGTAGGAATTCTTCTGTCATAAGTGTTAAAACCTAATATTCAATGATAGTCCTGTAGTATAATGATTGATATTAGCGGTATTTATCAATGCCGGACGAATGTTGAATGATAAATCATCACTAACATCATAAGTAAACATGTGTGCATCAACGCTCGCATCTACAATGTTCAGAAGGTAT
Source organism: Bacteroidia bacterium (assembly GCA_036170475.1). GTDB lineage: Bacteria > Bacteroidota > Bacteroidia > 2-12-FULL-35-15 > 2-12-FULL-35-15 > 2-12-FULL-35-15. The sequence continues at coordinate 78,773 of JAVHPE010000161.1, read as the reverse complement.
AAAAGTGAAGCGCCAATTACTGTTAAATTACGGTAGCGATGATAATATTGTTGTAGCAGATCCAAACTTCCGTCCGTATATCTGGGGTAATTACCAAAGGTTCCCGGACCGTTGGTAAGGCGGACTTTAAATGCATTACGATATTTAATATATCTGGTCTGATTAAAATTAAATGAATAGGCAAGTCCTGCTAAACCTGCATAAATAATAGGTACTTTCCAATATTTTTCATTGTAAACTTGTCCTGACCCCGGAATTATAGTCGACATTAAAGCGGCATTTCTTGGAGAATGGTATTTTGGTTTTATTTTTATTGAATTTGCCTGTTCCAGCGAATCAATATGTTTGTTCGTACTGGTAGTTTTGTTTTTTTTAGAATTCAATGTTGTGTCTCTCTCCTGAGCAATGCTTGTTAAGGCAGATAAAAATAAAAACCCAATTAAAAAAAAGAAAGACTTCCCCAGTCTCCCAGAAAGGGAGGGAAACCAACATACAGACCATACAATTGTAAACTTTGAGGTTATTTCTCCTGCCTTTTGGGAAGGTTTGGAGGGGCTTGGTTCCGTTCGGGCTTCTTTAAGCATCTAACAAATCAAGAATTCGTTTTAAATCATTGTCCGATTTAAAAGGGATAACAATTTTCCCTCTACCATTAGTTTCGCGATTAATATTTACTTTGGTGTTGAATACAGCGCGCAAGTCATCTACCACTTTTAATTGTTCAAAAGATAATTTTCCTTTGCTGGATTTTTTATGAGTAGTATTGTTATTACCGGAGATAACGGTTGTTTCTGCTTTTGCCCCACGTGCCAGATCCTCCGCTTCACGTACCGATAAGTTGTTCAACACAATTTGTTGGTAAATATCTAATTGTTTATCCGGATCTTCAATATTGATCAATGCACGGGCGTGTCCCATCGAAATATCATTATTCCGTATTGCCAATTGAATTTCAACAGGTAGCTTTAGTAGCCGTAAATAGTTGGTAATAGTAGAACGTTGTTTACTAACCTTTTGTGAAAGTTGTTCCTGCGTTAAAGAACACTCTTCGATCAGTCGTTTATAACTGATAGCGACTTCAATAGAATCAAGGTTTTCACGTTGAATATTTTCCACTAAAGCCATTTCGAGCATTGCCTGATCGTTTGCAATACGGATGTATGCCGGCACGCTGGTTAATCCGGCTATCTGAGAAGCACGAAAACGTCTTTCACCGGAAATTAATTGATACTTGTCATATCCCAATTTGCGGACGGTAATAGGTTGGATAATGCCGTGTTCCTTAATGGATGAGGCTAATTCGTTGAGCGCTTCTTCTTCAAAATTAGTACGTGGTTGAAACGGGTTAGCTTCAATGTTTGAAATTTCAATGTTTGCTATTGCTCCTACTACTTTCCCTTCGTTTTCTAATTTAGTGTTGGTAATATCAGTCTTCGCATTTTCAAGTAATGCGCTTAATCCTCTTCCTAATACGTTTCGTTTTGTTGACATTCTTTGAATTGTTTGTTTTGCATCAGCACATTGGCACATCAGCACATCAGCAAATTATTTAATTTTCTTCTTCTACCTTAATAATTTTTTCGGTGTCATTTAATCGGGTAAGTCCATTTTTTTGAAGGACTTCACGGGCTAAGTTCAGGTAATTAATAGATGCTTTCCCGCTTGCGTCATGCATAATGATGCTTTGTCCGAAACTTGGTGCTTCACCTAATTTAGTATTACGTTGAATAATGGTATCGAATACCATTTGTTGAAAATGCGTTTTTACTTCCTCTACCACCTGATTGCTAAGACGCAAACGCATATCATACATGGTCAATAAAATACCTTCAATGGCTAATTCGGTGTTAAGCCGCGATTGAACAATTTTTATGGTGTTTAATAATTTACCCAATCCTTCCAAAGCAAAATACTCACACTGAACCGGAATTAAAACAGAATCGGCTGCTGTGAGAGCATTAAGAGTAATTAATCCTAAAGAAGGAGAGCAGTCAATAATGATAAAATCATAATCGTTTTTAATTTTATCTATTGACTTCTTCATCATTTTTTCACGTTGAGGAAGGTTAATCATTTCGATTTCCGCGCCAACCAAATCTATATGAGCGGGGAGCAGAAAAAGGTTAGGCGTTTCGGTTTGAAGGATAGAATCTTTTGGATCAACACCATCAATAATACATTCGTAAATGCCTGTTTTGATATTATGAGGATCAAATCCTACACCTGAAGTTGAGTTTGCCTGTGGATCAGCATCTATCAAAAGCGTTTTAAATTCCAAAACCGCTAAACTCGCTGCCAGATTAATAGCTGTTGTTGTCTTCCCAACTCCGCCTTTCTGATTTGCTATTGCTATTATTTTTCCCATTTATTTCTTTTTTGTTAGTCCCTGTTCATCGTCTATTGCAACTGCCTATTGATAAATTGTATAATTGTTTTTTTTACTGCAAAAATTAAACTGCAAATTGATAATCATCATCATATTTCTCCCCTTTACCAATGGATTTACTTTCACCAATATCAAATAAAACTAATTCATTTCCGGCTAGGGTAAATTTTTTAATCGCTTCTTTTTTATCAATTTTTATTATTTCATAAGTATCATAATGCATCCCTATAATTTGGCGACATTTAATAAATTTGGCGGCAATAATGCCATTATCAACTCCTAAGGTAAAGTTATCGCCAATAGGCAGAAAGGCAAAATTAATGGTGCGGTAATCGCCAATCAATTTCATATCATAAGTAAGTGCGGTATCTCCGGCAAAGTAAAAATTACCTTCATCTGATTCAACAATAAATCCCATCGGGCTTCCTCCGTAACTACCATCTGGCAGACTACTGGAATGCAGAGCGGAAACACATTTTACATATCCAAAATCAAATTTCCATTTACCACCAATATTCATAGGGTGGGTATTATTTATGCCTTTGTTATTTAGCCAGCAGTGAATCTCAAACGCACAAATTACTTTAGCTCCGGTACGACTTGCGATGCTTATTGCATCGGCAATATGGTCTTCATGCCCATGTGAAATTAATATATAATCCGCTTTTATTTTTGTCGCATCAATACCTTTAGCTAATTCATTGGGGGTAATAAATGGGTCAAAAAGCAGGAACTTACCACTTACCTCAATTCCAAAACAAGAATGACCATAATATGTTATATTCATAATATAAAAAATGCTATATTTTAGTATTTACTTAATTTTCAATAAAAATACGATTTTTGAACCTTTGAATGGCTTAAAACTTTTAAGAGTTTTTAAACAGCTTTTTGTTAATAATGTTTTTACTAAGATGGATGAATCACTTAGGCACTATAAATTTCCGTCAATCAAGCCTTTTACTTTATTGTAAAAAACATCTTGCTTTGTTTGATCTGGATTTTCTTCATACCACGCATCTATTACAATTCCTTTTTTATCCAAAACTAAATTCAAAGGATAACCATCAAGCACACAAAATTTTTCTTCCAATTCCTTTTGCTCAATGGTGGTTTGTATCGCTTCAAATACTTCATGTTTTTTTAAGAATGTTTCAATGGTATTCTTATCGTTAAATGATAGCGCTAAAATCTTTACATTTTTTTGCTCATAAAGATGATACAATTGATTAATGGAAGGTATTTCAGCGATACAGGTAGCACATTTCGTGAACCAAAAATGAACAAATACAACATTCCCTTTCAATTCATCTATTGTAAATTTGCTATCGTCCAATTTTCTTAATTCTACCTTTGGAAATGTGCATCCTTTTAAATCTGAAAGTATTTTATAATTGATTGTAAGTGCGGAATCTGTTGATGTTACACCTCTGGCTTTTAACTTTTCCCATTCGGCAAGAGCGCGTTGTTTGCAATCCTTAAAACATTGGCTTTGCGCTTGTATTACGGAAAAACTGATGAAAAATAATGTGATGAATGATATTTTTAATTTCATGGATGGTATGAATATTCACAAAACAGCCCTACTTCAATATTATGTAGTAGGGCTGTTAGGGATTATAAAAAAAATACTTTTATGCAAACTTTTTCTCAAATGCCTGCATCACTTCAACTAAAGCAGTTACACTTTCAAGTGGAAGGGCATTGTATAACGAAGCACGGTATCCGCCAACATCGCGATGACCGCGTATGCCGGTTAAATTAGCCGCTTTCGTTAACTTATCAAACTCCACTTCTAATTCAGGTTTGTGCATGATAAAGGTAACATTCATATTTGAACGGTCTTCTTTTGCCGTAGTCCCAACAAACATTGAATTGCGGTCAATCTCAGTATATAAAGTATCCGCTTTTTTCTGATTGTTTTTTTCGATCCCTTCAATACCGCCATTTTTTTTCAACCATTTCAAGGTTAACATTGATACATAAATAGGGAAAACCGGTGGAGTATTGTACATACTTCCTCCCTTTATTTGCACCTGATAATCGAGCATGGAAAGCATTTTGCGTCCTGTTTTTCCTAAACAGTCTTCACGTACTGCAACCATTGTGGTACCGGCAGGTCCCATATTTTTTTGTGCGCCTGCATATATCAATGCAAAATCATTACCATTTACTTTGCGGCTAAAAATATCGCTGCTCATATCACAAACCAATGGTACAGCTGTTTTTGGGAAGTTTTTTAACTGAGTACCGTATATAGTATTATTGGATGTGAGGTGTAAATAATCTAAGTTAGCAGGTATCTCATACCCTTTAGGAATATAACTGAATTTTTTATCTTCTGATGAAGCCACAACAAGAGTGTTACCAATCATCTTAGCTTCTTTAATTGCTTTACTTGCCCAAACGCCGGTATTTACATAACCCGCAGTTCCTTCTGCGCGTAACAAATTATAAGGTACCATGGCAAATTGTAAACTGGCACCACTGGCTAAAAATAACACCTGATAACCCTCTTTCAATCCCAACAACTCTTTTACTAAGAGTTTGGATTCCTCCATTACCTTTTCAAAATTTTTGCTGCGATGCGAAATTTCGAGTATTGAAAGATTTAGATTATCAAAATTGATACAAGCTTCTGAAGCTTGCTGTAATACTTCAGCTGGTAGTATGCCCGGACCTGGATTAAAATTGTGAACTTTTGTCATTTTTTTGTACAGTTTTAAATATCAATTACTATAAAATTATGCACGAAATTAGCGATTATTTGAAAGGTAAAAAGAAAATGGAGAATAATATTTTACAACCGGACAAAGCGAAACGAGGTAAAAGGCTATTGTTTACTCGCTTTTTAATTATTATTCTTTAATTAGTTTGTAAGTGAGTGTGTTTTCATTATTTGTTGCTTGAATAAAATAAATTCCATTACTGAAACCACTGCAATCAACTTTTACAGTACCAATGGCGTTTTTTATCTCATAAATTTTTCTGCCTGTTACATCATAAACAAGTAAATTAAAATTTTGTTGTTGAGGAAGTTCAATATTAAATGAGTGTTGAGCAGGATTAGGATAGGTTCTCATTTCTGCCTTTTGATTATTTATCTCCAAAATATCATTGGCTTCCTCAATAAGTCCCCAATGCAAGGCATAAAGATTGCCCGTAGAATTATCATATTTGAATTCTACTAAATTATAAGAGTTTGTAAATACTGGTAAAGAAGGATTTGAAATAACAAGCCCATTGGTAGCGTTAATAGTATATAGATAATTATTATTAGTACCAAACCAAACAAAAGTATATCGTTTATTTATCTCATCAAATGTTGAATAGTCCCAATTTTGATCAACTGAAGGTATAGAACTAATAATGGTAGTAGTTCCATTTGCAATATTAATTGAAACAAAATATTCTGTTTGCAAACCACCATCCCATTGCAAACCATATAGGTTGCCCGTTGAATTATCAAACTCAATTCCGCTTACATTGCCGCTCATAGGAGGTTTTGAAATAATAGTACCTGTTATTGCATCAATACAAAACAAACAACGATTCCCAGTGCTATCATTAGCAATAAATATAAACCTCTGGTTTATATCATCAAATGCTACATCGCTACTCAAGCCAGTTATGTTTATATGGTGAATTATAGTATAGTTTAGAGTAGTAGGATTTATGGAAACCAAATCCGCATCTGCTGCAAGTATAGTCAGCCAATGTATGCCATACAGAATACCAGTTGAGTTATCAAATTTCATCAATGAGAAATAATTAGCCCATGGTGGATTAGAAATAATGCTTCCATTTACAGCATCAATGCTATATAAATAATCATTGTGATTAATATCTTGACCATCAAAAATGTATCTTTTGTTTATTTTATCAAAAGAAGAACCCCCTCCAATCCATTTAACTCCAGGAAGGCTGTCAATTATAGTATAACTGCATGTTGCAGGATTTACCTGAACAAGATATTCTACCTGAGCAAATAAAAGATTACTCAGTAGTAATAAAAACAGGTTTATAAAATATTTTCTTATCATTTGGCTTTTCATTGTGATTATTCAATTAATAGTAAAGATAAAACTAAAAAAAAGGAAAAAACCTGCCTGAATTTTTCAGGGCAGGATTTTATTTTGATTTCAAATTATTTATTTTTAATCATTTTCTTTGTATCAATTACTTTCCCTCCAACTATCATGGAATAAGAATAAATACCTGATACAAGGTTTTCTGTATTAACATTTATATTACCAAAACCTTTTGTGGTAATTTCTGCTCTTTTTATTTCTTGTCCGTACATATCATAGAAAATGACGAATGCTGTTCCTGTAATATTTTCAGGAACGAAATACCGAATAACAGTATTTTCGTTAAATGGATTTGGCTGATTTTGGAATAAAATTATTTGGTTGTTATTAGCAAGTTCAACCTGTAAAGTTTCGCCTTGTGTTTGTTCACTATTATTATTCATCATTTTAGGATTCGAATTTAATGTACAGCAATTTGCAATAATAGCCATCAAACTATCTGTTGTTTGTTGGTAAACCATCATATTATTTACAATTGTAGTCAACAAGCTGTCAACAGCTTTCTGTTTAATCATCAAGCTATCGGTGGTTTTTTGCTGATGTTTTAAACTGTCAATTATCATTTGCTGTTCCTGCATTGCTTTTACCAAATACACTTGCAGGTTACTTAAATTCAAATCACAATAAGCTTGTCCTTTTATCGAATCAACACCTACCATTTCAGGAAATATTTGTTTCACTTCCTGTGCAATGAATCCTCTATGTATTTTCTGGAGTTCTGTAGCATTATTAGGCATAATTGTATCGTTCCACAAATTCAAATAATCTTGATTATAATTATATTTCACAGGATGTAATTTGAGTATTTTAATAAGACTGCTATCAATGTCAGTTACGTTTGTTTTTAGGTTTATATCGCTATAGTTCCAGAATTGTGTATATCCATTACATCCTGGTAGCCCATTTACAGATAAGATATACCCGGGGCTTGTTGTTCCAATACCAACTTTACCGTTAGATTCAATGGTCATATTTGAGGTTGTTCCAGTTCCTCCGTCAGAAAAAAAGCGCATCGGCTGTCCATTAGTAACAAAACGCATCCAAGAGTTGGGGTCAAGAGAATATAAACCCAAATCGCCTGTACTTGTGATGGCTGCTCCTCCTTTTTGTATAACTCCATTTGATACATTTATTCGTCCATTTACATCAAGTGTTTGTATTGGTGTAGTTGTGCCAATACCTACTTTTCCTCCGCTAAGGGCATTTAATACTAATGGATTTGCCTCTATTCTACCTAATACATAAGCACTCCTAGCATCATTTACCGCTTCGAATTGTGGACCAGAATAACTCATGATGCCCCAATTTTGATCTGTAGCAACATGAACAAAGAATTTATCTCTAGGTAATGTCGACCCGATACCTACATTACCAGCTGATTTGATAATCATACGTTCATCAAAACTACTGCCGTTATAGGTTGCAAAAAGAATATCTGAACTGGAACCAGTTGCTCCGAATACAGCATTATTATTGCCGGTATCTTGTCCCCCGATTGCAGCTCCACCTACAATGCTATGGAAACTTACTACAAAATTTCCACCTGAACTTAAACTGCCGGCATTTGTATAGTCATTAAGCGTTAAGGGATAGGTAGCTGCTGTGCCACTCCCTATTAATACATGACCTCCCGATAGTGCTCTAATCCTTTGAGTATTGTTCGTTTTAATTATGAGGTCATAGATGTTATTTGAGCCAAGCCATTCATTTGGTGTTGATGAAGTACCTCCTGTTAAACCATTCCCCGCTGTCAGCCAGTTTTGAGCATGAACACTTGTAATACAGCCAAGTAATAGCAAACTTGTTGTAATAAATGAAATCTTAATTTTTGTTTTCATATTTTTTATGTTTTTTGTTTATAAATCTGTTTTATAGAATTGGCGGTTTGTCCGCCTTCGCATAAAAAATTAATTTTTTTTATCTTATTATTCTTTTTCTCCTTTCTTTTTTTGTGATGAAGGTTCTGTTTAATATTTTGTTGTTTGAATAAAACAATTGAAATTTATAAACAAATATACATATTAAATAATCGATAAATGGTACATATATATATATATATTGTATATTTTAAATGACAAATGGTTTTTGCCAAAGAAGATATAGTTTCTGATATTGATTGAAAATAGTTTTCATTTTGAAAAGTGTTTTTAACGTATTTATACTGTAATGCCAATAGCAAAAAAAATGATATAAGACCCAGCATTCAACTATCGAATAAAGAAATAAAAACCAATAATTCGTAAATTCGTTTTTTATTCGTTATTAGCATCCGTGAAAGGCTATAAAAAATGAATATCTTTGAGCCTGTTTCTACCCTTTATTTATGAAAGAGATGTCAGCTAATCCATTACCAGAAGAAATTATTGGCAAATTAATGGATACAGATAATTTTTGCAAATGGCTGGGCATTGAGCTGTTAGATGCGAAACAAGGTTACTGTATGATCCGGATGACGGTTCGTAAAGAGATGCTGAATGGCTTTTCCATTGCGCATGGGGGGATTACTTATTCATTGGCTGATAGCGCTTTAGCTTTTGCCTCTAATACCTATGGTGTGAAATGTGTTTCTATTGAAACAAGTATCTCGCATACCGTTTCTTTGCTTGAAGGGGATATAATAACAGCTGTCGCGGAGGAAATGAGCCTTTCAAATAAGGTAGGAATTTATCAGGTAACAATAAAAAATCAACAGGATAAAATAGTTGCACTTTTCAAAGGTACTGTTTATAGAACCAGTAAAAATATAGTTGAAGGATTGTACAGATAACGAATAAAAAACGAATTTACGAATCACGCAGATTCGTAAATTCATAACCATTCGTTATCTGTGCTAAAAATATCTTAATTATGAAACAAGCATACTTAATTGACGGAGTCCGCACTCCAATTGGGAATTTAGGTGGAACGTTATCTACCATACGCACCGATGATTTGGCCGCCTTGGTGTTAAAAGAATTAATGAAACGTAATCCCAAAATTGATCCCAAAGAAATTGGGGATGTGATAATGGGTTGCGCCAATCAGGCGGGTGAAGATAACCGTAATGTAGCTCGTATGGCATTGTTGCTGGCTGGATTGCCATATACTGTTCCGGGAGAAACGGTAAATCGTTTGTGTGCTTCGGGTTTATCAGCTGCTATGTCAGCGGCACGCACTATTATTGTTGGCGAAGCTGATTTAATGATTGCCGGTGGTGTTGAAAACATGACTCGTTGCCCTTTAGTGATGTCAAAGGCTTCATCCGCTTTCGGCAGAGATCAGCAATTATTTGATTCCTCAATTGGCTGGCGTTTTGTAAATCCTAAAATGAAGGAGCTATTTGGAATTGAAGGGATGGGCGAAACAGCTGAAAATCTGGCAGAACGGGATAATATTAACCGTGAAGATCAAGATAAATTTGCTTTTTGGAGTCAGCAAAAAGCTATTGCTGCTAAGTCAAAAGGTCGTTTCGCAAAAGAAATTATTGCCGTTGAAATACCACAAAAAAAAGGAGATCCTAAAATTTTCGATAAAGATGAATTCATAAAACCGGATACTTCATTAGCAGGTTTAGGAAAATTAAAAGCATCTTTTCGTAAAGAAGGTGGGACAGTAACAGCCGGTAATTCATCAGGTTTGAATGATGGAGCAGCCGCTATTTTATTGGCATCAGAAGGTGCAGTCAATAAATACAATTTAATTCCAAAAGCAAGGATTGTGTCTAGTGGAGTAGCAGGTGTTGAACCGCGTATTATGGGAATTGGTCCGGTTGCAGCAAGTAATATGGCATTGAAACGTGCAGGCTTAACAATGAAAGATATTGATATAATTGAACTCAATGAAGCATTCGCGTCTCAATCCTTAGCCTGCACACGTACATGGGGACTTGCAGATAATGATTCGCGAATTAATCCTAATGGCGGTGGCATAGCACTCGGTCATCCATTGGGGATGAGTGGTGCGAGAATTTTAAATTCGGCTGCGATTGAATTGCAGGAACAAAATAAACGCTACGCACTCGTGACACTTTGTATTGGAGTAGGGCAGGGGTTTGCTGTGATAATTGAAAAATGTTAAAAACTATGAATTTACACCTGCACTTTTTACTTGTTAACTCTGAGTTTAATCAAGGCATTGCTGATGATTTTAACGATGGGCAAGAATCGGAAGACAACATTAAATACCTGTGGGAAGACGAGCTTAAAGTGTCTGAACCTTTAAAGGAATTCAAAATAAAAAACAATGCAATTTATACCTTAGCGGGATTTTTTCCTGACAATAAGGAATTTAGTTTTGAAATTTGGGATATGACTATTGTTGATTGTGTTACAGAAAGTGGAAAAAATATGCAGTTCGCTGTTTCGAAAAAATTATTAAAAAAAACGGAGAAAATAGTGAACGATAAAAATGATGAAACGCATTTGTATTTTTATCTTCGTGATGCGCTTCCAATGGAAACCCCCATGGATGGTGTATATATCATTAAACAGGATTTTCCAAAAGAATTAAAAAACACATAATGACCAGAGAAGATCTGTTTTTAAGTATTAAAAAGAAAAAAAGCTTTCTTTGCATTGGTTTGGATACCGATATTACTAAAATCCCCAGTCATCTGTTGAAGACTGAGGATCCTGTTTTTGAATTCAACCAACAGATTATTGATGCCACCCATGATTTATGTGTTTCTTATAAACCCAATATGGCATTCTATGAAGCTCAAGGTGCCCAAGGTTGGATTAGTCTGGAAAAAACTATCAATTACATTAATAAAAGGTATGCAACTGTTTTTACCATTGCTGATGCAAAACGCGGCGATATTGGAAATACCTCTAAAATGTACGCAAAAGCATTTTTAGAAAATTTGAATTTTGATGCAATTACTGTTGCGCCCTATATGGGTGAAGACAGCGTTACTCCATTTCTTGAATACAAAAATAAATGGGTGATTTTATTGGCACTGACATCAAATAAAGGAGCAGATAATTTCCAAACTATATCCCTTCAACTCTCCTCTCAAAAAAATCACTTCCGATTTTTTCCTTCTCCTTTGGACAAGCTGTCCGAAGGACGGATGAGCCTTGGCGAGGGAAAGCATGTCCTGAGCGAAGTCGAAGGAAGACTGAGGTTGTTTGAACATGTTCTGGAAACTTCCAAAAAATGGAGTTCTCCCGATAATATGATGTATGTTGTTGGTGCAACTAAAGCGGAAATGCTTCTTGAAATTCGTAAACTTGTTCCGGATAATTTTTTGTTAGTTCCCGGTGTTGGTGCGCAAGGTGGTAGTTTACATGATGTCGCAAAACATGGAATGAATAAACAATGTGGTTTGTTAGTGAACTCTTCTCGTGGAATTATTTATGCAAGTATGGGTAAAAATTTTGCTGAGAAAGCACGGGAAGAAGCCTTGAAATTGCAGAAAGAAATGGAAATTCTGTTGCAAATGTATTTATAGCTTTTTTAGAGAAAAATTATTTTTTTTTTAATTATTTTATGGTATCTTATTTAATGGTTTGTTTGGGTAATATTTGTCGTTCTCCTTTGGCTGAAGGTATTTTAAGAGACAAAACTGAAAAATTATATCTTGATATTCGTATCGATTCTGCGGGAACAATCAATAATCATGTTGGTGAACATCCTGATAACCGCACTGTTTCGAATGCAAGAAATCATGGTATTGATATTTCTAAATTAAAAGCCAGACAATTTCAGGTGGATGATTTTGATAAATTCGACACTATTTTTGCAATGGACAGCTCTAATTATTCTGATATAATTGCCCTAGCTCGAAATGAAAAAGATAAACTTAAAGTTGAACTGATATTGAATCGCGTTTTCCCAAATTCTAATATGGCTGTGCCTGATCCCTATTTTGGCGGGGAGCAGGGTTTTGAAAATGTCTTTATTTTATTAGAAAAAGCGTGTGATGTGATTGCGCTTTCCCTACAAACTTCGAATAAGTGATATCGTTATGTGATTTTTAAGAACACTTCAAACATGAAAAAGATCAGCATTTTATTTTTACTGTTTTCATTTGTTATCAAAACATGGGGACAGGAAACTAAATTTGAAGTCAAATTTTCTGAACCCCTGGCAGTTTTTGTTTTTGTAGAAAATCTTTCAACCCATTATCCTGACAATCCTTTTAAAAAACTTTTTACTAATTCAAAATTCAATCAGGATAAATATAATAAACTTATTGCCGAATTTGACACGCTGAACATTGACTATTCTTATGATTTTACAGAATACCCTTATGGTCAGAAATTCCCGGGGATGACAGGTTCATTATTGAAAAGAAATTTAATAAGAAGTAAAACTTTAGATGAATTTAAGTTTAATTCAGTCGGAATAATCCCTATTACAGATGTAATAAAGTTGACTTCAATATTAAGTACGTTCAGTCCTGTTTATCAGGAATTGGTTTACCAACCCAATAAAGAAAAATTTGAAAAACAATTAACTGAACTTTCAAGTTTTATTGTTTCAAAAAATATTGCATCCTATTTCGACATTGGAAAGAAATTTTATAACTCATCCTGGGATAATGCTATCCCTTTTGAAATTGCTATTTATCCATTGCCCAATTCAAAAGTCTTTACTGCCGAAGCATTCTGTAATAATGCTGCAAGTGCAATACCTAACGACTTTAAGGATTATAATCTGTTGCTTAGCATAATGCTACACGAAATTTTTCATATTTTATATAATGAACAATCTCTCTCAGTAAAAAAAGAAATAGATAAATGGTTTAATTCCAATCCCTCTATACATAGTACGTACGCTTATCTGTTATTAAATGAAGCACTGGCAACTGCAATAGGTAATGGAACTGTTTATGAACAATTGAATCAGAAAGAAGACAGCGCAGAATGGTATAACCAGAAATACATTAACCTTATGGCAAAGAAAATTTACCCTTTGGTTAAAGAATATATTTCAAATCAAAAATCATTCGACAAATCATTTGTAGATAATTATATAAAAATATACGACACCAACTTCTCAGATTGGATTTCAGAGTTAAATAATATAATGACCTATCGTTCTGTACTTACTGATAATTCAGATGATTTCAATTACATCAATCAATTCTTTCCATATAAGTCAATGTCCCAGACTGAAGATAATATTTCAGAAAATTCAATTGATAAAATGTCAAAAACTCCCATTACAAAAATTGTTATCATTTCAAAAGATAACAAAAACAAGATTGAATTGCTAAAACGGAAATTCATAGAATTGAAAAATTGGAATCCCGATTATAAAACTAACTTTACATATTCAGTATTTATGGCCGACAAAACATATTTAACAATAATTAATTCTGCACAAAATCGTACCGAAAAACAAATTGAAGAATGGGCAAAAAGTGGAAAAATTAAATAATACATCTCACCATAGTGAAAGCTTAAAAATGACTGAAAAAGGTACACTTTATTTAATTCCCACAACACTTGGTGATACTGCCGAAACAGCTGATGTCATTCCTGTTAAAATAAATCAAATTATTAATTTAATTGATGAATATATTGTTGAAAACGAAAAAACAGCACGTCATTATTTAAAGAAAATAGGAATTGTAAAACCCTTACAGGAAATTATTCTACACCCCTTAAATCAACATACTGAATCCAGTGAAATTTCCGGTTATCTGAATTCTATTAATTTAGGAAAAAATATTGGAATTATTTCAGAAGCCGGTTGTCCCGGTATTGCTGACCCCGGAGCTGAAGTTGTAAAATTAGCACATGAACGGAATATTAAAGTTGTTCCTTTAGTTGGTCCTTCTTCTATTTTCCTTGCTTTAATGGCATCCGGTTTTAACGGACAAAGTTTTACTTTCAATGGGTATCTACCAAAGGAACGTAGCGAGCGTATTAAAAAAATAAAAGACCTTGAAAGACTGGCAAAAGAAAAAAATCAAACCCAATTATTTATCGAAACACCTTACCGTAATGCACATATACTGGATGATATTTTATCAACTTGCGATAATAAAACTCCACTTTGCATTGCCTGCGATATCACCCTTCCGACAGAATTCATTAAAACAAAAAGTGTTTTTAACTGGAAAAAACAAATCCCTGATATTAATAAACGTCCGGCAATTTTTTTGATTTATAAATAACCAAAATAGCTTTAACATGAAAATAAAATTAATTTCCTTTTTATCATTTATGATAATATATCAGTCGCTAAACGCACAAGACAGTGCCACATTCAAAAACGCTAATTTTGAAGCCACCAAAATCATTAAAGGTTTTGCGATATATCCGCTCCAAAAGCAAATCGGATATAGAAGTAATTTAACAAAAAAATGGTTCTCTGATTTCAAAGGAGGCATGACCTATAGCGCTCTTCCTTTTTTTGTATTGGAATTTAACCGCAATTGCAGATTTGTAAATAATCCAAAAGTAAAAGTGTATTCAGGAATTGGAATCACATTTGACAGCTACATACCCGGACTTCAGGTGCCATTGGGGATTGAGTTTATACCACTTGCGGATGTAAAGCAATTAAGCATTATTGTGGAAGCGAAACCAAAAATATCATTAGGCCCCACTAATTTTTTAAACATTTCATTTTCGCCACATATTGGTGTAGCCTATTATTTAAAATCCAAAACGTATTATATTAACAAAAGTAAATAACGATGAAAAAAATAGTTGTATTATTATTTTTAAGCAGCATTATCTTATTTGCAAATTCCTGTAAAAAAGATAAACTGAAATATGATACCCGCAGTTTTTATCTGGGTGTAACACCTTGGCCTCCTGACTTTACAGCCGCAGCTTACAATCTTAGCTATAACTTTATTAATGATAATTGTGATATAGTTTCGCATCATTTTGATGATGGAGTTCCATGGGAAGAAATTTACAATGACCTTCCATTACCTCAAAAATTACTGGAAGATATTGACAGAAGGAAACAAAAAACAAATTCCGGTAAAAAAGTTTTATTGAGTGTAGCTGCCCTTAAAATCAGTCGGAAAGAGCGTGCCGGATATTATGGCGATTTACCCAATGCTGCTTATGTTAACGATTGGGCGTTAAAACATTTTAATGATACAATGGTTGTTGATGCCTACGTGAAATTTATTGTTTATTTAGCAGGTCAGCTAAATGCTGACTATATTAATTTTGGTGTTGAAAGTAACCTGGGGGATTGGGAGGCAAGCGCCTTTGAAGAGTACAAACAATTTCTTTCAATGGTACATGATAAATTAAAATTAATTTACCCAAATAAACCTTGCTTTATAAGTCTTATGGTTACTCCCGATCCCAAATTTTTGACCAATGCAAAACAATTAGAACCCTATACCGACTGGATTACAATAAGTGCTTATCCTTATACCTACATTGGATCTCCTGTTCATGGCTCAAGCAGCCCGTCGCTGATACCAGGTGGATTGTTTCAATCATTTGCGGATATTAATTCAGCTAAATCTTTTGCTGTTGCTGAGACAGGTTATATTGCAGAAGATCTTAACCTTACCGGACTGAGTAAAGAAGGCAATGTACAGTGGCAGGAAGATTATGTAAATTATTTATTTGATTTCTGCCAAAAAAATAATGCGAAATTTATTATTTGGTTTTGTGCTTATGATTATGATGCAGCTATTAATACTTTCAACGCGATTGGCTATACTCAGGAACTGCCCTTACTCTGGAAAGATACGGGATTGATTGATGAAAATATGGTACAACGCCCCAGTTATTCCGTTTGGAAAAAATGGTTAAAATTGCCGGTTCTTTGAGTTTTACGCATATTAATTAAAAAACATCAACAAACGCTACACAGACAATGTTATATCGAATATAAAATTCATTAAAAGAGATTAAAATTTTGCGATATTTGCTGAATCGTTCAATAATAAGCATCAGCAAAACATACCAACAAAGTAATTTCATGAAACTAAAACTTTCAATCATTTTTTCACTTTTATTTTTTGCCTGTAATCAGGACAACTATTCTGACAAGTCAAATTGGAAGACGATTCAAATCAAGAATTATATTTTTGATTTCCCTCCGGACTTTATACTGGGAGATGAGCATGGAACTGATTCACTTGAAGTGGAGCAGGGAAAAGATTGGTATGGTGGGAAAATTAAGGGTAAAAATATGAGTTTTACTTTTGCCTTTGGAAGAGGTTCAAGCACACTTGATGAATACACTCCCCAAAACTACAATGTAATTAATGATACAATTAACAACCACTTTAGGAAAATTGTTCTGGGACACGATTCTAAATTTGCCACGACTGCTGTTGCCATGAAGGAACTGAGCGGAAATTGGCAGGAAGCGTTAAGGAAAGAATCATTAGTAATGGTTACCGAAGGACTCACAAAAGAACAACAGCTTTTAGCATTTGAGATTTTTAAAACAGGTCGACCAGTAAAGAAAAAATAGCGCATGCGTGAAAAGAAATTATCGAAACAATAGACATTAAATCCCTTTAGTTATCTTCTTTGCCATTATGTTTTTGATAAGTTTCCTTTTAGGAAAAAAGATGGGAGCAGATTATTCAAAAAGCGCATCTATTGCATTTACCGCAGCTGGAAACAATTTTGAATTAGCTATTGCTGTTGCTATTGGTGTTTTCGGAATCAACAGCGGGTAGGCATTTGTGTGAGTTATAGGGACATTGGTGGAAGTGTCGGCTTTAATTGCCCTCGTGAATGTTGCTTTCTGGATTCGTAAAAAATATTACCTGAAAAATCTTTAATCATAAAGGAATACCCATCGCACTATGTGCTTCGAAGACAGTTTGGTTTCAGGCAGAACAAGATTTATCAATTTATTAAGTGATGATTGCGGCTTTTGTAAAATACAAAAATCATAATTACTACTTTTATGTTACTAACTCATGTTACGCACTAACTGCTCCAGAGGAGCATAATATTGGTAGAAAACATCAATTACCTCCGCCTTTTAGCTCCGTAGGAGCGCAATATTACGCCCCGATGGGGCTTACAGATGTTAGGGTGTTCAATTTCTTTAAATCCATTAATGGGCGTTATGATTTATGACCATAATACCAACAGGCTTTATTTTATGGGGGTCACTGTAACAGATGTTTCCGAACAAAATTACTCTTACACAACTGTAGATATTTATCCTAATCCTGCCAACGGAAATTTATTTATTTATTGAATCATCTGAAAAAATAAAAAACATTCAGTGTTTAAATTATTGGGGACAAACTGTAAATGTGAAACATGAAAATAATTCAATTGATATTTCTTCTCTTTCAAAAGGATTGTACTTTATAAATATCATTTCGGAAAATGGAAAAAACAGTACGCAAAAATTTATTAAAGAATAAACCACTATCTATAATTAATTGAAATAATTTTTATTTCACGCCTGACAAGTCGCATGAATAGGAAACATGCTCTGATAAACTTTTATTCTGCTTGTTAAAATTTAACTTAAAAACACTTACAACGGATGTGCTATTGCGCTAACAAAATTCGGTTGAGCGTTTTAACTATCGCTCCTATTATTGACTCTCTCACTGTTTTCAGTACGGTATGTTTGTTCCCCATTACAAACTATCGCTTGGCTTCACCAAATTCACTTTCTACACAATGAAACTACTTTACCTGATTTTATATGAAAAAATTTAAAATGTGGTATATAACAGTTTTCAGCATGACTAAAGTCATAATTCATTTTAAAATCTTGAAATACATTTGAGTAGAAACAATTTTTAAAATGAGACTTTTATTTACTTTTTGTTGCATCATTTTAGCGTATAGTTGCGGGCAACCAAACCAAAACAACGGAGACACTAAAATTATTGATTTCTCAGATCAAAATATAAAAAAATCACAAACCACAAAAAAGGATACTATTCAAAAACTAAATGTTGCGGTCTCTGCTATAATCTCTCCAAGAGAAACATTTACTTTTTATGAGGAACTTTTTAATTATATCTCTAAAAAACTTGATTATAAAATTGAGTTCAAACAACGAAAAACCTACAAAGAAGTAGATCAATTGCTTGCGCAAAATGAAGTAGATCTCGCCTTTATTTGCACTGGAGCTTATGTGATGGATAAGAAGAATTGTAATTTGGAATTACTCGCAGTTCCTGTTTGCTATGGCAAACCTTTTTACCAGTCATATATCATTGTTCCTAAAACATCATCTATCACTAAATTTATAGAATTAAAAGGCAAAACTTTCGCATATACCGATCCTCTGTCGAATTCCGGGAAATTATACGCGGATAAACGAGTTAAAGAGTTAGGATTTAAGAGTGGCGAATTTTTTGGCTCAACTGTGTTTTCTTACGCACACGATATTTCGATGCAACTTATTTCAAAAGGAGTAATTGATGGAGCTTCTGTTGACGGTTTGATTTATGAATACATGGCAGAGCATCATCCTGAATCGGTAACACAGATTAAAATTATTGAAAAATCAGAAGATTTTGCAATATCCCCTGTTGTAGTTCCGGCAAATTTGAAGAAAGAAACGAAGGAAAAATTAAAAAAAATACTAACTACCTTACATGAGGATACAGAGGGAAAAAAAATACTTAATAAATTATCAATAGACAAATTTGTAGAAGGGAAAGAAGCTGATTATAATCATATTGAAGAAATGATTCGATTTATAAAAGAATGAAAAGACATTTCTCCCTCCCCTTATTTTGGAAATTTTCAATAGCAATTGCTGCGATAGTAGCTGTTTTTGGTTCAACCAATTTATATCTTTTAAATAAATCAGTTTATCAACTGTTTGAATCAGAGCTTACTCATCACGGTTTAACAACCGCCAAAATAATTGCAGAAAGGAGTGTTGAGCCAATTTTATATGATGATTTGGCTGCCTTAAATAATTTAGTTACCGACCAGATCAGGATAGATTCCAATTTCGCTTATGTGTTCATTTTAGATAGTAAAAACAATGTTTTAGCACATACATTTAAGAATTCAGTTCCTTCAAAACTTATTGAGGCAAACTTTCTTATAAATAAAAAAAGTAGTAATACAGTTAGATTAAAAGATAACAAAACATCAAAAGAGATAAGAGATATTGCAATACCTGTTTTAAATGGGACATTAGGTGTTGTGCGTGTGGGTTTATTTGAAGACAACTACACTAAAAACATTTCAACTTCAAATGCGATTTTTATAAAAATGGTTGTGCTTTTTCTTTTTTTTGGAATTAGTGCAGCATTATTTTTTGCTTTTATTATTACCACACCAATAAAGTATATTACAAAAACTTCTGAGAAATTTAATTTAAAGTCTTTTAATATTCCAAGTAATAAAGAAGACAATGCGCAATTTCGTCTGAAACGAGTTGCAAAATGGAAAAATGTATTAGGAATAGAAGACGAAATAGACGTATTAATTTTCAGATATAATGAAATGGTTCTGCGATTGAAGGATACTTATGTTGAACTACAGGAAACACAGGATTCATTTGTACAAACTGAAAAAATGGCTTCATTGGGAACGCTTTCAGCTGGTGTTGCCCATGAAATAAATAATCCTATTGCCGGAATAAAAAGTTGTATTCGAAGAATTTCAAAAGAACCGGAGAACGTAAATCAGAATATTAAGTATTTTGAAATGATATCGGAGGCGATTAATAAAATTGAAAATGTAGTTGGGGGGCTTTTAAATTTTAGTCGAAAGCAAGAGCTTGTATTTTCAGATGTAAATCTTTTAATACTAATTGAAAATGTTTTAATGTTAATTTCTTTCCAATTGGAAAAATCCAAAATCTCAATAATTAAAAATAGTTCTCTGAATATACCACTCACTAAGGCGAGTATTAACCATATTGAGCAGTTAGTTCTCAATCTTCTTTTAAATAGTATTGATGCAATTGATGAAAAGAAAATAGATGATCCTGATTTGAAAGGTAAAATTGAAATTAATTTAACCGCCAAGGATGATTATTTGATATTAGTTATTTCTGATAATGGAATTGGTATCCCGCCTGAAAAGCTTCAAAAAATATTTGATCCTTTTTATACATTTAAAAAAATACGACAGGGAACTGGTCTTGGTTTAGCCGTTTGTTATAGAATAGTTGAGCAACATGGAGGAAAAATATCAGCAAAACGAAATGAAAAAGATGGGATGACATTTACTGTTGTTCTTACTATTAAAAACGAAAATATACTCCTAAATGGAAAATAAAACTAAAATTGCAGTTGTTGAAGATGAAAGGATAATTCGGGTAACACTCGCTGATGATTTGCGTGATCAAGGATTTGATGTTCGTGAATTTTCTAATGCAGAATCAGTATTTATCAGCATGGAAGAATATTGTCCTGAAATAATAATTACAGATTTGAAAATGCCTGGGATGGATGGATTAGAGTTGCTTTCCAAAATAAAAAAAACAAAACCGGAAATAACCGTTGTTGTAATGACAGCGTTTGGAACAGTTGATAATGCTGTAGAAGCAATGAAAAACGGAGCTTATGATTACATAACAAAACCATTTAAGTTGGAAGAAATTTTGTTGATCATTGAACGTATCAATGAATTGAATTCTGTAAAAAAGGAAAATAAAGTACTTAGAAATCAAATTGAAAGCAAGTATGATTTATCAGCATATATAGGAGAAAATGAAACTAATAAAGAGCTTTTTGACTTAATAAAATTAATTGCAGAAAAGGACACAACTGTATTAATCAACGGTGAAACAGGAACAGGAAAAGAACATGTAACAAATATTATTCATTATAATAGCGCTCGTAAGAAACAACCTTTGATAAAAGTAAGTTGTGCCATTTTATCACGGGAAATATTTGAAAGCGAACTTTTTGGACATGTTAAAGGTGCATTCACAGGTGCTGATCAAGATAAAAAAGGCCGTTTTGAATCGGCTAACGGAGGCACTTTATACCTTGATGACATAGATGATATTCCTTTAGATTTACAAGTAAAACTTTTAAGAGTGTTGCAGGAAAAAGAAATTGAACGAGTTGGAAGTTCAATACCCATTAAAATTAATATTCGCTTAATAGTATCTACTAAAAAAGATCTTCGCCTGATGGTTAATGAAGGTAAATTTCGTGAAGACCTTTTTTATAGATTAAATGTTTTTCCGATTTATCTTCAACCTCTTAGAGAGCGAAAAAAAGACATTAAAAAATTACTTGACCATTATGTAAACAAGTATTCTCAAGGGAAAGAACTTGTAATTTCAAACGAAGTATATAAACTCTTAAATGATTATAGTTGGCGGGGGAATGTAAGAGAATTAAAAAACATATCAGAAAGGATGGTAATTATTGCTGATGCCGGAAAAATAGAGATACAGCATGTGCCATCGGAAATTAGAAACTACAAGTTTGCTGATTTGTGCTCTATTATTGGTACAAAAAATCTTGAACAAACATTATCTGAAGTGGAAATTTCCTCTATTAAGTTTGCTTTAGAAAAAAATAAAAACAATAAATCCAAAGCCGCTGAAATGCTTGGAATTCCACTCTCAACGCTACGCTCAAAAATGGAAAAGCATTCGATTAACAGTTAATATTATATTTACCTGATCTATCAGCAGTCTTTTTTTCAATTTATAATCACTTTTTTTACTTTAAAATGTGCGATAATTCGTTAATAATGCGAAATATCGCACATTTTTTATTGACGTATTTTCTATCAAATAAGCGTAAATCGCTGTAATAGTAGGGCTTTGTAAAAATTATTTTTTTTATACAATGATTGGTGTCAATCTTGCCAATGATTTTGCACACTTAAAACAAACAAACAAATTTTAATTAAAATCTTAAAAATAAAAAGTATGAAAACGAAAACATTTTTATCAAGCCTTTTACTGGTAATGTTTGCAATCCAGATAAACGCACAGGAGAAACCAAAGGAAGAATTTAAACCAAGTGGCAAACTATGGGGATTAGCCTTTGGCGATTTTTATAATAAAATAGGAGGCGACACCATTATCAATTTTGGTGAGTCTGAATTTGCTAAAACAAAAAAATCCCAAACCAGCATTTCGCTGCGAAGAATTTATCTTGGTTACGATTACGGCATATCCCAGAACTTTACCGCACATTTGCTTTTCGAAGCAAGTGATGGAATACTGACTGCCGGAGGAGACAGAACCTCATTAATTAAATCATGTAACCTGGAATGGAAAAATTTTCTACCAAAACATACACTTTATATCGGACAGGTAGGCACCACCAGTTTTTCACTTGCAGAAAAAACATGGGCCTATCGTTCAGTAGAAAAAGTCTTTGGTGATGCAAGAAAACTACTTCCTTCCAACGATCTTGGAATACGAATTTCAAGCTTATTCAAATTGGAGACAGAAGGAAAAAACAAAGTGGGATATCATGTTATGTGGGCGACAGGAAAAGGTAGTAAACCTGAAGACAACAACTTAGAAAAAGCTTATGCCGGATTTGACGCCAGTTTGTTAGACGCAAAAGTTCTTTTGGCTTTAAATTATGACTATGAGGATCAGCTTTACATACCAACCGGAGGCTCGAAACACGTCCTTAAAAGTATCAGAAGTTTAGAAGGATTTATAGCATACCAACACAAATTGTTCACAGTAGGAGTGGAATATGTATCTCAAACTCAAAAAAATCAGGTAATAGATACAACAGGGTTTATTGCTACCGGCAAAAATAAAGATACCCTTGATTACAAACCGATGGGGTTAAGCATTTTTGCAAGAGGCACTATTTTAAAAGATAAACTATATGCTTTTGCCCGTTATGATATCTATAATAAGGGCTACCAAAAAGGATACAAAATGCCATCCATTGCAACATATTATAATGAAGGGTTTTTAACTGTTGGTTTGGATTATACACCCACTAACAATGTGCATTTCATACCTAATATCTGGATGAATTCTTACACCGATATGAGAGCCAAACCTTCGTCATATGATGCTACAAAAGCTTCAGACCGGGCAAAATATTATGAAAGAAAATCTGATATGGTTGTGCGCTTGACCTTCTACTATGTATTTAAATAATACTTTTTCTAACATAAAAAAATAAAAGAAAAATATGGAACCCAACGAAAATAAAAACGAAGAAGGTATTGAAAAATTAGATGCCTTTCTTGAAAAAGAAACTGAAATGAGTGGAACAAGTCGGGCTGATTTTTTGAAAAAAATTGGAGGCTTCGCATTACTATCTGCAATTCCATTTGCGGCATCTGCAAATAGTCCAAAAGTTCAGTCCACTACTGGTAAAAAAGGTGCACAATGGGGTTTTATCATTGACCTGAAACGTTGTGTCGCTTGCAAAGCATGTGTTGTAGCCTGCAAAAATGAAAACAAAACTCCTCCGGGTGTTTTTTACAATCGTTTTATAGAAGAGGAAAAAGGAGCATATCCAAAAACTACTTTCAATTCTTATACCCACCCATGTATGCACTGCGAAAATCCGCCTTGCATACCGGTTTGTCCTAATAATGCAACAACTCTACTAAATGACCCTAATAATGCTACATATAAACGGGACGATGGAATTGTAATAACTAATTATGATAAATGCGTTGGTGCAGGTGATTGTGTTAAAGCATGCCCTTATGGAGCGCGTGTAATAGATGTCGGTAAAAATTACATTGCCGACCCTAAAAATCCATTTAATCTTATTCCATCAAGTGAATTTAATGCAAAGTATGGCATACGTGATGCTGAAAAAGAAAAAGCTCCGGTTACCCTGTCAAGGAAATGTATGTTGTGCTTACATCTTCAGGATGAAAACGGAGAGTATCGTGAACCAACAGCATGTTCACGTACTTGCATGGCAAGAGCAATTCATTTTGGTAATTTAAAAGACCCTAATGCAAAATGCCTTGTTACTGGTGATAATTTGCAGGAACTTCTTAAAACAAGAAAACATTTTCGTCTTAAAGAAGAAAAAGGCACCAATCCAAGTGTGTATTATTTAACGTAATGCATGCATGAATTAATTCTATAACAATAAAAACAAAAGAAACTTAAATCATAAATATCATGGATAATAATAGTAATAAAGAAACCCGTAAAAGTTTTTTAGCAAAAGCCGCTTTGGGAACAGGAGGTCTTCTTCTCGGATCATCATGGTTTTCTAAAGCCTTGGCACTCAGCCCCGAAAAATTTGCAGAGGAAGTTGATAAACGATATGACTTTACTGCCGGAGAATGGATCCCAAGTTGCTGCAATATGTGTGGCGGACAAACGGGAATAAAATGTCAAGTGGTGGATGGAAAACTTATTCGGATTAAACCTAACTCCTATAACCCAATTGGATTCAGCAATATTTCTGATGATTTTGAAAAAAATTGCGCTTTGGAAGGCGGTTCTGTAATGTGCCCAAAAGGAAATGCAGGAATGATGACACTGTATGATCCGGATCGTTTGGCAAAACCCGTTAAACGTACCAATCCAAAAAAAGGAATTGGAGAAGATCCTAAATTTGTAGAAATTTCTTGGGAAGAGGCATATAGTACTATTGCAGCTAAAATGAAAAAATTGAAAGATGACGGAACACCGGAATCTTTGCTGTGGTTTTCGGAAGACCATAGTTTTACACACATACAAAGCGATTTTTGCGATTTATACGGTACACCAAATTATAACAACCATTCCGGTTTATGTGATACCACAAGAAAGGCAGCATTCAAATCGGTTGTAGGTGATGAAAGACCATTAATTGATGCCATACAATCAAAATATATTTTACTTTTTGGTTGGAATCCGCTTGGAGCAACAAAATGGTCGTTACTTCCGAGAATCATTACCCGTGCAATTGAAAAAGGAGCTAAGCTAGTTGTGGTTGACCCTTATATGTCATACACAGCACGTAAAGCCAACGAATGGATTCCTATCCGTCCTTCTACCGATGGTGCGATGGCATTGGCAATGTCTCATGTAATTATCAGGGATAAATTGTACGATGAGAAATTCGTTAACGAATGGTCATACGGTTTTAAAGAATTTTCAGAACATGTAAAAGACAAAACACCAGAATGGGCAGAAAAAATTACCACTATTCCTGCCGCTACTATTGAACGTATTGCAATTGATTTTTCCACTACAAAACCTGCATTGGCGGATGCATGGTCTGGTCCCGGTCAACATTCGAATGGAGTGAATGGTGGAGCTGCAATCGCAGCATTAAATGCATTAGTTGGTGGATACGACCGTCCTGGAACCTTGATATTTCCAAATAAAAAAGGAAATGACCATCAGCATATTGAGTTTGAAAAAACATCAAAGCCACGTTTTTCCAACGATAACAAAATGTATCCGATGTTTCATTCATCAGGAGTATATCCTGAAATATTACAGCAACTTGCTGATGGAAAAGGGCAGTATAAAGCTAAAATGGCCATTATTGTTTTCCAAAATTTATTGATGTCAGTTCCCGGAACAGATACAGTTGCAAAGGCATTGAGTAATCTTGAATTTGTAGTAGTAAACGATATTTTCCTATCTGAAACAGCCCAATTTGCAGATATTGTAATACCCGGTGTAACTTATCTGGAACGATATGATTGGACAGGAAATTGGGTTACATGGCCTTCGCTCACGTTGCGGCAACCTGTGGTAAAACCCATTTTTGGCCAACCAACGGAAGCTGAATTTGTAGTAGAATTGGGAAGAAGGGTAGGTTTGAAAGATAAAGAAGGAAAAGATTTTTTCTGGAATAATCCTATTTCCGGAGAACGGGTAGAAAGTTTAACAAAATGGTATGAAGAATTTCTTTCAAAAGAAATTATTAACGGAGCACCAAAAATGACCCTGGCAGAATTTAAAAAACTTCCTGGCGCAGTCTGGACAACTGGCAAAACGGAATATGAAAAATATAAAAAGGCTATTGATCCCGAAAAGCTAAAAACAGCCACCATAGTTAAGGTTTCAATTGATGGTGTTGATGTTGAACACATTTATGACAAGCCCAAAGAAAATGGAGGTAAACGAATGGGAACCTATCTTTTGGTGAAAGATGAAAGTGGACAAGAAGTAAAAAAAGCAGTAAAAGGCTTTATGACACCTTCAGGAAAAGCGGAATTTGTTTTAAACGTTTTAAAAGGGAAAAAAGATGCCGTTGGTAATGCCTGTATCGAATTTCCAAATTACAAACAACGCGATTGGTATCCGGATGCAGAATTTCCTCTCTTTTTAATTAATTGGAAGGAATCAACACACACACACACACGCACCCAAAATAATCGTTGGCTATTAGATCTCAAACCAGAAAATCCTTTGCAAATAAATACCAAAACAGCGCAGAAACTTGGAATTAAAAACGGAGATAAGGTGTGGGTAGAATCTAAATTTGGAAAAATGAAAGCGAAAGCACAATTGACTGAGGGTATTCATCCCGAAGTAGTAGGTTCGCAACATGGCTTTGGACATTGGGCATTTGGCTCAGAGGCGAAAGGACGCGGTTCTTCAGACGCAAATTTACGTACTACCAAAGGTGACCCAATTAGTGGTCAGGCTTTACACAAAGAAAATTGTGTAAAAATTTATAAAGCATAAAATTGAAAAATTGTGCGCCTTTTTGAAATTATTTTTGATGTGAATCAGGGGTTGAAAATTGAAGGAGTTAATTTATTAAAAGTAGATTAATCCGGTAATAAAATTTAGTTTAATTTATATCAACAAAAATTCAATCCTTGATTCGCATTAATACTCCTGTAAATAATAATTCTCAATTCAATCTGAATTTACAGGACTTTTTTACCTTAAAGAGTATAAACAATTTAACAACAAACTAAATGATAACATTAGGAATGATTATAGGAATAATGGGTCTTGGCGGTCCCGAATTAGTAATTATTGGAATTATTATTCTTCTGCTTTTCGGCGGTAAAAAAATTCCTGAACTAATGAAAGGATTTGGAAAGGGTATTAATGAATTTAAAAAAAGCTCCAAAGGCATGGATGATGTCACAGAGGAAATAAAAAGTACGAATGCAACTTCAGGTAAGTAAACAAAAAAATGCATAACTCTAATTCTCCCCTTTGCAAAACATGTTTACAATCAAAATGTTTGATAAACAAACATTGTTCACAAAAATGGAAGTCTGTTTTAGACAGCCGGAAATTATTTATTTTGTATAAAAAAGGGCAATCTGTTTTCCGCGAAGGGAATATGGTTACCGGGGTTAGTTTTATTTTTGATGGAAGCGTAAAAGTTTTTAATACCGCTGAAAATGGGAAACAAAATATTTTTCGTATTGCTACTGCTGGAGAAATGTTGGGCATAAGAAGTTTTGCAGAAAAAATATATTTAGTAAGTGCAGCGGCTCTTGAAAATGCTGCTTTTTGTTTTTTCGAATTAGAATTATTTTTGGAAACACTCAAAGAAAATCATAAATTTGCTCTGCATCTCTTAGAATTTTATGCTCAACAGCTTAGTTGTATGGAAATTCAGTATAGAAATTTCAATCAATTCTGTGTCCAAGCTAGAATTGCGATGGTTTTGCTGATTCTCAAAGATAAATTTGGGAAATCTTCAGGAGAAGATCGTTTTTTATTGGATATTTTGCTTACGAGACAAGAAATGGCGGATATGGCAGCAACTTCAGCCGGGGAAATGAGCCGTACACTGGCTTTTTTCGAAAAAGAACAAATTATAATATTAAATAAACGAAAAATTACAATTTCAAAACATGACAAATTGGATAAATTCATTTTGGAAAAATGCGTTAAAAAAATAAAAAGAGCATAATTTTTAAATCACTTACCGGAACCTACAGACCTAATTAATTTCACAAATGCTAACAGACAAATTCAACCGTATTCATGATTATCTGAGAATTTCCATCACAGATAAATGTAATCTGCGTTGCAGTTACTGTACACCGGAAGATTTGCCTAAAGGCGTTTTCGCAAATGCTCCACGCATGAATGCGGATGAAATTGAACGTATTGCTGCTGTTTTTGTAAAATCAGGAGTTAAAAAAATTCGTCTTACCGGCGGTGAACCATTGGTAAGGAGAGATGCAAAAGAAATTATTCAGCGACTATCAAAATATCCAATAGAACTTGCCATCACTACTAATGGGGTTTTTGTTCATGAGTTTATTGAAACATTCAAAGAAGCAGGAGTAAAATCAGTGAATGTCAGTTTGGACACCATGAAAAAAGAAAAGTATCTTTCCATCACACAACGCGATGAGTTCAGCCGTGTTAGGGACAACATTAATTTATTGTTGTCAAAGGATTTTCATGTGAAGGTTAATACGGTTGCCATAAAAAACTTTAATGATGATGAGATCTTAAACTTCATTGAATGGACAAAAGATGCTCCTGTGCATGTTCGTTTTATAGAGTTTATGCCCTTTACAGGAAATGAATGGAGCAAGGATAAAATGTTTACTCACAAGCAAATTTTAGATGTAATTTCATCGAAATATCATTATATAAAGTTACTGAATGAAAAAAATGATACGGCAAAAAAATATTTTGTACCAAAGCACCTTGGGACATTTGCTGTAATCAGCACAATGAGCGAACCTTTTTGCAGCGGATGTAATCGAATGCGGCTGACTTCTGATGGCAAAATGTATAACTGCCTCTTTGCGAAACAGGAAACTGATTTGCTTAACACATTGCGTCAGGGAAAAGACATTGAGCCATTAATACATGCTTGTGTACAAGGGAAATATGAAATGCTGGGCGGAAATAATGAAAACGATAACTGGGGAAAAAAAAATACGGAAAACCGCGAAAGAAGCATGATAGGACTAGGCGGCTAATTTTTTTAGCTACCGTTATTACTTAATTAACATATCGAAAAAAAATTATGATTTCAGTTTCAGAAGCAAAACAATTAGTAACCGAAAACACAAAACATCTTGCTCCAATTAGTATTTCATTATATGATGCAACCGGTCTTATACTAGCAGAGGACGTTTATTCTACAATTGATGTTCCTTCGTTTGATCAATCGGCAATGGATGGATATGGTTTTAGATTTGATGACTTGAAAGGGAATCAGGCTTTTAAAATTGACGGCGAAATCCCTGCCGGTGTTTTTCCAACCAAAAAACTATTACCCAATACAGCCATTCGCATTTTTACCGGAGCGCCTGTACCTGAAGGTAGCGATACTGTTGTAATGCAGGAAAAAGTTACTGTTCGGGAAAATCAACTTTTTATTAATGATACTCAATTAAAAAAAGGTGCAAACATCCGGCTGAAAGGATCACAAACTACAAATGGAAGTCTTGCCCTGAAAGCAGGATGCAAAATTTCTGCTGGCGCAGCAGGATTTTTATCCGGATTAGGTTTTGATAAGGTACACGTGTTCCTTCCTCCCCGTGTCTGCATAATTACTACAGGAAAAGAATTAAACAAACCCGGGCAAGCATTGGAACCGGGCAAAATATACGAATGCAATTCATATAGTTTAAATGCTGCGTTAAAGGCATTAAACATTACACCAAAGAAGATTTTAAGTGTTGATGATAACGAACAGGAAATTACCAACATCATAAAAAATAATCTTCCGGATTGTGACGTAATGATTCTTTCCGGTGGCGTTTCCGTAGGCGATTACGATTTTGTGACTAAAGCATTTGATAACTGCGGGGTGCAACGTATATTTCATAAAGTGAAACAAAAGCCCGGTATGCCAATCTATTTCGGAAAATATAAAAACACGATGGTATTTGGTTTACCCGGGAATCCATCCGCTTTATTGACCTGTTATTACGAATACATTGCTCCTGCTTTAAAAAAAATGATGGGATTTAAAACTAAAAAGGAAGAAAGCATTTATCTTCCTTTATCATCCTCCTACAGTAAAAAAGAAGGATTGACCTATTTTCTTAAAGGACTGCTATCAGGGAACAAAGTTATTCCTTTACAGGCACAAGAGTCATACCTGATGAACTCCTTTGCGTTTGCCGATTGCATTATTCAGCTCGACGAAACTAAAACCGAGTTTCAAAAAGGTGAGTTAGTGGAAATTCATTTGTTAAATTGAGATCATTATGAATTTATTTCAAATAAAAGGGAATTTATGGTTGGAAGTTGCCGGGTTACAAATCGGAAAAGGCCGCGCCAGATTGTTGGAGAAAATTAAAGAGCTGGGCTCTATTTCAAAAGCTGCGCAGTCATTAGAAATATCCTACCGTCAGGCATGGACTATGGTCAATGAAATGAATCGTGGAGCAAAAAAAAAGATTGTAATTAAAACGATAGGTGGCAGTGATGGCGGAGGAACCATATTAACATTTGAAGGAGAAAATCTACTAAAACACTTTCATCAGATGGAAATTGAATTTCAAAAATTCAAAACAACTTTTTCAACCAAGTTGAATAAAAACAATAAACAATGACAGCATCACTTCTTCTATTTTATATTTTACTGGTTGCTGTCGCATTCTTGTATTCCTCAGTCGGACATGGCGGTGCAAGCGGTTATCTGGCATTGATGACTTTTTTTTCATTTGCTCCTGAAACAATGCGACCAACAGCATTGTTGTTGAATGTTTTTGTTTCACTTATTGCATTTGTTCAATATTACCGAAGCGGATATTTTAAATGGAATCTCTTTTGGCCATTCGCTTTAGCTTCATTTCCTGCCGCATTTATAGGAGGCATGATAACTGTTGACGCAGGTTTATATAAAAAAATATTGGCTGTTCTTTTACTTTTTTCGGTGATAAAACTATTAGGAGTAAAGATCCAAACAGAGAAATTAGAAGTCAGACAAAATATTGTTATTGCACTTATAATCGGAGCGGCTATTGGTTTGTTTTCTGGTTTGATAGGAATAGGTGGCGGAATCATTTTAAGCCCCATCATTTTGCTCCTACACTGGGCAGATATGAAAAAAACAGCCGCTGTTTCCGCATTATTCATTTTTGTTAACTCAGTAGCCGGTCTGGCTGGTCTATTTACAAAAGGCTTCGAATATAAAAATGAAATGGGTTTAATGATAATTATTGCATTGGCGGGAGGAATAGCCGGTTCATATTTTGGGGCGAAGAAATTTGATAACCGTTTTTTGAATAAATTATTGGCTGTTGTATTGATAATTGCATCTATTAAGCTAATTATTACCTGAGTTATGGTTACTAAAATAAATACAATCAATGGCTACATTCTTGCCGGTGGAAAGAGTTTACGCATGGGTATTGACAAAGGCTTAATTCTTTTCAACGGGAAAGCAATTATACAACATGTGATGGAGCAGGTGAAACCTGCAGTTAATAAGCTGGTAATTGTTTCCAATAATCCTGATTATGAAAAATTCGGTATTGAAGTAATTAGTGATCTTGTAACAAACATAGGTCCTGCAGGAGGAATTCATGTCGCATTAAATCATACTGATGTCGAAAAAAACTTCATTGTAAGCTGCGATATGCCATTTGTAACAAGCCGTTCTATTGAGTTTGTTATAAGTCAGACCGCTCAGGCACAAATAACTTTGCCGATTTACCATCAAAAAATTGAACCAATGTTTGGAGTATATTCAAAAGGGTGTTTGAGCAAATGGAACGATCTGATTCGTCAAAATATTTTCAAATTACAGGATTTGATTAGTTATTTTTCCATCCTGAAATTAAATGTTGATGATAATAATTTATTCAATGATTCAGTTTTTTTTAATGTCAATACCAAAGAGGATTTAGAAAAAGCAATTAAAAAATTACAAAATGGAAATTAATTTACTTGCATTCGGACAACTTGCCGAAATAACCGGAAAAGCTGAGTTAAGAATTTTAGATGTAAAAAATACGAACGAATTAAATCAAAAACTTATCGAACAGTATCCTAAATTAGTGGCATTTAACTATCTATTGGCGGTAAATAAAAAAATTGTTCAGGGAAACACCTCGTTAAATGATAAAGATACGGTGGCACTATTACCGCCCTTTTCGGGAGGGTAATTAAATTTACTAATGCAAAATAATCATAAATTTTTAATTTAAAATGACAGAGAAAAAGAAACATAGCGTATTTATTGAAGGTCCAATAACTTCTGCTTTTATTGCTGACAGTATTTCAAAACACAGTAAAAAAACTACTATCGGTGGGCATGACATTTTTTTAGGACAGGTCCGAAATGATATCATTGATAACAAAACAGTTGTTGCAATTGACTATTCGACTTACAATGAAATGGCTGAACAAAAATTGCATGAAATACGGGAAGCAGCTTTCGCAAACTACAATTTAGTTTGTATGCACATTTATCACAGCCTTGGAACTGTTAAAGCCGGCGAAATATGTTTGTTTGTATTTGTTTCATCCATACATCGTAAAGATGCTTTTGACGCCTGCCACGAAATTGTCGAACAAATTAAAGCAGATGTTCCCATCTGGGGAAAAGAAATTTTTGAAGATGCCTCCCATGTTTGGAAAGAAAATAAATCATGAAAATCAGCACATTAGCACATCAATAAATCAGCACATTAAATTATGGTAGATATAACATTCAAATCAAGTACGCATCGCATGGCAAAAGCACAGGCGATTGTAAAAGTCAGCAAAAAAGAAACTGTTGATGCTATTGTAAATAAAAGCGTTCCGAAAGGTGATGTTTTTGAAATGGCAAAAACGGCCGGGCTATTTGCTGTAAAAAGGACCAGCGATATGATTCCTGACTGCCATCCTATGCCGGTTGAATATACTGCCGTAAGATTTGATATCAAGGGATTAGAAATTTTCATTGAAATAGAAGTTCATACCATCTATAAAACCGGAGTTGAAGTAGAAGCCATGCACGGTGCGTCAGTGATTGCACTTACCATGTATGATATGCTTAAGCCTATTGATAAAGGAATTGAAATTCAATCCATAAAATTACTGGAGAAAAAAGGTGGCAAATCCGACTTCATTGATAAATTCCGTACCGATTTAAAAGCGGCTGTAATTGTATGTTCTGATAGTATTTCAGCAGGCAAAAAAACGGATAAAGCAGGCAAAGCGATTATCAAAAAATTAGAATCGTGTAAGGTTGCTATTACTGATTACTCTGTAATACCGGATGATACAAAAGGGATACAGGAAAAAGTATTGAACTTGCACGCAACTAAAATCGACTTGATTATTTTAACCGGGGGCACAGGTCTTTCACCAAGAGATAATTCACCTGAGGCAATAAAACCTCTATTGGACAAGGAAGTTCAGGGAATAATGGAAGCGGCAAGAAATTACGGTCAGGACCGAACCCCTTTTTCTATGTTATCCAGGGGCATTGCAGGCATGAAAGGCAATACACTTATTATGACATTGCCGGGTTCAACCAAAGGTGCGCAGGAATCCATGGATGCTTTATTCCCATCTATTTTACATATTTTCAGGGTTATTGAAGGGGCGCAACATTATTAAATACTATAAAGGCAAAAACCGTAGGGAGCAAAATTTTTTAGCATACTTATAAAGTTTATAAATTTGGTTACGAAATCGGCAACACTGACAAACCTGAATTGAAGTCTATATTAATTGTTACTGCAATGAAAAAAATTCTAATTTTAGTTTCGTTGACATTAACTGCGGCGAATTCATTCGGTCAATACATTTGGGGAATTGACTTTGATTGTCCGACAAATCTGGACAGAATTTCTGTAGATACTCTCGCCAATCCTAATTGTATTTGGCAAATTGGACAACCTGCTAAAACAGTTTTTACTACTGCTCTTTCTATACCACATGTAATTATAACGGATAAATTAAATCCCGTTCCTCCTAACGACACATTCATATTTTATCTGAAACATTTAACATCCCCTATTCCTTTTCATCATTTGTCATTGAACTTTTGGTATCAAATGGATGGAGATTCAACTGATAGAGGACTAATTGAAGTTTCGCCCGACTCTGCACATAC
This sequence comes from Bacteroidia bacterium, assembly GCA_036170475.1. Taxonomy (GTDB): domain Bacteria; phylum Bacteroidota; class Bacteroidia; order 2-12-FULL-35-15; family 2-12-FULL-35-15; genus 2-12-FULL-35-15. The sequence goes on along the minus strand of JAVHPE010000161.1, from coordinate 44,512 downwards.
TGTTTGGATTAATTTATTGACCCAGGACAGTGCCTATAATTTTCTATGGGCAGCGGCAAAACCTACCTTAGCAGGATCCACCGTTGGCTGGCAAACATTTGACCTTACATTAATGGATAACTATTCAACTATGGGGATTTATTCTCCTGCCGATACAATTCTTTTCCGGTTTACCTATATTACCGACAGTAATTCTACTTCTCATGATGGCTGGATGATAGATGATTTTCTCATTAAAGATGATTTGATGGAGGGAATTACTGAACCACAAAATGACAATTTTATTTCTGTTTATCCCAATCCTGCCACAGACAATTTGGCAATTCAAAAAATGGGACCCGGTAATAAATCAACAAAACAAACAATACAAATACTTAATTACACTGGGCAAATGCTCTATAACAATCAAAACTTCATTGGAGAAATTATTGATACACGACTACTGAATAATGGTGTGTATTTTTTGAAATATTCAGATTCAGTAAATTTTTCTGTAAAAAAATTTATTGTGAATCACTAAACTGTAGCAAATTAGTAAACTAAATCTACCGAAGCGCATGATTAATAATTTATTCTTGTCTAAAATAATTTAGAGCAGACACATCTACCAAACTCACATCTTTATAATAATAATGCAAGATATATTCATAAGAATATTTCAATTTAGCCATTTGCATAGCTCCTTCCTGGCAAAGTCCAACACCATGCCCATATCCGCGACCTTTAAAAATTATTGAATCGCCTTTTTGTTCGATTGAAAAATAAGTAGATTTTAATTTAAAATCGGCACGGATGTTTTTGAGTGGAATTTTTAATTCTTTATCTTTAAAATAAATGGCCCTGCCGGAAGATTGAGAGAATGATGTAGCGCCGATAGAATTTATGGTGTCATCTACAGGGTATTTATGTTTTAATTGCAGGTAGGCTTGCCAGTCTTCAAGAGGAATGGTGCGCTGCCAGTAGGCTTGTGATTGCTTCAGACAAAATGTGTCTTTAACAGACTTTAAATAAGTCGTTGGCATAGCCCAAACATCTTGTGAATTGCAGGTTTCACCTCCACAATTTGAATGAAATGCGGCTGTAATCAAATTCAAATTATTATCTACAACAACAATTCCTTTAACATCAAGAACAGCTTTTAAAATATCCGCTTCGCTCGCTTTACTTGTATAAGCCTGACAATGTACATCGTCACATACCTCGTATCCTTCCAGAATATGACGATTTAGGTGAGCTAACAAATAGGTGCGACATAAAACTGCCTGTATCTTATAATATTCCAGATTACTGCCTTTTCCTCCTTCTGATTGAACAACACCGGCAATGTAATTTTCCAAATCAACTTTATTGATGAGCAAAAACTGGCTATTATCAGGAGTTATGGTAATCTCCAAATTATCATCATACGTGCGTACTTTTCCCTGTGGAATTACTGATTTTATTTTAAATGCCGCATAGGACTCCTTTGCGATCATTTTTATGACAGAGAATTTTCCAATATTTTTTTCAAATGTTTTTAACTGGATGGAGTCTTTTTCAATGCTCATTTGAAAGATACCTGAGGGATCACAATCCGCCAATAATCTACCATCACCGTAGACAGAATAGGTACACCCTAAAGGTGAAAATATAAAAGTGTTGATAATTTTTGTTGTCAAAATTCTTACGCTAACTGTATTCGCGCTTGATTGAAATTTTGCGTACGATGGGAATACAAAAAATAATGACAATAAAAATAGTAAAAAAATGTTTTTTTTCATTTCAAATAATTGATCATTAAACCGGCAGTTTTTTTTGATGCTCCCGCACCACCTAATTTTTGTATAAGTTCAGCATAATCCGACACTATTTTTTTTCTTGAATCAGGGTTTAATAATTTATCAAGTTCCACTTTAAGATTAGTTTCATTTAATTCGTTTTGTATTAATTCTTTCACAATTTCCTTATCCATAATTAAGTTTACAAGTGAAATGTATTTTACCTTTACTAACTGTTTCGCTATGGCAAAGGAAATTGCGCCCCCTTTATAACAAACTACTTCAGGAACTCCGAACAAAGCGGTTTCAATTGTTGCTGTACCTGATGTAACTATTGCTACATGGGCTTTTTGTAATAATTGATAAGTTTGATTGAAAAGAATTTTTACATCTACATTTGAAATAAATGGTTGATAAAATTCCTTGTTTTGCGAAGGGGCGCCGGCAATGACAAACTGGTAATCCGGATAATGTTTCCGCATCGAAAGCATTAAAGGGAGTATGGTTGTAATTTCTTGTTTTCTACTTCCGGGAAGTAACGCAATTATGGGCTTATCAGTATTTATAGGTAATGTGTCTGGCTGTTTAGAATAGTTTTCAACTGCATCAAGTAAAGGATGTCCGACAAAATCAACATTACAATTAAAGCGTAGGTAAAACTCTTTTTCAAAAGGAAGAATCACAAACATTTTATCCACTACCTGTTTAATTTTATGAACCCGTGATTGTTTCCATGCCCATATTTGTGGAGATATATAATAAAATACTTTTATCCCTATGGTTTTTGCGAATTCAGCAATTCGTATGTTAAAGCCCGGATAGTCAACTAAAATCAATACATCTGGCTTATATTGTGAAATATCTTTTTTGCAAAAATCAATATTATGTAGGATGGTTCGCAGGTTCATCAACACTTCTGTGAATCCCATAAATGCTAATTCACGGTAATGTTTTACCAATACAGCACCTTGTTCCTTCATCAAATCTCCACCCCAGCAGCGAAATTGTGCGTTCACATCTAAAAGTTTCAATTCTTTTATTAAGTTAGAGGCGTGTAAATCCCCCGATGCTTCACCGGCAATTATGTAATAATTCATCGGCGCTTAGGTAAAGAATTTTAGATAGAGAACCAAGGCTGCCCAAATAAAGGTAGATGCTATAACACCACGCGCCCCTTTGTATTTTTCTTTCCATATAAATAAATAAAAAACACCCAAATTAGCTAAAACACATAATGAAATTAATGGTGTATAGGTGTCGCCTAACTTCAGGAAATTGATAAAATTATGTATCGTCATAAAACGGTAATTGATAAAATAATAAAGCGATAAAGCGATAACCGGAGCTATAATGCCCAGTATTAAACCAATCCATGTTTTATCAAAATCAATATCCTTCATTCGCTATTAATTTAAAACGTTGAGTCTACTCCGAAAACCCTTTAAATCCTTATTTTACACTGATTTCACTAATTTTATACACTGATTATCAATTATGTCTTAAAAAAATAATTCGTGCAATTCGTGTCGAAAACTCTTTTCGGAGTGAACTACACTTTCCAACTTTTAACTTTTAACTATTTTTCCTATAATTTCCATTTTTCAATTCCTTTAATTGCCTTATGCGCTGTCATATCAAACTGAGTCGGGACAATAGATACATAACCATTTTCCAATGCCCAAACATCGGAGTCTTTTTCTTTTACTTCCGAATTTTCAAATTTCCCTGTCAGCCAATAATAAGGTTGCCCATTTGGATCGCGACGTTCATCAAATTGTTCTACCCAATTGGCTTTTGCCTGGCGACAAATTTTTATTCCTTTTATTAATTCAGTTTTTAATTTTGGAACGTTTACATTTAAACAAACACCTTCGGGTAATCCATTTTTCAATACTTTTTCTGCAATCGTTTTCACTATTTTTTTTGATGCTGTAAAATCAGCATTAATAGTATAATCCGAAAGGGAAAAACCAATAGAAGGAATTCCTTCTATTGCTCCTTCTACAGCGGCGGACATTGTGCCTGAATATATCACGTTTATTGACATGTTGGTACCATGATTAATCCCTGAAACACATAAATCGGGTTTGCGATTGGTTATTTTATTTACCGCAAACTTAACGCAATCAACAGGTGTCCCTGTACAACTGTATTCCTCCTTTACATCGTAAATTTTTATTTTATTTACCCGTAATGTTGAATTAATAGTAATGGCATGACCCATCCCTGATTGCGCTTTATCCGGTGCGACAACTATTACATCACCTAATGTTTTCATTACCTCTATCAATGCGACAATTCCGGGAGCGGTTACTCCATCGTCATTGGTTACGAGTATCAATGGTTTATGGCTTTTCATTCTTACAATAGTACTCAATATTAAATTGCGGAAATTGATTGCTGTGAAAATACATTCACAGTGAATTGTTGATAAATATTTTGAAAGTGGCAATTCAAAATAGAAACTTGTTATCCTGAAAATTGCAATGATGTATATTTTGAAATAAGCTACTATGTGGGAAATGACTTATTCTATTAGTTTTTTGTCTGGCAATACTGTATCCTTACCTATGGTAAAAACTGTAATCAATTTCAAGGAATCGTTGGCAGTTAAAATATCGCTGCCATCATAGTTCCCATCCATATCGTAAATTTTCACTCCGTTTTTCGGAATTTCAATACTGTATTTTTTTCTTCCGAGATTTGTCAGGCTATTTGTTCGTAGCCAGGGATTAAATAATTTTAAAATTTTATAGTTTATGTTTTGAGAAATTGCAAAGTCAGCAAGGTTATGAATTGTAGAGTCTATCGTGATTTTTTTTGTTGAAATTACAGGGTACAAATCTTTTTTACGTAACATATATCCATATACTTTGGGTCTGGCAATAATTTCTTTTATGGCTAAAATTCTGAAAACATAACGTGCTGTTTCTTCTGTTAATAATAAATCGTAATAATTGATTACTTTTTGCTTGTCCAACTGCCCTTTAAGTCCACCCATTCCAAGGTTATAAGATGCGGCAACCAATGTCCAGTTATTAAATATTTTATAGGCTTCATTAAAATATTTACAGGCGGCTTCGGTTGATTTTATTACATAATAGCGTTCGTCCACTTCATTACTGATTTCCAATCCATACCCCGTTCCGGTAGATTCGATGATTTGCCAGAACCCCGTTGCGCCTTGTGGTGACACTACATTTGTCAATTGACTTTCAATAAGGGCAATGTATTTAAAATCATCAGGGATGTTATTTTTTTTCAGGACAGGTTCGATTACCGGAAACCATCGATTGGCGCGTTTATGGAGCAATAATGATTGAGATTGCCAATAGGTATTAATCACTAATTCGCGTTCCATGGCTTCGCGCACGCTGAAATCGGTAACAGGAACTTTTTCTCCGGAAAAATTTAAATTTTTCGGAATCCGTATGCTGAAGGTTTTATTGCTGGCGCTAAAATAATCTTCATAATCACTGTCCGAAAGATTATCAGAAAAAGAATAGCTAAAGAGTTTGATAACACTCAATAAAATCATTGCACATCCAAAAACAAGAAAATATTTTTTGGCTGAAATGAGGAAAAGTAAAAATTTATTGAAATAAGATTTTAACATTTTAAATAGTTGATACCGGTTATTCAGAGTGAAAAGATTGTAACAAATGTTTTCCCAATTTAAAAAGGACTTACAAAATTTTTAAAAGGTTTACCAAATTTATCTTTTTCAGATAAATTTGGAGTTTTGATCCCCCATTTGATTGCAATTTCTTTATCGTTCCAAAAGATACAATCTTCCGACTCTTTATTGTAATAATTACTGCATTTGTAAGAAAAAATGGTTTCGTTTTCTAATGTTAAAAAACCGTGCGCAAAGCCATGGGGAAGCCACAGCATTGTTTTGTTTTTTTCATTTAATTCTATTGAAAAGTATTTCCCATACGTAGCGGATTGTTTACGTAAATCAACGGCTACATCTAAAATAGCTCCTTTAATTACTCGCACTAATTTACCTTGTGCAAAGGGTGGGTTTTGGAAATGTAATCCACGTAAAACACCTGCTTGTGATAATGACTGATTGTCCTGTACAAAATCGGTATCAACCCCATGCTTAAGAAAAATATTTTTGCTGTAGCACTCAAAGAAATAGCCACGATCGTCTGCAAATACTTTTGGTTGAATAATTAATAAATCAGCAATAGGGGTCTTCGTAATTTGCATGTTATTAGGTTTTTTTCTGCCTTAAGGCGATGATTTTTACAATCGTTTACCTACAAAAGTAAAAATTATTGTCAAGAACTTTGTTAATATACTGAAAATGTACAAAGTGATTAGTAATTATTTATTGTTTTCCTTTGTGTTATGTGTAATACTGGAATCAAAAATAACTAATGTCCTCAACACTTATACTGGCTTGTGTAATCACTTATTCCATTTTATTGTTTGGCGTTACCTGGTTTACATCACGCGGTGCAAATAACGAAAGTTTTTTTGTTGGTAATCGTTCATCAAAATGGTATTTGGTGGCGTATGGTATGATTGGCGCATCTCTTTCGGGAGTTACATTTATATCTGTTCCTGGTGCTGTGGGCGTGGCGCAGTTTGGTTATTTGCAGGTGGTATTAGGTTATTCCATAGGTTATATGGTCATCGCCTTTGTTTTATTGCCATTATATTATCGGCTAAATCTTACATCGATATATTCCTATTTGTTACAACGTTTTGGAAATTATTCTTATAAAACAGGTGCATTCTTTTTTATTTTATCGCGGACAATAGGTGCTGCCTTTCGTTTATACATTGTAGTTAATGTATTACAAGTATTTGTTTTTGATGCCTTGGGGGTCCCATTTTTTGTAACGGTGGCAGTTTTCATTGCCTTGATTTTATTATACACCTATCAGGGGGGGGTAAAAACAATTGTTTACACAGATACCTTACAAACCACATTTATGTTGCTTTCTGTATTATTATCCATTTTATTTATTAGCAAACAACTGAATTTGAACATTGGCGATTTATACCATAAAATTGCGGATAGCCATTATTCACAGGTAATTTTCAGCGATTGGAAATTAAAATCATTTCTTCCAAAGCAATTTTTTGGTGGGATGTTTATTGCTATTGCTATGACAGGTCTGGATCAGGAGATGATGCAGAAAAATATCAGTTGTAAAACCTTAGGAGATGCTCAAAAAAATGTACTCACATTTACTTTTGTTGTTCTGATTGTAAATATACTGTTCCTTATACTTGGTGCATTGCTATATATTTATGTAAATGAATCTAACATAACTTTATTACTGGATGGGAACGGAAAAATAATTTCGGATAATGTATTTCCGACGATTGCATTAAATTATCTGGGCACATTTTCGGCAATATTTTTTATTATTGGTTTAATATCTGCAGCCTACCCCAGTGCTGATGGTGCATTAACTGCTCTGACCAGCGTATTTTGCATCGACTTTTTAGGGTTGAAAGAAAACAAAATAAAATCGGAAGAAAATAAAATAATAATACGGCATATCGTTCATATTGCTTTTGCATTTTTATTATTGTTGGTTATTGTAATTTTCAAATTGGTTAATAATGACGCAGTGATTAACAATTTGTTTACCATAGCCGGATATACATACGGACCATTGCTTGGTTTATATTCTTTCGGATTATTTACTAAAAAAGCTGTAAACGATAAATGGGTTCCCTTGGTTTGTGTGCTTTCGCCACTAATGTGTTATCTGCTGAATGAATATTCCCAGCTATTGTTTGGAGGGTATAAATTTGGTTTTGAGTTATTGATAGTTAATGGATTTATAACATTTATCGGGCTTTTTATAATTTCAAAAAAAAGTAACAATTGATGAAAAAAAAAGACCCTTCCATACTTAATGGAGGGGTCTTTTTTTTATTCCGAAGCAGTAACTAGTCAACTACAATTACTAAATATTTTGATGTACTCCAGAAGTTTTCAGCATCAATAATAGTAAGCTTTTCAGCTTTACCATCGGCGCCTTCAATTTTGTATGAACCAGAAGGATGAGTAGTAATCAGTTTTGCCTTTTTTGCGGCAAGTACAATTGTATTGGTGGTAGAAATATCAACCTGAGTAAAATACGATTTATTAAAATCATCTTTCATTTTCTGAATTTTTCCAAGTCCAATGAATCCTCCTTCTTTAGTCAACACGCCATTTTTTATTAATTCCTTGGAAGTTCCAAATGCATAAAATGCGGTATTTAATTTTTTAGTTTTAACTTCTGATTCCTGTGTTGCTTCCTGATAATTAACGTTTAAGTTGGTCATTGCAACATTTAATTGTTCCAATTGAGTTTTTAAATCACCAATTTGTGCATCCTTCGATTCAATTTCAGCAGTAAGCCGGGTAATGAATTTTTCAAGTTCATCGTTTTTCTTATTGGATTCCTTCAACTTTGTTTTCATTGAAGCAAGACGTTGCTTGTTTTTATTCATGATGTCGTAAATCGACTGAATATCCGCAACTATTTGTTCCTCTTTTGTTTTACGAGTTTCGGGATCTTTACTTGAAGCAGTAACAATTTTTTCCTTTTCCTTTATTATATCCAGATTATCCTGAATTTCGTTGAACCCACGGATAAATGATTGCATACTTGAATCCTGATCATGGATACGCACCTTCTGGCCTCCACTAACAGCTCTAAGACTGTCCTCAGCTGATAATACACTTCCTTGTTTATTGCCACCGCAACCAAAGGCCAATGGTAAAAATGCAATTAAATAAAGTAATTTTTTCATTTGATTTTGTTTTATGATATTTTGACAAATATAGGGCAATTACAAAATAAAATCTAAAAATTTGAGCACAAAATGCAAAAAAATGTGTTCTACGAAAAATTCTCGCTATGATATATTTCAGAATTTGTTGTAAAACAGTGTAATTTTTGTTTGTATTAACCATACTAAACAAAGCTATTAGTATTCAACTATTTTTGTATTCGGTAAAGAATGGCAAAATTAGTTAACAATGTTAACTGTTAATAATTTTAACTACTTTTGTATAAGTGTTCCTTGCTAAGGAGAGTAACATTTCAGTATCCAAAAGATAAAGTTATGAGAGTGATAATTACTTAAAAGCAGTTAAATTTTCATTCGGTATGAAAAATTAAACATAAATTATATGAGGATTGTACCATTTTTAATTTTATTATTAGTCTTTAACACAGTAAGTGTTTTTAATGGGAAAGCTCAAAACAAAAATACTGGGAGTGGTAGTGTATCTGGAATTATTAAAGATACAAAAACATCGGAAACAATACCATTCGCACCGGTAGCTGTGATTAGCACAAAAGATTCATCTCTAATAAAAGGTGCTGTTTCAGATGAAAACGGAAATTTTAAAATTGAATCACTTCCTTTTGGAAATTATTTATTAAAATTTTCAATACTAGGATACCAAACTTTAAAAACCGAAAGTTTTTCACTTAACGAAAGTCAGCAGGAAAAAAATTTCGGAATCATCAAACTAAAAACATCCGTAACTTCTTTAAAAACGATAACTGTTGCCGGTACACAAGAACGTGTTCAACAAAGTGGCGATACTATTGGATACAATGCCAAAGCCTATAAAACTAACCCGGACGCTAATGCGGAGGATCTGATTTCAAAAATGCCCGGTATTACCTCCGAAAATGGTACAGTAAAAGCTCATGGTGAAGATGTGAAACAGGTGTTAGTAGATGGCAAACCTTTCTTTGGCGACGATCCCAATATGGCATTAAAAAATATACCTGCTGAAATAATTGATAAGATTCAGATATATGATAAAGCCAGTGATCAGGCGCAGTTCACGGGTTTTGATGATGGACAATCAAACAAAACCATTAATATCGTTACAAAAAACGGCATGAACAATGGACAATTTGGTAAAATATATGCCGGCTATGGAACTGATGATCGTTACATTGTAGGCGGCAACATTAATCTTTTTACCGGAGATAGAAGAATATCTATTCTCGGACTTTCAAATAATATCAACCAGCAAAATTTTAGTACTCAGGATTTACTCGGTGCAACAGGAGGTAGCACGGGAGGGCAGGGGAGGGGTGGTATGGGGGGAAAACCCGGTGGCGGTAGCGGACACCAAGGAGGCGGTGGTCCGGGTGGAAATAGTATCAATAATTTTTTAGTCGGACCGCAGTCTGGCATTTCTACTACACAGGCAATTGGATTAAATTATAGCGATAAATGGGGGCAAAAAATTAAAGTAACAGGAAGTTATTTTTTTAATCAAACCGACAATAAAAATAGTGCGACTTTAACCAGAGACTATATTACATCTAAGGATAGCGGCTTGTATTATAATGAAAACAATGAATCAAGAAATCAAAATTACAATCATAGATTCAATGTGAAATTTGAATTAAAGCTTGATTCTTCTAATTCAATTACAATTACTCCAAAATTAAATTTGCAGTATAATAAAGCCAATTCAACTGTATTTGGCAACAATATTCGCACAAACGAAAATTCTTTAGAAAGTCAAACTAATAACATTAATAGCTCTTATAATGCTGGTTACACTTTTTCTAACAATATTTTATTGCAACATAAATTTGAAAAACGCGGAAGAACTATTTCATGGAACATTGGTACTGATATGAATAACAAAAGTGGAAACAGTAGTTTGTATTCGTTAAGTAAATATTATTTTCTGAATGACAGTTCAATTACTGATCAACATTCCACTCAAAATACAAAAGGATATACTCTTTCTTCAAGTCTTGTATATACTGAACCGTTAGACAGTTTCAGCAAGCTAATGTTTACATATACTCCTTCTTACACCAACAACAATACGGATAAGGAAACCAATAATTTTAATTCAATAAATGATAACTATTCATCTTTAGATACTTTACTGAGTAATAAATACAAAAGTATTGCTTTGTCGAACCGTGGTGGCATTGGTTATAATCTGAACAAAAAGAAATATATGTTCATGACAAGTTTAAATGTTCAATATGCAACATTGAATGGAAATCAAAATTTTCCTGTCGCATTTGTTGTTGACAAAACTTTTTTCAGCATTCTTCCGCAGGCAATGCTAAATTATAAATTCTCGCAAGGAACCAATTTGAGAATTATGTACCGAACATCTACCAATACTCCTTCTATTACGCAGTTACAAAATGTTATAAACAACAGTAACCCACTGTTGCTTAGTACAGGTAATCCAAATTTGAAACAAGATTTTCAACATACTTTAATAGTACGATATGGAAAATCCAATATGGAAAAAGCAACCGGTTTATTTGCTTTTCTTTACGGTAATTATGCGCAAAATTATGTCGGTAATTCCACATTAATTCCAACTACAGACACAACAATAAATGGTGGATATATTTTAAAAAGAGGAAGCCAATTAACAACACCTGTTAACCTTCAGGGATATTGGAATGGGAGAGGATTTCTTACTTATGCTTTACCTGTTAGTTGGATCAAATGCAATCTTAATTTTAATACATCAATAAACTATAGTCGTACACCCGCATTGATCAATGAAGTAAGCAATATTGCTAATACCTATAATTTAAGTGGTGGTACAGGCTTAAGTAGTAATATCAGTGAAAATTTAGATTTTAATATTTCCTACAACGCCAATTATAGCATTGTAAATAATAGCATTCAAACACAAGCAAACAATAATTATTTTTATCAAACTACTTCTTTAAAATTGAACTGGATACTAATGAAAAAAGTAGTGCTTAATACTAATTTAACGCACACCCTTTATACAGGACTTTCTCAGAGTTTTAATCAAAGTTATTTGTTATGGAATACATCACTTGCCTATAAATTTTTCAAAGATCGTTCGCTCGAAGTAAAAGTAAGTGTGTTTGATATGCTTGGGCAAAATACAAGTATTACCAGAACGGTAACTGAAACGTATATTGAAGACAGCAAAACAAATGTGTTGGATTGTTATTATATGCTTACACTTACTTATAATTTGAAAAAATTTAAAATCTGATATTCTTTGAATGTCAATGTTTTTTTTGTTAGGAGGACAATGCCATACGCTGGATTGGGAATTAATTATAGTTCAGACTCTCGACTCTATGGACAGACACTAATTATCAAGGATAGCTAAAACATCTTCAATATGATAAATATTACCATTGTATTTATTAGATAATAAAATAACAGTAGTTTGATCCTTTATTCTGCGAAAAAACAGGCTGCTATATCCGTGCCACCAGCCGTTGTGATAAACAATTTTATTGCCTTTGTTGTCATCAATTAACCGCCAGCCGTATCCATAATTGCGCTTCCCTTTATGCTCATTGCTATAGCCTGTAAAAGCTTCTTCAATTGTTTTTTTCTTTAAAAGTTTTTCAGAATATAAAGCCTGATCCCATTTAAATAAGTCATCAACAGATGAATAAATCCCTTTATCTCCGATTACATCATCAGCGTAAATATCCTTTTCAATCAAGCCATTAGCAGTGTGCCCGGTAGTTTTGTTTTTATACAACGTATCATTTTTCGGACGATGAACCCAGGTATCGTTCATTCCCAGTGGTTTGAAAATATTCTGAGTCATAAAATCGGCATAGCTTAGCCCTGACACTTTTTCAATAATTGATGCAAGCAATGCGTAATTGGTATTGCAGTATTCAAATTTTTTGTTGGGAGCATAATAAATAGGTGGTTTCACGCTCATCATTAATTGAATCATCGAATTATTATCAAACGTTTTTCCATTATAACAATTGTTTTCATCACAATACGGTTCCCCAAAATAAAGATAATTGCTTAAGCCCGAACGATGGGTAAGAAGCATTTGCAAAGTAATATTATAGTATGGAAAGTCAGGAAAAAATTTTTGAAGGTTATCTGTTAAATTAAGTTTACCACGATCTTTTAACAATAGGATTGCCGCTGCAGTTAAAGGTTTTGAAGTGGAAGCTAATTGAAATGTTGAATTGATAGTTAATGGACTCTTTGTTTTTAAATTTGAAAACCCAATCGCATTTTCATAAATCACTTGTCCGTGCTGAGCCACCAACACACAACCGTTAAAACCATTCGTTTTAACTTTGTTTTTGAAAAGCACATTTAATTGCAGCCCTTTTTTAGAATTATATATTTTTTTTACAGTCTTTATTGCCGCACTATCCTCGACAACAGAAGCAATTCCCGGATTTTGTGAAACAGGTTCGTTGTTTCCACAGGAGCACAAAAAAAGAAAGAAGAGAATATAAAAAGGTAAGCTATACAATGAAGATAAGTCGCTCCCTTTCGGGGAGCTTTGGAGAGGCTGATTTTTCACTTCCTTCTTTCCTCCGCTTCCTGAACTATCAATTCACGACCTCTTAATGCTTTACCATTTAAAGCTTCAATGGCTTTTTGTCCATCTTCTTTCTTTGCCATTTCAAGAAAAGCAAATCCTTTTGATTCCCAGGTAATGGTATCATAAACTATTTTAGTTGAGAGCACCTCTCCAAATTTTGCAAAAATGCCTTCTAACTGCATTTCGTTTATATCTTTATCGATATTTTTAATGAATAATTTCATGTTCTGTATTTTGATAGAATGCTGAATTAATTAAGAATTAAGAATGCAGAATTCACAATTTGAATTCCCATTTTTAAATTGTATCAGAATTTCAATTCTTAATTCTAAATTCTACATTCTTAATTTAAGATATTCACAAAAGTATTTGTTTAATTTATTTTTGTTTAACTTTGAGAAACAATTTATAACGATGAAAAAGTTAATAACTCCTATTTTGATTTTGTGTTGTTCCTCTGTTATCGTTGCGCAAACTACTACAGAGGACGATTATTTCTCAAAACCGAAAACAAGTGTGAAGGATAAAATAACCACCTCGGTTATGGCAGGAACTGGTGTTAGCTTCTTAAATTCTTCGAAAAGTGCGGTATTTAGTTCTTTTATTGCTCCCAAAATTGGATATCAGGTAACTCCTAAATTTAACTTGAATGTTGGTTTAATGCATTATTCAGCATCAGGAAACACATTTATGCAATTAAGCCCGAATGAGTCTGTTTTAAATACAAGCAATAAGCCCATTTCAGGGAATTTAGTTTTTGTTGGAGGTAATTATCTGTTAAACCCGAGATTAATAATGTCGGGCGCCGTGATGATGGATGCTAACAATATGAGCACTAAACAAAATAACTTTAAAGCAGCCTTAGTTGGATTGGAATATAAAGTTACTGAACATAGCTCAATTGGTTTTAAAGCATACATTTCACAGGGGAACGGCGACTATAATTTAAACTCAGGAACTGGAAAATATGGCTACAATCCTAATAGTTCAAATGCCGCGGAATCATTATTTTTATCTCCAGTAACACAATGGGGCATGGGAAATTCCACGATCCCGACTATCAGATAGTGTGTTTTTTTACATTTTTATCTCCAATTCTTAATTTCGAATTCTTAATATTAAAATGTCCACAGAAATAGTAAGCCAGAGTGAATTCCTCGAAGTTATAGGGGCACGTGTACATAACCTAAAAAATATTGATGTTGTTATTCCGCGTAATCAGTTTGTGGTAATTACTGGATTAAGCGGAAGTGGTAAATCATCGCTGGCGTTTGATACCATTTATGCTGAAGGTCAAAGACGTTATATCGAAAGTTTTTCAGCTTATGCAAGACAATTTTTGGGTACTATGGAACGTCCTGATGTTGATAAAATCACGGGTTTAAGCCCTGTTATTTCCATTGAACAAAAAACGGTTAACAAAAATCCCCGTTCTACAGTAGGCACCATTACTGAAATTTATGATTTTTTGCGCTTGCTTTTTGCCCGCGCCTCCGAAGCTTATTCTTATGTAACCGGCGAAAAAATGGTGCGTTATTCCGATGAGCAGATATTAAATCTTATTCTTGAAAAGTTCTCCGGTAAAAAAATTTTAATGCTTGCACCTATTGTAAAAGGCCGTAAAGGGCATTACCGCGAATTGTTTGAACAAATAAAAAAATGGGGATATTTACGTGTCCGGATAGATGGTGAAGTACGTGAATTAACTAAACGGTTTGAATTAGATCGTTATAAAGTTCATGACATCGAAATTGTAATTGACAGATTAGAAGTGAATGATGAATCTCGTCAGCGAATTTCAGAATCATTGCAATTAGCAATGAAACAGGGTAAAGGGATAATAATGGTACAGCCTTTTTCAAAAGGCACTTTAGAGGAAGAGTATGGAAAAATAGAATATTATAGTAGGCATTTGATGTGCCCCGTATCCGGTATTTCTTACGATGAGCCACAGCCCAATTTGTTTTCTTTTAATTCGCCTTACGGTGCTTGTCCAAAATGCAACGGCTTAGGACTGGTGTCTGAAGTGGACATTAATAAAATAATTCCTAATAAAAAATCAAGCATCCGAAAAGGCGGTATTGTACCGATAGGTGTTTATAAAACTACCTGGATCTTTAAGCAATTAGAGGCAATTGGTGATAAATACGGATTTACAATAGATACGCCATTGGATGATATTTCAGATGAAGCCATCAATACTATTTTATTTGGTTCAGATGAAATATTTAAAATGAAACAATTCGCTGAGAGTTCCGCAACCAGCTATAGTATAGCATTTGAAGGTATCGCTAATTTTATCGCGAAACAAAATGATGAACAAAGTTCTCCGACTACTGAAAAGTGGGTGCAAGGTTTTATGAACAAAGTCTGCTGTCCGAAATGTAATGGTACCAGGTTGAAGAAAGAATCTTTACATTTCAAAGTGGATGGTAAAAGTATTTCTGAATTATCAGAAATGGGAATTAGTGAACTCAACGATTGGTTCAAGAATATTGAAAAACGCCTGAGCGCTAAGCAAAAAATAATTGCAAAAGAGGTATTAAAAGAAATTCGTACACGCATTTCATTTTTGCTTGATGTAGGTTTGGATTACCTGTCACTTAACCGAAGCTCCAGAAGTCTCTCAGGTGGCGAGGCACAGCGCATACGGCTGGCAACACAAATTGGTTCACAATTGGTAGGAGTTTTATATATTTTAGATGAACCAAGTATTGGGTTGCACCAACGGGATAATATGCGGTTGATCAAAGCCTTGAAAAATCTTAGAGATATTGGTAATTCGGTTATTGTTGTGGAACACGATAAAGAAATGATTTTAGCGGCTGATCATGTTATTGATATTGGACCATTCGCAGGGGTGCATGGTGGACGGATTATAGCTCAAGGCACACCAACAGAAATTTTAAAATTCAGCACACTTACTGCTGAATATATTAATGGAATAAGGGAAATTAAAACACCAACTGAAAGAAGAAAAGGTAATGGCAAATTTTTAATTTTAAAAGGAGCAACCGGTAATAATTTAAAAAATGTATCAGTTGAATTTCCTTTAGGAAAATTTATTTGTGTTACCGGTGTTTCCGGGAGTGGCAAATCTACATTGGTAAATGAAACGTTGTATCCGATATTAAATAAATATTTTTATCGTTCTGAAAAAAAACCAATGCCGTATAAATCCATTACCGGTATAGAGCATATTGATAAAGTGATTGAAATTGACCAATCGCCTATCGGACGCACTCCACGGAGCAACCCGGCAACATATACCGCCGTTTTCGCGGATATTAGGAATTTATTTGCTGAAATTCCGGAAGCAAAAATCCGCGGTTATAAACCCGGGCGATTTTCTTTCAACGTAAAAGGTGGTCGCTGCGAAACCTGTCAGGGTGCAGGATTGCGAACTATCGAAATGAACTTTTTACCTGATGTATATGTCAATTGTGAAACCTGCAATGGAAAACGTTATAACAAAGAAACCTTAGAAATTCGCTTTAAAGGAAAATCAATCAGTGATGTACTAAATATGACTATTGATGTTGCCGTTGATTTTTTTGCAAGCATTCCTTCTATTATTCAAAAAATAAAAACCTTACATGATGTTGGTTTAGGTTATATTACATTGGGTCAGCAAAGCACTACATTATCAGGTGGAGAAGCACAACGTGTTAAATTGGCTACTGAATTATCAAAACGAAATACAGGAAACACATTTTATATTTTAGATGAGCCAACAACAGGTTTACATTTTGAAGACATTCGGATATTGCTGGAAGTATTAGATAAATTGGTTAATAGCGGAAATACCGTGTTGGTAATTGAACACAATTTGGACATTATAAAAGTGGCTGATTATATTATAGATTTGGGCTTAGAAGGGGGAAATGGAGGAGGAAACATACTTTGCATAGGCACACCTGAAGAAATTATAAAAAATAATGTTAGTTTTACCGCAAAATTTTTAAAAGAATACCTTTCCCCTTAATCCACTCTCCGATAGAGAGGGAGTGAGATTGAGAAACGTAAAACAATAAAACGTAAAACAATAAAACAATAAAACAATTTGTAGTATATGACAAATCAAGACGAAGATAAAATACGTAAAGCCTTTGCCTCTAAAGATTGGAACGATATAAAAGCCTCTGACTCCTGGCAGATTTTTAAAATAATGAGTGAGTTTGTGGAAGGCTTTGAAAAAATGAGCCGTATTGGTCCTTGTGTTACTGTTTTTGGTTCGGCACGTACAAAACCTGAAAACCCTTACTATAAGCTTGCAGAAGAAATCGCTTTTAAGCTCACACGGGAGGGCTATGGTGTAATTACCGGTGGCGGTCCGGGTATCATGGAAGCCGCTAACAAAGGCGCTAAAGCGGGTGGAGGAAAGTCTGTAGGCTTAAATATTGATTTACCTTTTGAACAAACCTCTAATCCCTATATTGATAACGATAAAAATATCAACTTCGATTATTTCTTTGTTCGTAAAACTATTTTCCTGAAATATTCTCAGGGATTTATCGCTATGCCTGGTGGTTTTGGAACATTAGATGAATTATTTGAAGCCATCACACTTATGCAAACTAATAAAATAGCCCATTTCCCGATTGTATGGGTAGGAAAAAAATATTGGGAAGGATTGATGAGTTGGGTAAAAGAAACCATGTTGATTCAAGAACACAACATCAACGAAAAAGATTTAGAGCTGTTTAAAATAGTTGATACCGCAGATGAAGCGGTGGCTATTATTAATGAATTTTATTCTAAGTATTTGTTGAAACCGAATTTTTAATACAAATTGTTTTTGCTACAAAGTATTTGTTTTTTTATACATATTCCACGATTTTTTCAAATTAAATATTTAATCTGAAAAATAAAAAAAACCGTGCTATCTGTGGATTTTGTGGCAAATCTTTTCTTTTGAGTTTTATAATTTTAAAAATGATTTTTGCCTGAAATATATATAATAGTCCCTGCACAAATTTTTCCTTCTTCAACACGTTAAAATTATTTTGTGTTTACTATTGATATATTATTTCTGAGAAAATCATCCTTATTATTCTAGTCAATTTTAATGAAAAAAACATTTTTTACTTCATTTCTTCTGTTGATTGTTTTAATTTCATTCGGACAGGAAGGCATTGGCTATTACTATGATTCCTATGATCATTTTTATGTTTTTGATAAAGGCAATACACTGCAATTAGAAAGCTATCCTGTTGATAGTATTAAAATAGGCAATGATTACCTTGCTTATATTGATAAGCAAAGTAATTTAAAAGTGTATTGCAATGGCGAAACAAAAACTATTGAAGAGTCAGTACCCGATAAAATAGTTGCTACCGCGTATGCCTTGGTTTATAAAATGGAACAGCGCCTGATGCTTTATCAAAACGGAAGAAAAACAGAGTTAGCAAGTTGGACCGATCGTTTTTTTGCCGGTGATTCAATCGTTATCTGGCAGGCTTTGCCTGGTCTGGATATTATGGCGTATGAAAGCGGAGAAATAAAAACGATTGAAGTGGCTGTTTCTACAAAGGTTATCAAAGGAGGCAAAGCGGGTAAAAATATTTTTGCTTATAGCGATTTAAACAATAATTTTAAAATTTATTATAAGGGACAAGTGATTGAAACACAAGCATCGGACATTCGAAATTATAGATGCGGAAGAGATATTGTCGCATATATTGACAGGTTTAACAGCACCTTCAATGTATTTGATCATGGTGAAATAAAAATAATCTCTACCCAATTACCCAAAAGCTTTACTGTTAGTGATAACATAATAAGTTATTTTGATATGGATGATAATTTTATGGTGTATTATAATGGAGAATCAACAAAGTTAGAATCATACATACCTACCGCCTATCAGGCGAAGGAAAATGTAATTGTTTATTATTTTAAACCTGAGCTGAAACTATTTTATGAAGGGAAAGTATATCTGCTCGAAAAAATTATTGAGCAAAAAAACAGGATAATTGGTATAAACTCCTTATTATATCTGGATAACGCGAACAGGGCGAAATATTTTTATAAAGGGAAAGTGATGGATAATTTTTTAGTCGAGATACCCATACAAATTGAACTATACAGAGATCTGCCTGTTTTGAAATATGGAAAAAATACTACCGGCTTTTTATATAATGGCAAATTGTATGAATACGAAACCCGCCTCAATTAAATTGTAAATGCTTTTCATCCATTTCTTACGAACTGTAAAATCATTTTGAATTTACTAACCCTCAACAATTTGTTTATTCGTAACGATTCGTAATTTGTGTGCAATTTTTCAAAATAGGTTACTGTTTTCCGTTTGTCCAACTATTTGATATTGTGATTGTTATGGAGTTTGGTTCGCTTAGTTATTTTGTAATTGTACTAATATTAAAAAAATCACTAATTTAGTCATTCGAAAAAGTGTTAGCTATTATTAAATCTATACGATATGATAAAGAAAATTTCGTTAATCCTGCTACTATTGTTTGCTGTGGTTGGAATAAACAATGCGCAAGACAAAAAAAATAAAAAAAAGGATGATGGGCAAGCGGGAAAAACAAAACAGCTCCCCTCTTTAGCCATTGGGTTTGGCGTGCTTTCATTTGATGGCGATATTGGAAATGGTGTAAATTTAACTTCCTTAAGCAGAATAAGAGGAGGATACAATGTTGCTCTTGAACAGCGTATTGGTAGGGCTTTTGGAGTATCAATTAATGGAATCTTCGGGAAATTAGCAGATAGTGAAATGGGTGCCAAACGAAACTTAAATTTCGAATCAAAAATAACACAGGCCGATCTTAATTTAGTTATACATCTTGATAATGATCTTTTATTCAAACGCACCAGCATTTTTGCACCTTATCTTTATTTCGGTTTTGGCTTTTTAAAATTTGATCCTTATGGAGATTTAACTGACAAAAATGGAGTAAAATATAACTACTGGACTGATGGAACTATTCGGGATCAACCTGATAGCACCACTGGCGCTAAAATTATTCAACGTGATTATACGTATGAAACTAAACTAAATGATAGCGCTAAATATTCTAATAGCACATTTGCAATACCGGTTGGTCTTGGAGTAAATCTTAAGATAACAGATAATCTTTATATTAATCTGGGTGCCTCTTATTATTTAACTATGACAGATTGGATCGATAATTTTAAAAACGGTACAAATGATCGCTACATTTTTGCGAATGTAGCTATTCAATATAACTTCGGTAAGCCTTACGATGATAGCAATCCCGTTTACGAAACCGTTGATTTTTCATCCATAGATAATTTAGATTCTGATGAGGATGGGGTAAAAGACGGCGATGATGTTTGCCCGGGAACTCCCAAGGGTACAAAAATAACTTCTAATGGTTGCCCCGAAGATAATGATGAAGATGGAGTCCCTGATTATATGGACAAGGAGCCGCTCACAAAAAAAGGAGCATTTGTTGACGCAAACGGTGTTACACAAACTGAAAAAATGATTTCAGACAAGCAAACGGAATTTAATGCATTAGCAACTGAACGTAGCAACTTATTTAATGAAAATCCTAGTTTAAAATATTTGAAAGAGGTAGAAGCGAAATCAAAAAGTGCTCGCAAAAGCAATCCTAATGGTGTTAGCAGCATACCGTTTGCGTTAAAATCTGCCGATCTAAATGGTGATGGCTATATTTCAACAGATGAAATAGCGAAAGCGATTGACGCATTCTTTGAAGGAGGTGGAGATTCAGATTATACGGTTGAAAAATTAAATGACCTGATTGATTATTTCTTTGAACAATAGAGTTTATATAAGTTAAGGCTGATTCCAAACTCTCCCTCTCCTTTTTCAAGGAGAGGGGAGGGGAGAGGTTAAAAAAACAGAATTGTTTCTTAACTTATATAAACTCTAATAATCAATTAATAAAACCGCTCTTAGTTTCTAAGAAAGTACTACCGCTTTCCTTCCAACAGATAAAAATATTTTTTCCGGAAGAGTTGGTAAGGGGAGGGGGAAAGTTCTTCGGCTAAATCACTTACAATTTATCTTGCTGAGAGGCTTACTAATCCTATGTTTGTCTTGGAGGCTTAAGGTAGAAGGTTTTGGTTGAATCTAATTTAATAAGATGAAAAAGAAAATTTTACTATCAATAATTCTATTATTTTCTATCGTTGGAATGGTTTATTCGCAACGATTGTATATGAAGGAAAAACAGTTCCCTAATGTAGTCCTCGGAAGAGGAGTGCTTTCATTTGATGGAGATATAGGAAACGGATTAGATTTAACTTCATTAAGCAAAGTAAAAGGGGCATTTAATCTAACCATCGAACAACGTTTTGGACAATTTGTTGGAATTTCGTTCAATGAAATTTATGGGAAAATTGCCGACAGCGAGCGGGGAGCAAAGCGAAACTTAAACTTTGAATCAAAAATATTTCAGTCCGATTTGAATATTGTATTTCATCTTGATAATGGTGTATCATTCAAGCGTTCCTTTATTTTTGCCCCTTATGTATATACAGGTTTTGGATTTTTAAAATTTAATTCTTATGGGGATTTAAAAAATAAAGATGGGATAAAATATAATTATTGGTCAGATGGAACTATTCGTAGTGTACCTGAAGACTCTCTGGGATCAAAAATTTTAAGAAGAGATTACACGTATGAAACAAAATTAAACGATAGCGCTAAATATAAAAATAGCGCACTGTCATTTCCAATAGGCATAGGCGTGAGTATTAAAATTATAGATAAGGTCTATATTAATCTTGGTGCCTCCTATTATTTCACTACAACCGATTGGATAGACAACTTTAAAACCGGGAGAAAAGACCATTTTATTTTTATCAATTTAGCGTTTCAAATTAACCTCGGCGATCCTTTTGATGAGAGTAATCCGATTTATAAAAGCGTTGATTTTTCTGCACTTGATAAGCTGGATACAGATCAGGATGGTGTAAAAGATGATATGGATGTTTGCCCGGGAACGCCCCAAAATGTGAAAGTAACCCTGAATGGTTGTCCTGTAGATTCCGACGATGATGGTGTTCCCAATTATCTCGATGAAGAACCTCAGTCAAAACCAGGTGCAAATGTGGATGCAAATGGTGTGACCCTCACTGAAAAAATGATATCAGAGAGTCAACAAGAATTTAGCGCTGCAGCTACTGAACGTAGCAATTTATTTAATGAAAATCCTAGTTTAAAAAATTTAAAAGAGATAGAAGCTCAAACAATAAGTGCACGCAAAAATAATCCTAAAGGCGCTAACACTATTCCCAACTCATTGAAATATGGCGACTTAAATAATGATGGATATATATCTGCTGAAGAGTTGGTGGTTGCCATTGACGGTTTTTTTGAAGGTGGTTCAACGGTTGAAAAATTAAATGAATTAATAGATTTTTTCTTTGACCAATAATAGAGTTTATATAAGTTAAGGCAGATTCCAAACTCTCCCTCTCCTTTTTCAAGGAGAGGGACGGGGAGAGGTTACGAAAAATAGAATAGTATCTTAACTTATATAAACTCTAATAATCATTTCTGATTTGTTAATCATCGTTTACGGCAGTTAACATGGGTTTTTGCCGATTATCTTTTTTCAGGTTTGGCTTGTTGAAAAAAATTCCTCGTTTATCGCAATTCTATAAGAGAAAAAAATATATGCGAACTGTATCTGAAAATCAATAAATAATAGAAGCATTTACAAATTGCCTGAAATTATTTTTAGCAAATTATTTAATCAATTTTCGAATTAGTTATTTACACTAATTCTCCCCAATAAACAATTAATTTACATCCCCCTAAAGTATTTGATTTTATAGGACATTGCAAGGTTGTGATGGTTTATATAATTGCAGGTACTTTTGTTTTTTTTCTCCCTCAAATAAACGGTTATTAACAAAACCCTGTTTACAATTACAAAACAAACACCTTAAAAATAGAAATCAAATAGAATAGTTTTGCTCAAGATAATTTAAATGAGTTATTAATGTTTTTTTGAAAAAACACTAGCAACCATTAATTTAAACAAAATGATAAAAAAAATTTTACTAACCCTGTTTTTATTTTTTGCTTTAGTTGGAATAATCAATTCACAAAATGAAAAAGCAAAAAAAACAAAACAGCTTCCTTCATTAGCATTAGGAACAGGGGTTCTTTCATTTGATGGCGATATGGGGAATGGGGTAAATTTAACTTCATTAA
Organism: Bacteroidia bacterium; assembly: GCA_036170475.1. Classification (GTDB taxonomy): domain Bacteria; phylum Bacteroidota; class Bacteroidia; order 2-12-FULL-35-15; family 2-12-FULL-35-15; genus 2-12-FULL-35-15. The sequence continues at coordinate 21,243 of JAVHPE010000161.1, read as the reverse complement.
GCAGGATAAAAGGAGGATATAATCTTACTATTGAACAACGTATTGGTAGTGTTATAGGTGTATCGGTTAACGCCCTCTTTGGGAAATTAGCGGATAGCGAAAACGGTGTAAAACGGAACATTAACTTTCAATCAAAAATAACTCAGATGGATTTGAATCTGGTATTGCATCTTGATAATGATTTTCTTTTTAAACGTTCCAGCGTTTTTGCACCCTATTTATTTGTAGGTTTTGGATATTTAAAATTTGATTCTTATAGCGATTTAACTGATAAAAATGGAATAAAATATAATTACTGGACGGATGGAACTATCCGGGATTTACCTGATAGCACATTCGGAGGGAAAGTTATTCAACGCGATTATACGTATGAAACACAGTTAAAAGATTCTGTGGTTAATTATCCCCGCAATACGTTTGCCGTCCCTGTTGGACTTGGCGTGAATTTTAAAATAATTGATAATCTTTATATTGATCTGAGCGCCTCTTATTATTTTACAATGACTGATTGGATAGACAACTGTAAAGTGGGAACAAATGACCGCTATATTTATGCCAATGTAGCATTTCAGTACAACTTTGGTAAACCGTACGATGATAGTAACCCTGTTTATGAAACGGTAGATTTTTCATCTATTGATAATTTAGATACGGATGAAGACGGGGTAAAAGACGGTGATGATGTTTGCCCCGGAACGCCTAAAGGTACAAAAGTAACTCCTAATGGATGTCCTGAAGACGGAGATGAAGATGGTGTTCCAGATTATCTTGACAAAGAACCTCTCACTAAAAAAGGAGCACTTGTTGATGCAAATGGGGTTACACAAACTGAAAAAATGATTTCAGACAAGCAATTAGAGTTTAGTGCACAGGCAACTGAACGTAGCAACTTATTCAATGAAAATCCAAGTTTAAAATATTTAAAAGAAGTAGAATCGAAGTTTAAACCAAAAGGGAAAGGTACTGGTGGTATTCCTTTTGCATTAAAATCAGCGGATATAAACAATGACGGTTCTATTTCAACGGACGAAATAGCGAAAGCTATTGACGCATTTTTTGAAGGTGATTCAGATTTTACCGTTGAAAAATTAAATGACTTAATTGATTTTTTCTTTGACCAATAAAATAAATAATGTGCTAACTTGAAATGGGGGCAATTTGAAAATGTTTAGCCCGTGATTAACAAACTAGTAAATTATTTTAATTAATAAATTGTTAAATTAATACCATGAATCTATGTTAAAATTCGCAATTCTACTATTCAACACTCTTGCATTGTTGATATACCAGTTTTTATTTACTGAAGCAGTTACTGTAACACAGAATGTGCCTTCATCAGCAAAAGCTGAAAGTGAATTTACCGTGGAGTTAACCATAAAAAAAGGTGCTACTGTTGGCTTTGCTAAACTTCAACAAGAGCTTCCTGCCGGTTTTACAGCTGTAGAAGATAAAAATAACGGAGCTTCATTTTCTTTCAGCACTCAAACGGTAAAATTTATATGGATGTCATTGCCGAATGATCCTGAATTTAAAGTATCCTATAAAGTAAAAGTAGCTGCCGGAATCAGCGGAGAACAAACTATTGCGGGAAAATTTTCTTATGTTACTGATAATGCGAAACAATCGTATGATATAGAAGCGGCTACCATTAATATTGGTGGTGATGGCGCTGTTGCCAGCAATGATGCGGATACAGACGCTGATAAAACTCCTCCGGCAAATAATGCCCCAACTACAACAAACACCACAAAAACAGACGCATCACCTTTTAGCTGTGTGCGAACAGTTCCAGGTACTGCCTCCGGTGAATTTACCGTTGAACTTACTGTGAAAAAAGCGAATTTATCTGGTTTCGCAAAACTAATGGAGGTATTGCCTTATGGATTTACTGCAACAGCCTTAGAATCAGCTGGTGCTTCTTTTTCTTTTGCAGATCAAAAAGTAAGATATATTTGGGTTTCGCTGCCGGCAACACCCGAGTTTAAAATATCTTATAAAGTAAAGGTGGAGAATGTAAGCGGCGATCAGGTTATTGATGGAATGTTCTCTTACATTGAAAATGATCAAACCCAAAAAAGTCCTGTTGCTACAAGCACAATAACTATTAGCGATGATGGTGCTGTAGCAAAAGTGGATCCAAAAGTAAAGGAAGACCCAATAGTGAAGGAGGATCCAATTGTTAAAGAGGATCCAACTATTAAAGCAACCCACATTGCTCCTCCTCAAGGAAATATTGTCTATCATGTGCAAATATTAGCGTTACACAAAGGCAAAAGTGCCGATGCCGTTGCCAATCTTTATAACCTGAGTGCTTCATCAATTAATCTTGTAAGTGAACAGGGATTTAGAAAATACCTTGTTGGATCACACAATGAATATAAAGAGGCACGTGATGCCCGCGAAACATTCAGACCTAAAGCTTCAACTTTAAATACAGTACCATTTGTTACTGCCTATAGTAAAGGAAGACGCATTACTGTTCAGGATGCATTGATGGCAAGCAGCCAAAAATGGTATAGATAATTTGTAATTTGATACTGTACAAATTTGAAAATTAATTAAGTTTGCTTTCAAATTACCAAAATATCAAATTATCAAATTGATTTATTACATTTGTGTTTATGATTCACAAATTTAAGTACATTTTAGTTTTTTTATTGATAACTTATTTTTCGTACGCTCAAACCGTTCCTATTGAAAAGGGCGATAATAGTTTGAAATTGACGGATGATAATGGTTCAAACACTAAATCAAATAAATCAACAGATTTTGTCAAATCAGATTCAATAAAAAAACAACCTTCCCCAGAATTAATTGTCACTCCTACCATAGGTTTAGGAACAGGCATGTTCTCCTTTTACGGCGATTTATACAATAAGCACTTTCAGGCACCTATGGTTAGCCGCTTAGCTTTTGATTTAAGCGTTTCACAACCCATTCAGGATTATTTATTATTAAGTTTTCATGTGATATTTGGGAAACTGGGCGCAAACGAACGATTTGCACCCAATAATCGTAACCTCAATTTTGAATCACAAATTCGTGTTGGGGGTATTAATTTAGAATATAATTTTGATAATCTCCTGCCTCCAAAACGTACCATAAGCCCTTATGTTTCCTTAGGATTCGAATCTTTTGAGTTCCTGTCAAAAATAGACAGGAAAGACAAAAATGGTAAAACATATTATTACTGGGCTGATGGAACAATACGGGATAAAGATGAGCAGGCAACTGACGCTGGTCTTGCGATAGAAATAAAGCGCGATTATACGTATGAATCGGATATACGCGAAATGAACCTGGATAATTTTGGAAAATATCCTGAACGCTCTTTCGCAATACCTGTTGGAGCGGGTGTTGTTCTTAAAATAAATGACTTTTTCGATTTTAAAATGGGCGCGACAATGCACTTTTCTTTTACCGATTATATTGATGGCGTTACAGAAAAAAGTACAGGCAATCGTAAGGGAAACAGCAGGAATGATAATTTTATGATGACCTCTTTTTCTTTGCATTATAATCTGGAAACAAAGGCAAGAGAAAAGAAAAAAGCAACTAAAAAATTGGAAAACAATTATAATGATGTTGACTTTGCAGCTCTTGAAAAAGATGACTATGACAAAGATGGTGTTATTGATTGGAATGACTTATGCGCAGGAACGCCTCCCGGAGTGCCAGTAGATGTGAATGGCTGTCCGAAAGATGATGATCAGGATGGAATCCCAAATTATAGAGATGATGAGCTTAAATCCCCTAAAAATGCTGTTGTAAATACAAGAGGTCTGCAATTAACCGATTCACTTATCGCATATCAGTATAATCTTTACATGGATTCAACAGGAGATTTCGGGTTAGTTGACAACCGCGACCCTGCATATAACAAATCGAAACAAAAAGAATATGCCGTTGAATTAGGAACATTTAAAAAAGGACTACCGGCTAATTTAATGACAAAATTTTTGAGCATTAATGATATTTCAAGCGCCAATACAGGTGATTCCTCTACTATTTATACCGCGGGGAAATTTACTAATTATGAGGATGCTGAAAAACGCAGACAAGAACTCATCAAAGATGGTTTAGCGGATGCAAAAGTGGTATATAAGTTGAATTCAAAGTATTATGATGCGACTCCTGCAAGCATTGCTGTATCAAATGATAATGGATCAAGTAAAGATTTTACAGGGAAACTGGTCGGAAGTGATAAAACTCCGCTTGCAAATTCCAAAGTGAATTTAATGAGTGAAAAAGGTCAGATATTACAAACTACTACAACAGATGAAACGGGCGCGTTTCATTTTACACTGCTAAAGCCAGATCAATTTGTGTTAGTAGCTCTTGACGAACAGGATACCCAATTAAAAAAGTTTAAAAAAGTATTTTTAGTTACGGATAAAGGAGATAAAGTGGAAGAGATTTATCCTAATAATATCGCATTTAATACCGCTAATAATAAAAATATTGCCTCTAATATTGCTAATAATAATTATAAAGCGAACAACACTAGTGCTAAGAATAATACAAATTCTAACAATACTGTAACAGCCAATAATCAGGCAAATAATAAAAACATTAGCAGCAATAGCCCTGTTTTTACAACGCCGGGTATTGTGTTGCGCGTTCAGTTAGGAGCATACAAAAAGCGCCTTTCAAAAGCGGTATTTAGGGATATCAATGATTTAATTGAGATACGAACGGATGATGGCTTATATAAATATATGACAGGATCGTTTACCTCTATGGAACCTGCCGCTAAGCTTAAAACAGATATGTTGTTAAGTGGTTACCCCGGCGCTTTTATAACAGCCTATAAAGATGGTAAGCGCATTACCCTGAAAGAAGCTGGCGCCACGCTTGCAAATAAAGATAACATTACAGAAACTGCTGATAATACTGCAGTTAGCGGAGTTAATAAAAAGCTGGTAAAATTTAAAGTCCAAATTGGTGTTTTTAAAAAACAACCACCTGATAATAAGTTAGCCATTTTTGCAAAACTAAAAGACCTGAATGGAGAAAAGACTTCGAGTGGATTAACACGTTATGTGGTTGGTTTATTCAACAGTTATAAGGAAGCGGAAGATTTAAAGAATGTTATTATTAAAACGTACGGACTTACAGATGCTTTTGTAGTAGCAACATTTAATAATGAATATATCTCCATTCCGGAAGCATTGGAAATACTGAAATAATCAGCCTCCCTTCTTCGGAGAGGTATAGAAGGGGCTTCGTTTACGTCTTTTGCTTTTTCTTTTTCGCAGCGGGGAAAAGAATATTATTCAGAATTAAACGGTAGCCGGGAGAGTTAGGATGCAGACTTAAATCAGTAGGAGGATCTTCAACACGATGCTCGTAATCTTCCGGATCGTGTCCGCTGTAAAAAGTATAAGTTCCTTTGCCATACTCGCCATGAATGTACCGGGCTTCATTTGCCGCTTTGTTTTCTCCTAATATCAATACATTTGGTTTAATAGTTGATTTATCAAACCCGCAGGTTTGTCCCCAGAAGCCTTTAATAATTTGTTCGTGGTTTTGACAAAGCATGGTCGGAACTACATCCCATTTTGCTGAAAAATCAAATAGTGTAAACAAATCATTTGCTCTTGTTATTCCATATTTTTGTTTGCGGGTAAGGTAGGTATCAATAGTAGATTTTGCGTACTCATTAGGATTGGTACTTAGCGTAAAATTAGTGAATGCAAATGTTTTTGAAAAATCGAGTTTTGAATTATAATTTGGAGTAGTTCCATCACCGTCAAACATGTTTTCACAAATATCCAAACCTTCAGCCGCTAAGGCAATATCATACGAATCCGGAGCTGAACACATAGCAAATAAAAAGCCACCACCCGAAGTAAAATCACGTATTTTTTTTGCTACAGCCAATTTCATTTGCGAAACTTTTGCGAAGCCTAAAGACTTAGCACTTGCTTCTAAAACTCTTTGTTGTTCTTGATACCACGCAGCATTGCGGTACATCGCCCAAAAACGCCCATATTGCCCTGTAAAATCTTCGTGATGAAGGTGAAGCCAATCATATAAGGGGAGTTTGTCTTTTAATATTTCATCATCATAAACAACATCATAAGGAATTTCGGCATACTTAAGTACCAATGTTACAGCATCATCCCAGGGTTGCTTTGTTTTAGGTGAATACACAGCCACTTTGGGCGCCTTTTCGAGTTTCACAGTTTCCATATTTACTTCCGGATTTGAAATTTCGGTAAGTATGGAGGTTGATCTGGAATCCGCAATCACTTCAAAAGTAACACCACGAATAGTACATTCATTTTCAATTTCTTTTGCGTCTTTAAACATAAAACTACCGCCACGGTAATTTAACAACCAATCTACTTCTATATCTTGCTTAAGCACCCAATAAGCTATTCCATAGGCTTTCAGGTGATCTTTTTGACTCAGATCCATAGGAATTAAAATATATGCCGCTTGTGATAAAGTGGAGATAAATAAAAGGGAAAGGAATAGTAATAAGTGTTTCATAAAAATAATTGATGAATTTGAAAAAAAATTCAAAAATCTACAAATCAAAAAATCAACAATTCTGGAATTTCTAAAACGGATGATCCTCCTCAATATCATTCATTTTTGATTTGCGAATTACAGAATTAGTAGGCTGACCAAAATCCTGAGATGGTGTAAGTCCGGCATCAGCAGAGCCGTAATCCATAGCCTGACCTGAATTTTCCAGATCAGTAAATTTAGTAAATTGTGAAATGAAACGGGTTTTTGCGGAGTCGACAGGTCCATTACGATGTTTTGCAATAATCAGTTCCGCAACACCGGAATTTGAATTTCCTTCTGAGTCCTCAGTAATGTTATAATATTCCGGGCGATGAATAAACATTACCATATCCGCATCTTGTTCAATGGAGCCGGATTCACGTAAGTCGGAAAGTACCGGACGTTTATCTCCTCCTCTTGTTTCCACCGCACGGCTCAACTGTGCAAGCGCAATAACAGGTATTTCCAGCTCTTTTGCCAAACCTTTTAAAGAACGTGATATGGTAGCAATTTCCTGCTCACGGTTTCCTTTCCCTTCACCACCTGCGGTCATCAATTGTAGGTAGTCAACAATGATCAATTCAATTTTATGTTGCTCTTTTAACCTACGTGCTTTTGCTCTTAATTCAAAAACCGATAACCCGGGTGTATCGTCAATAAATAAGGGTGCTTCCGCAAGTTTTTTTATTTTATCATTCAGTTGTTGAAATTCGTAATCTTCAAGGTTCCCTTTTTTTAACTTGTCTGCAGGAAGTTCAGATTCACTTGAAATAAGTCTGGTTACTAATTGCAAAGAGGACATTTCCAGAGAAAAAATAGCGACGGGTTTATTAAAATCAACAGCGGCATTACGGGCCATCGTCAATACCAATGCTGTTTTTCCCATTGCCGGCCTTGCAGCAATGATAACCAGATCGGACTTTTGCCAACCGGAGGTTAAACGATCCAAAGCTGTTAACCCCGAAGGGATACCAGAAAAGCTTCCCTTGTTTTTTTGTGTTTCTTCAATTTGTTTGATAGCTTTATTAATGAGCGTACTCATTTTATCGTAATTCTTTTTGATATTGCCTTCCATAATAGAAAACAGGCTGGATTCAGCATTATCCAATAAATCAAATACATCTGAACCTTCTTCGTATGCATCATTTATTGTTTTTGTTGAAACACGAATCAACTCTCGTTGAATATATTTTTGTGAAATAATACGTGCATGAAACTCGGCATTTGCGGCAGATGCAACCCGGTTGGTTAATTTGGTAATATAATATGCACCTCCAACAATATCCAGCTCTCCGGTTTTTTTTAATTCCTGTGTAACCGTTAAAATATCAACTGGTTCAGATCGGTTAAATAATTCGTAAATAGCGGAAAAAATACGTGAATGCGCATCTTTATAAAAACTTTGCGGTTTAAGAATGTCAATTACATTGGTTAATGCATCTCTTTCAAGCATTAAGGCTCCTAAAACGGCTTCTTCCAATTCTACTGCCTGAGGAGGCATTTTGCCTTCAACAAGTTGTTGATTTGCAATGGGTTTAGTTGTGCGTCTGTGGGAGTTTATATCGATTTTTGTTTTGAATTCAGTCATAGAGCAAAGCTACAAAATTTAAGGTTAAGAGTAATTCAACTTATAAACATTCGTCAAACAGGATTTTAACAAATTTTATTTTATTCCAAATTTGTTCTAAATACTTGAATTGCAGCATTTTTTTATGATTAGCGGTAACCATTATCGAAATATTTCAACATTTATTTCTGCTAAAATTAAAAAAAACAATATTTACCGCAAAGACTCAGAGGCGCAAAGTAATGATTTAAAAATAGTTTCATTTTTTTATTCTTAACCGGGTGTACGACAAATATCCCTTTTAGTTTATTTTTTACCAACTCCGTTAGGAGTTAAATATTGGTAGAAGTTCTGATTCCTATAGAAATAAAAGTGTCGTAGACACGGAATATAGAATGTTTCGTTCCTGACGGAACTTTTATTGTTTCGTTGTTATTTTTTCTACCGATATAATGTTCCTACGGAACAATTCTAAAAAAGGGAAATTTGTCGTACACCCACTTAACCTGAGTTTGATTGTTAATTTAGGCTAAAGCCAAATAATAACAAGGGTCTATCAAATCCATGCCTTAAAAGGCGTGGCAATTATTTCAAATGATTTAATAATTTGCATGGATTGTTGCCGCAGTCTTCAGACCGTGGTAGAATAACAAGTAATTTTATTGGGCTTTAGCCAAAACAGTTTCGTATTATTAGTCGAACTAAGGTTCTTAGTGTCTTGGTGGTAAAAAAATAATTTTTATATGTCCGTAAAAACGAAATTAAAATACTTTACAATTTCTCTAATTCCTCTTTATAATCATATTGCAGGTCTTCATGTAATTTTGAGAAGGTAGTTTTTATTTTTTCGCATTCACGATTATAAAGGTTGGAAAGAACACTATTATTTTCGATCGGAATTTGTGTTGTTTTTATTTTTAAACAGAAATAAATTCTCAATTCAATTTCAGTTTGTTTAGAACCCGAGTATTTGATAAATTTATTAATAAACCTTAAAACTTTGCGAAGACTTTTTTTTATCAGATAGGCTGTATTCCTGTTTATTCCAATAAACAATATATCTATTTCTTCTTTTATATTTTTGATGTAAGTTTTTTCGTCGGATGCTTCAAATAGTAAATATGAAATTAATTCTTTATTGTCTTTTTTGTATTTAGCCAAACGTACACAAAGCTCCTTCAGTTGTTTTGGCTCAAGAACATTTAGTTCCTTTTGAAGCTCATGAATGGAGGCTGTTTTCATTGTACTTTAAATAAAATAAATAATAATACTAGATGTATCAAAAGCAAAATAACGATACTGCCTAAATTACATTCAACGTCTTGTTTTTCATAATCATTACGCTTCCTTTCCAGTCGGTAAGCTCTATTAAACTTTCTGGAATAGTTGGCATAAATTCATCAAATGCTTTTTTTATTCCATCCCAAGAATGATTGTAATCATGAACAATAATAACCCCTCCGGGAGAAAGTCGTGGATAAAAAAAATTCAATCCTGTAATAGTTGGTAAATATAAGTCCGCATCAAGATGTACAAAGGAAAATTTTTCATTCTCCAAACCTATTGATGTTGCAGGGAAATAGCCGGGATGAAAAATTACATGATCATTTCCATGAATATATTTTTTCACAGTTTCTAAATCGGTATCCGAAAATTCCTGAGTGGTATGTTTCCTTCCATGTTCGTTTTCGTATAGTAAATCATTTTCATTAAATCCTTCAAACGTATCGAATAGGTGTAATTTTTGAGTAGAATTCATTTCATGGATAAGTTTTGCAGTTTCTCCTTTATGAACTCCTAATTCGGCAAAATCTCCTACTACCTTTTCCTTTATTAATCGTTCAATTTGAAACCAGATGCTGTAAAAGCGAATTTTGTCATAGTACCTATGTTCAAGCGATTTTAGCTTTAATGAAACCTTTTTATCTTTAACAGACTCTTCCCATTTATAGGGTTTGTTGATTTTATATAGCCAAAAAGTTTCCAAATATTTGAATGCAAAAAGAGCAAGAAGAAATAGTAAAATTCCGGAAATGATATTGATGGTTAAAGTCATAAAATTAATTTGATAATTATACCAAACGCACATAGCTTCACGCACATTAGCTACGAAATACGAATTAATACGAATTTACGAAACCCTATCAATTCGTATATTGGTACCGATTCGTTATCATAGATATTAACAAATTTTTCGAGAACCTAAGTTGTGTCTTGTTCTGAAATAAACATTTGCATATCAGCGTGTTTTCAAATTTACACATTTTAAAATTGGTTTATTTCTTTCCGCTTACTATTTCAAACTTTTGAACTATAGACTCGCCTGTTTCATCTACCAGAGTGAGTGTGTGAATTCCTTCATCCGGACTTAATGCCATTTGATGAATACCTTGCGTACTGCCAATGTAAATATCATCCAGGTGCCAGTATATAATGCTGTTTGCCATGCGATGGGCAACGTGAAAAACTGTTTTGCCGAGTGTGCCATTCAGTTCTACAGGAACATAAATTTTACTGAATTGTTTTGGGTAAATAATTTCCATCGCATTTAATCCATTTGTTTCACAATCACTTCTGAATGGAGGTAATTCTTTATAATTTGCATTTTTTGATTTGTAATACAATTCCATTGTAGGAGGCAATACAAACCAACTTACATGTCGCATTTTATTTACATCTTCACAATTACTATTTACACGAAATTTTCCAGACGCATCCAAATGTATCATGCGATGATATTTACACGGTTCTGTACGCAACCCCGATTTTTGAATCCAACTATTATCTATTTGTTCGCAAATATCCGTAGCTCTGCAGCCGCTTTGATGGCAGATTTTTACTTTTTCCATTTCATCATAAGGTGGTGGAAACCACTTACCAGGCTTTAACAGGCTGAAAATATCAAACATAATTGGTGCCGCAGTTTGAATACCAATTAGTCCGGGACGACCTTCCCCATCTGCATTTCCAACCCAAACGGCTACCGCGTATTTTGGTGTAACGCCAACTGCCCATCCATCGCGGTAACCAAAACTAGTACCTGTTTTCCAGGCTACTTTACTTGCTGATGTATATTGTTTCCATCCGGCATCTTCATCTGGTCTGGATACTTCAACCATCGCTTCGAATGTTAAATAAATGGAAGCGGCATCAAGAGTTGAAGCGTCATCAAAGGTCGGTTTCTTTTTTTTTTGTTGAATATAAACAGGAGGATGAAAATCAGCTTTATCATATTTGCCATTATAAGTTGTATAATTATTAAGTGTTCGTGCCATGCTCGCATACATTCCAGCGATGTCCCATAATTTACCTTCGGCACCGCCTAATATTATTGATAATCCATAATGATCAGGAGTAAAAGTAAGTGTAGTCATCCCGATTTTTTTTAGGTTGTAATTAAATTTTTCTATGCCATAACTTTGAAGCATACGAACAGCAGGTATATTCAAGCTACGTGCTAATGCTCTTTTTGCAGGGACAGCACCATCAAAAGAGCCACTATAATTTTGAGGAACATAACCGGCAATTTGTGTTGGGATATCTGGAATCAATGTGGTAGAAAGCAATTCTCCGTCGTTGAGCATGCTAACGAATAAAAAAGGTTTTAGAATACTGCCGGTACTTCTTGAAGCGGTTATTACATCTACGTCGCTTTCATATTCTGGTTTCCCTGTATTATCAGTATTCCCAACATAAGCTAAAACATTTCCTGTACTTACATCCAATACGAGTGCACAGGCATTGTGAATTTCGTTTGCTTTTAAGACTTTATGGTGATTTTCGATGATTTCGTTTAAACGTTCCTGTAAATGACCGTCAATTGTAGACAGTATGCGTTCTCCAGTAAATCCTTCTTTTGCAGCACGTTGTAATAAATGTGGCGCAATTTGCGGAATAGGATATGGCTTACCTGGCAAAGACTCTTGCTTACCCAATTCACATGTTTCTTTATCAATTTCTTTCGCTTTAAATAATTGATCGAGTAAACGGTTGCGCTTTGCAAGCAGGCGTTCCTGATTTTTCCCCGGGTAAATTAAACTTGGGGAATTAGGGAGAATGGCTAATGTTGCCGATTCTGCCCATGAAAGTTTTTCTGCCTCTCTTCCAAAATATCGCCAGGAGGCAGCATCTATTCCAACTACATTTCCTCCAAATGGCGCATTGGAAGCGTATAGCGTGAGTATTTCAGATTTTGGATAACTTAGCTCCAGTCGCAACGCTAAAATAATTTCTACTAATTTTTCAAAAACTGTTCTTTCCTTTTTTTTTCTGGAAAGTCGTATAACCTGCATGGACAATGTACTTCCGCCACTTATTATTTTTTTTGCTTTTATATTTTGAATAATGGCACGCGCAAAAGCGAAGGGATTAAATCCGGGGTGAATAAAAAAACTACGATCTTCAAACTGAACAATACTTGATATGAATTTTAAGGGAATGTGTTTACTATTTGGGAAACGCCATTGCCCATCATCTGCAATACGGGCAGAAAGGAGGTTGCCATTGTTGTCTTCTAAAACGGTGCATGTTTTATTGGTGAATAGGGGAGAGGGCAGACAAAATATAAACCAACCGCTTAGTAAAATAAGAAAAAGTAAACCGAATTCTTTTTTACTTTTAATAAATTTTAATATGAATTCGTTGTATTTCAGAGGTTAGCTTTAATAAAATAAGAGAAAAGACAAATGGTTAATTCGTTATGTTTTTTACAAATTTATTTTTTCTTCAATGGATTTAGTAGGTATTCCAAACCATTCATTTTAATTTCAAGCATGGTTTGTAAAAGCATTCCCAATTTGCCTTCAGGGAAACCTTTACGCTGGAACCATTCAAGGTAGGATACCGGAAGATTGCATAACAGTGTTCCTTTGAATTTACCAAATGGCATTGGCATACTTACTAACTGCAATAAAAGTTGTGGATTTGCTTCGTTTGTATTCAATTGAGGATTTTTTTATTTGTTTTTCAAAGATAGGAAACGGATGTGAATATATCGAACATTAAGTGTATGATATTTTGTGAATTCAAATTGCTTATAAATGCTGTAATCCTACACTAAAAATTTTGTACCTAAAGTGAATCAGAAAAACAGAATTGGTAAATTAAGTTTTTTATGTGGTTGAATAAAATGTATGTACTTTTGCAAAAAATGTAATTCATATTATGCATTTAGCTCAGGATTTTCAGGAATTATTTTCAATAGCGTCACTAATTAGTTTACTTACTTTATCCGTTTTGGAGATAGTTTTGGGAATTGATAACATAATTTTTATTTCAATAACAGCCGACAAATTGCCCCGTTCAAAGCAGGGTAAGGCTCGTACTACTGGTTTATTGCTCGCGTTAATAATGCGTGTATTTTTATTGTCGTCGATTTCCTGGATTGTAGGATTAAAAGATGCATTATTCACTATTGGAGAGTTTGGCGTTACGGGCCGGGATGTCATTTTATTTTCGGGTGGTGTATTTTTACTTTACAAAACAACTATCGAATTGCATAATAAAATTCAGGGTTATGAAGAATCAGAAATAAAAATAAAGAGAATAAGTTTTAATGCAATTGTGGTTCAGATTGTTTTGGTTGACATTATATTTTCATTTGACTCCATACTTACAGCTGTAGGCTTAGTAACTAATTTATTGATAATGATTTTTGCCGTAATAATTGCTATGATAATTATGATAGTTTTTTCAGAAAAGGTAAGTGATTTTATTAATAAAAATCCTACAATTAAAGTTTTAGCGTTGTCATTTTTGTTAATGATAGGCTTCGTTCTTATTTTGGATTCCTTTCATCAGCATATAAACAAGGCATTTATTTATACCGCCATAGCTTTTTCTTTGTTTGTGGAGATGATGAATATCAGGATGCGGGGTAAAGGTAAGGAACGCTCCTCCGACACAAACAACGATCCAAGGGATGTAATTTGAATTGCAGTTCTTTCTCTGCTTTGTTCTAAGCATTCAATTAATATGCCCCATTACGTTTACGCATAAACCATTCGAAGCTTAACAGGGCGAGAACTAAAAAGAATATCCACTTTAAATTAATCAAATCAGATAATTTTTTTTGTGAATAAGAGACAGATTTTATATCCGTTCGACTGTTTAGTTTTTTAGCTAATATTCCCATTTCGTTTGGATAAACCATTTCTCCATCATGCTTTTTGGAGAGTCCGTAAAGCAATTGATGATCAGCTACTGTATTTGTTAATTCAACTTGTAATGCGCTTACACTAAACTCTCCATGTTGTTGATAGATTTTTTCTCCTACTTTAACCTGTGCTTCATATTTATATTCTCCCACGGGCATCATACCAGCATTTAGGCGATAGGAATTACTTGTTTTGCTAAAAGTGTAAAGAAATTTTTTATTTTCCGCATTACTGATGGTAATGTTTATCTCTGGTTCATTTATCAATTCGTAACTTTCATTATACACTTCCGCTTCAAGTTCTATTGTTTCGTTTTCCAGAAAATTATTTTTACAAGCAATTTTAAAAAAGCTCTTGTCTACTTTCAATGAAAGGAATTGAACAGTCTTTGAGATTAACTCATCAAATAAAGTATGATTGCCGTGTGATGCAAAGTCCTGCAAACGCCATTTCCAGATACCTTCACCCGAAAAAATCGCTATTTTATTTTCGCCAACCATATTAAAATGTAACAATGAAGTTTTTGTGTCCACTATTCCAATACGCTGATAAAATAAGGTATTGCTATTATTATTGGGTGGATAAGTACCGTAAGGGCAGCTCAAAGCAGGGAAACTTTTAACAGCTTTTCGTAACTCGTCACTGATAGTAAATAATGGGAAATTAGGTTCCAGTACAGCTTCACATTCATTCGTTTTTTGTGTGCCAGAGGCAATAGATAAATCACTTTTTAAAATTACCGTAGCACCGGAAAAAAACCAAACAGGAATGTTGGCTACATTTAACTCACTTATGATTTTAGTAGTGGGATTATGTGAATTTGGCAATTGATGAAGGATTACGAGATTATATTTTTTTATGGATTTGTCAAAATTGTCAAGTAGATAACTTTCCACTTCGTAATTTTGATTTTCTTCTATGGATTCCTTTATAGCTGCAATATCGGGGTGTGGGGCATCCGCTAAAATTAATATTTTTTGCCGGGCATCCAGCACGTCAACAAATATATCGAGCATATTGTTGCTTGTGTTTACTTCTTCAGAAAGTGTGGATAGCTTTATTTTGTAGTGTTGCAACCCAACTTCTTTCGCTTCTAACAAAACAGGAATTGTGGTAGTAAAGGCATCCGAATTAAAATTAATTGTCTGCGTAAAAAGTGTATTTTCTCCTTTATTGATAGTAAGCCTTGTTGTTTTACCCTTTAGTTGTTTGGCATTCACAACTATCTCCATTGGAAATTTATTCCCTAAATATGCTAAACGATTGTGTTCGACTTTTAAAAGAATAATATCTTTTTTAACAGTTGTATCACCCAGAGCAATGGTATAAACAGGTACTTTTATTTTATTTGTAGAATAAACCGGGTTTCCTCCTTTATTATATAGTCCATCACTGGCAAGTAGTATAGCACCAATATTACGATTACTATAGCGTGTTTCAATTTCATCAAACACCGATGAAATATCAGTTTGTTTTCCCTTAAATGTTAATAAATCAGTAGCATTCAAGTCTTTTATTTTATCCGCAAATGAATATAAACGCACTTCGTATTTAGAGCTTAATTCATCAATCAGTTTTTGTAAATTTAGTTTGTATTCATTTTTAATGAAAGCGGAATCTTTGCCAACAATTATGGATTCGGAATTATCCTGAGCCACAATAATAACAGGTTTTTCCACCTCACGATTTATTGTTTTTAATAAGGGAGAAAGCAACAGGAAAGAAAGAATTGTAACAACAGAAAAGCGGAAAGCACCCATCAGGCGAACCATCCAAACAGATAGTTCGATTAGTTTTTTATCACGATAATATAAAATACCCGTGTAAATAATACCTGCAACAACGCAAAATAATATAAACCATAAGGGGTATTCAGTAACTATATTCATTCGTTAGTTTAGGTGAGCATGCCGCCACACACATTAATTACCTGTCCTGTAATATAAGCGCTCATGTCTGAAGCTAAAAATACGGTAGTATTTGCAACGTCATCAGGAGTTCCCCCCCGTTTTAAAGGAATTGCATCTCTCCATTCTTGGACAACTTTTGCCTCGAGTGCCGCAGTCATTTCGGTTTCAATAAATCCTGGTGCAATGGCATTGCTGCGAATATTGCGTGAACCGAGTTCCAATGCAATGGATTTTGTGAAACCTATTATCCCGGCTTTAGATGCAGCATAATTTGATTGTCCGGCGTTGCCTTTTATCCCAACCACTGAACTCATATTGATAATGGAGCCTTTACGTTGTTTTAGCATTGGTTTGGTAACCGCCTTCGTTAAATTATATACTGATTTTAAATTTGCATTCATCACATCATCCCACTGCTGTTCATTCATACGCATCAGGAGAGTATCCCTTGTGATACCTGCATTATTTACCAATACGTCAACTGTACCGAAATCAGTTATAACGGCATTAATCAATTCTTCAGCTGCTTTATAATTTGCAGCATCAGACTGATAACCTTTAGCTTTTACACCAAAAGTTTCCAACTCTTTTTCAAGTTCTTGCGCCTTTTCGATGGAGGATAAATAGGTAAAAGCCACATTAGCGCCATGTTCAGCAAATTTTAAAGCGATGCCACGTCCGATGCCTCTTGAAGCTCCTGTAATGATAGCGGTTTTCCCGTCTAATAATTTCATAGAATTAAATTTTATCGAGTTCAAAGATAATTAAAATCAGTAACCACAAAAATAAAAACCGCTCCTGAAATTTCTGGAACGGTTTCAATATTTAATAACGAAAAAATATTAAAAGCGATAAGCAAAATTTATATCCAGTTGTGCTTTTAGTTGTGTATAATCCGTGAATAAGGTTTCTTCACGTTTATAACCAAATGCAAATTTTGCTCCAATTAAAATATTCTCTGAAACACCTAAATAGCCACCAATATAAACCATTCCGGAATAATGGCTTCCAACATATTTATTTTTAGCCATAACTATATTTTGCCCATAACCATATTGGTAACTAGTGCCTATGCTATCTTTATAATAATTAAAACTGCCATAAGCACCTGATAATCCTACATAAAAAGTAGTATGTGTTTGCCCTAATGGATAAAAATTTAATTCCAAGCCGGTTCCATAGATTTTATTTTGTAAAAAATCAGTTGACGGAGCTTCCGTTCCATAATCACGTTCCATAGGTTTTCCACCTAAACCGAAAGATATTGGCACCTTAACGGAATATTTACCCGATTTTAAAACACGTTCATAAGATGCGGAAAAATTGGCAAAAAACATTTCAAAAATATTGACTGCAATACTATTTTTTCCGTAATCTTTTTTTTGTTCAACTACTACTATATCTTCTATAAGTTTTGGATGAACAGCAGTATTATAAAATTCTTTATTCCCATTATGATAAGCAATGAAGTTTATGGAATTTTTTTTGCTCTCATAAATATATTCACCGGAACCATTTGCAACTCTGTATTTAATTGTATTCGAATTAATTTCAGTAACCTTTGCAATAACTTTTGTCCCATCTGTTTTCACGATGGTATCTTGTGCAAGTGCCGATAATAGTATGGTTAAAGCATATACAGTAGTTAAGATTTTTTTAAGCATATCACATAAATTAAGGGATGTGCAATTTCATGACCGAAAGTGATATTACAATTTCATTAAAAAAATTAATCCACCCTGTTAGCGTGGTGATGCGGATTTTCTTTACGTGTTTCTTTTGCTAATGCCTTTGCCATAGCGGTTCCAATATCAGCGGGGGAATCCACAACAATAATTCCGCAGGAACGCAAAATTTTCTTCTTCGCTTCCGCCGTATCATCATCCCCGCCAACAATAGCTCCTGCATGACCCATTGTGCGACCTTTTGGAGCTGTTTCCCCTGCGATAAAACCTACAACAGGTTTACGGTTACCATCCGCTTTAATCCAGCGTGCAGCATCGGCTTCCAGATTTCCCCCTATTTCCCCAATCATAACAATACCTTGTGTTTCAGAATCATTCATTAATAATTCAACCGCTTCTTTTGTAGTTGTTCCAATAATCGGGTCGCCTCCAATACCAATTGCTGTCGTAACTCCCAAACCTGCTTTCACTACCTGATCCGCTGCTTCATAAGTTAGCGTTCCGGATTTAGATACAATGCCAACTACTCCTTTTTTGAATACAAAACCAGGCATAATACCTACTTTAGCTTGATCAGCTGAAATAACACCCGGACAATTTGGTCCAATTAATCTACAATCCCTACCTTTTAAATATTCTTTAACAGCAATCATATCCTTTACCGGAATGCCTTCTGTGATACAGATAATAACTTTAATTCCCGCTTCAGCGGCTTCCATAATTGCATCCGCTGCAAAAGAAGGCGGGACAAAAATAATAGAAACATTCGCTGCCTCTTTATCTACAGCATCTTTAACAGTATTGAATATAGGGCGGTCCAAATGCATCGCACCACCTTTACCCGGTGTAACACCACCAACTACATTTGTTCCATATTCAATCATTTGTCCGGCATGAAATGTACCTTCAGTACCTGTGAAGCCTTGTACAATTACTTTTGATTGTTTGTTTACTAATACACTCATAATTGAAGTTTTTAAATTATTATATTTCCTATTGTTTAATTGCTTAAGTGTTTTTTTTGCGTTCGCTAAATTAAGTTTTTATATGATGAATGCAAAGCATTTTAGTGTTTTTAATAATTTTTACCGGTTCATTAAACAGATGTTTTATTTTTTTGTACTATTAGCTAAAGTTTGATCTTCGTTTTCTCTTTTATTTTACGTTCTTCAAAATTATAGTCTCAAACTTTAAACAAATTTTAATTCTCACTGATTCAATGAATACTCCATTGCTAAATAACGATACTATTGTAGCTCTCGCTACACCTCAGGGAGCTGGTGCCATAGGTATTATCCGGCTTTCGGGTAAAAGAGCCATTGATATTTGTAATTCTGTATTCGGTACTAAAAATCTTAAAAAAATTGATTTGAATAAGTTGGCATCTCATACCATTCATTTTGGAGTGATACATGACGGAAGTGTTATTATTGACGAAGTATTGGTAAGCCTTTTTAAAGCACCTCATTCTTATACCGCAGAAGACATTGTAGAAGTATCCTGCCATGGTTCAAAATTTATTCAGCAACAAATCATTCAATTATTCATCAGGCAAGGTGCCCGTATGGCTAATCATGGAGAATTTACTTTGCGTGCTTTTTTAAATGGCAAACTGGACTTATCGCAGGCAGAAGCTGTTGCCGATTTAATCTCATCCAATTCCGCTTCGTCACACCAAATAGCGATGCAACAAATGCGTGGAGGATTTTCAAGCACAATAAAAGTCTTGCGCCAGAATTTAATTGATTTTGCTTCACTTATTGAGTTGGAGCTTGATTTCAGTGAAGAAGATGTCGAGTTCGCTAATCGTAAGGATTTAAAAAAATTGGTTAGTGACATTCAACAAATTGTGCAACAATTAATAGCGTCTTTTGAAGTTGGAAATGTAATTAAAAATGGTATTCCTGTTGCAATTGTTGGAAAACCAAATGCTGGAAAATCAACACTTTTGAATGTTTTACTCGAGGAAGACAGAGCTATTGTTTCTGAAATTCCAGGTACGACACGTGATGTAATTGAAGACGAGCTAAATATTGATGGAGTTTTGTTCCGGATTATCGATACTGCGGGAATTCGTGATACAAATGATATTATTGAATCTATGGGTGTTGAAAAGACATTCGAACAAATTAAATTATCCTCCATTGCTGTTTATTTATTTGATGTGCATGAAATAAATGCTGATGAATTAAAAATAATTGTTGAAGAACTTCAACCGCATTTACACAATTCACAATTAGTACTGGTGGCAAATAAAATTGATAAAAAAAATATTGAATTTATTGAAGAAAAGTTTTCTGAATTCCCCGAACTAATCTACATATCTGCAAAAGAACACACCAATATTGATGAATTCAAAAAACATTTGGTCACTCTATTTGATACCAGTATTTTAAATAATAATGAAACAATTGTTACCAATGTCCGGCACGTAGAAGCATTGCGCCACACTAATGCTACTCTTACTAAAGTATTGGAAGGTTTGAATCTCAATGTTACCGGTGATTTTCTGGCAATGGACATAAGGCAGGCTTTATATCATTTGGGAACTATCACAGGGAGTGTGTCTTCTGAAGACTTGCTAACAAATATTTTTAGTCGTTTTTGTATCGGAAAGTAACCACCCCATAGCAATTAGAATTTAATTGTATTTTAGTCTTATGAAAAAACGTTTCCTTCTTTTAATTCTTAATTCTGCATTCTTAATTCTTAATTCACTTTGTTTTGCCCAAAACCGAAACATTGACTCCATTCTCACGCTTCTCAAAACTGACAACCCGGATACCAATAAAGTAAATCATCTTTGTCAATTAATCCGCGAATGTGAACTGACAGGCAATTTTGTTAATGGATTAAATTATGGGGATGAAGCATTAGAACTATCTCTAAAACTGAATTTCAAAAGAGGAATTTCAAAAGCAAGTAATAATATCGGAAATATTTACCTGAATCAGGGTAATTATCCTGAGGCATTAAAAAAATATTCCACCGCTCTGAAGATAAGGGAAGAGATTGGAGATAAAAAAGGCATTGCCGGCTCTTTAAGTAATATCGGACTTATTTATCAATCCCAGGGTAATTATCCCGAAGCATTAAAAAATTACTTTTCTTCTTTAAAGATTAAAGAAGAAATGGGTGACAAACAAGGTATTGCCGCCTCTTACAATAATATCGGAGTAACGTATGACTCACAAGGAAATTACCCGGAGGCATTAAAAAAACACTTGTCTTCATTAAGGATAAATGAAGAAATCAAGGATAAACAAGGTATTGCTACATCTTACAATAACCTCGGAATTATTTATGAACATCAGGGCAATTATCCGGAGGCATTGAAAAATTACGTATCTGCTTTACTGGAGTTTCCTTAAAAACCGTTTAGAAATTTTACCACTTGCCTGTTTCTA
>JAVHPE010000160.1:0-13407 GCA_036170475.1 Bacteroidia bacterium | reverse complement strand
AATTTTATAATTTTGTTTACGAAGGCGGCTTCATCATTTAGCTTGCCGTTGGGCGCAAGCTTATAAAAGAAAAAAATGTTCCTTGTTTTTTGAAGACGCATTTCGACTTTAAAAAAAATAAAAAATTACGAATGTTGTTTCTTTCGCGAACTAAGGGTTTTACGACCGCTGCGCTTCGACTTTAAAGTAAATTTTTTTTTGAATTATAGTTGGAATTAATTTTACGAACTTTGTTTTACGACAATTTACTTCGACTTGTCATTGCAATGTTTTAAGAAACATGACCGTTGTTTCTTTTACGGCCTTTATTTTAAGACCTTTGTGTAACCTGTAATATTTAAATCTGAAAAAGGAATTTACTAAAACCTAAAGAATATGAAAAAAATATATACTATAGCAACTCTCATCTTATTTGGTTTTAATGCGAATGCCCAATGTGGCATAAATCCTGTTCCTCTTGCAGATTTTAGTTTTTCTGATGTCTGTTTAAACCAAGCTATGAATTTCAATGACGCATCAACAGTTTCAAGCGGGAGCATTGCAAGCTGGTCTTGGAATTTTGGTGATGGTAATCCTATAATCACAATTCAAAATCCAAATCATACATACTCCAGTCCGGGGACATATAGTGTCGATTTAATTGTTACAACGAACAGTGGCTGTAAAGACACGATTGTAAAAAGCGTGGAGGTATACCCTTTTCCTATCGCCAATGCAGGGTTGGGACAGTACGGCTGCTCCGGTGAAGACATTATGCTTGCTGGTGCAGTCGGAGGTGGTGCGACAAGCGGAACTTGGAGTGGAGGCACAGGAACCTATTTTCCTGATAATACAACTTTAAATGCAGTATATACACCAAGTTCAGCTGAGTATGCGGCTGATTCGGTAACTTTAACATTAACGACAAACGACCCGGTAGGTCCTTGCACATTTTCTTCATCGAATGTTACTTTTCATTTTTACCCTAACCCTGTTATTAATTTTATTGCGGACGACCCCAGCGGATGTTCCATCCATTGTGCAAATTTTACTGATTTAACGAGTATTGGAGGTGGGGATAATATTGCAGACTGGAATTGGGATTTTGGAGATGGTAGCTCCTTCTCTACTGTACAAAATCCTTCACATTGTTTTTCATACCCCGGTTTTTATGATGTTCAATTAATTGCGACTTCAAATCAAGGATGTGCTTCCACTTTGACTATTACTCATATTATTGAAGTAGACCTTTGTACAGAATTTATATGGCCAGGAGATGCTGACAATAATACTATCGTTGATAATAACGATATTTTGCCTATCGGTTTATATTACGGGCAAACAGGAATACCTCGCGCGAGTATCAGCAATTTATGGCAAGCCGATTCCTGCACAAACTGGGGCATAAACGAAAACAACGGGACTGATATGAAACATGCAGACTGTAATGGAGATGGGATAATTGATGTAAACGATACTCTGGCAATTAGTCAGAATTTTAATTTGACCCATTTTATTCCTGTAAATAATACTAATAATAACCAACGAACAGCAACCGATTTGTATTTTATTACCAATGGCAGTTCATTCAATGCAGGTGATTGGGTTGATGCAGAGCTTTGGTTAGGTTCTTCAACAAATTTTATAAACAATTTGTATGGTATTGCATTTAATATTAATTACGATGCATCACTTGTACAAGCGGGCACGGAAAGTATTACTTACCCTGCAAGTTGGCTTGGAGCACCCGGCACAAATGCAATAAAAATCAGTAAAGTGGATGCTACAGCCAATATTGCTTATGGGGCGTTAACTCGCATAGACCATTCTGATGTTAGTGGTTATGGAAAAATTGCGGATTTTAAATTCCAAATTAAAACTTTGCTGACATCACCAGTTACAATGCCTTTATATATTTCTACTTATAAGGCAAATAATGCGGCAGGTATTGAACAAACATTTACTACTTCTGTATCCGAAATAAATAAAGTATCTGGAATTACTGTTTATCCCAATCCTTTCAGTTCGCAAACCAACATTTGTTTTAATCAAGAACAAAAACATTCTATAATAAAAATAATGGACGTGTTGGGCAAAGAAGTGAGAAGCATTGACTTTTCAGGCAAATACTTATCAATTGAAAAAGGAGAAATGAAGGACGGAATTTATTTTCTTCAAGTAATTGATGAAAATAAAAACTTAGTTAGTAGAAAAATAATTATTCGATAAAAAAAAAGAAACAAAGAAACAAAACGGCTTTGCCGTTACAGCCTTTGTTTATAGCACTTTTAGACAAATGCATTTTGACCATTATATTTTTAAGAACTGTATGTTACGACCTTCGTTTAAAGGAATGTTTGACTGTTACGTTGACTTTGAACAAAAAAAAACGACCGTTGTGTTTTTACGAACTGTATGTTACGACCGCTGTTTATAAGCCTTTCAGACCGCTGTATTTTGACTTTTATAAATTTGTAATTGGACTGAAAAGAAAAGCAAGCGCCCAACATCACCTAAATGATAAAGCCGTTTATAGTAAGCTTCATCATTTAAGTTCGCAATGAAAATAGGTCGTGGCAAAAACATTTCACAGCGGAAGAAAATTATTTTTTATTTGTTTTTGCCACTGGTAATTTTATAATTTTGTTTACGAAGTCGGCTTCATCATTTAGCTTGCCGTTGGGCGTAAGCTTAAATGAAAACCCCTTACTATAAGGCATTGCATTTCGACTTTTTTTCAAAATTTTTAATACGACTTTTTCTTATATTATTACCTGAACTGACATGGAAAACGAAAAAAATATTTCTTCTGACATTAAAATATGTTACAATTGCTCTTCACTTCACAAGACAAAGGACAAAGACATATTTACCTGTCCAATATGTTTAACTCAGCAAGATTTAAAAAAGTACACAGAATTATTAGACATTTCCAAAAAACTTGTTCGATACGGTTACCAGTATCGGGAAAGATATGAAATGGAATATCTTAATGACCCAAAGCTAAATTGGAATTACTATCTTGACGAACTAACTAATTTATTCGCATTTGTTGCCGGAGCAATGCTAAACGGTATTATTGGTGAATTCGCTTCCGAAAAATGTAAAACTTTTTTTAAAAAACTAAAAAATGACCCGCTAATTATCGAAATTGAAGACAAAGAATTTAAAAAATTACTTGAAAACGAAAATGAACAGGAAAAATTCATGCGTTATATTCAAGAGTATAGGAATGGCAAAATAGACACTCAAGCAAAAGTTATAGAAGCGATTGATGAAGAAATTCGGGCAGACGAAAAAATGAAATCCATGATGGAATCTCCTCATATTAAAAAAATATTTGAGGAAATGGAGAAAAAAGAAAAATCCACAAAAAAAAAATCGACCAAGCCAGCGAAAAAAGAAAAAAAGAAAAAGTGACAATAACAAGTGGTAAAAGTAACAAAGACAAAAAAAGAAAATTTTAAACAAAAAAAGAAAAAGTTATGAAATATGATAATAGAATAACAGTGTTTCTTGACATACTTGGGTTCAAACAAATAATCAAAAGCACAGAGGATAAAGACGGAAATGACATCGAAAAGAATATTAAATTTCTTCACGACACAATTTTAAAAATTAGAGAACTTCTTGATATTGACATTGAAGGAGGTCATCATGCTAAATCAAAACAAGTAACGCAGTTTTCAGACAGTATAGTAATTTCATTCAAAGAAAAAGAGGAAAGCGAGGTTTTTTATACAATAAGTGACATTCAAACTTTAGTGATTAATTTAGCTTTAAGAGGAATTATTTGCAGGGGAGGAATTTCATACGGTAAACTTATTCATAATGACAAAATGATTTTTGGACCTGCGTTAGTTGAGGCATACGAAACAGAAAGCAAAGCCGCATTGTACCCAAGAATAATCTTAGATAAAACAATAATTGACATCGGAAAAAAATATCATGCAATCCATCATGGAGAAATTGACGAAAAAAATGCAATAATGCAAATTTTAAATAAGGACACGGATGATATGTTTTATATAGACTATTTTTCTAAAGCACAAGGCGAACTGAACGACCCGGATTATGATATGCCGACCTACATTAACAAACTAAAAGAAATAATTGAGATTGGTATTAAAGCTGGCAAAAAGGCACCTGACGTAAAAGTAAAATATAATTGGATGAAAAATAAGTTCAATACTATGGTAAAAGTATATACGACCTCTGAATTCCTTTCTTCACTTGACGACCAAGACTTGAAACACTATTATACAGAACTTAAACAAATTAAATAATGCACCGGCACTGACAGCACTCAAATGAAATGACAATGAAATGACAATGACGAAAATATTTTGCAGTATAATGACCTGTGTTTACAGCTAGAGAATAAATTCAAACACGACCGTTATGTTTTTACGAACTGTGTAAAACGACCTGTGTTTACTGGACTTTTAGACAATTTTGTTTAACATTGAAATAAAATAAATTTAAACTCGCCCGTTATGTTTTTACGAACTGTGTACAACGAATTGTGTTTAAAGGACTTTCAGACAATTTTGTTTAACATTGAAATAAAATAAATTTAAACTCGACCGTTATGTTTTTACGTACTGTGTACAACGAACTGTGTTTACAGGACTTTCAGACAGTTGTTTTTTAAACTTAACGACTTGAATTATAATTTGACTGAAAGAAAAGCCTACGCCCAACATCACCTAAATGATAAAGCCGTTTATAGTACGCTTCATCATTTAAGTTCGCAATGAAAATAGGTCGTGGCAAAAACATTTCACAGCGGAAGAAAATTATTTTTTATTTGTTTTTGCCACTTGTAATTTTATAATTTTGTTTACGAAGTCGGCTTCATCATTTAGCTTGCCGTTGGCTGCAAGCGTAGGAAAAAAAACAGGACAACCATAAACTGACTGACAAATACCAATACAACCGGAATATATATCGACCAAAGGAAGACTTTTTGCAGACAGACCAACGCTTCGTGCTTTAATTTTTTAGCCACCGCACAAAAAAAATGAAATTCTTTTGCACCCCTAATTGGCACATTTAGTTTTGCCACTGCACACAAGCCGACACAATGGCAAAACCAAAAGAGCCAATTTTGCCAACGCAAAAAAAAACACATAGTGCAAGCAATGCAATTAAGGACGAGCGGAAAAATATTTCATCTTCGAAAATTATAATTGTTGTGGCCTGTGAAATATTTCGACCAGAGTATTTTTAGAACTAAATGTTAAAACCACTGTGTATTACGACCAGCGGGTATTTCGACCGGAGTATTTTTAGAACTAAATGTTAAAACCCTGTGTGTTACGACCAGCGGGTATTTTGACCGAAGTGTTTTTTAAATTTAATATTAATTTTTCTGTGTGTCACGACCAGCGGGTATTTCGACTGGAGTGTTTTTAAAATTAAATGTTAATATTTCTGTGTGTTACGACTGGCGGGTATTTCGACCTGAGTATTTTTAGAACTAAATGTTAATATTCTGAGTGTTACGACCAGCGGGTGTTTCGACCTGATTATTTTTAGAACTAAATGTTAAAATTTCTGCGTGTTACGACCAGCGGGTGTTTCGACCGACCAACATTGCGCTGGATAGGCAAAAACAAAAGAACTAAATTGACAAATCCTTTACGAAAACTAAGAGAAAAAATCATTACTTTTGAAACTTAATTTTGGAAACTGAATGCTGCAAAACATTATCACTATAAAGAAAAACAACTGGCTCAATTCACCCGATTGTAGCGTAAAAGTTGTGGTTGACTACATACGTAACACTGGCAAGTTAAGGGATACACAGGTAGAAGCAATTGAACAATATTTGTTTCTCAAAATTGTAGGAGCTAACAAACCACTTTGGAAACTTTTCAGCGAAGGTTTTTTCATCAATGGTGGTACTGACCTCTCCAAAGAAACAATTTCACAGGCATCAAGAGAATATTTAGAAAAAAATAAACCTGCATTAGCATTGTTTGAGTTCTCACGTATCAAAACAAATGGAAGTACACTATTACCAAAATTAGAAATTCTGATTAAGGAAAAAGCCGATACGCTTGACTATGACAAAATAATAAAATCAATTTTCTACAATGTAAACTATACCGATTATCTTTTCAGTTTACCAATGGGTGCTGGAAAAACTTACCTAATGGCATCCTTCATTTACCTTGATTTATATTTTGCACAACTTGAACCTGACAACAAAAACTTTGCTCACAACTTTTTAGTGTTAGCCCCTTCGGGCTTAAAGGCCTCTATTATCCCCAGTTTAAAGACCATTGAAAAATTTAATCCTTCGTGGGTTATTCCAGAACCTTCTGCAAGTAACTTAAAAAAGAAATTAAAATTTGAAGTACTTGACCAACCCAAGACAGCGAAGAAAAGCAACAAAGCAAGAAACCCAAATTCTGCAAAAGTAAATAAATGTTTTAGCGACCCTTTTGGTTATGTGTTTGTTGTTAATGCTGAAAAAGTAATCCTTGACCGCCTTGCACTTACAGCGCAAAAAGAATTAATTGAAAAAACGGAAGATGAGCAAGACAAGTTCGCAAACGAACTTCGTAATTTAATCGGAAAAATTCCGAACCTTGAAATAATGATTGACGAAGTACACCACGCAACCGACAGCGATATTGAATTAAGACAAGTGGTTAATCGTTGGAATAATTCAGGCAATGTTACAACAACATTAGGTTTTTCGGGAACTCCATATTTAGAAGGAGCAGAAAAAATAATTATTGACAATGAAGTTGCTTTATCCTTTAATCAAATTTCAAACACCATTTATTATTACCCATTAATACAAGGAATAGGAAACTTCTTAAAGAAACCAAATGTTAAATCTTCATCCGATAACAACCCTTTAAATATAATTAAAGAAGGAGTAACAGAATTTTACAAACAATACGGAAACAAAGTATATTCAAACGGAACAGTTGCAAAATTGGCTATTTATTGCGGTTTGATTGACAGATTAGAAGATGAAGTATTTCCATTTCTTACAGGAGAATTAAAAATAAACCCCAAAGAAATTTTACGTTATCACAGAGGAAATAAGAAACATAAAGTTTCTAAAGAAGCAGAGTTGGAGTATCTTTCACTTGACAAAGATATTTCTAAAAAGAAAATAATTTTACTTGCTCAAATAGGTAAAGAAGGTTGGGATTGCAGAAGTTTAACGGGTGTGATACTTGCACAACAAGGCGATGCACCTACTAATATGGTTTTGCAAACTTCGTGTCGTTGCCTTCGTGAAGTGGATAATGCCAATTCCGAAACCGCTTTAATTTGGTTAAACAGCGTTAACGAAAAAGTATTAGACAAGCAACTCCAAAACACACAGCACACAAGTATTGACGAGTTAAACAAAGCAGGGCAAGGACTAAAAGTAAATTACATTCCGAGAACTTCACGAATGGAACATTTACAATTACCTGACATTAATTTTTATCAACTTAAAATAAAATACAGCGAACTTATTATTGAGGAAACACCGCACACCGAAGAAAAATTAACAAGCATTACTTCTAATAATTCTTTAAAACATACGTTAGAATTTACAGAAGGGAACTTTAATCCTAAAGACCGTAAAGCAACAACAGTAACAAAAGCCAAAGGAAATGAACCAGCAGTTTTTGATTTTTGGTTATACGATATTTGTATAGAAAGTTTTAATTCGCTTTCAATTCAACAATTAAAACCACATCAAAAAGTATTGAAAGACATTTTTGCCCTTGTGACTTTTAAAGAAAACAACAAAATATTTTTCAATGAACTTTACCAACAGGATGAAGTAAAAGGATTAATAAGAAAAGCGTTTTATTGCAAACGTGATGTAAAAACAGAAGAAGAAGTTTTTGAACATACCGCATCTTTATTACTTCTTTCAAAATTAAATGATGCTCCCGAAAATCCAAACCTTTTTCCTGACAAAGAAAGTGTAACCCGTATTCTTGAATTAGATAAAAATGGCAAAGACCCGCAACAAGCGTTAGAGGAGATACGCGAAACATTCAGGCAAACAGGTTTTCCTGATATGGCAGCTAACATTCATTTTGCCCCTGCTGTTTTTCAAAAAGATAAATCATTGCATTATCTCCCTTACAATTTTATGCAAAGCACTTTTGAAATGACTTTTTTAAAACAAGTTTTACAACTTGATTTATTTCAAACAAACCAACTTGAAATTTATTACAATGGCGAACGCCATCTTACTACTTTCAAAATTAAATGCTTTGCTCAAATGCCTTATGGTTGGCGACCTGTTGGCGAATACACACCTGACTTTATTATTATTCAACGTAAAGACGATATAATTTACAAAGCATTAATTGTTGAAACCAAAGGAAAAGGTTTTGCCGAACAAACAGAATTTATAGAACGCAAAACTTTTGTGGAGGGAGAATTTTTAAGATTAAACAACGAAAAATTTCAATATCGTAAATTTGATTTTGCATACATCAGTGATGACAACACTTGGGACAGCAACATTAATTTACTAACAAATAAAATCACAAACTTTTTTAATAGCTAAATATGCCAGTTAAATACATCCCTTATTTGCCCGACACAGTTGAAGGACAAGCAATACTTAATAATTTTGTTCGCACAAGCAGAGCATTAAAATATCGTGGCAACGACAAAGAACTAAAAGAAAAAATTGTTCGGGGTATGCCTTATTACGAAGTGGAGAAAAAAGAAAGTGTAGGTAATAATCCAAACAACTTAATTATTCGTGGCGAATGTATAAGTGCTTGTGCATACCTCAAAGAAAAAGGAATTAAACTTGACCTTGTTTATATTGACCCACCATTTGCTAGTGGTGCTGACTATGCAAAAAAAGTTTTCATTCGTAAAAATCCCAAAGTTGCAGAAGCCATTGAAAAAGCAGAAGAAAAAATGGACATTGAAGATTTAAAGTCCTTTGAAGAAAAAATGTATGGCGACATTTGGAACAAAGAATCTTATTTGAATTGGATGTATGAAAACCTGTTGGCTATTAAAAGTGTAATGAGTGAATCTGCAACTATTTATTTGCATTTAGATTATCATATTTGCCACTATGTAAAAATTTTAATGGATGAAGTGTTTAGTGAATCTAATTTCAGAAATGAAATTATTTGGTGCTATACCGCTGCTTCAAAAGTTAATAAGGATTTCCCTAAAAAACACGATGTTATTTATCGTTATTCAAATACTGATGATTATATTTTTAATATAGATGCTGTAAGAGTACCTTATGCCGCTGGAAGTATTGACAGGGCAAATAGAAATGTGATTTCTGCTGGAGGGATGAACTTTGATAGTATACAATTAAATGAAAAGGGAAAAGTAGTTGAAGACTGGTGGAATGATATTCAACGGGCAACGAGGTATCCAGGTGAAATTGTTGACTACGCAACTCAAAAATCAGAAGCATTATTAGACAGAATTATAAAAGCAAGTAGTAATGAAAAAATGATAGTAGCTGATTTTTTCGGAGGAAGCGGTGTAACAGCAAAAGTTGCAAATGGTTTAGGGCGAAATTTTATTCATGTTGATATAGGAATAAATAGTATTCAAATTGCAAGAGACGGATTGAAAGAGAAGGGGGCAGAATTTGATATTTTAGAAATAAAAGACGGAGTAAATTTATTTCGCAATCCACAGCAAACAATGGACAAACTTAAAACAATGATTTTAGGTTTGCGTAACGAAGATAAATTAGACAAGTTTTGGGAAGGTTCAATTAACGATAGTAAACTTGGTACTATTCCAGTATATCTACCCAACTTACTT
The DNA here is from genome assembly GCA_036170475.1 of Bacteroidia bacterium. Taxonomy (GTDB): domain Bacteria; phylum Bacteroidota; class Bacteroidia; order 2-12-FULL-35-15; family 2-12-FULL-35-15; genus 2-12-FULL-35-15. The sequence continues at coordinate 3,639 of JAVHPE010000160.1, read as the reverse complement.
GACCACACAACAAAAGTTTTAGATAAGTATTTAATGAATCGTGTAATTAACGAAGCAATTCCCGACTTACCCGACAATGTAAAAAAAGTAATTGTTTATTACATTGACATTGATGATGAAAAAGAAATTCGCAAATTCATTAAAGAGCAAACCACCACCGACAAAGAAATTGAGTTAAGAGATTTAAAACAAATTTTAGATGATGTAGTTGCAGATGATATTGTAGAATATAGCATACAGGAAAAAGAAATTGAAATAACTAAATTCATAAGCCACAGGTTGCGTATTAAGATTGACGAACACAATCAAAAAGGAATGTTACAACCCTTAACCGCAACAGAAAACGAAACAGAAGAAAACGAAAACAATGAAGAAGAAAACGGAAAAAAGAAAAAGAAATTTTCTCCCATTGTCATTAGCCCCGAAGGACTTGAATTAATTGAACTCATAAGTTTAGATTGCAAAAACACCGAAGGTATATGGCAAAGTGACAAAGAAATTAAAATCGACAAACTGGGTTATTTAATTGAAGACGGCAAGAAGACAAAAACTTTTTGGGATGCAAAAATCAGTTGCAATAAAAAACCTTTGCGAATGAAAGTAAGAAACATTGCGGGAGACGAAGTGGTAATTAATTTAGGCAACAACAATATTTCAAAAGCAGAAAAAGTCAAAGCAAAGAAGAAATTTTAAAAAAAGCCATCGCAATTTGCAAGCACATTTAAAAACCGCACCTTCACCGCACTAACCAAAGTTTTTAAATAAGCTTGCAAAGCTGACAAAAGAAAGAATTTCAATTTTTTTCCAACGCTTTTAAAAAATTAAAACACCCGACACTCAAGCCGACAAAAAACAAAACGACAATGACTGTAAAACGACCTGAATACAATGTTTTCGACAGAAAGTACGCCAGCAGCCAACATCACCTAAGCAATATTGCCGTTTATAGTAAGTTTCATCATTTGAGTTCGCAATGAAAATAGGTCGTGGCAAAAACCTTTCACAGCGGTAGAAATTTTTATCTATTAGTTTTTGCCACTTTTAATTTTATAATTTTTTTTACGAAGTCGGCAACATCGCTTAGCTAATCGTTGGCGGTAATGGCAGGGGGCGACAGTGCTACTAATACAGCGACAGCGAATTGACAAATTTTTGCTTCGGACCACCCATTTTTTTGACTACATTTGACAAAAAGAAAACGATTTGAAAACACATCATAAAATAATAAATGGGGACAGCAGACATATGACTGAGTTGGCAGACAATTCAGTGCATTTAGCTATCACTTCGCCTCCTTATTGGCAACTCAAAGACTATGGGACGGATAATCAAATTGGCTTCCACGACAGTTACGAAAATTACATTAATAACCTGAATTTAGTTTGGAAAGAGTGCTATCGCACTCTTCACAATGGTTGCAGGTTATGTGTAAATATTGGCGACCAGTTTGCACGTGCCGTTTATTATGGACGTTACAAAGTAATTCCAATTCGTGAAGAGATAATCAAGTTCTGTGAGAACATTGGTTTTGACTATATGGGTGCAATCATTTGGCAAAAGGTAACTACTTCAAATACGACTGGTGGCGGGGTTCAAATGGGTTCTTATCCTTATCCAAGAAACGGAATTTTAAAACTTGACTATGAGTTTATTCTCGTTTTCAAAAAATTGGGTGACGCACCCAAGCCGACAAAGGAGCAGAAAGAACTTTCAAAAATGACACCCCAAGAATGGAATACAAATTTTGCAGGTCATTGGAACTTTGCAGGAGCAAGGCAAAATGGACACATTGCAATGTTTCCTGAAGAATTACCAAAACGACTTATCAAAATGTTTTCATTTGTTGGAGAAACAGTTCTTGACCCATTTGCAGGTAGCGGAACAACGGCATTGGCAACTAAAAATCTTGACAGAAATTCAGTTGGTTTTGAAATCAATCCTGAATTTATTCCATTTGTCAAAGAGAAATTAGAAACACATCAAAAGGACTTGAACGGAACGACCTATGAATTTGTAAAGCAAAAAGATACTATAATTGATTTTGAAAATGAAATCAAAAAACTGCCTTACATCTTCAAAGACCCTCACACCCTTGACAAGAAAATTGATGTAAAGAAATTGCAGTTCGGCTCTAAAATTGACAAAGATAGTTCTGCTACAAGAGAAGAATTTTATACTGTTAAGGAAATTATAAGCCCAGAGAAAATTCGTTTAAGTAATGATCTTACAATAAAACTTATTGGCATAAAAGAAGACAAAATAATTAATGGCAGAGCAACTGCATTTCTTATTGACAAAACAAAAGGTAAAAGAGTTTTTCTTAAATATGACACAGTAAAATACGACAGCGAAAATAACTTGCTTTGCTACCTCTATCTTGAAAATAAAACTTTTATTAATGCTCACTTAATCAAAAATGGTTTGGTGCAAGTAGACAGCGAAATTGATTTTAAATACAAAGAAAAATTTTTTAAATTATTAAATGATATAAAACATGAATCAAGAACAGCAACGATTATTTGATTTCTTAAACAATGGACACAGAGGCAGACAAAACGCAATAATTTCCGATAATATAAGGCAGGCATTGGGTTTAGAATGGGGTAGAACAGAAGAGGCTACGAGAGAATTAATCCGAGATATGGTTATAAATCTAAAAAAACCGATTGGAAGTTCAACTAATGGATTTTTCATAATTGTTGATATAGAAGATTTAAACTTAGCAGTGGCTCATTTAAATAGCAGGGTTGAAAAAACTAATCAAAGAATAGCTTCCTTAGAAACATTAAGACCTACATTACAATGATTAAACGCTTTTCAAAAGAGTTCGGCAAGAAAGAGAAAGTTTTAAACTATGCTTGTCAAACTTATCAACTATCACGACCAAACAAAGTTGGAACGGTAATGGCTCTCATTCGTGAGTGCCAACCAAAATCATTTGAACAGTGGGAAAAGTGGTATTTTGAAAATGCCAACACAGACGGTAAGACACCAAGTAAAATCACCAAAGAAAGTTTGGAAGAACTTGGTGAACGGCTCTATGTAAAAATCAAAGAGATTGTAATTCCGGAATGGACGGAAGCATTTAATCAGCTCACTTTACAAGACTGTGTTGAATATATTATCAATCTTACCATCAATAGAACTTACGATGGTTTCATTAGGGAAAAATCAGTTATTGAAGATAATCTTGCAAAAGAATTTCCGAATATAAAATTTGTAGAAAGCGACCCCGAACTTGACCACGCTGGTGATATTGATTACCTCGGATGGGTTGGCAAAAAAGCATTTGGCATTCAAATAAAACCTGTAACCGCAAAAGCAAACTTCGGGAACTACTCCGCAACAGAGAGAATGAGAGCAAGTTTTGACAACTTCACAAAAAAATTCGGTGGACAAGTTTTCATTGTTTTCAGCATTGACGACAAAATAAAAAATGAAGATGTAATCGGACAAATTGCAAGTGAAATTAAACGACTTTCCTAATAGCAGACCCCGAAAGAAGCCACTAACCGCCAACATAAAATATGCTATACCTTTGCCGACACGCTCAAAACGCCAATGCGCGGCATCGCATATTTGACCGTTAGGCACAAGGCAATTAAAAAAAACAAAAAAAACGAACGGACAAGAACTCTC
>JAVHPE010000159.1:0-41599 GCA_036170475.1 Bacteroidia bacterium | reverse complement strand
TTTGTTGCTTCTCAACTTTTGAATGGGTTTGCTATACATTGCAGACTCTTAAACTAAAATACCAAATAATATTCAATGGCATTCAAAATTACAAATTCGACAAGCGCAAAGTTCTGAAAGGTAACAAAAAAATTCTACAAATCCCAAAATAGTTTCATCAACCTATTTTTTAAATTTTAAGATTGTTTGACGGTTTAATTAGGAAAAATTTTGATTTTTTTCATAAAAAATTCTATCACAAACAATTTTGTAGCTTTGTGGTTGTTGAATAAAACAATTTGAAAATATGGCAATCTGAAAATGAATTTTATTTAATTTTCAAATTCATAAATAATTGAACTAAAATAAGGCAATAACCATGTCGATACACAAAGAAATAAAAAAAATTACAACCCACGTACTGTTGGAAATGAAGCACAATGGTGAAAAAATATCCATGCTTACAGCTTATGATTATACGATGGCGAAAATTGTTGATCATGCTGGCATTGACGTGATACTGGTAGGCGATTCGGCGTCAAATGTTATGGCAGGACATGAAACTACTTTGCCAATTACGCTTGACCAAATGATTTATCATGCATCATCAGTAGTACGTGCCGTTCAGCGTGCATTAATTGTAGTGGATTTACCTTTTGGTTCTTATCAGGGAAATTCAAAAGAAGCATTAAATTCTGCCATTAGAATAATGAAAGAAAGCGGTGCACATGCTGTTAAGCTGGAGGGAGGAAGAGAAGTAAAAGAATCCATTGAACGTATTTTAACTGCCGGTATCCCTGTTATGGGGCATCTTGGACTTACCCCTCAAAGCATCTATAAATTCGGAACCTATAATGTACGTGCAAAAGAAGAGGAAGAGGCACATCGTTTAATTGAAGATGCGCACCTGCTTGAAAAAACAGGTTGTTTTGCGCTGGTATTAGAAAAAATACCCGCTAAATTGGCTGAACAAGTTGCAAAAGAACTTGCCATTCCTGTAATTGGAATAGGTGCCGGTGGTGGTGTTGATGGACAAGTCCTTGTTTTTCATGACATGATGGGGTTAACACATGAATTCAGTCCTCGGTTTTTAAGACGTTATTTAAATCTGTATGATGATATTAAAAGTGCCGTGGGTGAGTATATCAAAGATGTGAAATCAAAAGATTTTCCGAATAGTAATGAGCAATATTAATTTGAAAATGTGCTAATTTGAAAATGTGTCAATGTAATTTTCAGATGAACTAACGAACTGATTACCAAATTAAAAATGAGTCAACTTGAAATCCTATACGAAGATAACCACATTATTGCGGTTAACAAACACCCTTCGGATATTGTGCAAGGTGATAAAACAGGCGATACACCATTAAGTGACTTTGTAAAACAATATATAAAGGAAAAATATAATAAACCAGGAGATGTCTTTATAGGCACCGTCCATCGTATCGATAGACCAGTGAGTGGCATCGTACTCTTCGCAAAGACCAGCAAGGCATTAGCGCGTTTGAACCAAATGTTTCAAAGCAAAGAAATTCAAAAAACATATTGGGCAGTGGTGAAAAACAAACCACAAAAATCAAGTGGAAATCTGGTGCATTACTTAAAAAAGAACGAAGCAAAAAATATGTCAAAAGCATATGAAAAAGAAATACCGGGTGCACTTCGTTCAGAATTGGATTATGAATTAATTTGTAGCTCCGACAATTATTATTTGCTTGAAATAAAACCACAAACCGGTCGTCATCACCAGATACGCGTCCAGCTCTCAAAAATGGGTTGTCCAATAAAAGGAGATGTAAAATATGGTTTCGACAGAGGTAACAAAGATGCGTCTATTCATTTGCATGCCCGTAAAGTTGAGTTTATTCATCCTGTAAAAAAAGAATCTGTCATTATCGTTGCTCCGCCGCCGAATGAAGTTCTATGGAATGAATTTTTAAAACGTGTCGGTTAACAGAACGGAATCAGACCACATAAGGCCACACTCGTAAAATAAAACATCAGCTTAGTTTCTAGGGGCTCCCAAAAAATTACTATGAAAAAACAGTACAAATTAGTTTTATTCTCCTTGTCTCTTTTCGGAAGCATGCTGATGGCTCAGCCTACATCGTTTAGTTCACGCGGCATTGGAGGTGGAGGTGCATTGTTTGCATTATCAATAAATCCGGCAAACAACAATGAATATTATATTGCATGTGATATGGGAGAAGTATTTCACACTATCGATTTTGGCGCCAGCTATTCCCAGATAAATTTTCAGCAATTAATCGGTGGACGGAATTCAAAAGTTTGTTTCACCTCTACTTCCGGTTTATTATATAGTATTAATTATGCAAACAATATGGTTGTCCCAATAAAAAGCACTGACAATGGGCTTACCTGGTCTGCATTGGTCGGAAACCCGGATAATACAGAAGAAACATTTAGCATCGATGCCGATTATAATAATTCGCTTCGTGTGATTATTTCCTATTACGGATCTATTTATTTTTCCAACGATGGCGGAACAACTTTTACAATTATTCATACCGCTTTAACAGGTTCCGGAAATACTGTCGGGGGAGTGTTTTTTGATGGTGGCAACATTTATATCGGTACAAATGATGGCGTGTTGGTTTCGACCACTTCGGGTGCTAACTGGAACACAGCCACAATTACCGGAATACCAGCCTCCGACTGTATTGCATCCTTTGCAGGATCAAAAGTAGGCACAACAACCCGCTTTTTCTGCATCACAGCTGATGCAAGTAATGTATATGCCGGTATTGTAGGTTCTGATTACTGGGGATTTATGACAGGCGTTTATGCAGTTGATTATGGATCAGGAAACTGGACTTCTAAAATGACGGGAATAACCATCGGAACAGATTTCCCGATGTTTGTTGGAATGGCGGCAAATGATACAAGTACGGTTTATTTGGGGGGAAGTAATACAAGTTCAGAGCCTGACATTTTAAAAACCACAACTGCGGGTGGGAGCTGGTCGCACGTTTTTAACACCGCAAATAATTTGAATATCAATACCGGTTGGAGTGGACAAGGTGGTGACAGAGGCTGGAGCTACGGCGAATGCCCTTTTGCACTTGCTGTTGCTCCAAACAATTCAAATGAAATTATCTTTGGTGATTTTGGATTTGTACATAAAACAGCTAATGGCGGCACAAGCTGGCAGCAGGGATATTTGAATGCTGCCGGGCAACATCCGGTAAATACAATAACACCCACCCATTCAAGTTATCAAAGCGTTGGTTTAGAAAACACATCTTGCTGGCAAGTGCATTGGATAGACGCAAACAATATGTGGTCGTGTTTTTCGGATATTGATGGGATAAGAAGTACAGACGCAGGAAATTCATGGTCGTTCAATTATACCGGAAACACTGCAAATACAACCTACAGGGTAGTTCAGCATCAGGGCAACGGAACTTTATTTGCAGCTACTTCCAACATTCATGATATCTACCAAAGTACACGTTTGGCCGATGCTCAGTTGGATGCAAATGATGATACTGGAAAAATAATTTATTCAACAAACAGCGGTTTAACATGGCAGAATTTGCACGTGTTTAATCATCCTGTTTTTTGGATTGCTCTTGATCCAAGCAATCCGAACATTGCTTATGCAAGTGTTATTCATTATAATGTTGGTGCAGGAGTTGGCGGCATTTACAGAACAACGGATTTGAATCTTTTGGCTTCTTCCACCTGGACATTATTACCCAATCCACCTCGTACTGAAAAACATCCGGCAAGCATTGTTGTGTTGAATGATGGTAAAATGGTTTGTACCTATTCAGGACGCAGAACAACCGCTTTTACAGCCAGTTCAGGAACTTTTATTTATGATCCTACAGCCAGTTCATGGACAGATGTTTCTGATGCAGGAATGTATTACTGGACAAAAGATATTGTTGTTGATCCGAATGATGCAAGTCAAAACACCTGGTATGTAGGCGTATTCAGCGGTTGGGGCGGAGCACCCAATGGTTTGGGCGGATTGTATAAAACGATAAACAGAGGAACTTCCTGGACAAAATTAACCGGCTCTACCCTCGATAGAGTAACCTCCATTACTTTTAATCCAACAAATGCAAATCAAATTTATATAACTACGGAAACTCAAGGACTGTGGATCTCAAGCGACATTAACAATGCGACACCAACATTCTCCTTAGTTTCCAGTTATATTTTCCGACAGCCGGAGAGGGTGTTTTTTAACCCTTTTAATACAAATGAAATGTGGGTAAGTAGTTTTGGAAATGGAATGAAAATGGGAACACTTTTATCAACTGGTGTTCCTGATTTTGAAAATCCATCAGATGCATTAAACATTTTTCCAAACCCTTCTACTGGAAATTTTACTTTGATGAATTCAGATGAAAGGCAAGTTGAAGTTTTCAATATTTTAGGCGAACAAGTTGCTAAAAAAGAATTGAAAATAGGGAGTAATCAATTGGATCTTTCAAATTTAAAATCAGGAATTTATTTTGTTGTTTCTGGTAACAAAAAATCGAAAATAATTAAACAGTAGCCAAAATTATTTCTTGTAGAAATTTTAAAACACTTCCGGGTATCCAATTTCTACAAAGGCATTTTCAAGTTTATGTTTATGCCCCATTTCCATATTCGCCAAATTCTCCAATGCTCCTTTTTCAGAGCTATTTATTGCAGTTTTTGCTAAGGATCGGTATAGTTCCGCCGCCAGTAGTTCACGCTTCATTGCGATTACTATTGCATCCGCAGGTTTTATGTCAATCGAAAGTGATGGCAAATCCTGAGTTTCAGTGATTTTATAATCTATTACCTTTGTTTTAAAGAGTACTCCCATAGATTTATTTTTTCGATACATCTCCAATAAATTGGCATGTCCTTGTTCGTCTAATGACAGTTCCAAAAACAGTTGTTTAACGCCTGGGTTAGTAACTTTTTCCGAAGCTGCTTTATAGAAAGCATAGGCTTCATGTTCTTGCTCAATGGCAAAATCAATCAGTTTGTTGATGTCGGTTCCGTTCATTATGTTCATTGTTTCTCGCAGATTTTCGCAAAGTTTTTCGCAGAGTTCCGCTGTTTTTATTTTTTATTTTTAATCAATTCTCCGCGAAACTTCGCGTTTAATCTACGAAACTCTGCGAGAACGACTATGGTCGCGCTTGCCTAAATCCTCTATCAGCAATTGCAATACCATCACTCACTTTTTCAATTTTAATTGCACATGCTTTGTATTCCGGTGTTTCAGTTACATCATCGTAAGCATCATTCGTTAAAACGTTAGCATGAGCTTCATAAAAATGGAAAGCACACCACGTAACACCTTCCGGTGAACGGTCGGTAACCCATGCTTTCAGTGTTATTGTACCACGTCTGCTGGTAGCTTTCACCATATCACCTGTTTTTACATTCATCTTTTTTGCATCAACAGGACTAATTTCCAATAACTCTTCAGGGAAAATATTTTCTAATCCAATTGAATTTCTTGTTTGCGTTGAAGTGTGGTAATGCCATAATCTACGGCCTGTTGACAAGATAAAAGGGTATTCCTTGTCTGGTAATTCTGCTTGCGGGCGGTAGTTGGTTTGTGAGAATAACCCTTTCCCACGCGTGAACTTTCCATTTAAATGCAATATCGGAGTGCCTGGGTGCTGCACCGTTGGACATGGCCATTGTAGCCCGATGTGTTGTATTCGTTCATAAGTGATACCACCCATAATTGTTCCGCTTCTGCGCATATCCTCCCAGGCTGCTTTTGCAGAAGAACATTTCAAATCAACACCGAATCTTTTTGCCAACTCCTGCATTATCCACCATGTTGGGCGGGCTTCTCCGGGTGCATCCACAGCTTTTCGCAGAAACTGAACACGTCTGTCGAGGTTAGAATAAGTGCCTTCATCTTCATTAAAACAAACATCGGGTAAAATCACATCGGCATATTCCGTGGTCATGTTAGGGAAAATATCAACCACCACCAAAAACTCCAAAGCCTCAATTTCTTTGATTGTTTTGGCGGTATTGGGTTCCGTCTGAACGGTATTATCTCCTACACAAAACAGGATTTTTGTTTCTCCGGTTGTTGCTTTGTGTAATATGGTAGGAAGTTTATATCCTTCTTTTTTCGATAAACCGGTTACACCCCAGTCTTTTTCCATTTTCTCAATCAGCTTTTCATTGGTGCACGACTGATAATTATGAAATACATTTGGTAAAACGCCCATATCACAAGCTCCCTGCACATTGTTTTGTCCGCGTAAGGGATTAACACCACAACCCCGTTTTCCTAAGTGACCCAGTATCATCTGCAAATTGGCAAGTGTTTTCACATTGTCTGTTCCGGTTGTATGCTCCGTAATACCGAGACAATAAATAATACTTACTTTTTTTGCTTCTCCCAACATTTTCGCAACCTGCTTCATTGTTTCAACAGGCACTCCGGAAATTTCAGATGCTTTTTCGACAGGATAATCCTGAACCCATTTTTTTATATCATCAGGATTTTCGGTATTATTGTTCATGAACTCTTCATCCTGCCAGCCATTTTTTAAAATCTCATTCATGAGTCCGTTCAAAAATGGAACATCTGTACCCACTCTTATTTGAACATACAGGTGTGACCAATGTGCAATGTCCACTCTGCGGGGATCGCAAACAATTAATTTTGAACCGTTTTGTGCTGCACGTTTCACATAATAAGAAGCAACAGGATGTGCCTCTGTCATATTTGAACCAATCACAAAAATCAATTCTGTTTCCAAAATTTCGTCAATAGAATTGGTGGCTGCGCCACTGCCAAAAGCATAAGCAAGCCCTGCAACTGTTGGTGCATGGCAGGTTCTGGCACAGTGGTCAACATTATTGGTTTTAATTACAGCACGTGTAAATTTCTGGATAGCATAATTGTTTTCATTAGTAATGCGTCCTGAACCAAGTGCTGAAAAAACATCAGCTCCATGTTTACCGACAGTGTCATTTATGCGCTTAGCAATCAAATCAAGTGCTTCATCCCAGGTAGCTCGCTCATGTTTGCCATTCCTTTTAATCATAGGATATTGCAGACGTTTCGGGCTTGCATGAAATTCAAATCCATAACGCCCTTTTACACAAAGCATTCCATTGTTAGGCCAGACTTCGCGCCCGGTAACACGTACTACTTTATTTTTGACTTGATCAACATGCAAAGTCATCTGGCATCCTACACCACAGTATGGACAGGTGGTATCTACTTTTTTTAGTTCTGCATAACGACCTTTCCCCCTGGATTTTTTATCTGTTAATGCACCTGTTGGACAAAGCTGCACACATTCTCCACATTGCACACAAGATGAATCCCCCATCAGAACATCATTATCACAGATAATAGTTGTTTCCTTACCACGATATCCCCAACCCAGCACTTCATTTACAACGGAATGATTGCATGCTGCCACACACCTTCCACACTTGATACATTTATCATAATCAATTACAATAAATTCTGAACTTTCATCTTTTCTCCCTGTAGGTTTATCGCTAAACGATGTTTTCTCAATTCCCAGGTGATAACAAGCATCCTGCAATTCACAGGAACCACTTCTGTCGCATGCCAAACAATTGTGATAGCCAGAAGACAGTAAGAGATTCACTACCATTCGTTGTTCCTCCTTTATTTCGTTGCTTTCTGTAGTAACATTAAGACCTTCTCTGACCCGGAGGGTGCAGGAAGTCTGATACCCATGCATCCCATCAACTTTAACCACACAGGCTCTGCACTTTGCAGCCGGACCTGTTTTTACGTGATAGCATAATGTTGGAATATAGATACCGTTTCGTTTTGCCACATCCAGAATGGTTTCGCCTTCCTGTGTCGAATAAAATTTATTATTTAGGATGATTTGCATGCTACAAAAATTATAATATATCTAATTTAATAGTTTAGATCACCTCCGAATTGTACTCAATCAAACACAATCCATAACAGCTCCATCAATCAGTATTTGCGACCTTGTGTTGTGGTACTATTTTTTTATTGCGTTTTAATATTTTCAAGGTGACTGTAAGCGGTAAAATTATTATCTCGACAAAAAGCCAACAATGTAATTCCTAATTGTTCGGCTAAATCAACCGCCAATGATGATGGGGCAGAAACAGCTGCCAGAAAAGGAATACCTGCGGCAAAACATTTGTTCACTATTTCATAAGATATTCTTCCACTTACGACTAAATATTTTGCATTATTCAATTGTTTTTGAAAAAGCAAATCCCCAATCACTTTATCCACAGCATTGTGCCGTCCGATATCTTCCCGGATGCTTAACAATTTTCCGGCAAGTGTGAAAGCGGCAGCAGCATGTGAACCACCGGATTGCATGAATGTATTTTGATGGGAATACATTTGTTCAAACATGGTACCTATTATTTCCGGTTCTATCACCCCATCCGTAATTATTTTTTCAGATTCGTTTTTATCCATATCAAGTTCAGCTTTCCCGCAAATACCGCAGGAAGAAACAGACATGATGTTACGAACCGTGTCAATGCCTTTTCCAATTTTATCAATCGGGATTATCACTTCTATCCATTTGATATAACCCGTTCCATCTTTTTCTTTGACAATTTGAACAGGATTGGGTTCATATTCAGAATATACATTTTCTGAAAATAATAACCCTCGTACAAGCTCATTTTCAGAGCCGGGTGTTCGCATGGTAATTGTGAAAGGCTTATTATTAATAGTAATTTTCAGCAACTCCTCTTCAGTCAGCATATCATCCACGGGAAGAAATCTGCCTTTGGAATATTTTTGACCTTTGTAAGATGTGGTACTCATTTTTTTCATACCTTCTGGTAAGGGCGCTTAAGAAAGTCCGGTTATTTTTCCATTATTATCGATATCCATTCCTTCCGAAGCTGGTGTTATTGGTAACCCTGGCATTCGCATCATTTCACCAAGAATTGGAATAACAAAACCTGCACCGGCGGCAAATTCAAATTCCCGAACAGTGACAATAAAGTTTTTGGGTCTTCCAAATTTCGACTCGTTATCAGATAACGATTTTTGAGTTTTTGCCATACAAACAGGCAATTTATCATAACCAAGGGCTTTAATTGTTTTAAGTCCTATACGTGCTTTTACTGAATACTCAACAGTATCGGCTCCATAAATTTCAGTAGAAATAATTTTTATTTTTTCTTCGATGGATAAATTCCAATCGTATAATGGTTTGAAATTGTTTTCACCACTTTCTATAACTTTCACAACTGCTTTAGCAAGGTCTGTTGTTCCTTCGCCCCCTTTCGCCCAGCACTCTGAAAGTACTGCATCAACGCCATATTTAGCACATTCCGTTTTAATAAAATCAACTTCTTCTTTTGAATCGCTGATAAAACTATTGATGGCTACAACCGGCTTTATTCCGAATTTCAAGATGTTCTCGATATGTTTTTCTAAATTTTCAAAACCTTTTTTTACACGTTCCAAACTTGGTGTATTGTATTCTTCTTTTTTTGCACCACCATGATGGCGTAATGCCCTGATAGTAGCAACTAACACAACTGCATTTGGTTTTAATCCGGCATATCCGCATTTGATATCCATGAATTTTTCTGCACCCAAATCAGCACCAAAGCCCGCTTCTGTAACAACGTAGTCGGCTAATGATAATCCCATTTTTGTAGCAATGATGGTATTTGTTCCCTGTGCAATGTTTGCAAACGGACCGCCATGAATAATTGCCGGATTTCCTTCCAGCGTTTGAACAAGATTTGGTTTGATGGCTTCTTTCAATAAAATTGCCATAGCACCTTGTGCTTGTAAATCGCGTGCGAAAATTGGTTTCTTATCAAATGTATATCCAACAAAAATATTTCCAAGTTTTGTTTTTAAATCATCAATATTTTTTGCCATACACAGTATGGCCATCACTTCAGAGGCAGGCGTAATATTAAAACCATCCTGACGTGGAGTTCCATTGTTTATGCCACCAAGCCCAATAACAATGTTACGCAATGCACGATCATTCATATCCATGACACGTTTCCAAACTACCGTTCTGGCATCAATATTAAGATTGTGCGTTTTATTTTGAATATTATTATCGATGAGGGCAGCCAGCAAATTATTCGCTTTTTCAACGGCAGAAAAATCTCCCGTGAAATGCAAATTGATATCCTCCATCGGAATTACCTGAGAGTATCCTCCACCTGCAGCACCACCCTTAATGCCAAACACCGGACCAAGTGAAGGTTCGCGAAGTACAACTGCAGTTTTTTTTCCAATGAGATTTAATCCTTCTGTAAGTCCGATAGATGTTGTGGTTTTCCCTTCACCCGCTGGGGTTGGAGTAATGGCGGTAACGAGAATAAGTTTACCCTTTTTTATTTTTTCTTCATTGAGGAGTGTTAGGGGCAGTTTCGCTTTATATTTTCCATAATGCTCAAGATCGTCTACGCTGATATTTAATTTACTTGCAATTTCATTGATGTGTTTAATTGTTGCGCTTTGTGCAATATCTAAATCGCAGGGAACTGCTTTGCTCATAATTTATTTTTTTTAATTGTTTAAAACTCTATGGATATTATTGATTATGAAAAATTTATTACCAAAAATGAATAAAAATGATTGTCATTTCTATGATGTATATCATTAAATGTGATATGCAACGAACCGTGTTGTTTTAGTGTCTGAATAGTAAGGTTAATAATCTCCTTTACGCAATTTTTTTATATCTGAATTAATTTTTTTTGATTTTAAACGTCTTTCTTTAGACCCTTTCGAAGGTTTTGTGGGTTTGCGCTTTTTCTTAACAATAAAACAATTATTCAGTAAAACGTAAAATTTTTTAACTGCAATTTCTTTGTTACCCAACTGCGATCGTTCCTCCTGAACTATTATCTGCAAAATACCCTCTTTTGTAATTCTATTTTCCAGCTTTCTCTGTATCGTTGCTTTTTGTTCTTCAGATAGCAATGCAGAATTCAAAACGTCAAAATCAAGTTCTACTTTTGTTGAAACTTTATTTACATTTTGCCCGCCAGCACCACTACTGCGGCTTGTTTTAAAGTTAAACTCTGAATTAAAATTTATTTCTTTAACATTCATTGTGAAAAATATGGTGTTATAAAATTAATGATAATTTACCTGCAATAAGCATTTGCTTATATTTACGGTTGAAAAAATTAAATGATCCATTTTTTAAAATTAAATATCATCCTCTCTTTTTTGATCTCGTTTACAATATCAAATTGTATTTCGCAGGACTCAGCTACAGCTTCCAGAATAGAATATTACACTAAAAAAGTAGAAAAATATCTTGATAAAGAAAAGATGTTATCTTCATATTATTCCATCAACGCCGGTGGAATAAGCATTTACGAATCGCCTCAAAATAAAGTAAAAGGGGATTTTGAATTTCATATCGGATGGGATAAGATTGATGATTTTAATAGTTGTATAAAAAAATGTACTATTCAACAAGTATTTGAAACATATACAAAAAGAGAGTATGATAAAATGAATCCGTGTGTATCGGCTGTAAATATTAATCCCATTAAAAATGACCCGCAATTGGCAAATAATACTTTATTTAATCCGGAGGATGTGGAAAAACTTAAAGGTCTGAAAATAGCCATTGATGCCGGACATATAGCAGGAGGTATGGAAATGGGAAATATTGAAAAAAAATGTTTAACTATTCAATGTATAGGTACTCAAGGATCAAAGGATTCAATTGCAATCGCTGAAGGTACACTCACTTTTGCTACAGCTAAATTATTAAAAGACAAATTAGAAGCCGAAGGGGCAGAAGTTGTTATGACCCGACCATTCAATAACAGCACTGCTTTCGGAGTAACATTTGATAGCTGGTTAGGAACAAATTATAATCGTACAGTAGACAGCCTCTTTACTGTAGGAAAATTAACGCTTAGTCAAAAACAGTTTTTCCGTAGTGCAAAGGCAAGTAAACGCGATAAATTCAGAGTGATTTTTAAAGATGTGGATTTACAAAAGCGTGCGGAAATTATTAATAACTACAAACCCGATTTCACCATCATCATTCATTATAATGTAGATGAAACTAATACAGGATGGGCAAAACCTTCAAAAAAAAATTTCAATATGACTTTTGTTGGTGGTGCTTTTATGAAAAATGATTTATCAACTCCTGAAAAACGATTTGAGTTCTTGAGATTACTGATCAGTCAGGATTTGGGAAAATCCATTACATTAAGTTCTTCAATAGTAAAAAGTTTTGAGAAAAATCTAAAGGTTAAAACAGCAACGATAAAAGATGCAAACTATTTAAATGAAGGTTGCCTGTCAGCAGGTGAACCCGGGGTATATTGCCGAAACCTTCAATTAACCAGGTATATTCATAGCCCACTAGTATATGGTGAGACATTGTATCAGGATAATATGATAGAATGTATCGCATTAAATAAAGAATGTGATAAAATAAAAAATGCCCGTGTACAACAAGTTGCCGAAGCGTATTTCCAGGGAATTTTAAACTATGTAAAAAATCAATAAATTATTCTTTCTATTGCAATTCTATAATTGAAGCATTCATTTGGAGTAAAGTGGGTGTACGACAAATATCCCTAAATATATTTATTCTCTACCTTGAAGCAAGCCATCATGTTATGGAACCTTCAAACATAAATGCCTCCCCAAGGTCTTCGACAAGCTCTGACTGACGGCGCGCGAGTCATATTGAGCCTGTCGAAATATCTGCGATGGCTTCTAAAATTTATGAAATCAGGGAAATTTGTCGTACACCCAGTAAAGTTGCATCGTATAACATCAAAATATTTTTTGTATATTTGATATTCGGATTTATTAAATGAATGGGTGATATTTTGGGAAGCACTAATGAGTTTATTATTCCTAGCAAAAAACCACATTAGTATAATTTTTGAAAATTTTTAATAATGCAAAATTAACCATCTCTGTTTAAGAATTATTTTTTAGTTTTCATTGCCAGACTCCTACAGATACAGAAATAATGGTTTGCTTAAGTGCGTAATTCTCTGGTAATTTTGTTGATTCTTCGTATCCAAATAATTAACCATCAATACCAGGCAATGGAAAAAAATTATTATTATTTCGTGGCTAAACTAACAATTCTTCTTTTTGCATTTACCCTTACAACACAAGCCTCAGAGGGAAATAAAGGTTGGTCTTCAAAATATGAAACACCTAAAGTTTTTACAGAAAACAAAGGTCAGTTTCATTCCAACAATTCAAACGAAAAAATTCTATATGCTTATGATGATGGTTCTACCATGATCTATTTTACTTCAAAAGGAGTAAGTTATAGTTTTTTAAAGCGTTGGCAAAAAGAGGGAAAAGAAAATGAAAGAGAACGGGAAAAAGAAAGTATGAAGAGCGGAAAGTCGCATGCAGAAATGGAAACGGAAGAACACAAAATGGAATTCAAAACAGATGTTGTAAATTTTAACTGGGAAAATGCAAATCCAAATGTTGAAATAGTGCCGGAAGAACTTACCAGTTACTGGTTTAGTTATACTACAAAAGAAAAAGACGGATCTGAAAAAAACATCAATTTTATAAAAGCTTACAAAAAAATAATCTATAAGAATATATATCCGAATATTGATATTGAATATGTTTTTCATCCTACCGAAGGAATAGAATACTCACTGATAGTACATCCTGGCGCTGATATTTCAAAAGTAAAAATGAAGTATGATGATGCATTAAAGC
This sequence comes from Bacteroidia bacterium, assembly GCA_036170475.1. Taxonomy (GTDB): domain Bacteria; phylum Bacteroidota; class Bacteroidia; order 2-12-FULL-35-15; family 2-12-FULL-35-15; genus 2-12-FULL-35-15. The sequence continues at coordinate 27,924 of JAVHPE010000159.1, read as the reverse complement.
TCAAAGGGAATGGCGATTTACATATTCCTACTTTATTTGGCGACATTATTGAACATGCTCCCAATAGTTTTTATTCTGAAAATAATTCCAAAACTATTTCCTCCCATTTGGTAAAAACAGACAACACCATTTCATTTGAGCTTAGTGCGTATGACCATGCAAAAACTGTAATTATTGATCCTTGGGTTCAAACACCAAGCCTGTCAAACTCCAACTGTGTATGGGAATGTGAGAAAGATGGAGCTGGCAATGTGTACATAATAGGTGGCGATTCGCCAATGAAATTAAGGAAATACAATTCTGCAGGGACTTTAGTATGGACTTATAATACTCCCTGGGATACAGCAAACTATTGGCTGGGAACCTTTGCAACCGATTTAGCCGGTAATAGTTACGTTACAGCAGGTTCGAATGCAAAAATTCAAAAGATCAGTCCTGCGGGAGGCCTTTTATGGTCAAATTCAGGTGGCGCTATGGATGAATACTGGGAAATTGCATTTAATTGCGACCAAACAAAATTAATTATTGGTGGTACCCGCTTAACCGGAATTCCTTCTCCTACAGGCGATGGCGTTATTTTTGATATAAACACCACTAACGGAAGCCTTAACAGTTTAAAAGTTGTAGGATTTTCTCGTACCCACACGGTGTTCGGATTTTCTGTAACAGATATTGAAGAAGTAAGGTCATTAACGTCTTCCCGTGGGGCTAAGTACTATTTTTTAACCTTGGATTCAATTGGTTCTATTGATCAAAATTTTTCGTCTTGTCCAACAGCAAGCACCTTGTTCAATATAAATCATACTTATAGTTTTGGTTATAAATGTGAAGATTACCGTATTAAAGGGAATTCAGGTATGAAGTCTATCAAGGCAAATAAGAATTTTGTTTATACTCAAAATGGTACTACTATTCATAAACGTTCGCTTGCTACCGGAGCAATTTTATCAACCGCAACCATAGCCGGAGGAATTTCTACCGTTAGTGGAGGAATGAATCAGGCTGGTAATAGTGGTATTGATATAGATAGTTGTGGAAACGTATATGTTGGTTCGGGTAATGCTGTTATTAAATATGATGCAAATCTGAATTTAATCACTTCTGTTTCTGTACCATTCAGAGTATATGATGTTGCAGTAAGTTATGGCGGGAACGTCATTGCTTGCGGTGCTACCGGTAATGCTTCAGTCGCTACCCGGACAGGATATGTACAATCCATCAATATGTCTTCCTGCGACCCGATGATTTTATTTTGTTGCGATGCTACTGTTTGTCCTGCCGGTCCTTTTTGTACCTCTGATGCTCCATTTACCTTAACTCCTGTAACTCCCGGAGGAATATGGAGCGGTGCAGGTGTAAATGCAAGTACGGGTGTTTTTAGTCCTTCTGTTGCCGGTCCCGGAACTCATACCATAATTTACACCTTGCCCTGCGGGTCTGATTCAATAAGCATTTCAGTAGCCTGTTGTGGAGCGCAAATTAATCCTGCCGGACCCTTTTGTATTGGTGATGCTCCTGTTAATTTAACTGCCGGATTAGCAGGAGGAACATGGACTGGGACAGGCATTACCAGTGCTTCTGCCGGAACTTTTTCTCCACCGGTTGCAGGCGTAGGTTCACACTCTATTATTTATACCATCAGCGGTTGTGGTAGCGACACGCTAGTTATTTCAGTAAGTGCCTGCATTACATTAACTGCTTGTCAGGAAACAAATGGAAATATTACTGTTACCAATGGAACCGGACCTTATACCTGGACCAATGACTCAACTTATACTGACTGTAGTGCTTGTTTTGGAGGTCAATGTATGCCACCATTCTGTAATGGTGTTACAGCAACAATTTCATCCACTTTCGCAACGGGAACAACGATAACTCCTCCCGGGACTTACCCTATCACCGTTACAGATGCTTTTTCAAATACACTGGTAATAACCAGTTTATCCTCATTACCAAACTGTTCAAATACCTGCCCAACAGTAACAGTTACAATTTCTAATATCGTTCAGGATAGTTGTTTCGGGCAATCTGCAGGCAGCTTTAGCGCCTCAACAAGTGGTGGTGCATCACCTTGGGATTATACCTTGGTAAATGGTGGCGGAACTACTGTTGCTACTTTTTCCAACGTTGCAGGAACACAGAGTTTCACTGGGCTTCAAGCAGGTACGTATACTTTGAATGTCTTAGACAATAACAGTTGTCCCGGAACAACTACCATTACAATTACTCAACCTCCTGCGGCAACAACAGTCGCATCAGCTGGAGCAGACCAATCATTGTGTAGTAGTTCTGCTACTTTAGCAGGAAATACCCCGACAGTAGGAACCGGAATATGGACGTTAATAAGCGGAACGGGAACGATCACAACTCCTTCTTCCGGAACATCCGGAGTCACCGGATTAGGTAATGGTGCAAATGTATTTCAATGGACAATCAGTAATGCTCCCTGCCCTTCTTCGACTGATCAGGTAACGATAACAAATACTGGTGGAGGCCCTGTTGCAGACGCTGGTTCCGATCAGTCAATATGCAGCAGTTCAGCAATTTTAGCAGGAAATACACCTGCTCCCGGAACCGGAATGTGGACTTTAATAAGTGGTACAGGAACAATCACAACACCTTCTTCTGCAACATCCGGTATCACCGGATTAGGTATTGGTGTTAGCGTATTTGAATGGACAATCAACAACCCTCCTTGCCCTTCAACATCCGACCAGATAACAATAACGAATACTGGTGGTGGTCCTGTGGTAACTATAACAGCTCATTCAAATATTTCCTGTTACGGAGGAAATAATGGCAGCGCATCTGCTTCAGCTAGTGGAGGAACAGGTAGTTTGGTATATTCATGGGCAGCAAGCGGAGGAAGTACGCCAACAGCAAATAACCTGGCAGTGGGAACATACACGATAACTGTTACGGACAGTCTTGGTTGTGCCGGCATTGAAACAGTTGCAATTACACAGCCAGATTCAATAAGTGCTTCTGTAACTACAACACCAACTGCTTGTGGAGGAGCTACTGGTACCGCAACAGTTATTGCAAGTGGTGGAACAGGAAATTTAGTGTATTCATGGAATCCGGGTGGGGCAAGCACTTCAACAATTAATAATAGCGGTGCAGGTTCTTATATGGTTACTATTACTGATTCAGCGGGGTGTACAAAAACAGCCGGCGGAACTATCGCCACCAATGGCGGACCAACCGCAAATGCTGGCAATGATGCTACCATTACTTCCGGCTTTTCAACACAACTATCTGCCTCTGGTGGTGGAACGTATTTCTGGACTCCACCAACAGGGTTAGATTGTGACACGTGCCAATCTCCGACTGCCAGCCCTGTTGCAACTACAATTTATTGTGTTACTGTTTCTGTTAGCGGATGCATCGATTCCGATTGTGTAACCATAACTGTATTGGATACTGTTCCTGTAACTGTGATAACCTGCGGAACGTTATATGTACCAGTCGGATCGGTATATGTCCCTAATGCATTTTCTCCTGCAAACAATGATGCTTTGAATGATGTGTTTAAACCGGTAGCAAATTGTGTACATGATTACCGATTCTTTATTTTTAACCGCTGGGGCGAAAAAATATTTGAAACAACTGATACGGAGGAAGGTTGGAACGGTTATTATAAAGGTGTATTGAGCAAACCGGATGTTTATATCTACAGAATATCATTTATTGACGATCCTAAAAATGATTACCATCAATATACCGGGAAAGTGGTTTTGCTGAGGTAATTATTTTTAACCTTCGAATACCTTAGGGAACTTTTTTTAGAATTACATTTTAAATAAATGTTCACAACTATCGGCTACATGAGCCGGTTGATGCAGGATGCTTTATAAAGATTTTTTTGTCCTTTTATTTTTGGGCGAAGAAAAATAAACTTTTGTAGATTATAAAATTGTTACCTAAAAGTCTATGCAGACTTGAGTTTATAGAATTTTTAGACCTGCCCATTCCTGTTATTTCAAATAAAATCATTACTTTCGCACCCCCAATGCCCAACACATGGTAGGCAGAATGAAATGCTTAGTAATAATAAAATTCAAAAATGATTTCAGTATCCAATCTTTCTTTACGTTATGGCAAACGTGTACTATTTGATGAAGCAAGCATAAAATTTACTCCGGGCAATTGTTATGGTGTAATAGGTGCCAATGGTGCGGGGAAATCAACTTTCCTGAAAATTCTTTCGGGCGAAATAGAACCTACTACCGGACAGGTTTCTATTACACCGGGCGAACGAATGAGTGTGTTAAGTCAAAACCACTTTGCCTTTGATGAGTTTCCTGTATTACAAACCGTAATGATGGGTAACAAAAAACTTTGGAACATCATGTTGCAAAAAGATGCTATTTATGCAAAGCCTGATTTTAGTGATGCTGATGGTGTAAAAGCCGCCGAACTGGAAAATTTGTTTGCAGAACTGGATGGCTGGAATTTCGAAAGTGAAGCTGCCAATCTGTTGAGCGATTTAGGTGTGAAAGAAGGATATCACACTAAATTAATGAGCGAACTAAATGGAAAAGAAAAAGTACGTGTATTGCTGGCACAAGCCATAATAGGCAATCCGGATATTTTATTATTGGATGAGCCAACCAACGATTTAGATGTTGAAACCATTAACTGGTTAGAAAACTTTTTAGCAAATTTTGAAAACACTGTTATCGTAGTTTCCCACGACCGTCACTTTCTGGATGCTGTGTGTACTCATATTGCAGATATTGATTTTAATAAAATTTCAGTCTATACCGGTAACTATATGTTCTGGTACGAGTCCAGCCAATTAGCATTGCGTCAGCGATCCGACCAAAATAAAAAGACAGAAGATAAACGAAAAGAGTTGCAGGATTTTGTGGAACGGTTTAGTGCAAACGCTTCCAAATCACGCCAGGCAACCAGTCGTAAAAAATTATTGGAAAAATTAGTGATTGATGAAATCAAACCAAGCGCCAGAAAATATCCGGGTATTATTTTCAAAGCCGAACGCGATTGCGGAGATCAGTTGCTTGCCGTTGAAAATCTTGCTAAGCGCTCCCAGGAAGGTATTCCCTACTTTTCAAACATCACATTTACCTTAACCAAAGGCGATAAAGTAGTTGTTCTTTCGAAGGAACATATTGCCATTACTTCATTTTTTGAAATTCTGATAGATGAAATAAAGGCTGATTCAGGAAGTTTCACATGGGGAGGTACTATTACCAAATCTTATTTGCCAAATGAAAATTCTAAATTTTTTACGGAAGATTTAAATCTGATTGATTGGCTACGGCAATTCTCTATTAACAAAGACGAAACGTATATTCGCGGATTTTTAGGGAAAATGTTATTTTCAGGTGAAGAAACATTGAAAAAATCGAATGTGATTTCCGGTGGTGAAAAAGTCCGCTGTATGGTTTCACGTATGATGCTAACCAATGCGAATTGTTTGATACTTGATGAACCTACTAATCACTTGGATTTGGAATCCATTACTGCATTTAATAATGCATTGAAAGACTGGAAACATATAGCACTATTTACTTCACATGACCATGAGTTTGTTCAAACAGTTGCTAATCGGGTAATTGAACTTACCCCCACCGGCATCATTGATAAAAGGATGACATACGATGAATATATCAGTGATGAAAACATAAAAGTGATACGCGAAAAAATGTATCCGAAATTAGTAAAAGTGAAATAGAAAAAACGTTCTGTATATAAAAAATGTCCGCCCTTCCGGTATTGGAAAGGCGGACATTAATATTTCGACTTTATCTCATCAATAATAATTTTTTCTTTTCACATTGATTTGCGGTTCGTATTTCTACGATGTATAAACCATCAGGCAATGCATTTCCTTCAAAAATAATTTTATGCTCACCGGCTGTCTGATTTGCATTCAGTAAATCTTTTACCAGGTGACCAAAAATATCAAACACTTTTACAGAAACGTTATTGTTTTCTGAAATATCATATTGAATTGTTGTCCTGCTTCTAAAGGGGTTTGGGAATACATTAACATTAGCCATTTCTGTAGCTGAAGAGTTGTTTTTAGAATTTTGATCTTCATTTATTGAAGTTAGCATATCAACTTCGGAAAGGTCCTGAGGTATTATTACAACAGGAATTATTTTTGTTTTACCCAAATAGGATACAGTTAACAGGGTAGTTCCGACTTTCAATCCTTTTATCAAATTGTAGCCATCATACATTGCAAGGTTAGCATCAGCAATTTGATATTGAACAGCGGGAAGATTGCTCACATTATAATTATAGTCATTATTAAAAAATGCAGTCACAGAAACAGAAGCAGTTTTATTTTCCTGAACATAAATAGTATCGCGGTATACAGAGATGCTATCTATAGCAGCCGGTTGATTAATATTTATTTTTACGGTATCATAATCAACCATATTGTTTGAATCAAAACCGAAGGTTATAAATTCTAAAGAACCAAAAGCATTGCTGGGCACTGAATAGTTTATTATTCCATTTGACATTGCGGTATCTAACACACCCGAATTAGATGCTAAATTAATTGACTCCAGAATAATTTTACTGATACCATTTGAAGAGTTGATGTTTACAGGAATTATATCTCCGGGATTAAAACTTTGATTTTGTGCCGGAAAATTTATTGAAATGCTGCCCGGTATTAGTTGTAAAGAAGAAGTGTCTTCTACAGATTTATAATGGGTATCCTGTGAAATAGGGGCAAATCCATCCTGACAGAAATAACTTGCATCCTTTGAATTAGTTGTTAGTGCATCTATTACTTCGTTTTTTACGCTTGAATTTTTAGGAGATCCATTATGACTCTGATTTTGAATAGTTGTACTGTTGGGATAAGACAATCCCCCACTTTGAGAAGAAGCAGTTACAACCATATCATTTGAATTCTGAGAAAATAAATAATTGCTAAAACTCGTTGGTGTCATCCAATTAAGAGCTCCAGCTGCAGCAAAAATCAAATCAAATAAATTATCGTTCGAAACCTGATTTTTAGTGATTATGCTATGGCTCGGTACTATACTGTTATTTAATTTAGTGTAATTAAGATAATCCATCGCATAGCTGTCAACCCTTAAATCTTCTACACCTCCATTATAAATTGATGAGTGAGTTGAAAGGTTAAATAATTTAATGGCAGGCTCTGCTACAACTCTTGCTACAGCAGATGTTGCACTACTTTGGTTTAGCAATATATTTGCCATTTGAGAGCCAGAGTGTGGAGTATTTACAGTAATAAGTTTATGTATATCGTTTTTTTGTTTGTACGCATTGGATTGAAGATAAAGTCTGGATAAATTTCCACCCATGCTATGACAAACGATATCCACTTTTCCTGCTGAATAATTATGACTTCTGGCAGACATTAAAACTGTTGTAATATTATCAGGAACAACATCTTTATTTTCATAAAAGGATGCATCATTTGTTGCCTCATAATCAGCGGATAAAATAAGGGAAGATGGCAACAGGAGATCACCTTTTATAGCTTGTTCCATATCCTCAAAAACATCAGAACTTGACCAAAGCCCATGAACAAGTATAATTGGAGCAGGATAAATCCGGATTGGTATTTTATATGATGTGCATAAACTATTATTATTAACGATTAAGATGGTGTCTTCTCTGTAGGGTGTATTCCAATAGGATAAATAGGTTGGATGGTTTAATGTTGCAATCTTTTTATTTCCATAGATGCTATCAACAAAAAAACCAGAATAATTAGGATAGTCAGCAGTTGGATCGCTTGCTATTTGAAAGTGAATATCACTTAAATTTAAATTTATATCATTATTGGTATATATTATTTTTGTTGCTGTTGAGCCATCAGCACAAATTTTTATGGTAGATGATAATTGATCTGTATTACCTGTCCAAAGTATTTTTGGAGAAGGGAAAGTAGAATTGCTAACTATTTCATTTTGAATTTTTATATCTGCACCAGGCAAAGAATTAATTTTTTGAATCGAGAAAGTCCCGTGAGGGAAACTACAACCATTATAATTGGGGCTGTCCCATGTTCCAGAAACGGAAGTTGCAGAATAAGAAGTAACATGCAATTCTAAATCATAAATAGGATCATCCTGATAATTACCTGTACCAAGCAAAAATGAAATTCCGGGAATAAGAGGATTTGAGGAGATAGAGCTTAATTGTATAAATCCTATACCGGCACTAACAACCAAAGAATCAACAATGTTCACATTGCCTCCCATTAACTCACATAAAGCAGGGACGGCATTTTGTGTGCTCACACTTTCAGATCCGCTAAATGTTGCACTTCCTTCATAAAATGTATTGCAGCTAAGTCTGTTATATAAGCTATTCTGGGATGTTATTGCTAATGAGTAACTTTCATCAAATTCTCCGGTACAATAACAACCACTATTCCCCCACTGATTTGTACCTGTCAAAGAACCAACCCATGTTTCCTGAGCATTAATATGTATTGTTGAAATTAACAACAATAGAACAGAAATAGTAATTTTTGTTTTCATGATATTAATAGATTAGGTTAGTTAATTGATAGTTGGCTTTAGAATCCTTTTGAAATAAATAATCTGTAATTGACTTTTGTGATTTTTGTGATTTTTATTTTTTGTTTACTATTTTTTATATTGGATACTGTGCTTTTAATTTTTCGATATTTCTCAGGTTATTAAAACTGTTGCCTTTAGGTTGACCGGAAAGCTTGTTGCTATTAGGAGAAAGCTATAAAAAATGATAACCAATTAAGAACTGAAATAATTTCATTTTCGTTTTCGAATCAGTTTTAAGTTTATAAATCTAAAATAAATTAAAAATAAAGAAACTTATTCTAAAAAAAATCGTTTAAGCAGTTTTTCGCATTGCAATTGTAGAAATTATTTTTAGAATCACACTATTTATTTTAAAAAACTTATTAACAATTTAATTCTTTTTACTTTGAAATTAATAGAAAAATTATCTTTCAAGTGAATAAATAAAGGTGTAATATTCTTAGTTTTGTAGTTTTTTCAAGAGCCTTGCGCTTCGGTGTCGGACTTTAAAAAGATTTTTAAAAATGAGAATTAAAATTTGGTTAACAACAAGAAGAAAATTGGGATAGCTTATAACAAAAAAAATATTGAATGGATTTCTAAACAATATCAGAAGTCAAATAAAAAAAATTGCTTATCCCTTTCGGTCAAGTAAAAAATAATAACTTTGTTGCATGACAACTACAACACCTTATCCGAAAGATTTTCAAGAATTTCTTTCAAAATTTAAAAAATGAGGATGATTGTTGGAACTATATATTTGAGATTAGATGTCCAAATGGTTTTGTATGTCCTAAATGCAAAAGCAATAAATATTGGATTACTGAACAGAAATTGATACACCGCTCCACTTGTGGGCATCAAGCTTCAATTACAGGCGGCACAATATTTCATGGCACAAGAAAACCATTATTACTTCGGTTTTATATTATGTGGTGGGCTTCAGCACAAAAGACTGGGGCAAGTGCCAACAATCTTATGGATTTTATGGGGTTTGGCTCCTACGAAACAGCATGGGCATGGCTACAAAAACTTCGCAGAGCAATGGTCAGACAAAAAAGAGATAAACTTGTAGGAGAAGTAGAGGTTGATGAAACATTCATTGGAGGAAGAGAAGTCGGCAAAGGAAAACAAGGAAGAGGTGCTGATACAAAAACGTTAGTAGTTGTAGCAACCGAATGTAAAGGAAAACAAATAGGGCGAGTTCGTTTCAAGTGCATACCTGAAGCTTCGACAGAATGTTTACTGCAATTTATTGAAGAGAATGTTGAAGTTGGAAGTACAATTATTACTGATAGGAGGACTGGCTACCGTTCTTTATCTAAATCTAAGAAATACAAGCACCAGATTAGTACTATTTCAGGAAGTGGAAAAGAAACTCATGAGCTATTACCTCATGTACACATGGTTGATTCACTTGTAAAACGTTGGCTTAATGGTACTCATCAAGGAAGTGTTTTACCAAAGCATTTGCCATATTATTTAGATGAGTTTGAGTTTCGATTTAACAGAAAAATGTCAACCTACAGAGGAATGCTGTTTTACAGACTAGTTCAGCAAGCAGTCGATACGACTCCTGTGCCTATTAAAGATATTGTAAAATGAACTTGACAGAAGGGGATAAGCAGTTTTAATTTTTAGTTTAGGTTTTAGTTTTATTTTCTTTAAAAAATACAAAAAAAAGAAACTTATTCTGAAAAATATCGTATTATTGGTTTTTTTTGCACGGCAATGGTAGAGATTTTTTTTAATCCCCAAAAATTTATTTCAAAAAAGTTATTAACAATTTAATTCTCTTTACCTTTAATTAGGCAGAATAATATTCTTAAAAAGTAATAAATTGCGGCATTATAAACCTTTTTAATGAAAAGATAATATGCTGAAAAAATATTTCATTTTAGCGTTTTTTACTGTAACTTTGTTAAAAAATTAGAATTAAAGGATGGCAAAAATTGAAAAACTAGACAAAACTGACTTAAAGATTTTAAAGCAGTTACAAGAAGATGGTCGCATAAGCAACCTTGATCTTGCTCAAAAAGTGGGACTTTCAGCAACACCTACATTTGAAAGGGTTAAGAAATTGGAAAAAGCGAAAATCATTAAAAGCTACCATGCCGAACTGGACGTTGAAAGCCTTGGTTTGGGAATCCAAACTTTTATGTTAGTGTCTTTAGCACAAACAAGAGGGAATGCGGTTCCGAATTTTATTAAACAAATTCTTGACATTCCGGAAATTATTGAATGCTACCACGTTACCGGATCTTCAGATTATATTTTAAAAATAATGGTGCAGGATATAGCCGCCTATGAAGCTCTGGCAATGGACAAAATAAGAAACATTTCTGAAATAGGTAACGTAACTACGATGGTAATACTTTCAACAATTAAAAAATTGAAAGTGATACCTTTAAGTTACTCATAGTTTCATATTACGATCGCTTAAAACCCGCCTGCAACCTATGCCGACGGGTTTTTATATATAAACTCTAAAAATTTTTTCGGGGAAGAATCTAGTTAAACTCAAATATACCAAACGCACATAGCTTTACGCATATTACCTACGAAATACGAATTACGCCACCCTGCGGGTGGTCGCCCGCAGGGTAAAATTTACGAAACCCGTATCAATTCTTACTTTGGTACCGATTCGTTATCGTAGATATTAAAAATTTTTTCGAGAACCTAAGTTGATTTGATATAAATGACCAAACTTATTTTCGGGAACTGTAGTTGTGAAAACATTATTGCTTTCTCATTTTTTTGACTACTGAAGTATTATTTTCTGAAGTAATTTCTAAGTAATAAATTCCTTTTTCAAGTTCTGAAACATTTAAAGAGCTGCGATCTTCATTGTTTAAATTTTGATTGATGAGTAATTTCCCTAACACATCATATACCTTGATATTATTCATTTTTTCGCTACCGGACGTTTTAATTGTTACGTTGTTTATAGCGGGGTTGGGATAAAAAGAAACACTATTTTCAAGACTTGCCCCTGTTATCCCTGAGGATAAACATGATTTTTGAACTAAGGAGTGTGAATTAAAAAATGTTTCGAAACTTGCAGCGTTAGTTATTGGCCACATATCTGTTTCAACAATTTGTTTATTGGGAGCGATTAAAATATACGTTGGAAAGGCTCCAACCCCATAGGAAGAGACAACGGCATCCCCGCCTCCCTGCGTTCCGCTAATGGTAGAATAACCCGCATTTCCCCCTAAATATGTTACCTCGTATGCATCAACTTCAGCATTCGTATTACCATTGTCAATGGAAAGAAAGACTATATCCTGCGTATTGCAGCCATAATTAGTAAATGTTTCCTTGAAATATGGGCATGTAGCCTGACATGCACCGCACGTTGTGAAGAAGAAATCCAGGCATACATATTTACCTGAATTTAATACGCTGAAAAGGCTGAACGAATTTCCATGAGTATCTGTAACAGTAAAGTCTGTTGCTGTTGTAAGTGTTGTTTGTCCTTTGACAGACAAAGCACTAAAAAAAATCAGGATTATTAGGAGGAAGTTTTTTTTCATGGTACCTAATTTTAATTGTTAATAAATACTTAAATATGAAATACGTAAAACGAAACTCATCGTTGAGCCTCAAAATTGTTATTTCGGCATTGAACGAAGAAACTTAATAAATTGTTACACCCTTTCGGAAAAGTCAGGATGGGCTAGAATGAAAAACTTTTTCGATGATGTTCGGTAATACCGTATTTTTTTATCGCTTCCAGATGTTTAGGGGTGCCGTATGCTTTATTGTTTAACCAGTCGTACATTGGAAATTGGTCATGCAACAAATCCATATAATCATCCCGATATGTTTTTGCCAAAATGGAAGCAGCGGCAATACTTAGATATTTACCATCGCCTTGAACAATGCAGGTATGAGGTATTTCTTTGTATTTATTAAAACGATTTCCATCAATCAATAAACTTTGTGGTCTGATGTTTAATTGATCAATAGCCCTGTGCATCGCTAAAAAGGAAGCATTCAGAATATTTATTTTGTCAATTTCTTTCGCACTTACCTCTCCAACAGCCCAGGCAATAGCTTCTTCTTCAATAATGGTACGTAACAATTTACGTTTTTGATCGCTTAATTTTTTTGAATCGTTAATGAAAGCATTTTTGAATTTTTTTGGAAAAATAACAGCTGCGGCAAATACAGGACCTGCAAGACAGCCTCTGCCTGCTTCATCACAACCAGCTTCGATTAATAGTTTATTAACGTATTTTTTGAGCATTTTTAAGAAGTATCAAGTATCAAGTATCAGGTATCAGGTATCAGGTATCAGGTATCAGGTACAAAGTACAAAGTACTTGATACTTAATACTTGATACTTAACACATCAACAATTACTTTTGGAAAAAACTCATATTCCAATTGATGAATTTTTTGCGCCACTATTTCAGGCGTATCGGTTGGGGCAATGGGGCATGTATGTTGAGAAATCAGTTGACCTTCATCGTACTCTTCATTCACAAAATGAATACTGATCCCGCTTTGTTTTTCTTTCGCGTTAACCACAGCTTTATGCACATTCATACCGTACATACCCTTCCCACCAAATTTAGGTAATAAAGCAGGATGAATATTGATTATTTTTTTAGGAAAATTTTTAATCAGTTGCTCAGGAATCTTCCATAAAAAACCAGCAAGCACCACTAAATCTATTTTTGCCGATTTTAATAGATCAAGGGTTTGATTGCTTTCGTAAAAAGTAGCACGATCTATCAGGAAGCTTGTAATCCCTTCATTCTTTGCCCGATTCAATACATTTGCCTGAGGGTTATTGGAAATTATAAGGACAACTCTCATTTCTTGATTTCTTAATTTTATATAATCAATGATATTTTGAGCATTACTGCCTTCTCCGGAAGCGAAAATCGCGATATTTTTCATAATGGATAAACAATTTTTTTACAAATCTACGAATTCCTCTGACCTGATCAGCTTCATGAATAGGGGAAAGGTACTTCGTTTCAAAAAACGGATTCATGAAAGCAATAATTTGAGAGGGTATCATTATTAGGAAGAAAACAGGCTCTTTTATTTTATAAAATAATAATTTTTTATTTCCTTAATTGTCTGATAATAAATAGATAATGAACAAAAAAATGTTAAAAAGTAAGGATTTTAAATAATTTTTTTTGTTATTGTACACATAACTATATCTTTGCACCCGAATTAACCTTAAAACATTTAAAAAAATGTCAGAAATTGCAACAAAAGTGAAAGCTATTATCGTTGATAAATTAGGTGTTGACGAAAAAGAAGTAACGCCCACAGCTAGCTTTACAAATGATTTAGGAGCCGACTCATTAGACACAGTAGAATTGATAATGGAGTTTGAAAAAGAATTTAATATTGCTATTCCTGATGATCAAGCTGAAAAAATAGCTACCGTTGGTGATGCCATTTCCTACATTGAGGCAAATACAAAATAATTCCTGAAACGATTTATTGTATGAATTTTAGACGAGTAGTAGTTACGGGACTTGGTGCGGTTACACCACTTGGTAATAATGTTACAGATTTCTGGAACAGTCTTCTGTCGGGTGTTAGTGGAGCTGCTCCCATTACTCGATTTGATGCTTCAAAGTTTAAAACACGGTTTGCCTGCGAAGTAAAAGGCTTTAATGTGGAGGATTATTTAGATCGCAAGGAAGCCCGTAAAATGGATCCTTTTTCTCAATATGGTGTGTGTGCCGCAATTCAAGGAGTGCGTGATGCTGGATTAGATAGAGAAAACGCTTTTGATCCGGATAGGGCAGGGGTTATATGGGGTACAGGAGTTGGGGGCTTGCAAACATTTCAGGAAGAATGTTTAAATTTTGCTAAAGGCGATGGTACACCACGTTTTAATCCTTTCTTTATTCCTAAAATGATTGCGGATATTTGTTCCGGACATATTTCCATAATGTTTGGTATGCGTGGACCTAATTTTACCACCGTCGCCGCTTGTGCATCATCTACCAATTCTATTATTGACGCGGTCATGTACATTAAATTGGGCAAGGCTGATATTATTGTCGCAGGTGGCTCTGAAGCTGCTGTTTGCGAAGCAGGTATTGGTGGTTTTAACGCAATGCATGCGCTTTCTACACGAAATGATTCTCCAGAAACAGCATCCCGTCCTTTTGATTTGGATCGTGATGGCTTTATTCTGGGTGAAGGAGCAGGGTGTTTAGTTTTAGAAGAATTGGAACATGCTTTAAAACGTGGCGCTAAAATATATGCTGAAGTTGCCGGAAGCGGTTTGGCAGCCGATGCAAATCATATTACAGCGCCTCACCCCGAGGGTCTAGGTGCCATTAATGTTATGCGCAATGCCTTACAGGATGCGGAAATGAATGCCGACGTGATTGATTATGTAAATGTCCATGGGACATCTACACCACTCGGTGATGTGGCTGAAATTAAGGCTATCCTTAACGTATTCGGAGAAAGCGCATATAAGCTAAATATCAGTTCAACTAAATCAATGACAGGGCATTTACTGGGTGCAGCGGGAGCTATTGAAGCTATTGCCTGTGTGCTGGCAGTAAAAAATGATATTGTTCCTCCAACTATCAACCACTTTACAGATGATCCTGCCTTGGATAACAAACTTAACTTTACATTCCACAAAGCACAAAAACGCACCGTTCGAGCTGCCTTGAGTAACACTTTTGGATTTGGCGGACATAACGCTTCCATTATTGTAAAGAAATATAGCGCTTAAAGATGTGCTGATTATCGATGTGTTGATGTGCTGATGAATTGTTTATTTTAATTTATTATTAATCCCCTAATCAACTAATCGGAAATCAGCTAATCAGCAAATCCAATAATCAGCACATCATTTGACAATCTTCTCAAAACCTTTTAGAGTTTACCTTTCATCAGACAAAACCTTTTACGAATCATTGTTCAGAATTCTTGGTTTTTACCCGGGGAATATTGGGCTTTATAAGCTGGCTTTCCGTCATAGTTCCGCCGCACAAATGATAAAAGTAGGAGTAAAGGATAGCAATGAACGACTGGAATTTTTAGGTGATTCTGTAATCGGAACCGTTGTGGCAGATTATCTTTTTAAAAAATTTCCTTTCAGAGATGAGGGCTTCTTAACTAAGATGCGCTCAAAAATGGTTAGCAGGGCCAAACACAACCAAGTTGCGATCAATTTAGGATTAAATCAATTTATAGAAGTCAACAACGGTAGATTTAAGTCGGCACAGCCTAGTTCCATTAGTGGTGATGCATACGAGGCATTGATTGGCGCTATTTTTCTTGACAAAGGATATAAAGCGGCGCAGAATTTTATTTTAAAGCGCATTATCAATGTTCATATTGATATGGATGAAGTAGAAACTAAGGAGATAGATTTTAAGAGTAAATTTATTGAATGGGTGCAAAAAGAAAAAAAAGAATTTCATTTTGAGGTCATTAACGAAACAGGAAATGCGACTGACAAACAATTTATTATTCAACTGATAGTAGAAAACGAAATAGTTGGCACTGCCCAGCACTTCTCTAAAAAACGAGCCGAACAAATGGTTTCAGAGCAGGCTTGCATTGTTTTGGAAATTTAGATAAATGAGTAAATTTGATGTTACTATTTAGGTAGTCTAATAATAGGGCTTTTTACCTAATTAAATTCCTCTAAGTTATAGAATTCTTAGTCCTTTTAAGCATTTTACTTTTTGTCTTGAAACAAAAAGTAACAAAAAATTCAAGAAAAGGTCATCGGCAAACGCACAAGCAAATGCTGCCTCCGCTACCTTTTCTGGCTTATGCGCCTTTCAGATTATAATTTTTGCTAAATCAGTTATTAATTTAAAAACAATAAAATGGTATAAGGGAATAGACCTAAATTGTAACAATTTGATAATGTACTAATTGGGTATTGTAACCCAATTTAGTTCACATAATTTTAAGAAAATAGTTTAAAAAATTGCCTACTGACGTATTGAAAAATTGCCCAATTTCCTGTCGTTATTTTCCAATCAACAGCTTAAATCCTTTGCCGTGTACATTTATCAATTCTACGGTACTATCATCTTTCAAATATTTACGTAACTTGGCAATATACACATCCATGCTGCGTCCGCTAAAATAATTATCGTCCTGCCAAATTGATTTTAATGCAAAGTTTCTATCAAGTATGTCATTGGCATTTAAACTAAGGAGTTTTAACAGGTCAGCTTCTTTGGTGGTTAATTTTTGTTGTGCCCCATTTATTTCAAGGATTTGATGTTTATAATCAAATTTATAAAGTCCAATTTTAAATTCGATTTGATCAGAATGTATAGAGGTTTTGTTTTCCGCCCTGCGTAAGATTGCTTTAATACGCAATAATAATTCTTCCATGCTGAAAGGCTTAGTGATATAATCATCAGCTCCGGCAGTAAACCCTTCTATCGCATCTTCTTTCATTGATTTTGCGGTTAAAAATACAATAGGAACATGAGGGTCGATTGAACGAATTTCTTTAGCGAGTGTGAACCCATCTTTAATAGGCATCATCACATCTAAAATACACATATTGAATTTATCTTTTGAAAAAACGTCATATCCTTGTTTCCCATTAACTGCCAAAACAGTAGAATATTCTTTCACTTCCAGATATTCTTTTAACAGGCTTCCCAGGTTGGGATCGTCTTCCACTAATAAGATTTTTGTTTTTGCCATTTTTTATAAAATTTTAATTTTTTTTAATTTTCTGGTTTATTCATTGGTAAATATACTGTAAATGTGCTTCCTTTCTCCAATTCGCTCTCCACGCTTATAGAACCACCATGTTTTTCCGCAACCGCTTTTACATAACTTAAGCCTAATCCAAAACCCTTCACATTATGAATGTTTCCGGTAGGAACACGATACATTGTGTCGAAAATTCGTTTTTGATTTTCTTTGCTAATCCCAATCCCATTGTCCTGCACAGAAATAAAAATACCGTTTTCGTCACTTTGGGTATGTATGCTGATCTTCGGTTTTTCATTTGAATATTTAATGGCATTATCAATCAAATTAAAAATAATATTAGTTACGTGAATTCTATCCGCATTTATTATCGGATTTTGCGCTTTTAACTCAGTAGAAATTTCCCCTTCTTTATTCTCCACTTGCAATTTAATGTTAGCGATAGTTTGTTCAATCAACGCATGAATATCAATACGCTGAATGTTTAATTTAAGTTCTCCTTTATCAAGGATTGCCGTCTGTAAAATATTTTCTACCAGTAAGCTTAACCGTTTATTTTCATCGCCAATCATTTTTACATAATTAGTAACACGTTCCGGTGATTTTTCAAATGACTTGTCATTTAACACTTCACAAGCCAATGATATTGTTGAAATGGGGGTTTTAAATTCATGTGTCATATTACTGATAAAATCATTTTTAATTTCAGATAATTTTTTCTGTTTAAAGATGGTAGAAACAGTATAATAAAAGGAAAAGATTATCATTGACATAAATGCCCCGGAAATTGCCAGCATAAATCCCATAGAACTCAATAAATAGTTACGTTGGTCAGGAAAATAGAGGGATAAATACTGTGGTTTAATAAAAATATTATCAGGAGATAAGTTTATTTTATAATTGGATGTCATCAAAAGTACTTCTTTGTTTGAAAGCGGTTTTATATCGTTTGGGGCTGTTTTTGAAGTGGTAACAGCAAAAATATAATTAGCGGAAATTCCTTTTTCCAGAAGTTCCAGACGAATTACTGAATCTAAAAGTGTTGTGTCAATTTTAGCATTGTAATTATTATAAATATTAATACTTACTAATTCATCAAAAATATCGTTGATCCTGTTTTTCTTTTGTGAAAACCATTTATTCCGCAATTCTCCGGAATTAAACTGACTGATATAGGTAGGAACGTCTTTGTCTGGCTTTAATTCCATGTCCGAAGATACGCTATCGCTCAGGTAATTTTTATGGCGTGATTTTTTTACTGTTACACCATTGGAATCAGATGAATATTCTTCGTAAATTTTTACATTTACTTTATCTTTTGGAACTGAAAAATCATTTTTATTTTCCGTATGTGCCGGGTTGATAAATTTAGATTTTTCCGCCAATGAATCTTGTGGTGTATACCAACGAATGCCTTGCTTACGAAAGTTGAATTTTTTTCTGATTTTGGATGCGGCAATTTGTTTTTCCATACGGGAAACAACCTTGTTCAGGGCTTCGTTTACATTTTGATCAAATCGTTGTTTACTTAATAAAATCGCATTGTTTATCCAATACACCTGAATAGAAATGATACCTATCAGGGCA
Organism: Bacteroidia bacterium; assembly: GCA_036170475.1. Lineage (GTDB taxonomy): Bacteria > Bacteroidota > Bacteroidia > 2-12-FULL-35-15 > 2-12-FULL-35-15 > 2-12-FULL-35-15. Next base: position 9,112 of record JAVHPE010000159.1, on the reverse strand, counting down.
AGACTTGCCATCGTAATTATTATTTTTACATTGTTTTTATTCATCAATAACTGAAGTCTTCCTACAAAAATACACTATTCCATTTAACACATCAACGCTTAACATATTTTAACATTGTTTAACCGCTGTTTTTATTGTATTTACAGGCATTTGAGAGAATTTGTTTTGCTTCAATAATAAGTTTCAGGTTTCAAATATAATCAGGAGCATCCTGCCTGAAAGAATGATTTTTTATCGCAGCTATTGTTTCTTTTAAAAAGAAATGCCATCTTTGGTATTGAAATAGGGTGTTTAAACAGCCAATTCAAAATACGGTTAGTTGTAATTAATGATAAAAAAATAACAAAATGAAAACAAAACTACTCTTATTAGTTGCCATTGCTTTGCTTGAAACAAATGGCCGGGGTGCAAATTCATTTAATAACATTGCATCGAAAAATCAGTATTCAATAGTTGCAAAGAGTCTTTCAAATGACGACCATGCAAGCAGCAGTCTTTTTAAGATTTCTCCCAAAACGGATTATATGGTAAATGTTAAACAGGATATCAGGAATGCGGTTTTTCTGGAAATTGACTTTGCAGAGTTGGCAAAAATTAATGAAATGAAATCTTCTCAACTCACATTAACAATACCTGTTTCAAAAAATGGCGAAGTAACTTTCAGCCTGCATAAGGCAAAAATTTTGACCGATAATTTTTCTATTATTACCGGAGAAAGTGAAAAAGTTAACTACACCCCCGGACTATATTATCAGGGAACGGTTTCTGGCGTGGCTCCTTCTCTGGTGGCATGCAGTATGTTTGATAATTCTATGATGGGCGTATTTTCCTATAACAATGAAAATTATGTTTTGGGTTTATGGAATGATAAATCCAATATAAATAATACCATTTACATTTTATACAAAGACAGTGATGTTATGTTTCCCCGGGGATTCAAGTGTGGAACGGATGAATTGCCTGTAAGGTCATCCGGCAATGGCAATTCAGGAAATTTGTTAAGTAACCAATGTATTAAAATATATTTTGAATGTGATTATCAGATGTTCCTGGATAAAGGAAGTGTATCTGCTGTTGGTAATTATGTTACCGGAATGTTTAATGTTGTTAACGCGCTGTATAATGTGGAAGCTCTGAGTACCGAAATATCGCAAATATATGTTTGGTCTGCTACGGATCCTTATATTTCAGGCACCAACTCTACTGATTTGCTCAATAGTTTTCAGGCATACCGGACCACTTTTAATGGCAATGTAGCACATTTTCTTACCACAAGAAATTTGGGTGCAGGCGGATTGGCCTATTTGGATGTAATATGTGATCCTGCCTATGCCTATGGTATGAGCAATATTGACAATACCTATGCCGCGTATCCGAATTTTTCATGGACTACAGAGTGTGTTACACATGAGTTAGGGCATAATTTCGGATCCAATCATACGCATTGGTGTGGATGGACGGGCGGCGCAATTGACGACTGCTATGCAACCGAAGGAGGATGTTCTCCTGGTCCAACACCTGCAAATGGCGGTACTATCATGAGTTATTGTCATCTTACCAGTACCGGCATATTACTTACAAATGGGTTTGGACCTCAACCCGGAAATAAAATAAGAGCTTCTTATAATGCGGCATCTTGTTTAACAGTTTGTGCAAGTCCTCCTGTCCCTGATTTTACCGCAAGCCCGACAAGCAGTTGTGCCGCTCCGTTAACTGTTACATTTACTGACCAAACCTTAGCTTCACCAACCGCTTGGGAGTGGGATATAGATAATAACGGCACCACCGATTACACAACACAATCTCCTACACACACCTACTCATCAGCCGGAACATATAGCGTAAAACTCACTGCTTACAATATTAATGGAAACACTTCAATTACAAAAACAAATTACATTATCGTAGGAAGTGCCGCCTTACCATTTTCAGAAAATTTTGAAAATGCGATATTTCCTCCCGGAGGCTGGTCAGATACACAAACTCCGGTGGATACAAAAACATGGACAAGGAACACTACTGCGGCAGGTAATGGAGCAAGCACCGCCTGTGCATCTATTGACTTTTTCAATTATGCAACCACTGGCGGAGAAAAGGATAATCTCATAAGTAAACCGGTAAGTTTAATTGGGGTAAATAATGCAAAATTGACTTTTAAGCTTGCTTACAGAAACTATCAAAATCCGGCTAACTATGATACATTGAAGGTATTTGTTTCTACTAATTGCGGTAGCACCTATGGCGCGGCGGTTTACACCAAATCCGGTACGGCACTCGCAACTTCAGGCGTACTGTCAACAGAATTTACACCAACCGTTTCCGGAGATTGGCGCACCGATACAATTTCTCTGAACTCCTTTACCGGCAATAATATTGTAGTGAGGTTTGAAGGGACAAATAAATATGGAAATAATCTGTACCTTGATGATATTAATATTACCGGAAGTAATGTATTGGCTCCCGTTACTAATTTTACGGCAAGCGATACTACTATTTGTGTTGGGGATTGCATTAACTTCACAGATCAAAGCACCAATTCACCTACTTTACGGACCTGGACTTTTACAGGTGCCGCAACCACATCATCATCGCTGCAAAATCCGACCAATATTTGTTATAATACGCAAGGAGCTTTTAATGTTTCCTTGCTTGCTAACAATAGTGGCGGATCCAATACTAAAATCAAGACAGGTTATATTGTGGTAAGTCCATTACCTGCAACACCAACCATTAATCAATCCGGCAATATACTCACTTCAAGCGCTGCAGTTTCATATCAGTGGAATCTGGCGGGATCAGCTATTTCCGGAGCAACATCAATATCCTATACCGCGACAGCTTCAGGAACCTATACTGTGGTTATTAAGGACGCTAATGGTTGTTCCGCTACTTCCAATCCTGTAACCTTAACCATAACTGGGGTTGATGATATAGCTGGTAATGGAGCTATCGTTACGGTTTATCCTAACCCTTTCAGCACTTCAGCAATTATCGGTATACAAACAACGGATGCAATACAGACTTCTGAAATGAATTTTATTCTTTACGATTTGGTTGGGAAAGAAGTGATGCGAAAGGATAATATGAATGGAGAAACGCGAATTTTCAGAGAGCAGCTTTCTGATGGATTGTATTTCTACAAAGTATTTTATAAACAACAACTTCTTGGTAAAGGGAAAGTAGTGATTCAATAAATCTGATCGACTCTTTATGTCTTTCCTTAGGTATTGTATAGCATCATTGATTATTCCTGATTTCAAACGTATCAGCATCATTGATGGCTGGAAATAATTTTCTGAACGACGTCAATTCACTATAACTGAGTGTTACTGTTTCCGCTGTTTCTTCGTGTGCTTTTGTTTTACTGATTATTCCCCCTTTTGCATTTATCACAGCGGAATCTCCGGAGTGATAAATTTTGTTCCCGTCATTTCCAATCCTGTTCAAGCCAACAACATAACATTGATTTTCAATAGCACGTGCAGGTAATAATGTTTTCCATGGATAGCTGCGTATTTCCGGCCAATTGGCAACATATATTAACAGGTCATATTCATAATGCGGAGTTAAATTAGTTGTACCAACGTTAATTAACTTATTTCTGCTCCAAACCGGGAAACGCAAATCATAACAAATCAAAGGACAGATTTTCCAGCCTTTTAGTTCAACAATTATTTTTTTTTGCCCTTCGGTATAATAACTATCTTCATTTGCCATACGGAACAGATGCCTTTTATCATAGGTGTTATAGCTGCCATTGACATTCATCCAAACAAGACGGTTAAAATACTTCCCTTCTTCTTCAAAAATAAAACTTCCTGTAATTACACAATTTTTCTCTTTCGCTTTTTCTTTCATCCAGTTCACTGTCATCCCTTCCATAGGTTCAGCAAATTTTTGCGGGCTCATACTAAATCCGGTAGTAAACATTTCCGGAAGCACGATTAAATCAGTGTTTTCAGTAATATCAGCTATTTTTTGAGAAAATAAAGAAAGATTTATTTCTTTATTTTCCCAATGTAAATTAGTTTGAATGATTGTGATTTTTAAGTCGTTCATAGGTGGTTGCTCTCTTAATTATTCCCAACAGGGGAGAGGCAATAGGTAAGATTTTTAATCGGGTAATCTCCCCTTATATTTTATTTAATATTTCAGCCGCTTTTTCTAATGTTTCTTCTTTTTTCGCAAAACAAAAACGCAGCATTTTATTATCAATTCCATCGTGATAAAACACGGATATTGGGATGGAAGCTATGGCAAATTCCTTTGTTAATCGTATCGCAAAATTTGTATCTTTTTCCTTGCTGATTCCATTGTATCCTAAAAGCTGGAAATAGGTACCGGAGGATGACTCACACTTAAATTTTGAATTTTTTATTAAATTAATAAAATAGTCTCTCTTTTTTTGATAAAAATTTCCCAAGTCCATATAATTTTTTTCTTTTTTCAAAAAATCGGCTAACGCATATTGTATCGGGGTATTGCAACAAAATACCATAAACTGGTGGACTTTTCGAAATTCCGCCATCAATTTTTTAGGTGCTAAGCAATATCCTATTTTCCAACCCGTAGCATGAAATGTTTTACCGAATGATGAAATAATAAAGCTACGTTCGGCAAGTTTTGGAAATCGGGCAACACTTTGGTGTTCGTATCCATCAAAAATGATATGTTCATATACTTCATCACTGATAATAACAATCTCGGTACCTCTGGTCAGTTTTTCCAGCTTTGCCATGTCTCCGGCTGTCATGATGCTGCCTGAAGGGTTATGAGGCGTATTAATAATTATCATTTTGGTGTGATAATTAATTACCTTTTTTACCTCCTCCCAATCTATCATATATTTAGGCGCTTTTAGCTCTAAATAAATTGTTTTTCCACCATTGATTTCTATCGCAGGTTGGTAACAATCATAAGCGGGTTCAAAAATAATCACTTCATCGCCTTCATGGATGACCGCCGAAATAGCTGTATATATAGCCTGTGTACCTCCGGCGGTAACAGTAATTTCAGTTTCCGGATCATATTTTGACGAATAGAGATTTTCTGTTTTTTCCGCGATAATCTCTCTAAGTCCCATTAATCCTGCCATTGGAGCATATTGATTATTCCCCTTCAACATGTATTTATTTACGAGACCTATTAATTCTTCACTACAATTAAAATCAGGGAAACCTTGAGAAAGATTGATCGCATCGCTATCTGTGGCTAATTTACTCATCACAGCAAATATTGACGTGCCTACATTTGGCAATTTACTACTTATTAAATTTGGATAATTCATAGCTGAAAGTTAAAATTTATAATTTCAAGAACCAAATTTTTTTTATTTTAACAAAAAAAATTTTGAAATCGGGTGTACGACAAATTTCCTTTTTTGCAATGAATCTTCAAGACCTTACCCCCTGCCCCTCTCCTTGAAAAAGGAGAGGGGAGCCTTGGTTCAACAGGACATGTGGGTTGTACCCCTCTCCTTTTTCAAGGAGAGGGGCAGGGGAGAGGTTTAAACTAATAAGGGAAATTTGTCGTATACCTCTTTTTTATCAATTTTTGCTAAAGCCCAATCAGGAAAAAGTTGTTGAATTATTGGTAATATACCTAACGCACATAGCTTTACGCACATTATCTACGAAATACGAATTACGCCACCCTGCGGGTGGTCGCCCGCAGGGTGAAATTTACGAAATCCTTATCAATTCGTATATTGGTACCGATTCGTTATCGTAGATTTTAACAAAATTTGTTACTATTTAGGTAGTCTGATAATAGGGCTTTGCACCTAATTATATTCATCTAAGATATAGAATTCCTAGTCCTTTTAAGCATTTTACTTTTTGTCTTGAAACAAAAAGTAACAAAAAATTCAAGAAAAGGTCATCGGCACACGCACTAGCAAATGCTGCCCCCGCTACCTTTTCTGGCTTACGCGCCTTTCAGATTATAATTTTTGCTAAATCTGTTAGTTTTATTAATTTTAAAAACAATAAAATAGTTTAAGGGATTGGACCTAAACTGTAACCAAAATTTTTTAAAACCTGAGTTGTTTTGGTATAATACATAGAAAAAATGTTTTTAAGAATATTTTTTTTCTTTTCAATTTTTGCCTGGCCGGGATTATTCTATCCCTGGCATCCTATTGTAAAAAATAGTGTTAATGAAAGAGCTGATGATAGCGTTGAAAATTTCTCAAGCAATTTTTTACCCGATATTTCAACGTGTGATGAACTTGTTAAACACGCCGCGTTTACGCTTTGTTATAGTGAAAAATACGAACAGGCAAAATGGGTGGCATATCGTTTAACATCCGAAATGTGTGATAATAATGGAGAAGAACGTACTAATAATTTTAGAATAGATACAGATGTGAATACAGGTTCGGCTTCACCGGAGGATTATAAAAAATCCGGTTACGACCGTGGACATTTGTGTCCGGCAGGAGATATGGGGTGGAGCGAACAAACAATGAGTGAATCATTTTTGATGAGTAATATGAGTCCTCAATTGCCCGCTTTTAATCGTGGTATTTGGAAAAAATTAGAAACAGATGTACGTGGCTGGGCGAAAAAAAACAATGAAATTTATGTTGTAACTGCCGGTGTTTTGGAAGGAGACCTGCCAACCATTGGTATTGATAAAGTAGCTGTTCCGCGTTATTATTATAAAGTTATTTTGGATTATAAAAAACCTGAATATAAAGCCATTGCATTTATATTACCGAATGAAGGAAGCAAACAATCTGTTTTTGATTACGCTGTAAGTATTGATTCCGTTGAACATTTAACGGGCATTGATTTTTTTTCCGCTTTACCGGATTCTCTGGAAATTTTTTTAGAATCGACTATTGAGATAGAGAAATGGGAGTAAAAAGTTAACATCATTAGGGGTACAACATTTGAAAAATTCTGGACAAATAAAAAAGTTGTTTATTGTGTTACATGAAGCGTGTCTATTCCAGAAATTTCAAGTGTGGCTACGTTTTTTTCTGTATAAGTAAGGCAGGTTACCGCTGTAGCGATAGTTTTTACGCCTGAATTACTTATTACCAGATTATTATAAGCGCTGAATGGTGCAGTATTGGGAGTGATATTTTGAGCACCACTCCCATTATAATCAAATATATTTCCGGTAACTGTATAAGAAGCATTAGTAGCGGAAGCTGTAAATGCAGCCGCTACACCAATTGTATCGCCGTTGACAAATGTTATTACCCCGGCACTTTTGTTCCCTGAAATAGTAAGATTATTGTAGTTGCCCTTTACGATAGTTTGACCTGCCGTTCCATTATACTCCACCGTTCCTCCCCATGTTTTAGCTGCGGTAATAGGTGTTGCACCGGTATTTTGCGTTTTTAAGGTACAGGTATCAATAACAGTATTAACACTCAAAGCAAAGGTTGCCATATCTAAAGTTGTATTTGCTCTGGTAGAAAATGTGTCTAAAACTGTTATCCCGTAGGTTGATGCGGTACAAGTTCCGAGCGTATTTGTAATGCTGAAATTATTAAAAGAATTACCGCCACTATTGATAGTTTGTGCTCCCGTACCTTTGAAAACTATTTTTCCACCATTATGCGCAAAAGTAACATTATTAATAAAATCACCAGTAAGATTCATAGGGAGTACTGCACCCGGCAATGTTTTAGTTCCGCTTCCGCTGAAGATAAGGTGATGGTAGCCGGGAGATCCTCCGTTCGGATTCAGCACAGTTTGGTCGGCGCCATTATACTCAACTGTATTTACAAGGTCTTCTGCATCGTACTTGCCGTTATTTGTCAGGGTACCGTCAATCCTCATGATGCTACCAACTTGTGGCTTCAGCCGGGAATTAGTATCAATTGTTACATTGTGGAAATTTGTTGTACCTGCCATCGTAGCACTATTACCGGAAGTGGTGGAACCAGTATTAGTAAAGAGAATTGTACTGGTACCCGGGTTTAATGTACCTCCCTGATTAATCCAGGCACCGGTACTGCCTGCAATTGTCAGTGTTGTTCCTGTACCTCCATTAATCACTCCGTTGCTCCGTATCGTAATTTTTCTCACAGAGGTAGCGGCAGGTAAAATTGGATCAAATACAGTTGAGTCAGTATTAGGAATCACAACATCACTAGTCACAATAGGTACAACACCGCCTGTCCAGTTATTAATATCATTCCAGTCGGTGCTGGCTGCTCCCAGCCAGATAAAATCAGGAGATTCTTTTTTTGACAAGCCCCAAAGGTGAGTATCGAAAGCTGTTGCAAAATAGGTTATGTTACGGTTGGAGATAGCAACCCAGTTATCAATATAGGTTCCATCCTCATTTGCCTTACCATGTTCCTCCGCTTTTGGAATTAATGGTTCATCATCCCAGATTACCAGATTAGGTTCGGTATTGGCTTGAAGTTCAGTATCAAGATAATGCAGTTGTAAGGTTACCGTTTTTGCCGAACCGCCTAAACGAATAATGTCATAGATACGCAAAACAGAAGTAGATTTATCAGGAAGTGCAGAATTTAATGTGATTTTAAATTTGACAAAGCCGGGTGGAGTTCCGCCTGCGGCAAAGGTCATAGTTGTAAACTGGTTTCCAAAAGAATAAGGTGTGCCGTCTACAAATGTTGAGCGTTTCACTATTCCTGTAACATCTCCTGTTCCGGTGGTAGTGGCAGTTGCACCCATTGTAAGGGTATCCGTACCCATTTCAAGGCAGCCTTGTGAGGAAGAAAAATTGGCAGCACTTAAGTTAAGGATACCATTTACAGTGATGTCAGCACCAGTCGTTTTTGAATTATTGCCAGCACCACTGATAGTAAGATTATTATAGGTGCCTGCCACAATAGTTTGTGTTCCTGTAGCATTGTATTCTACAGACCCTCCCCAAGATAAGCCCATTGATAATCCACCAGCAGATGAATTTTGAGTTTTTATTGTGCCCGTATTATTCACTTTTGCTACGGATAGGGTATAGGTTATCATATCCAATGTATCTGCGGAATTGAAATTATTATTTAATGTTGTTACAGTTAAATTTCCACCAGCTGTTTGAGTACCGCTGGTATTACCGATAATTAAGGTATCATAAGTAGGAGTTGAATATACTGTTTGTCCACCAGTAGCACTATTATAAT
>JAVHPE010000158.1:0-2780 GCA_036170475.1 Bacteroidia bacterium | reverse complement strand
TTTTCATTGCGAACTCAAATGATAAAGCTTACTATAAACGGCAATATTGCTTAGGTGATGTTGGCTGCTTGCGTATTTTCTTCCAAACTATTGTATTTCGGTCGTTTTACATTGCAAATTGTATTGGCTGTCTAAAATGTAATTAAATGTCTGTAAATAAATACTCATTGTCACCTGTTTTAAGCCCCATATAAATAGAATTAAAATCTTGAATTTCATCTAAATTTATTTCGATTTTTATTGTTTCTACACCAAGTAATATTCTATCACTGACAGGTTTAAATTCGCCCAAAGAATTTATTAAACCAAATAAGCCACTGACTAATATAAATATTTCAGGTTTTAAATTCTTAACTGATATTTCTATAATATTATTTTTTCTTTCAATTTTAAAAGAAAAGTTTTTTGTAAAAAGTTCTTCATTTCCATTAACCCAACAATAGTCTATCGGTAAATTAATTAGTCGAAATACGAGTCTGTCTATTGTTGTATAAGGGTTTAATTCATAAATAGGTAATTGGGGGTTTGAAGCCATTTTAACATTACGCAATTTAACTGCATTTTCAATCGCAACATTATATTTTGGTAACTCTTTAAATAAAAACTTCTTTTTTTTACAATCGCTAGCAATATAGTTCTTGTTTATCATATAACCATGAACACATAGATTTCCCTTGCAATCTTTTGGGTTTGTATTTGTTCCACAACAAAAGTTCTCTTCACCTTCTCTACATTGCGATTTTTGAAATTGTGTATAATTTTCTTCGAAGTGAATTAATGTCCAGTGTTCGAAAGAAATGCTATTAAACGCAATATTAATATTTTTACCTTTAATTTTATTTTTTGCGAGTTCAAACGCTTCCTCTTGTTTTGGGTGACCATCTTTATCAAAGACAGCCCATGCTTCATCGTAGGAACCATCTTCAAGTCGCATTTGGGCTTCGCGAACGTATCGTGTCGGTTGGGCTTTGTATTCGTCTTCTACTTCATATTTTTTAAGCTTTCCTTCTTCTAGCAAATCTAATTTTTTTAGTTCCCTTCTCTTTGCCCCATTTCTCAACTTAAACATTTCTTGTTTTTCGTTTTTGGGCATTGGTGAAATAGTAATTTTCACATCTATTCCTTTATCAATAAGTATATCCCTTATTGATTCAAAATAAACTGGTTCGGTACTTTCACCTTCGCAAACGATAAGTATAGTCTTATTCATTTGTCATTACATCAAAGATTGAATCGACAGATTTAATGTTAGGTAAACCACCGAATTTTCCGGCAAGATACCACTTATCAAAAGGTGTTTCTTCTCTTACTCCATCAAAATCTTGTAATGAAAATATTTCAGAAATACCTTTTTTATTTTTTTCAGCAATCCAAACTTGGTCACGTCTTACAAGTTCCCTGTCTAAAAGTGTCATATCATGAGTTGTAAAAATTAATTGAGCCCTTTTGGGGTTTAATTTTTCAGATTGAAACATCAAAATTAACATTCGGGTTAAAAATGGATGTAAACTAGTGTCTAATTCATCTACAATTAATACGCCTCCGTTCTCCAAAGTGAGTATCACTTTCCCACCAAGAGCATAAAGAACCTGCGTGCCTGTAGATTCATTGTCGAATTGAAGTGGAAAAGTTTGCCCTGTGTCAATCAAATCATTGAATATGCTATGTATACCAAAAACAATATAAGGATTAGTGTTAATTTTTTCTTTCAAAGTAGTTCTAATATTTTCAGAAATGTTTTCTTCTTTTATATTTTGCACCAGAAACCCTTTTAATTGAGTATCCGCGAACTTTATTAAGGCGTTCAATTTATTATAAATGTTTTTATCATTATAAGTAACTTCATCAACCTGAGCCTTTATTGATGTTCTATGGTTATAATTCGTTGCATTAATAACTTCATAGTTTTTAAAATATAAAAATATATTGGTGAGTTCTTCTATTGGTTCATCATCGCCAAATTTTGATAAAAGAAGTTGGTTGTTAAAAACTTTAATTTCTTTTTTACCAAAATTGCCACCCAGAATGCCGGTATGTATGTTTGAGTTATTTTCAATTCCGGGTGTTCGCGTGAAAACATTTGCAATTTTTCCATTTGGATAATAATTTAGAACTTCACTTTCAATTTGAGTCTGGTTAAATATTATTTGATAGGAGTATTTGACATTTTGAGGTCCGATGAAACTGAGTTCAAATTCAGAGTTACTTGTCGAAGTGGTTGTATGGAATAAAAATGGATCGTACATCCAAATCTTATTATTTACTTGTGGTTTTCGAATTATATAATTTACAAGATTATAAAATGCTCTTATCAAATTTGATTTCCCTGACGCATTGGCTCCAAAGGCCATCGCTATCTTTAGTAACCTTATTTGATTGTTACCTGGTAGTTCAACATCGATGACATTTTGAGATTTCTGCTTCGTGGCTTCAGCTTCCATTGAAAAAGTCGCTTCTTCCTTAAATGAACGAAAGTTTTTTATTTTAAAGCTTATTAGCATAATCTATGTTTTTGTTAATTTTGTGCAAATATATAGATTTAATATACCGAATTTCAACTTTAATATTTATTATTTGCATAAGTGTCTCGTGATTTTGATCACAGAAAAGTCGAATTTTAAATGCGAGTTAGCAAAAAACAGTTCTTTTACTTTTGCTGAGGCGTCTGCCTGTAAAATTCTCCGCTTGTAAAACCCGCTGGTCGTAAAGTTCTCCGCTTGTGAAACCCGTTGGTCGTATAGTTCTCCGCTCGTCAAACTCTCCGGTCATAAAATTCTCCG
>JAVHPE010000157.1:0-92777 GCA_036170475.1 Bacteroidia bacterium | reverse complement strand
ATAATAAAAATTAGGATTGCAAAAAATTAGGACGTACTATAGTGGAGGGATACATAGCCCCTAACGTTTTGCAGCTACAAGAAGTTGGCGATTTCGAAGCACAAAACTGTCTGCCAGCACGGAACTTGATACGAAGCACAAAGCTTCATTTAACCACTGAACCGCCAATTTCTTGTAGGTGCTGTTAGCGGTTCGTTGTTTTTCTTTCTGATAAAGCACTTCGTTCTGTCTTTCAGTGTCGTTTATTGTCTATTGTTTTATAAACTTTAATGTCTGCTGTTGATGATTTTTGATGTGAATAAAATAAAGTCCACTTGATAATTCTGAAACATCAATTACTGTTGATAAGTTTTTTGTGTCAACGGTTTTAATTAATGCTCCCATTGAATTATAAATTTGTATTTGTTCGCTCTCCATTTGCTGGGTAAACAATTTAACAGTTAAACTTTCTGAAGATGGATTTGGAAAAATATCAAAGTTATCCTGAACTGGAGTGTTATTTGAAATACCTAAAATGCCCGGAACGTAAAATTCAAACAATGTTACAGCATTGGGTTGCAAATGAAATGAATATATGGAGTCTGTAATGGTTATACTATTGGCTAAAATAGTTGAATTGGGATAAAGAAATGCAGTTGCAGAAGCTCTTGTATAACCAGAAATTAATAAAGAATCGAAACGGTAAATAACATTGTTGTGCGTAGAGTCAATGAGATATTCTGTTCCAACATGTGTTCCAGTTAAGCCCGAAATTGTCAGGTTAATATTTCTACCAAATAGAAATGCTGAATCTGCTTTTTGATAAATAGGGATGGCTGAATTGATTGCTAATGATAATGAATCAATGCCCGATATCGTTATTAATCCTCTGTAGATTGAATCTAATTCTGAAGATGAATAGCCTGCGGTTGAAATATCTGTTACATTAAAATGTTTAGTGTAAAGTAAATAGGAGGTTGCTTCGGTAAATGCAGGTAGTGAACGGTTTGAAAAAAGAACACGAACAGTATCGTTTTGAATAGTAGAAACCACAGCAAGGTTTAGAAAATCTGAACTATCTGATTCAATTTTTATTCCTTTCATTTTATTAAGCAATAACAATGATTTCCATTCCGGTTTATGTAAAGCCCCCCAACTTAACATTCCATAATCATTATGAAATTCAACACTATCCATAATAAAGTCTTGCCAAGAGGCAACTAACTGCCCTGCAATTCCATAATTTTCTAAAGCTAAAACATAATTGGGCATAAAAGCAGCAGCAAAATTTGATTCACGAATACTGAAAGTATTGTTCCATTCAGAAATTATATATGGAACGATTCCATGTCCAGAGCTTATCAGTTTTTGATTCAGATAATCAATTTCCATTTCCATTGAATAGAGAAATGAGTCGAATTTATGCCATGAAATAAAATCCAAAGGTGCATTCCACGCCATACAGCTGTCAATTAATCTTCCGATAATTGATGAATCAAGCTGAGTATTAGTTATAAAACCTACAGGATATGCGCTTCCAAACTTTGAAGTAAAGGATGCTAAAACTGGACCGCCTACTTTTGCTGATGGATGATTTGTTTTTATTGCAAAATATGTTTTTTTGAAAAAATCGAAATATTGAGCTGGAGTTCCCTGCCAATAGAAATTATCGGGTTCGTTCCATATTTCATAATAAGGGTCAAGACCCCATTGCCCGTTAATTTTACTAATGATACTATCAACTAATAAATTCCATGTTGCATAATTTGCGGGTGGCATTGCATTAAATTTTCTCCAATTTGGGTCGCCTAGTATCGTGGTGTCGGTTGACGAACTTAGCCAGAGAGGCATTTTTAAAATTGTAAGGACAAGTTTATCACATCTTGAATTAGTGTATAATATTCCAGGCTTAGCGGCTTCCAATTGTGCCATTACACCAGCAATGGAAGGTGTGCTAAATTCCAAAGCAAGTTCAATGCTAATCATGCGTATGGTATTGTGCTGAATGCCATTATTTAAAAAATCGTTTGCTCCATTTGTTGTTTTGGGCACAAGAAAAACACCGGGTTTATAAATGTTCGGGATTGTCCCAAGTGAATTTTGCGGATTGATTTTAATGTTTTGTGCAGTTGCCATGTTGAATAGAAAAAACAAAGCAATTAAAATTGAATATTTTGAGAATTGTTTCATCGTTATATGAGAATTATTTGTTTGCCTGTTATTTTATAGTTGCATTGTCGTCTTGTTACAATGACCGCTAACGATTAGCTAAGCGATGTTGCCGACTTCGTAAACGAAATTATAAAATTAAAAGTGGCAAAAACTAATAGTTAAAAATTTTTTACCGCTGTGAAAGGTTTTTGCCACGACCAATTATTATTGCGAACTCAAATGATGAAATTTACTATGAACGGCAATATTGCTTAGGTGATGTTGGGCGTTCGTTGTTTCTTTTTCTGTCCTGCTGTGTCTGTGCATAGTTCAGCGTCTTTGTGGGTTGGCTTGAAAGCTCTTTTACATTTTTTTGTTGGGCTTTGTGAGTTAGCAAAAAATGGAAATGTGCTTGCAAATGCGTTGGCGTTTATTCGTATGTCCATTTGTCTAAGTGCAAAATAATTACTTTTCTTTCATTGTCACTCGGTCATTAACTGCGGATGAAAGAATTTGATACAGTGCCGTTAATATTTTTTCATCAATACCAAATGAACGTAAAACCACTTTGTCAAAATTAGTTCTATCTGTCTTTTTGAGTTCTGCAAATATTGTTTCTATTTCTCTGTCTTTTAACGGTTGAAATGCAGTCTTAATTTGTTGTTTAGCTTTTGGTGTCAAACTGTTTGGATTTAAAACACGAAGTGTTTTAAAGTAATTTGCATTAAGGTCTAAGGCTCCTAAATTTCTTGATGTTCCGCGCATTTCAATGTTTAAGAATGTAACAACAGAGTTCAGTAAAGCTGTAATAAGTTCAATGTCGTTACCTGCATTAACTGTAATCGCAACAAGTCGTTGGTCTATTGTAAATGGGGCTTCGGCAAAGCTAAAGAAAAATCTCTCAAAAGGATTTATTGCCGTCACAATACTGGCTTGTTTAGGTCGTAATGAATACCAAAATGGTTTGTGTCCTTCGCAAGCCTCCTGAATGGTTTTAGTTCCGTTTTTATTTTTTGAGTTCTTGAATTTTTGTATCCAATTGTATGCTCCACTATATTTTATTTTCAGTTTGTCTAATGGTAAATCACAAACAAAAAGATAGTTTTCATAGTTGCCGACAAATTCAAGCATTGTCAATTCAGTTGGGCTTTTGACATAAGGAACTAAAAACTTTTTTTCAATTCCACTTTGAGCAACTTCATTAGAAGGAATTACAAACATTTCATTCCAGCCTGTTCGTTCACCCCTGAAAGCATCAATAACAGTCGGATAAAGAGGCGTTAGGTGCTTGTCAAATTTTTCAAATAGATGTGATGAAATAAAAAACGCACCCCAGTTGTCCTCTGAAACAATTGATTGAGAAAGGTTATCCTTTGAAACGATACTAACGCTAACTAATTCATCAATTCTGTGATAAAGATTTTCAAATGATAAATCTCTTTTCCAATTCTTATTTCTTGAATCAGAACACAAATCAATATCGGTATAAAATTCTTCGATTTGTTTTAATTGAATTGCGATATTTACTTGGTCAAAATATTCTTCGAGTTTGAAATTTATTGTGATAAATTTTGTTGGTTCATTGTTATTTGACTTCTGAAAAACCGAATAAATTGTAGAAGCTTTTGAATCAGAAAACCAATGTTCTGCATTACTTCGTACTAAATATTTTATGTGAAAATTGTCAAGTAAAAATTTCTTGAATTGAAATCCATATTCCTTTCCAAGCCAGGCATTAGATGTGATGGCAGATAGATGCCCATTAGGTTTTAGAAAATGAATTGCGTTGTAAATGCAATAAGTAAAATAATCTGAACGTTCATTTATTTTAAAAGTATTGTCTTTAAAAAACGCTTTTTGTTTTGCTTCAAATTTTTCCCTGAAAAATGCAGTTAGAATTTCATTTGGAATATCTTCTTGTTGTATAAAAGGGAAATTACTTGCAATAGCATCAAATGTCGGAATAGGTTGCTGTATTTGCTTTGTATAGTCTTTTGAATCAGGAAAAATAATTTGTTTTCCTGTTTCTAAATTGAAATAATCATCTCTTATAACTCTCGGAAAATTGTCTATTTGATTTACTTTTTGCTTGTAAAGATTTATTACCGAAAGTATTGCGGGGAAATGAGAAATGTCGTTGCCCCAGATTTGATTCAACAATTGCGAGTGATTTTTATTTCCGTGATAATTTAGAATTTGATAAAACGCATTTAAAAATGTTCCTGTTCCAGAAGTGGGGTCAAATAGAAAATCATTTGCTGTCTCAATTGCCGGAAATGAAACAAGGTTTGCAAGTGTTGCGGGTGTAAAGTATTGTCCAAATTTTTGTTTCTCGTCTTTTGGAACTAAATTTTCAAGTATTGTACCTAACACATCCGTTGGCAATACTTTAAAATCAACTTCTGTTATTGCTTTGAACAAAGAAAACAAGGCTTCATTTACGCTCGAACTGAAATTTATTTTGTCTGTGAAATATGGTTGAAATACAGCTTGATAATCAATTCTACTCGCATCATCAAAATAATTCTCTAATGTTTGCTTTACATTTTTTGAAGTTTTTAAATCTAACTTTTTAAGGCTTCCCGATAAATTTTCGGATAGTGTTAAATAGAAAATTATTTTACCAATAAGATTGTAAAAACTAAATTTTGCTAATACTTCTTCTTCAATAACAGTCTCTGGTCTACGCGAAGATGAAGCAAGAATTTTGAGAGTGGAACTCTCATAAATTTTCCACTGATTAAACTCTTTACGAAAAGGTGCGTTAGCACCTTTTAATTTTTCAATTTCATTTTGAAATTGAGGTAAAATAATTTCAGAGGCTTGCTTCACTGCTTCAATAAAATTTCCTGAAACATTTATTGCTTGCTTTAATTCACCATTCAAATAAAGCAATTCTAAGTCGTGAAGTATTTCTTTTAAACGTGTTCTTAATAATGGTTCGTTATGTTTGTAATTTAATGGGTCGGCTAAATCGGCTCTTGTATTTATGCTTTTCTCTTTTGAATATTCTTTGAGTTTTGAAATGCCTTTAATCGAATAATTATCATTTTCAATCTTCCAAATTATAGCTTCTGAACCGTTCCAAGTAACGAACGAATCAGATTTAATTCTTTGTGCTTTTTCAAGCGCATTTAAAAGCATTTCGTTATCGTCAACTGTTGTGTCTGGAAATTTTAATTCCCAACCGTTGAAAATTATACCGGAAATTTTGTCGGTAAATAAAAGTACATCGGGAAACTTTGTTTTTCCTGAATCAAGCTTTATACCTGCGTCATTGGTTGCATCCTGAAAAACTGTTTTTCCTTCTCGGATTTCTTCTTGAATCCAACTAATAAGTTGCCCTGCCCAAACTCTTTCGTTTAACTTCATAAATAAATGTGTGATATTTTACGATAGGTTCCTTGAAGAGTAGCAATGTAGATGCTTCAACTTCTTTAAATTTTAAAGTTTCTTTAATTCTGTCTGCACAAATTTTTATGTAATCAATTTTATCAACTTTGTGCAACATTACATCTTCGTTTTTTTCTATTCCAATAAATTTTCGGTTTTCTAAAATTGCAGAAAGTAAAAAACTTCCAATACCACAAGTGTTGTCAAGAACCACATCACCTGGTTTTGTGTAAGTTCTAATTAAATAGCGCCCAAGTTCAATTGGCTTTTGTGTTGGATGTAAAACAGGCCCTTCAGATTCGGCTGTTTTAACATAAACGAAGTCGTCTATATTTTGTTCTTCATATTGAACAATGTCATTTGGGTAACGTTCTCCGTTACTTTTAACGTGTCTTGGCTTAAAATCTCCATAACTACCAGTGTATTGGTCTTTGCGGAAACCTTTGTCATAAGATTCCCCTTGTGTCATTTGGGGATTATAAGTAGGTTGCTTTTTATAAAAAATACAAATGTCTTCGTGCTTTCTTAAAGGTTGTTTTTTTGCATTTAAAAAATTTGTCGATTTTGATTTAATCCAAACAATTTTATATTTAAACATTTTTTCATTGCTTAAAATTAGTTTGGCGGTGAACACTCCTTGTGATGTTAGCGCAATACAGCCGTTGTCTTTTATTATTCTTTCGTATTGTTCCCAAAGTTTATTCAGGTCAATGATAGAATCCCATTTATTTTGGGTTGTCCCATATGGAAGGTCGCATAAAATCATATCAATAGATTTGTCGGGTAAATTTTTCATTACCTGCAAACAGTCCCCTTGAACCACTTTATTTATATATTTTTCAATACTCATTTTTCTTTTTTTAGATGTTGCTAAAATAAGCAAAATTTGCTCCTCAATCTTTCAATTTGCTAAACAGTTGTTAACAGGTTGGTGTTAGTCGGTAATAGTGCGGTTGGGCAAAATTAAATGTGGTGTTTTTGTGTCGGTTTGTGGGCTGGCAAAACACCTCTTTTAATTTTGCTGAAGCGTTGGCTTTTTTTCTGTCAGTCGGTTTACAGTGTTGTTTTTTTTCTTACAATGACGCCCAACATACTTATAAACGAAATTTGTCTTTCGCAGAAGGTTATTTCCAAAAAATCATTTTAAAAGAAATTAAAAGCAGAAAAATACCGAATACTTTTTTCAACATATTCTGGTCAATTGAAATGGCAATTTTTGATCCTATAAATCCTCCAACGACAAAGGTAAGTGCAATTATTAATGCTGATTTTACATCCACATAACCGGCATTATAATAGTAATAAACTGCAAGTATACCCACCGGCAATAATAAAACAGTAAGTGATGTTCCTTGTGCCTCATGCTGGCTCATTCCAATAAAATAGACTAACGCAGGAACGATAATTATTCCTCCGCCAATACCAACCATACCACTTAATATACCGGCAAATAAGCCGATACATAATAAAATAATAATTGTTGCCATATTTAACTCTTTGGATTTCATTGCTATTACGAATTACTACGAATTTACGAAATACGAACCCTTCTAATATACGCCCTTTCGTATATTCGTAGTAATTCGTATTTCGTAGGTTATTAAAAGTCCAGGCTTAAAGATAAATAAGTAAGAGGTTTTAATATAATGCCATCTTGTACACCCCAGGCTCTGTCAACACGAATAAAATAACCGAATATACGACTTCTAACACCCCATCCATACCCGCCAACAATTGGATTGTGTTGTGTATTTAAGGTAATAATAAGTGGAGTTAGCGCATTACCTATCACAGTGGTATTTAATGAGTTTTTTTCTGAATAGGGTGAGTTGCCTGTCCAGGCTGTTCCTAAATCACCAAAAGTTATAATTTGAAAGTTCTGTGCAAAATCAGAGCGGATAGGACGTTTAGATAAATATTTGAATATCGGGAAACGTAGTTCGCTATTCATCACTGCAAAACTATTCCCATTACGGATATTCTGAAAAAAGCCACGCATATTTGTTGCCAATGTCTGATAAGCATAATTTTGATCTGTCGCAATATTTGTAGTATTGTTAAACTTAGGTCCAAACCAGTTATCAACGCCCCCCATATAATAAATTAATTTTTTATTTCCGAAAGATGTACTTGCAGCAATACGATTAGCCCAGATCAAATCACGATGAATTTTTTGATAATAACGTGCATCAAAACCAACAACAAAAAAATCAGTTTTAACTTTATCAATCTGCCGATAATATTCGCCAAACACCTTTGCCCGCATTCCATTGTAGAGGTTCAAGCCTTTTTTTATTGTATTATCATAAACATATTCTCCTTTTACAAAAACCCAGTTTTCCTGAGTATTAGGCTTAGGAAGTGTATTGTCATTTGTCGCAAGATAAACAGTCCTGTCGTTACGAAAACTGGCAGTTCCCCTTAAACTTGCCACTTCATTAAACGGATATCTTAAAACATACTTGACATCATGAGTGAAAATTTTTACTATCGAATTGTTATCCGCAACGTTAAGTAATCCCTGACGATGAAGAACAATTTGTTTATCAATATTTTTCATCCGGTTTTCATAACTCAGGAAATACTCATTATTATTCAAATCGAAAGAAAGGCGCATTCCGCCGGTAATACAATAATCTTCAAACAAATCACTCATGCCCACTTTAAAAAAAGCATTAAGTCCCGGATTCAAATAAATAGGACTTCCGCCACCGGAAAATTTTTGATATGAATTATTTAAAAAGGAATTATCCAATTGAGAAACGACATAATCAACAGCGTAATTGGTATTATAGTTTTTTTGCTTACCAAGTTGAAATTCGGCATCACCGCGTGTGGCTATTGTTTTAACAGAGTCATTTCTACTTTGGGATTCTTTGGCTTTATCCGGTTTTTTATCCGATTTTTTTTGTTCGTTTTCAAACGTGTAATTATTTATATCGATTTCCGTTGAATCTTTTTTAAGGAAAGGGACCGTATTCTTAATTGTTCTAACATTTTCAACTTGCGGAGTTTCATTATAAATTTTGTTTTTTGCATTCATTTCTACTTGTTCTTTTTTCTCCACACGATTTTTATAATCGCGGAAAGAAGTATTTGTTAATTCAACAGGTAAAAGTGAGCTGGCATTTATCAAAGGAGTCACATACATTTTATACTTCCCTTTCTCAAAAATTATTTCGCTGAATTTGTGGCTTTTAACATTTATATCTTGTTCTATAATGGAACGGGAATAATTAGTAATCGGGAACGATGTAACAACAGTGCGATAATGTGCGGCAGTATCAATAAATGCTATAACGCTGTCGAATCGGGCAACATAACGGTTACGTATACCATTCAAATCACTAAGGTATGAAATATGAATGCTATCATAATCTGTTGGATATGTTTCATCAATGGTAGGTGTATTGGTAACACGTTTTAACAGGCGTGATTTAGTTACGTTATTAAAAATAAACAAATCTTTATGGGGCTGCGCATTTTCATATTTACGTTTAGGATCAAAAAAAAGGGTATCCACCGGGCGGTTAGAAGCAAAAACAATTTCCTTTGATCCATGCACAAAACGAGGTGTGAGATCATCATAAATATCTTTTGTAATTTGATCATAAGCGCTTGATGCGGCAGTAAACAAAAAAATATCTGTTTGCCCTTTTTGCACTGCGGACATCACAAACTTATTGCCATCCGTATTATATGAATAATCCAGTATTTTTTCGAACCCGGTAATATTACGTTCTGTTTTTTCTTTTGTAGCTAATTCATAGGTTGTCATTACCAAATAACCTTTT
Organism: Bacteroidia bacterium; assembly: GCA_036170475.1. GTDB lineage: Bacteria > Bacteroidota > Bacteroidia > 2-12-FULL-35-15 > 2-12-FULL-35-15 > 2-12-FULL-35-15. Next base: position 83,460 of record JAVHPE010000157.1, on the reverse strand, counting down.
CTTTCAATGATATAGGAAAAGATTTTCCCACTCGGATGCCATGCTACCAAAGGATATGAATAATCATTTATACGGTCTATCTTCTGTCCGGATTTTAAAATACGCTTTGTTTTCTTTTTCCGCACATCGTACAACCAAATTTTATACTGTCCCATTTCATTGGTAGTATAGATTACGTAATTCCCGTCCGGACTGACTTTAAGCTGACTATAAACTCTGGCGGCTTTAGGTTTAGGAAGAATGGAAGATTCGGCAGGGGATGTTTTGGTTGTATCTTTTTCTGTGTACTTAGTTGTGAAAGAATCAAAACACTCTTCCCATAAATTTCCTATCGAGATTCCTAAAACGAATAATGCCGAATTATCAATATTACGGCTTACTTTAGTCATGTATAATATGTTTGAAATTACCGATTCGCCGTAGTTATCGGCAATATGCTTCCATAAGGCGTGACCTGCAAATACCGCATCGTTACCTTCCAATCGGTTAATATTTTTGTACTTACCGCTAAGTATGCCATCCTTAACACGACTATCAATATCCGAATTCCAATCATTCGCGACATAAGAAACCAAGCCTTTTTGGTACCATTCAGGTAAATTCAGAAGGGTGTTGTTTTTAAGCATTTCGCGTACATTACCGCCATACATTATCTGATCTATCAGTACTTGGGCAATACCTTCACGTATTTGCGCATCTAATTTTGCGTGATCACCTTCATAATACAAAATAATTTTTGTACCCACGATATGAGTAATCCCTCCTGTATTATATTGTTCCTCAGTAGAAAGTCCTATGTTACTTTGCTTAAAATCTGATTGTTTATTGTAAACAATAAATTGGTAACGCTCGTCAATCGAATAATCAAACAGTTTTTCGATAGCGGTAATTTGTTTTTTAGCGGATTTAGAAACGTAGTTTGCCAAATCCTTGCCTTCCTCATAAAAATACACATCATAACGGTCATAGCTATAATATGTCCAAAAGAAATCCTCATATTTCACACGGTTTTTACCAAACTCCATTTGGGAACCTGTATAAAATTGAGCATTGGCAATAGGGCTATTACCAAAAATGCTGAATAGAATTACAAAACCGATTAAAAGCTTTTTATATGAAAAGAAGAAGGGAGTTCTCACAATGCAATTGAATTTGAAACGCTAAATTACTAAATATTGAACCTAAATACAAGCTATTTAAACCCATATTTTATTAAATTTGCAACATAATTTTTTACTTGTAAGTCGGCTCAACAAAAAAACATCGAAAAAAAAGTTAAAATGAAAAAAATTGTTTCCTGTGTATTTATTTTTATTGTATGTGTATTTTCTATCGCAAGTGCGCAAAACAGAGATAATGCTCCTGTTGTTGACACAAAAAAAGTTATGGAAGATGTTGTGTACCTGAAAAATGGAGCCGTCATCAGAGGAATAATTATTGAACAGGTTCCCAATAAAACGGTAGAAATTAAATCCAACGACAACAATTATTTAATTTTTAAGATGGATGAAATTCAAAAAATTACCAAAGAAAACAAACTAACAGATCTTACAGATTATAAAAAGAAAGGATTCCTGAATATTAACGAATTGGGCTTTGGTTTTGGTATCAATACAATCAATACTTATCACGGTTCGGTTGACATTGCCAAACAATACCCTATTATAGGGTTGAGAACAATAAATGGATATCAGCTCAATGAATATTTTTCATTCGGACTAGGTATCGGGTTTGAGTCCATACTTAATGGAACTAAAAAGGGTGCCTTAATGCCTCTTATGCTTGATGCCCGAATAAATTTTTTAAAAGGGAAATACGCTCCCACATTAAATCTCAATTGCGGTTATTCTGTCGGGTTTCAAAATTCCAGCGGGATAGCTGCTAACCCATCAATTGGACTGAAAATTTATTTGACAAAAAAGATTGCATACCTGTTTAACATGGGATACAAAGTGCAGCAGCAAAATGTTAAAAAGCCCGACCAATACGGAGTTAACATAAATAGAATTGTAAATTACCAGTTTTTCTCTTTAAGTACCGGACTTTCATTTTAATAAAAAATCGTTAAATCCTAATCGTTTTTGTAGGCAAAAATATTGAGCATCATGTCCATGTCTTTATCTTTTTGAGTAGAAAGAAATGGTTTTTTTCTATCATTTACATGCTGAATATAATATCGGAAGTGATGCTGCTTCAATAGCATTAGAATAACATCTAAATTTTGTTCTATCCTATTAAATGAATGATACTCAATAAAAATATTTTCTATTTTATCCAATTGGGAAGCAATATGCGGAAGTAAATCATTTTCGGCGCCTTCAATATCTATTTTAAGAAAATCTATCCTCTCCTCCTTTTTGATAATTTCCAAAAAATCTACTGCCTGTACTTTTATTTTTTTCGCGTTTGAAATAGAATAGACAGAGCCCGAATCCGCCCCCTCATCACTAAATTCAATTATTTCATTTTTTATCCAAACAGCATTTTGATGAAGGGTAGCATTAGTGACATGATTATTTTTAATGTTATTTTCCAATATCCCAAATATGTACGGTGAAGCTTCGAAAGCTACAATTTTTGCCTGAGGATATTTTTGAGAAAAAAACAAGACACTTGTTCCAATATTTGAACCGCAATCATAAATTACGGGTTGTTTAGCTGTTGTATTAAAAGTATAAAAATTACGAAAAAAGATTTCATAATACTGCCAGACGAAAGATTTTAAATCCGCTGTTTGCATTTTAAATCCACCGGCAGAAACATTATATTCAGTATATCCTTTTTTAAAAGCGTTTATAAAAAACAGTCTTAAAAAAATTCTGAAATTACTATCGGTAAAAAATAAAAATAAACCTTTGAAAAAAAATGAAATAAAATCTTTCATGTGCTAATTCATATTAAAAAGAGTCAAAAAAAATTTTTCGGGAAAATACACTTTATACGACATTGTCCGAAATTATTTTTACAAAAGAAATACCGATCCCGGCGCCAGGAAACCAATGGTCAAGGGGTTGTTCGTGAAAAAACAAAAAATCCCTACCTGTTTCGGCGGAGAATAAAGAAAGTTTATCGCTTCCATGTGAATTGTCGCCCAGAATGATTGCATCCTCTGAAAGCTTTTTTCTGATTGTTAAATATTCCCGATATTCATAATCAGTAGAATGGTCACTATCATTAATAAATAAATCAATTTGTTCGTTAAATTCTATTAAACTTTTGATAGAATCACCATATATTATTTTTCCGACAGCACTATATTTACCTGATAAAAGATAACCTGCCTCAGGATTAATATCTGTACCAAAATATTGACCGGGAAACCCTTCTTCTTTATTCCTTAAAATGGCGGCACACAAAAGAATAGATCCCATTCCTTTATCTACACCGGTTTCAATAATTATTTTAGGTTTCATTGCCCTGATAAAAGCGTACCAACCAAGTCGTCTGCCAAATTTAATTTCTAAATCGGCAACATGTCTGAAAGAAGAATTTTTTATCGCGTTACTGATTGTATCCTTTAAAAATGAATCATTACAGGCTTCATTCATATATTGTAAAATAACTTTATAATCTTTTTTTGTAACAACCGATATTGTTTGAGCCAAAAACAGCATATTTGTTTCGGTTAAATCGTAGGTAAAATTGGTATCTTCCCTTGATTTTATTCCCCATTTAAGAATTTGTACATATTTTCTATTAAAGTATTTTGTAGCCTTAAAGATTCTTCTTAAAAAGTTCAGAAACCAAATTTTTTTTAATAATCTTAAAATTTTTTTCATAGTATTTTTTTAAGTAAATTAATTAATAATAGAGTTTATATAAGTTAAGAAACAATTCTATTTTTTAGCCTCTCCCCGTCCCGCTCCTTGAAAAAGCAGAGGGAGAGTTTGGAATCAACCTTAACTTATATAAACCCAATTGTACAAAACAATGATAGTAAAACCACACATTGTAATATTACAAAACTTTTTTGAACCTAAAACATAAGTTGTAAAGATAGTTTATCCCCATAAAATATATGCAATCTCGTTCTTTTTTGATTGCAAAAACTATGATTTTATCTATATTTGCTTTCCAATGACTACAATAGAAAAAATAGCAAATAATGTAAGTATCAACATAACCCTTTTTGTTAATACTATTATTTCATTATTAAAAGTAGCTTTCCTCTCCTCATTTTCAGTTAAATTACCATTAGCAAAAAAAAAATCCTGTGTTATCCTTGGAAATGGTCCATCTTTAAAAGAATCCTTAGAACAGAATTTGGAACTCTTAAAAAAACACGACTTGATATGTGTAAATAATTTTGCTTATTCTGACTATTTTGAAATTCTTAAACCGCAGTATTACGTGCTCCTCGATCCACTTTATTTTGCCTACGATGATAAAACAATTGAAAATAGGGAATCAATAACAGCATCTATTGAAAAATTTAAAACGATAAGCTGGCCTATCGTTTTTTTGCTGCCGGTAAAGGCAAAAAAATCGTACCTGGTTAATTCTATTTTAACCAATAATAAGAATATTGCAATTTACTATTTTAATTATGTGGTTATCGAGGGTTTTGCAAAATTCAGGCATTTTGTTTTCAAAAAAGAGCTGGGAATGCCGCAATGTCAGAATGTTTTATCTGCTTCATTGTTTTTGAGCATTAATTTAGGATATCAGGAAATTTATTTATTGGGCGCAGATCATTCATGGCATGAGCAATTTTCTATTCAAAAAAATAATAAGATACTTATAGAGGTATCGCATTTCTATGACAAACCAAATGAGAAAAAGGTTGTAAGGGGGGAAATTGCCGAAGACACGAATAATGTTGCCAAGTTTTTTCTTTCACTTTATAAAGCATTTAGAGCTTTTGATGTTATAAAACAATATGCAGATTATAGAAATATAAAAGTTTATAATGCTTCTTCTAAAAGCTATATTGATTCTTTTGAAAAAAAAAATTTACAGGGATAATAGAACTGTAGGAATTGTGACACGGTTTAATTTGTTTTATTTATGTGCTGACTTATGAAAAATATTTTAATTACAATTTGTGCCAGAGGCGGTTCAAAAGGAATTCCGGGAAAAAATATTAAATTGATAAATGGTAAACCATTGATTGCTTATACCATAGAAACTGCTTTAAAATTTTCAAAATTACATAATGTACATATTGGTCTTTCTACCGATTCCATCGAAATAAAGCTAGTATCTGAATCATTCGGATTAAAAACCGACTATATACGCCCCGCTGAGATGGCCACCGACAGTGCCGGGAAACTACCTGTTATAAAAGACCTCTTGTTGTATCATGAAAAATTAAATACTATTCTTTATGATTTTGTTATCGATTTAGATGTTACTTCTCCACTGCGAACTGTTGAGGATTTGCAAGTTGCTCTAAATTTATTAATTGAAAAAACAGAAGCCGTAAATTTGTTCTCGGTAAGTAAAGCACATCGCAACCCCTATTTTAATATGGTTGAAGAACAAGGAAATGGATTTTACAACCTTGTAAAAACTGGAAATTTTAAAACCCGGCAGTCTTCACCCAAAGTATATGATTTGAACGCTTCATTTTATATTTACAAGCGGCACTTTTTTGAATTGTATCAATCGGTAATGACTCCTAAAACTATGATATATGATGTTCCACACACCTGCTTTGATTTAGATGAACCATTGGATTTTGAGTTTCTGGAATTTTTATTGAAAAATAAAAAATTAAATTTTGAACTATGAAGGTACTTATCATTGGATTAGGCTCTATTGCTAAGAAACACATCAAGGCATTGAAAATTATTAAACCTGATGTTCAATTTTTTGCTTGGCGTTCTGGTACTTCTCCTGAGCAGGTTGATGATGTTACTAATATTTCATCAATTGCTGACTGTCCTGAAATAGACTTTGTAATCATATCAAACCCCACTTCATTTCATGCCGATGCTATAAAACAGGTTATTCATTTAAAAAAGCCCTTATTCATCGAAAAACCTCCTTTTCATACCTTAACGAATGTGGATGACTGTTTGAAATTGGTATCCGAAAATAATATCAACACCTATACCGCTTTCAATTTGCGCTTTTTAGATTGTTTAGATTATCTTAAAAAAAATGTCGACATCACTAAAGTGCAGGAAGTAAATGTATATTGCGGCTCTTACCTTCCATCCTGGCGAGTCAACATCTATTACAAAAAAAATTATAGCGCCAATGCTTCAATGGGCGGTGGTGTTCATCTTGATCTACTCCATGAGTTGGACTATGTTTTATGGATTTTTGGTCAGCCGCTGGAAGTAAGAACCATATTACGAAGTAATTCTAATATTCATATTAAAGCCGTGGATTATGCTAATTACGCACTTATTTATAAAAATTTTGTAGTGAATATTATATTGAATTACTACAGAATAGATACAAAAAGAACCTGTGAAATTTTGTTTGACGATGTAACCTGGAATGTAGATCTGATAAAAAATAATATCACAAATTTGGTTAATAATACCCTTGTATTTCAATCAAAACAAACTATACAGGATACTTATAAAAATCAAATGGAGTATTTTTGCGAAACTATTTCAAACAAAAAAATTCCTTCCAATTCATTAAACGAATCGGTTAATACTTTAAAAATTGCATTATCATGATAAATTTAAAAAACAAAATTATCGTTGTTGTCGGCGGTAACGGAATGCTAGGGAAAGAGTTTGTTAATGAGATTCGTAAAAATGATGGAATAGCGATCAATGCTGATATCAATCAACAATCTGATATTGAAAAACATAGCTTTGAATGTAATATAACAGACGAAAAATCAATTGTACAGTTAATTGATGCGGTATTAAAGAGGTTTGGAAGAATTGATGGATGGATAAATACCGCATATCCCAGAACAGCCGATTGGGGAGCAAAAATCGATACTATCTCTTTTGACTCCTGGAGAAAAAATGTGGATATGCATCTGAATGGTTATTTCATTTGTTCTAAACTAGCTATAGATGCCATGTTACCCAATAATAAAGGAAGTCTGATCAATATTTCATCTATATATGGAGTGGTAGGTCCTGACTTTACAGTATATGAAGGAACTGAAATGACTATGCCTGCGGCTTATTCAGCTATTAAGGGCGGTTTAATTAATTTAGGGCAATACCTTGCATCTTATTATGGCAAATCAGGAATCAGGGTAAATACGATTTCTCCCGGCGGAATTTTTGATAATCAACCCCCCTCTTTTTTAAAAAATTACAACAATAAAGTGCCTTTAAAACGAATGGGGACACCTCAGGATATTGCTCCTGCAGCTGTTTATCTTTTATCTGATTCTTCTTCTTATGTAACCGGTCATAATTTGATTATTGATGGTGGCTGGACTTGTATTTAAAGATTAAGTACAATAAATGAAAGCAAAGCAATTAACCGAAGGTAGTTCTCTTTTCCTGGATTTAGTCAGGGCAATTTCTGTTCAATTAGTTGTTGTTGGGCATGGTATTGGCTTTTGTTCGATAGCTGTTTTTTTGCGACCTCCTTATTTCCCTTTTATGCAGAATATCGCGGTAGTTATATTTTTTATTTTATCAGGCTATTTAATTAGTAATTCTATTTCCTATAAAATTGCTACTGATAAGAATTATTCTTTCCGATATTATTTTATTGATCGTTTCTCAAGAATTTATTCCGCATTTATTCCTGCTCTTCTTTTCATTTTTGTTATTGATTTTATCAGTAAAAGTTTATCTCCTGTAACCTATTTGTATTCGGATGCATTTAATACAAAAACTTTAATTGGCAATGTTTTCATGTTTCAGGATTTCCCATTTTTAAAGTACATCAATTATAGGATTACCTCCTTTGGATCGGGTAGACCATTATGGACATTGGCTATTGAATGGTGGATCTATCTTTGGTTTGGTGTTTTGATGATAAAAATTATCAAAAAAAAACCTTCATTATTTACGCTTGCATGCTTTGGTTTTCTATGCATTGTTCCTGCATATAATTTATTTACCGGCAGAGGGCATGGATTAACAATGTTTTGGCTTTTTGGTGTATTGATAGGGATTGTATATGATAAATATAAAACTATTCAACTTTCAAACGTTATCAAAATTGTGATTCTTCTAATTGTATTGGGTTTGGCAGGCTTAAGGGTAATAATGACGATGGAAGAATATGATCCCGTATTTGCATTTCTTCTGGCAGGATCATTATTGATTGGAATGGATCTTTGTTCAAAAATTAAGGCAAGTCAACAGGTAGCAACAACTATACGGCTTGTAGCAAATTACTCCTATACTTTATACTTAATTCACTTCAGTATTTTTGATTTTATTATTACCCACTATAAAGGCAACACCGACCCGCACCTGTTGTTTTTAATAGGATTTTTAGCTTCGAACATCCTTGCATTGTCAATCGGTTATTTTACTGAAACCAAACTGACAAAATTTGTAAAGCACAAATTGAAGGCACGGTTTGTTTAACCACGGAGACACGGAGAACACTGAGACTCACGGAGATTAATTAATAAGATACAGTACTGAAAAATACTTTTGGTTATTCTTTGGACAACTTTGCAAACTCTCCTGTAACAAGAGACACTAATTGTTCTTTGATATTTTCGCAATGAAAATTAATCAGCAATCCTTTTGGTTTTCCTGTAAGTTTCAAATATAATAAAAGTTGTGCTTTGAACAAGGGGATCATTTGTTCTACAGCTTTTTCTTCAACAATGATTAAATCATTTACTAGTAAATCAAGTTTTAAGCTTCCTCCCAAGTCTTTTTCCTTGTAATGTATCGGAACATAAATTTGTGACTTTACAAACAATCCAATACTCATCAATGAAACATGGCTCATATTATGTGCTTTTGAGTAATCATTTCCGTGGTTCTCTGTGCTCTCCGTGCCTCTGTGGTGAGTTTTATTAAAAATAAATATGTTTAACATCTTCCTGAGCTTTGTAATAATCTTCTACACGTCCGATATCCAGCCAATATCCCAGAATAGGATAAGAGGTTAATTTTTTCTTATTTGCGATTACAGCTTCCATAAAATGAGTCGCATCAAATGCATCATTATCAGGAATAAGATTTACCAGCTCTTTTTTAAATAAATAAATACCGGCATTTGAGAAGTAAGTGTACCGTGGCTTTTCGCTGAAAGAGGTTACTATGTTTTTATCATTAATATCCATTATCGCATATGGAACATCTATATGATAAGGCACTGTAGCCACTACCATATCTGATCCGGACTCAACGAATTTTTTATAAAAATCATGGAAATCAATATTGGTAAGTATATCAGAGTTCATCAATAAAATGGTGTCATTCACAAATTTCTTAATCAATTTAACAGAACCTATTGTACCAAGAGGTTTATCTTCTTTCACAAAATTAATTGTTGCGTTTTCAAACTCCTGTTCATTAATTCCTTTTTCAATTTCTTCTGCCATGTGACGAACGGAAATATGGAAATTATTAATACCATAATTAGCCAATCGTTCCAGATTTCTTATTATGATAGGTTTATCCCCTATTTTTAACATTGGTTTTGGGATATTATCTGTAAGAGGTTTTAGCCGTTCACCCTTTCCTCCAGCCATTAATATCGCATCAGCAGGAATAATAGAGCGCAATTTATCTAAATCAATAACCCTTACAATTAGCTTATCAGAATTTATAATCGGAATAAAACGCATCCCTGCATCTTTATAACTTTTTACTTTTTCAAAATTATTTTCACCATCAACAAAGCACTTACTTGTTGGATTCATAAAATCACGAACAGGAGAATCAATCGTAAGTCCTTTTAAAAATCCCCGTCTGATATCACCATCAGTCAAAGAACCTATTAATTGTTTGTTTTCATTTACAATAAATAATGCCATATTGGGAATTGCAATTTTATTAATCAGCAACAATGCTTCCCTGGCAGTTCCCTTTTCAGGAAATGTGTATTTATTAAAATCAATCATATTAATCGTTGTGGGTTACCTACTATTTTTTGATTATCCGGAACATCATGAATAACCACTGTTCCTGCGCCAATAATTACATTTTTTCCAATTTTAATTCCCTCTTTTACCACTGCATTTGCACCGACAAATGAACCTTTACCAACACTAACATTACCACATAATACAGCACCTGGGGCAATATGAACATAATCGGAAATAACACATTCATGCTCAATGATACAACCGGTATTGCATATAACGCCGTTTCCAATCTGAACCTGCGGATTAATAACCACACGTGAGGCAAACATATTACCATGTCCTACAATAAGGCTCCTGCTTATAGTCGCCGATTTGTGGAGAGCTGTTTCTGGCGGTCCCAGTTCTTTAATTAATTTAGCAGAAACTTTCTGCCGTAGTATATTATCCCCAATACTTACGAAAAAAGAATATTCCTTTAATTTTTCGATTACGGAAGGATCCTTTTCAAACCCGACCCAATTTAACCGGTAAGGATTATTTATTTTTTCTTCCTCTTCGACGTAGGCACTGACAATTTGTCCCTGAGAAAAAAATATCTCAAAAGCTACATAGGCATGGCCCGAATATCCTATTAATGCGATGTTTTTCACAAATTTTATTTATCAATATTTTTTGTAATTGAATTTTTTTTGTAAATAAAAAATTCTGATGTCGTCAAAATAATTGCCTATTCAAATATTATGTATGATGAGTATGTAGCAAAAGGAGATCTTATAATTTTAAATCTGTTTAATCCAAATACTTCTTTAAGAGCAAGTGTTTCACCAGGCCATACTGAGTGATTCAATTCATCAAACCCAATAATACTACCTTTAACGAATCTATCCTTTGCTAATTTAAGGCATTCAATAGTGGGCTCATAAAGATCAAAATCGAAGTAAGCAAAAGCAATAATTAATTCGTTATGTTTTTCAATGTATTTCTTAAAAGTTTTAATTGCATTACCCTTAACTAATTCATGGTTTGGAATATGGGAAATAGGGTTGGATGCTTTATGTATCGAAAGTACTTTTGCCAAATAATTTTCATAATTTTCTGTAACATTATAAGCACCCTCTACAACGATATCCGCAGCCCCATCCTTGTTATGAACAGAAGGAAACCCTTCAAATGTGTCGAATGCAATAATTTTACGGGTATAGTTATAAGGTTCATAAATGCCTCTAAACAATTCAAATAGAGCAAGGTTCTGCCCCCATCTTGTACCAAATTCAATAATGCTTCCATTTACATCAATTATTTTTTGGTACATTTCATTCATAAAAAGTATCCTGCTTAGCGATTGTCTGGTATGATATAGCCCTAAATTTGACAATATTTCGCTGTCAGGTATAGGAGAATTATTAAATAGATCTATTAAATTCTTTTGATTTGAAATCTCTTGATCATTTAATTTTAGAATTATTTTTAAGTCTTTTTCCATATTTAAGATTTTTTGTAAATAAAAAATTTTCACAATTATAGTATTAATTTTGGTACTAGAGCGACTATGTACATTCTTATCTGCATATTTTAACAGTTTTTGTTTTCAGTTTAGTGTTTCAAATTACTTATTTATCTTTTAGTATCTTAATGATTTTGTCAGCAGTTTGTCCATTACCATAAATATTTTTTTTATTACTAGTTGGAAGTGTATTAATCCGATTAATTGCTGCTATAATCTTGTCCTTGTTTATTTCACAATGAATGACATTATCCCCCGCATCTCTTCCCAGTTGTCTGCTGCCCAAATTTAAAACATATTTTCCAAAAGACGCTGCTTCAATAATACCACTTGAGGAATTACCTATCACAAAAGTACAATGATTCAGGCAGGAAAAATAGCCTTCAGTTCCCAATGATTCAACTGTTATAACATTTGACTTCTGCTTGGCAAATTCTAATAATCGGGACCTTATTATGCCCCCCATAGTATCTGCATTTGGCATGGTCAGTATAATCTGTTTATCCAATGTATCTAAAGCTTTTATCAATTCGTTCACATATTCTTCATTCTTTTTATAATCAATAGTTTCAGGATGAAAAGTAACTAATACAGGTTGTTTTAGTTCAATACTAAATTTTTTATTGAACTCCTGAACAGTTAATATTTTTAGTTCATTCAAATTATCAAGGCTCAATGCTCCAACATTATAAACACCATTTTTTGATCCTATAATTTGTTCTACACGTATAGCGTGATTTGTTGTTGAAGCAAAATGGATTTTGGACATGGAGGTAATCGAATGTCTGAAAACATTATCAATTGCACCTAAAGTGGTTTCTCCACCGTGCAAATGTGCAAGAGGAATATTAAATGGAACAGATGCACTTACAGCAGCAAACATTTCATACCTGTCACCTAAACATACTATCAAATCAATAGTTGATTTTTCTTTTGCCCAAAGTGAAGCGAAATTATCAATGGTTAAAGCCATTGATTTTGCAATTATTTCGGGTGAATCACCATCTAATAACGTTTCGATTTTGTATGCAACATCAAAACCATCCTTATAGATCTGATTAATGGTATTACCATATTTCTCAGACAAATGTGTCCCGAATGCGATAATTTTTAAATTAAAAAAACTATCTGATTTTAGTTTTTTTAATAATGGTAAATAAATTCCATAATCAGCGCGAGAGCTTGTAAGGACTGCTATATTCATCGCATATCCTCCCACATTAATTTATGTTCTGTTTCAAAACTGTCAATTACTTTTTTGCCAATCACTTGATCCATAAGCATTGGAGAAATACCATCACCAGGGCGTTTCATAATCAAATCATTTTCGGTAAGAACATGATTTTTAGTTACGTTTTTTGCAAGATGAATGCTCTTACGTGCCACCAACATGTTTTTCTTTTCAGTATCGGAAGGTTGTTTTTCAAAACTACCAAATGCTTTTTCAATATTTCGAATTGCTGTTACCATTGCTTTCAATTCACTTGGTTCAAGAGAAGCCTTATGATCCGGGCCTGGTAATGTTTTATCTAAGGTAAAATGTTTTTCAATAATCATTGCGCCCATTGCAACGGCAGCGATTGGTACCTCAATGCCTAATGTATGATCAGAATACCCAACTGATATATCCAATTGATGCTGAATGCTAAGCATTGCATTCAGGTTTACATCCTGCATTTTTGTTGGGTAATCTGTGGTGCAATGCAATACAGAAATATTTTCCTTTGCTGTGCCAGATTTTACTAAAACACTAATGGCAGCAGCTATCTCATCCATCACACACATTCCGGTAGAAACAATCACTTTCTTATTCAGCGAACCAATTTTTTTTAGATATGGTAAATTGGTAATTTCTCCGGAAGGTATTTTAAACAAATCAATACCGAGTGAAATAAGTAAATCTATACTTTCCAGATCAAATGCAGTGGAAAGAAATTGAATTTTTTTTCGTTTACAATGAGCTATTAATTTGTGATGCTGTTCAACACTTAATTCCAATTTCTTTAACATTTCAAACTGTGAATCGGTCGAATCGTCACGGAGATTCTTTTTCTGGTAATCTGCCTTCTTTGCAGATAAACTGACTAATTTCTCAGTTTTAAATGTTTGAAACTTCACATAATCCGCACCTGAATCCGCAGCAGCATCAATAAGTTGCTTTGCCATATCTAAATTCCCATTATGGTTAACACCTGCTTCTGCAATAATAATTGTTTTCATAATCTTATTTAATAAAAACCTTTTTACTTAATTCATCAAATAAATTATAGCCATCCCAAAGATAATAGAAATCTAAAGCCGAGCCAATTGGCACAATTCTATCTATTCCTTCCCCATTGCTCAAATCTTGAAGTTGCAGTATATTTGCGGGCGGGAGACCAAAATAGCTTATCGTTTGCAATTTGGGAATTACATATTCTTTTAATTCAGCGGTATCAGAAATTGAATAAACATTAAATATTCCACCGCCACAGGTATGTTTTAAAATAGGCGTATTTCCATCTCTTAACACAAATGTGGCGAGATTATTTCCTTTAACAGTAAACCCATTATTTTCAATTGCTTCATCAACAATATAGTTCAGTTTCAATGAAGCGATTGATGCGATGTCTATTTCATATTTTTCTTCCATATATTTCGGAAGTGTAGCTTGCATTTTTTTGATGCACAATTCATTACTTTGCTTTTCTCCTATGATGAAAATAGACTGAGGCGAGGAGCATCCCTTTTGATCAAAAGTATACGCGTCATTATAAAAATGTTTCGCAAAATTATTTTCTTCATCTTTTGATAATAAATTATAAGCCTCACTTCCAATGCATAAAATTGATATCCTGTCCGGAAAGACAATATCTTTAGTTCGAGGAGAGGAGTTGATTTTTTTAAATTTCTCAATTGTTTGATCTCCTCCCCAAATTACTCTGACAGCAGCCTTTTCGGAAATGAAATTGCTTGTTTCATCATTGTGGTCATATTTAATAATATTAATATAGTTAACAAATTCAGGGAATTTTTCAATGTTTTTATTTAACAGATCAAATAAAAATAAAATCTGGGGAGCATCCATTCTGTTTGATATTCTCAGAATATTTTTATTTCCTATCAAAATAGAAACAGCCATACTATAGATAAACATTGTATCCACATTGGCAGGACATATATGAAAAACAATACCACGTGGGCTGATTTTGTATAAATGGTTATTTATTAGAAGGCTATTTTCCTCTTTCATTTTATTCAGATTGGCTTTCCGTAACCAGAAAGCCAAAGAAACTATTTCAGGAATTTTATTTATTTCTTTATTTGATAAAATGGACTTGGAAAGGTGGTCAAAAAAAGAAATAATTCTGTCATCAAAAGGCTTTAGCAAATATTCTTTCGTATTGCGAAATACAGGCAGGTCCTGAATTTGCAGTGTATTGTTAGTTGGACTTATTAACGATATTTTCATACTTACTTTTGTTTAAATGTATCGCTGCAACCCCTTAATTCAGCTTTCTTAGCTCTTCCTATTATTTTAAAATATTTGCCTTTCCATCCATTAAGAGCATCATCTTCTCCCATTATCACACCAATATCCTCTGTGAGCAATGAAAAGCCCGGATAGCTTTTAGGTAAAACACTAATTACCTGCACTAATCCTTCTGTTCCGTGTGGTTGTACCGAAAAGTCAATTGGGTTTCTTATTAGTACATCTGCAAAATTAGGGCATTGTAAAAAACCTTGAGAGTTCTCCAAGAATACGGAACCAACCTGCTCCACCATTCCATAAAAGTTATAAATAGCGGAAATTCCAAATTTATCAACCATTGATTTTCGGAATACTTCATTATCAACGGCAATCTCTTTCAGCTTTTTCCAACCTCCGCTGTGAATTAGTATTGCCTTGCTCAAATCTAATTTTAAATTTGTTTTGGCTTGCATTAAATATAACCAAACCATAAAAGTAAATCCAAAAATTAAAATGGGTTGTCCATTATATTTTTCTAAAAATTGACGAAGAGCATCTTCTGAAAATTCAAAGTTTTCATCCAAAATATAGGTATGATCTTTACCAAAAACGGAAAGTCCAAGGATTCCGGCTCCTCTGGCTGAAAATAATTGCTTATTTGCAAATATTGCTTTGGAATCAATGATCAGCATTGGTAATCGTTTGTTGCCAACAACATGATTAATGATTTTTGATAAGGCTAATGATTGAAGTTTTGCCGTTTCTCGATCTAAATATATTTTACTTACTTCCTGACCTGAAGTTCCGCTTGAAGTGAGCACTTTAAAAACATCTTCCTCTTTTATGCTTCTAAGTGCATGATTTTTAAATACGGATACTGGCAAAAAGGGAAATTCAGCGATAGAACTAATGTTATTCGGGGCTTTTGCTGACAATACTTTGATGGTAGCTGAAAATTCTTTAGAATTTTCGATGTGCATCGAATATAAATCTTTCAGCAATGGAAGTAAAGCCTTTGTTTTAGATTCTTTATCTAAAGAATATTGCGGTCTATTTATCAATTCCTCAAGTTGCATACCTTACCAATAAATCGTTATAATTCACTTTACCGTTTAGTGTTAATGGTATTTCATCAATCTCTTTGATGATTAAAACTGATGGATGAATTTTTATTTCATCTACTAAATAGTTTTTAATGTCTTTTTCATTACTCCCTAATTTGTCGGATACAATGAGTAATTTTTTATCATTAACGCCAACACATTTCAGCATGACATCAAATTTCCTGGCTAACAAAGACTCTAGTTCATCCAGGTTTAACCTATTTCCAAAAAGTTTAATAAAACGTTTCTGCCTGCCTGTAATATAGAAAAATCCATCCATATCCATTGAAGCAATATCGCCTGTATGCAGTACTTTTTGTTTTTCAAAAGTAGTTAAATCCGCAGGGCTTGTGACGTATCCTCCAAAAACATTTTCCCCTTCATAACATAATTCGCTATTTTGCTTATCTATAAATAGCTTTCCCCCGGGAATAGGAATTCCGATAGATCCTGTTTTTTCTTGTAATCTTTCACAAGGGAGATAAGACATACGTGCAGTAGCTTCTGTTTGTCCATACATTACATAAAAATTAATGCCTTCCTGTTGAGCGTAATCCGCAAACTTTTTTACCAGATTGTTTTGCAACTTTCCTCCGGCTTGTGTAAAGTATTTCAGACTAGGGTATTTCTTTTTTGTGAAGCCAATCCTGTCAAGCATTTCGTAAACAAAGGGAACACCGGCAATACTGGTATAACCAAAATTTTCCATGTTATTCCAAAAAGCTCTGTTCAATACATCTGTATTGCCGCAAATTATTTTTCCTCCTTTCAATGAATTACTGGTAAGTACTGAAAGTCCGTAAGAATAATGAATTGGAAGATTCAGAGGAGTAACATCACTTGGCTGAATCGAAAGATATTCAGCAATTGCATTTGCATTACTAAGCAAATTTTCTTCAGATAATTTTACGAATTTAGGTGATCCTGTTGTTCCCGAAGTACTCAATAGAACCTTTACTGATGGATGGATTACTGCATTGTTTTTGTCAGTTTTCTCAAAAAAAACGGATGAATTATTGTATCCTTTTATGAATGTCCTTTTTTTATCAAAAATATAATATGGTAAATAAATTTTCTCTAATTCGGTCTTAAAATTTTCAGCCAGATCTAAACTCAGCATTACCAATGTATGAGGACTCTTTAAAACGGAAAAGAAATTTGAAACGGATTCAATGGAATTATCAAGATACAGAAAAACTAATTTCTTTTCATCACTTGAAAGCGAGCATAAATCCAAGTCTTCAAGCCTAAATTCCCTGCCTGAATCATTCTCATCAACAAATCGTAAAAATTGATTTTCTGAAATTTTATCAAATAAATTCATCGTATCAAATTATCATTCCACCATCAACACCTATTATCTGACCGGTAACATAGCCGGACAAATCAGAAGCGAGAAACAAAGCAACTTTTGCTACGTCTTGCGGTTTACCTAATCTTCTCATGCCGATTGAGGCTAAATTTTTCTCATAAAATTTCTGATCCATTCCTTTGGTCATATCGGTATCAATAAACCCTGGAGCAAGTGCATTTACGCGGATATTAAGCGGGGCAAGCTCCTTGCTTAATGATTTAGTAAAACCAATAACAGCGGCTTTACTTGAACCATAAATTGTTTGAGCCGAATTACCATTTGTACCAATTATAGAACTCAGATTAATAATGGAACCACCTCTTCTTCGGAGAAAAGACTTTAAACTAAATTGAGAACAATTAATAGTACCAAAAACATTCGTTTGATAAATGGATTCAATAATATCCTCCTTCACTACCTGTAATGTGGCATCAACCATAATACCTGCATTATTCACAAGAATATCGAAAAATATTTTTTCAGAATAAATCGTGTTAAAAGCATTTTCTATCTCCTGTTTTTTTCTCACATCAACAGAAAATACCATTACTTTCACTTTATATTCTTCTTCCAATTTCTTTTTTACTTTTTTCAATGCTTCTATATTTCTTGAAAAAAGTATCAGGTCAGCTCCTTCTTTCGCAAACAATTCGGCAATGGCAAAACCAATACCTTTGGATGCGCCTGTTATCAGTGCAATTTTCCCTTTTAACATCATCAGAACTTAATATTATATTTTGTCAAAATCTCTTTTGCTTTTGCAACAGAACTCATATCAATCACGTCATCTGTATCAATTGAAATATCGAAAGTTTCTTCTAACTGAGAAATTAAAATCATATGAGAGATGGAATCCCACTCTTCAATACCCTGATACATTAAGGTATCTTTAATTAATGAAGGCTCTATTGATAATGCTTCTGCAAATGATTGAATTAATTTTTCCTGATTATTCATATTGTTATTATTATTTTGTTACTAATTTTCTCAATTTTCTTATTACTCAATAGCCTCTTGAAATGGATTTTTAACCTTTGAAAAACCATTCATTTTTTTCAGAATTAATTATTTTTGGAAGATCGTTGGTATCTAGGCGAGGTAATTCGAATCGCTCATTTTTTGAATAATCTGCAATATCAACAACCGTTGTAAAGCCGGTTTTAAAATTATGTTCCCGAAGTGTATCAATTGTATCCTGATTATAATTCCCATAAGGATAACAAAATGTGGCATATTTCAGATCGCCTCCAACATGTTCAATAAACTCTTTTGATTTAATTATTTCTTCATTCTGTTTTTGTTTTGTTTGATGTCCCAACCAATAGTGATCATATCCATGCGCACCAATATGCATTCCTTTATGTTTCATACATTTTATTTGATCAACACTCATATATAGCTCCCTGCTGAAGGCTTTCTCTTCTATACCAATAAAATCAGAAAAGAGTTCATTACAAATAATAATTCTTAAATCTTCTTTTAGTTCGGTTTGAAGCAATCGTTTAATAAATATTACCTCACTGGTGTCAAACCTATTACTATGAGCCAGTTTCTCGAAATAATGGTTGTTGGATTCCAGGTTATATTCTTTTCGGTATTTATCAAGCAGCTGATAAATTTTTGCAATAATCTTTTTTTTATCACTAACGGATGCCAGTATAAAATGAATTTTATTGACATCCAGTACCACATGTTCTGTGATGGCTTTTACCGGAGGGAAAAATGAACCTTGAATCCCTTTCTGATCAAGTATAGGAAATACACTATTAAAATGGTCAATATATGCATCATCGAATGTAAGCAATACCGATTTCTCAGGGAGAGCTTGATTGAAATCCATTGCGTCAATGAATTGCTCCATCGAAATAAAATGATAATGCTGTTCCAGATAATTCAGTTGGAATTTGAATAAATTCACATCCAGACCTCTTATTTCAGGGTATCTGCTATATTTTAAATCCCTGACATAATGATACATTATGATGGTAACTTTACTATTCATTGTTGGCTATTCTTAAATATTTGGTCTGTCCTGATCCGAATCCCCCTTAAATATGATGTAAGGCTCATAGCTGGACTTGTATGCATATTTTATATCTACATTATGTTTTTCAAATGGTTCGAAATAGTTTGGTATTATGATTTTATCATCACGTTTTGAAAATCCTAACTTATAAAAATAGTGTTCGGGAATTCCCCCGTTCAAACAGTCAATATATTCTGAATTTTCAGATTGCAAAAGAGTATTAAAATGAAGTCCTAAGTTATCGATATGTTCTATACTCCCCAATATATCTATAATTCTTAAACAAGATGAACCTTCAATATTTATTTTTCGAATTACAAAAATTGCCAAACAAGTATGATCATTATTAACAGCAAAGTACCTGTATTTATAGGAAGGGTGCAACATGTATCTGTTTTTAAGATACTCAATAGTTTTTAGCGGCCTATGTGAATTAGGAGGTAAATCGGTTACTGCTTCTAATTCTTTAATTGTTTGATTGGAAATAGATTTATTTTCTGACTTTCCAATTTTTTCAATCCGAGCAATATGGAATGTTTCTTTTTTGGGATTCAGATAATAATATTGATTAAAAGCGCCAGGTTTGTAACCTAAAAACTTGTATAATCTGGCAATTTTATCATTAATCCCAATAGCTCCAATCGATTTAGGTTGGTATGTATTAACGAAAAAATCGTAGAGAAGCATCCCTATACCGGGTGGGGCAATATCGGTATCAATTTTCCAGATAGCCAACCAAAAATCTTTTTCATCCAGTAAACTTTTGTCGAATTGAGAAGTAGGGATGAAACCAAAGATTGCAATTATCTGGTTATCTACCTCCCTCTCTGCAACTATATAATTTAAATGGTTATTTACAGAATCTAAATGTTGCCATTTTAATAGCTCTATATTATGAGATAGTATATGTCCCGCTCTCCATTTTTGATCAATAAATGACTGAACTTTGGATATATCCGATAAAGTACAAATTCTAATTTTAGCCATACTAAATTTTGAAAAACAATAAATAGGTATAAAAACAGGTATTATTTAATTCTCACACTACTTGGTATATTTACCAACCTGTTCTCAAGCTCTTCAGCATTGTCTAAATTACCACACATAGCATTTTTGAACATTACTAATTTATTCATCAGTCTCCAGGCAGGACGAGTCATTACACCATTATCATTGGTGTATAGTAAAAACTCATCACGTATTTTTCTATCATTTAATAAGATTGCATTTAACCAATAATTTGATTTTGCATTGATGGGTTCTGCTACAAATTTCATATCAGACCCCTTAAAAAATTCCTGATAAAGGGTTGCCAGTGCTCGCTTATTTTTCAGAAAATGATCTAACTGTTCAAGCTGTGCACATATCAAAGCAGCATTTATATTGGGCATACGATAATTATAACCAATCTCATCATGAACAAATTCCCAGCGATGCAGAACTTTTGCCTGTGTGGTTAAATATTTTGCCCTCTTTGCAAGCTTTTCATCGTTAGTGATAATAGCTCCACCACCTCCACAGGTAATAGTTTTATTTCCATTGAAACTGAAAGTGCCAAGCAATCCAACCGTTCCGGTATGTTTATTTTTATAATAACTGCCCATAGATTCTGCCGCATCTTCTATTAAGGCAATGTTATATTCGTTGCAAATAGTTGCTAATTCATCAATCCGGCAGGGATGCCCGAATGTATGCATGGGAATACATGCCGCGATTTTTTGGTTGGTTGTTTTGTGGTAGGAAAGTCCGTCTGCCTTCTTTACCGCATTTTCAAGCAGATAATTTTTTAATTTTCCAGGACTTAAGCCCATGGTGTCCAAGTCCACATCAACAAATAAATGCGAAGCTCCAATGTATGCAATGGCATTACAGGTAGCGATAAAACTTAAAGGCTGTGTAATTACAATATCATTTTGTTTAACTCTCGCAATAATCATTGCCATGTGTAAGGCGGCAGTTCCGTTAACACAGGCAACCGCATATTTTGCTCCTGTATATTCAGCCATGCGTTTTTCAAACTCATTCACGAATTTCCCAACTGATGAAACAAAGGTTGAATCAACACATTCAATCAAATATTTTTTCTCATTACCATTAAAAACAGGTTCATGCAGCTGAATTGAGTTCTGGGAAGGGAATTGTGATTTAATAAAATCAACTGTTTGCTTAAACATTGTAAATATCAGCTTTATAATTTTTTATATTTTCAGGTTTACAAAACCATTCGATGGTTTGTTTTAGCCCTTCATTCAAATCAAATTGAGGTTTCCAGTTGGTCAATGATTTTATTTTCCCCGCGGAACCTAAAAGTCGCTCTACTTCACTCTTTTCGGGGCGTAAACGAATATCATCAGAAATGATTTTAGCGTTTGGATTTATACTATCGATTATTTTTTGCGCTAAATCCTGAATAGAAATTTCCTGCTGTGAAGCTATATTTATTTCTTTACCAATAGTTTTTGTCGATTTTGCAATCTCCACAAAACCATTAACAGTGTCTTTTACAAATAGTAAGTCACGTGTTGGATGCAAAGCGCCTAATTTAATTTCTGTTTTCCCTGATAATAGTTGGGTAATAATTGTAGGAATAACAGCACGCGCACTCTGACGGGGACCATAGGTATTAAAGGGGCGAACAATGGTTACAGGCAAATTAAAACTTCGGTAAAACGAATCTGCCATTGCATCAGCGCCTATCTTGGTTGCGGAGTATGGTGATTGCCCCTGTTTTGGATGTTTTTCATCAATAGGAACATAGATTGCTGTTCCATATACCTCAGAGGTAGAAGTTACCAAAATCCTTTCTACATTGAAGTCCCTTGCGGCCTGTAAGATATTTAATGTTCCTTTTATATTTGTATCCACATAACTATCAGGGGAATGATAACTATAGGGAATTGCAATTAATGCAGCTAAATGGTAAATAATATCAATCCCTTTTATGGCATTTCGCACTCCGTTAGGGTCACGCACATCTCCTGCAAAAATCTCTAGTTGAGCTAGTTTTTCCTTCGGAAAAGAATCTAACCAGCCCCATGAATTAAAAGAATTATAATAAACAAAGGCTTTTACTTTATGTCCTTCATCAATTAATTTTTCTACTAAATGTGAACCAATAAAACCATCGGCACCGGTCACTAAAACTGTTTTCATAAATCAAAAATGATTGAATTTACAAAGCTACTTATTTTTGGGAGATTTTCAAGGGAATTATCTTTGCCACAGATTCAAAATTTTTGACGGAAAATATTCTTAATTTCCATTGGCTATTTTACTATAAATATCAAGCATTGCGGCTTGCTCTTGAATTGTTTTAAATTCAGAAATGTTCCCTGTTAAAAATTCTTGTGTTTGGAGAAATAAACCAGGTTTAAATTGGGTATCCATTTTATTATCAAGTTCCACTTTGTTGATAGAAACCGATCCTATAGACTGTATTTGTAATTCTTCAAGAGGTCGTAAAATGAGGCGTGAATTTTTGGTAAGTATTTCAACACCCCATCTGCCGGGTGCCGCCCAATTGGCTTGATACGAAAACAATACATTATCTTTTGTTTTCCCGGATCCGGTAAATACCGCTTTATCATGCCATGATAATTTTCCTGCCGTATAACAACTAATTTCAGATGGTTTTCCACCTAAATAAAATGCTAAATCAATTACATGGGTTGAATTTGCAAGTAGCCAATTTTCTTTTACTCCAGGAAATTTATTCAATGGTTCAATTACATGAGCCCATTCGGTAAATTCAAAATTAAAAGAAGTAACACCGCCATCTTCTTCAATAATTTTTTTCGCTTTTAATACGGAGGAATAAAACCTTCGGTTATATGCGACTAAAATTCTTGCGCTATTCTGTATTGCCGTTTGAGCCAGATTCCGAATGTCCTCATCATACATACCGGCGGGTTTTTCGACTAAAATATTTTGAAAACCATTATTAATAAGCTTGACGGTGGTTGGTGCCAACTCTTCCATACCTACAGCTATAATAGCCGCATCAAACGTTTTTTTATTTTGTTGAAGAAATTTATCAACTCCGTCAATAAGAATTTTAGTACCTGTCTTTTCTTCAAAACTTGCAGCGGATTTTTCACTTCTGCCGACAGTAGTTATATCACATTGCAAAGCCTTCAATACTTTGTAATAATCCACTGCCATTGGACCGGCACCAATAAGTAATACTTTTTTGTTTAAGTTATCAGACATTCATCAATGGAATTATTGTTATTTACTTTTCGAAGAAAGGAAATTAAATTATTTAAAAAGAGCAGATGTAAGGCAGCAGATTCTTTATACGTAGGTAAATCGCAACTTCCATTTTCTATTAATTTATCTATCACTAAATTTGTCATTTGACTTTGAAAGGGTATATTGAATACTTGTTCTTCCCAAGCCCACTTATTATCCAATCGGCTTATCCACACTTTTGCGGTTGCTCCTTCCTGAATGCAGTATCTTGCGTTTGGTGTGCTAATAGTAATATGTAAAGGGGAACTATCATCAGGAAAAGAGGTAATGTGAAATGAATGTTTAGCTGTATGCCCTGTTATTGTTCCTGTAAATTCAATATAACCTTCACGTTTGCTCTCAATTATTGTTTTATCAATTAAATCATTTGACAAAACAATATTGGTTGATTTCGTAAAAAACGCGAATAAATCAAGTAAATGAATTCCATTGCAACTCAAGCCCCAGGCATTTCCGCTAGCCATAAAATGAACGGTTCCGGAAAGTTCTTTTTGTAAATTCTGATAAAAAGGTATCATCCTTCTGGCACAATTTACCCAGACTTTTATATTGTTATCGCGCATCAATGTTTCAACAGCGGCATAATCCGACTCTTTCACAAACAAGAACTTTTCTAAAATTAACTTTTCAACTTTTGAATTCGCTATCAAGCGTTCTACCACTCCCCTGCGCACTTTGGAATTAGTCGCTACAATAGCTATTTCAATATTTTTTTCAAGGGCGGAAATATCAGTATGAAAAGAAATTTCCCCGGTAAACTTAGCGCTAACTTCCTTGAAACGAACTTCGGCTATTTTTAATGAATCAAGGGAAGAATCAATTACTTGAATAGAAATAGGATGCTTAACATTGGCTAATGCTTGTAAATGCCTGCTCCCCAATTGTCCTGCCCCTATTAACGCGATATTTATCATTTAGATAATTTGAATTGTGCAAAAATCGATATTTATTCTATTTAAAACAATTATGAGGTTGCAAATAAAAATTATTTATTACGATAGAGTTTATATAAGTTAAGAAACAATTCTGTTTTTTTTAACCCCTCCCCATCCCTCTCCTTGAAAAAGGAGAGGGAGAGTTTGGAATCAGCCTTAACTTTGATAAACTCTACTATTTTAGAATGATGGGCATTTTGAATTGCTGTGTCTGCGGACTTTTGTTGTTTTTCTGGACATGCGCTCTATTTTCTTTTTAAGTTTACTGTCTTCTGTTTTATTCTCTTTCAGATCTTTTTTTGTATCCTTCGTTTTTGAAGTATCCGCGGCGGTTTTAGCAGATTTTTTTTCTTCCGTAGGAACTTTAGAAACAATAGGCTTTTCACTTGTCTTTGTTGAACTCTTTTCTGATTTTATAATTTTGTTTTTATCTGATGCGAAAGAATTTTCCAGATTGTTTTTTTTCGATAGCTCAGCTCTGCTTTTTTCTGTTCTCTTAGGTTTTATTATCTCCGCTTTTTCTGTATTGGTTTCTTCAGGATTTTCTGTCAGTTTTCTTTTTCGATTTGAATTTTCTGTTTTTTGCGAAACTGAATTTGGTTCAGTTTTCGTGTCCCTGTAATTAACCGGACTAGAAGTTGCCTGTGAATTTGCCTTTGTTCTGTTTGTTCGTAAAGATTGATAATAAGCAGCTTTATTGCTTTTTTGACCTTTTTTATTCCAGGTCGGACAATCAGTTGTGGATGGTTTTACAGTGGAAGTGGTTTTGCCTGTCTCTTTCTGGGCAAAACAAAAAACAGGAAATAAAAGTAAAATTAAAATGAACCCCTTCATGATTTTAATTTTTATAATAGAATAACGCAAGAAATATACCAATTAGTATTGGAATAAAAAAACGTTGTATAATTGGTTCTTCTAAAAACAATTGTTTACCGAATAACTTCAGAACAAGCTTCGAATATTTTGCCGGTTACACCAAAATTGATTACATTTGAAAAAGCCATCCAATAAAACTCAAAATCATGAAAACAATCTACATTGTAACTATATTGATTTTATTAGGTTTGAATGCAAATGCTCAATGTGGTGGCAGTCTTTTTGCTGATTTTAGTAGTACAACGGTTTGTAATAATTCAGCCACACAATTTACCGACCTTTCCACTACTTCATCAGGAACCATCATCACATGGTCATGGGATTTTGGGGATGGAAGTCCTCTGAATGGCGCCATAAACCCAACTAACTCATATACCAATGGAGGAACCTATTCAGTCACATTAATTGTAAGCAATAGTCTTGGTTGTGCAGATACAATTACTCAGCCTGTTCAGGTTTATTTTAATCCAATTGCCAATTTTACTCAAAACAATGTCTGCTCTGGAGATACTATGGATTTTACAAATACATCTTCCGTAGATAACTCAACTTCAATTTCTTCCTTTTTATGGGCGTTTGGGGATGGGAATCCTACTGACAGTTTGCAAAACCCTATTCATTATTACTCCAATCCGGGGGCATATAATGTTACTTTGGTAACCACAACAATTGATGGATGTTCCAATGCATTCATTATTCCGGTAAACGTTTTTGATGCGCCAACCTCCGCATTTACATTTAGTAATACTTGTTTTTTTGATTCCGCACTATTTACAAATACATCCATTAATCCTACAATGGGTACCATAGCAGACTGGTCATGGAATTTTGGGGATGGTTCCCCTTTAAATACCTGGGCTTGGGGTGCCAGCCATGTGTATGGAGTTTCCGGAAATTACCAGGTTACTTTGATTACCCATTCATCTAATCTTGGTTGTGCTGATACTCTCCGTGATTCAATTTATGTGTTTCCTAAGCCTGTTGCCGACTTTAATTTTAACGAGGTATGTTTAACCGATCCAATGAATTTTTCTGATTCATCACTGGTTTCAAATGGAAGTATTACCGGCTGGCAATGGGATTTTGGCGAGGGAGGACCTATTAGCACAGTTCAGAATCCAAGTTATATTTATTATGGTCCAGGAGCATACCTTGTTTCCTTATTTGTTTCGACCAATAATGGTTGTAAAGACACGGTGGTGAAAAGCTCAATAGTACACCCCTTGCCCCTTGCCCAATATTCTTCCCCAAATGTTTGTGATGGAAGCGTTGTACAATTCGATGATTTGTCAAGCATCCTATCAACTGATTCGATTCAATCTTATCTTTGGAATTTTGGTGATGGCAGCCTGCTAAGCAGTAACCAAAACACATCTCATCTTTTTGCCACTACCGGTTCTTATGCTGTTCAATTATTAGTGTGTTCCAATTTTGGCTGTAAGGATTCTATTACAAATTATAGTGTCGTTAACCCTAATCCGGTTGTAAATTTTACTGCAAATGATACAGTGGGGTGTGGTCCGCTTTGCGTAAATTTTCAAAATATGTCAACCATTGCAACAGGTATAATCAGTGAATGGGTATGGAATTTTGGCGATGGCAGCCCGTCAAGTAATTCACAAAATCCTAACCATTGTTTTGTCAACGATTCTGTTAATTCGCCAATCTCCTTTGCGGTAAGTCTAATAGTTACTTCCGACAGTGGCTGTAGTGCTATATTATCTAAAAATAATTATATCACAGTAGATAATTCCCCTTGTGAAGCCGTAGTCTGGCCCGGTGATGCTGACAATAGTACCATAGTTGATAATAATGATATATTACCTATCGGTTTATATTACGGGCAAACAGGTATACCTCGCGCAAGTATCAGCAATATATGGCAGGCCGATTCCTGTGCAAACTGGGGTATCTACGAAAACAATGGAACAGATATGAAACGTGCAGACTGTAACGGCGATGGGATAATTGACATAAATGATACTGTGGCAATTAGTCTGAATTTTAATTTAACCCATTTTATTCCTGTCAATAATTCTACTAACAATGAAAGAACAGCAGATGATTTGTATTTTGTTACCAACGGCAGTTCCTTCAATGCAGGTAATTGGGTAGATGCGGAACTGTGGTTAGGATCTTCATCTAACCCTATAAGTAATATGTATGGCATTGCATTTAATATTAATTATGACGCATCCCTTGTGCAATCCGGTACAGAAAGAATTACTTATCCTTCAAGCTGGCTTGGTACTCCCGGGACAAATGCAATAAAAATCAGTAAAGTTGATGCGACTGTCAATACTGCTTACGGTGCTGTAACACGCATAGACCATGCTGATGCAAATGGTTATGGAAAAATTGCAGACTTTAAATTTCAAATAAAAACTTCGCTGACCTCTGCTGTTGAAATGCCTTTATATATTTCCAATTATCTGGCTTATGATGCCACCGGTATATCTCAGACTTTTACAACTTCTGTAACAGAAATACATACGGGTTCAGGTATAACCATTTATCCTAATCCCTTTACATCACAAACTACCATTGCCTTTAAAGAAGAACAAAAAAATTGTACAATCAGATTATTGGATGTAGTAGGCAAAGAAATAAAAACAATAAACTTCACAGGCAGGCAATTAACCATAGAAAAAGAGGAAATGAAAAACGGAATTTATTTTGTTCAGATAATTGATGCAAATAAAAATGTGTTGAATAAAAAAATTGTGGTGCAGTAAATAAACCTCTCCCCCATTATATTTGCACCCTAATCCTCATGCCCTTTGGCATTGGTTATTTTCCCTGTTTTCCAAAGTTCTTCTTCCGCTTTTTGAGCGCGCTTTAAGGAGTCGGAAATATTTTTATCGCCAAAACGATTTAAGTCAGGCTTGCCGGCATTTACCCAGGCAGTGTACCACAGGCTACCAACAGTAATAATTGCTTCACGCATTCTGCGTTCTACCATGCCGTTCAGCATTTTGTCATAATCTTCGGTATATTCCGCTGAATACACTTTCAACAAAGTAGCGCCACGGTTTTCAAAACTGTACTTTTTATCAGGTGAATATTTAGCGTTTAAAATGGCTTCAAATTTCAAAACCGAATCAACTTCAGCATGACTGGCTCTTACTTCGCTCCATGCTCTATCAATGGGCTTGTCAATGTATTTTGCCCGCCCTGTCCAATAATCATAACCTTCTGATTTTAATTCCGGAATGCGTGATTCCCAAAAGCCATGAATGCCTTTTTGATTGGTCATTTGTCCGTTATAATTTTCTGTTGTATGTAAAGGGACATGTGCATCAGCAATATAGTGACCCAAATCAGCGGAATAGTGCAAAACCAAATCGAGGTTTTCATCCTTAAATGCCCGTGTCAGCCGGTACACCATTTTTTCGATATGCCAAGGATTAATGCCATAAGCGATTAATGTATCTTCAGAATATTTTTTTACAGCAGCCTTCCAGAATTTAGGAACAGAATCAAAAGGGTACGCACCGTAATGGTCAATATCAATATAATGACGTGGAGGCTCTTCTGCAACCATACTTCTGCGCCTGTCGGGGTCAACAGCATGTTGGGAAATATATTCAATATGCTTTTTATAAAAGCCAATCATTCCATCCGGCAAAGTAAATACTGCCATCCGGTTGATCTTTTGATGCGCAAAAAAGCCCCATGAGAAAGCAGGTTCATTAGTAGGAATAAAAAAAATCGCAATCGCAATTATGAAGATGAAAATGAGTTTACGCATTTGAATATTTTTGAAATAGTTATTAAGCCCCCTTCGAAAAAAGCTTTTGACACGAATTGCGCAAATTATTTTAAAAAAATGAAATTGGGAATCAGCAAAAGTTTTCGGTGTGTACCCATCTATTGAATTTTTAAAAAGTAAAATTTCAATATTCAAATTTACTCAATTAAAATCAAACGGCGTGTAAAGAAAGTTTTACTAAATATTTTCCTTCTAAAACCGGAATAACAGTTGTTTGATCGGGTGTAAAACAATATTTTATGTCTTTCTTTATTCCGAGTGTAACAAATCGTTCCACATGAAATGCGTTTCGAAGGTATTTGTATGGGTTAGCAATAGCGGATCGGTATAAAAAACTTGCAGCTAAAGCGCCATCACCAGATACAAAAAGTTTCTTTTCTTTCAAAAGAATATCCGCTACAGCGCCTGCAAATAAAGTATCTTCAAGATTAAATTTATTCTTCCAACCGGAACACAATAGCAGTACATTTCTGTCCTGCAACTTTAACCAATCGCTTAAGGCAGTTATATTGGTAAATGCACCTATTACAACTTTGTATGCCTTGCGTGCAGCATCAATAGCCTGTGTTCCATTTGTAGTGGAAACAACAATGGTTTGTCCTTTTATTTTTTCAGTGATGTAGGAATAAGGAGAATTGCCAAAATCAAATCCTTCTATAGCAATTCCATTCCGTTCGGCTCCAACCAGGAAACCTTGTTTTTTGTATTCCGCAGCTTCTTCAATAGTCGCGACAGGGATTATTTTATCTGCTCCATGGTGAAAGGCGGTACACATAGCGGATGTTGCGCGTAAAATATCAATTACCACAACGATGCTATCCTCCCTGTGATAAACGGGATATAAATAGGGCGATAAACAAACATCAACAATTAGTTTTTTTTTCATGAAAAATTCCATTTCCCCTTCATCATCCACAACCCTCTTCGTTTGGAGACAGGCTGCGGGTGATGAAGAGCGTATGGCAGGGGGGATAAGATTTACAAAAATGGAGTTTTTACCACTTTCGCTTTAATCGCTTTATCACGAATTAAAATAAAAATTTCTGAATCCAATTTTGAAAATGATGTGGATACATATCCCATTCCAATTGCTTTATTTAATGACGGAGACTGAGTTCCTGAAGTAACAGTACCAATAATTTTTCCGGCAGCATCTGCAATTTGATAATTATGACGAGGGATACCGCGATCAACCAATTCAAATCCAACTAATTTTTTTGAAACGCCTTGTTTTTTTTGTTCAAGCAATGCGGCTTTGTTGGTAAACTCTTTTGTGAATTTGGTAATCCAACCCAAACCGGCTTCTATTGGTGAAGTAGTATCATTAATATCATTGCCGTACAGACAGAAGGCTTTTTCTAAACGCAATGTGTCACGGGCTCCTAAACCAATAGGTTTAATGCCATATTCAGCACCTGCTTCAAAAATCGCATTCCACATTTTATTTGCAACAGCGTTTTCAAAATAAATTTCAAATCCACCTGCCCCAGTATAACCGGTGTTTGAAATCACTACATCTTCTACTCCGTTGAATTTTCCTTTTTTGAATGAATAATAAGGAATATCAGAAAGATTAACATCGGTTAATTTTTGTAATGCCAAGATTGCTTTCGGTCCCTGAACAGCCAGCAAAGATGTTCCTTCTGAAAGGTTAGTCATCTCTACATTTTTTGTATTGTATTTTTTTATCCAGTTCCAATCTTTTTCAATATTAGAGGCATTTACCACCAACATATATGTTTTTGCATCTACGCGATATACCAATAAATCATCTACGATTCCCCCTTTATCATTTGGTAAACAAGAATATTGAATTTTCCCATCCGTTAGCACTGACGCATCATTTGAAGTAACACGTTGAATCAAATCTAAAGCATTGTCTCCTTTTAAAATGAATTCGCCCATGTGGCTGACATCAAACACGCCCACTGCGTTGCGCACGGTCAAATGTTCATCGATTAATCCGCTGTATGATACTGGCATTAAGAACCCGGCGAATGGTACCATTTTAGCACCCAATGAAATATGTTTATTTACAAGTGCTACATTTTTAATTTCTGTTGTTGTTGTTTCCATTTTAATTTTTGTTGATTGATTGATTCGTTAAAATTTTTATTTCTCAGTAATTTTTTTTCTTTGCTCATGCAAAGGTAGCATATTATAGTTTCAAAAAGTAATGGGGAAAAGTATAAAAAAGGAAACACATAAGATATTGGTTTGAAATACCATAAATGCTATCCTTTTTATATCTTTGGTTTTTATAAATTATGAAAATACTCGACATTCTATTTTTGCGCAATACGCCACGATGGGTTATTTTTTTCATCGATATAAGTATTTGTTTGTTTTCATTGGTTTTGGCCTATCTGGTAAGGTTCAACTTCTCTATTCCACCATTGGCAATAACTGAAGCCCCTTTAGTTTTCGCTTTGGTTTTAGGAGTAAAAGCCTTTAGTTTCTACATTTCGAAAATTTATCAGGGTATGGTTAAACATACCGGATCGAAAGACTCTCAACGTATCTTTATTGTTATAACTATTGATAGCGCAGTTTATGTAATTATCAATGTGATCAGTTATAATTTCATCAATGGAGGATTTCCCATTCCTTTTTCCCTCATCATCATTGATTACATGGCGACAACATTTTTAATGATTAGTCTGCGAGTGATGTATAAAGCGCTCTACTCTGAGTTTACCAATCCTAATAAAGAAAAACGCGATGTCATTATTTTTGGCGCAGGCGAATCAGGTATTATCACTAAACGTACTTTAGACCGGGATGCAGGAACGAAATATAATGTGCTGGCATTTATTGATGATGACAAAAAAAAGCAAGGGAAAATGCTGGAAGGCAGCAGCATTTTTGGATTTGATAAACTAAATGAATTATTACAAAACAATAATGTAGCCCATCTGATTATTTCAGTACAAAATCTTTTGCCTGTGCGTAAACAACAAATTGCCGACATCTGTTTGAATTATACTACCAAAATATTGAATGTGCCTCCCGCAACCAATTGGATTAATGGGGAGTTGAGTTTTAAGCAAATTAAAAAGGTACAGATAGAGGAGTTATTAGGTCGTGATCCTATTTTATTAGATAAAGAAGATATTAAAAAACAATTATCAAATAAAGTAATTCTGGTGACCGGTGCTGCGGGAAGTATTGGAAGTGAAATTGTTCGGCAGATTATTCCTTTCCAGCCAAAGAAAATTATTTTGGTTGATCAGGCAGAATCTCCTTTGTATGATATGGAATTGGAGCTTTATGATAATCATAAGCAACAATCGTATGAGGTGGTAATAGGTGATATACGGAACAAAGAGCGCATGGAAAATATATTCCTGACTTATAAACCACAAATTGTTTTTCATGCCGCAGCATACAAACATGTTCCTATGATGGAAAACAACCCATCAGAATCTATTTTAACCAATGTATTAGGAACAAAAACATTGGCGGATTTATCCGTTGCGTACAGGGTGGAAAAATTTGTGATGATATCCACTGACAAGGCTGTAAACCCCTCCAATGTGATGGGGGCAAGTAAACGCATTGCTGAAATATATACACAGTCGCTAAGTAAGGTTTCAGAAACAAAATTTATTACAACACGCTTTGGAAATGTGCTGGGCTCTAATGGTTCTGTGATACCTCGTTTCCGTTACCAGATTGAAAATGGAGGACCGGTAACTATTACCCATCCTGATATTACACGGTATTTTATGACTATTCCTGAAGCCTGTCAATTAGTATTGGAAGCAGCGGCAATGGGTAAAGGGTGCGAAATATTTATTTTTGATATGGGACAGTCAATAAAGATTGTGGATTTGGCGAAGAAGATGATTAAACTATCCGGTTTGGTTTTAGATAAAGATATCAGCATTATCTACACCGGCTTACGTCCCGGTGAAAAGCTTTACGAAGAGTTGCTTGCCGATAACGAAAATACATTGCCAACACACCACAAACAAATAATGGTTGCACAGGTAAAGCAGTATGATTTTGATGAAATAACCAGTACCATTAATGAATTAATCGCCCTTTTTGATAAACAGGATAACAAGTTAATTGTTAGTAAAATGAAATTATTAGTCCCGGAGTTTAAGAGTAATAATTCGGTTTATGAAGCACTCGACTAATAAGCAATTTAGCAATAAGCAATTTAGAACTTAGTCCCCCTTGAGCAATTGTTAGTGGGGAAGCGAAGGGGGAATGTGAGAGGATTGTGTTGCAGGGGGATGTTTTTTTGATTCGTAATAATTCGTAATTCATAAATATATGACACCAATCAAGAAAAAAACACAAGTACAAATTCGCTTTAAAGATATTGATATGATGGGGCATGTAAACAATGCCAACTTTATTACTTATTTTGAATTAGCCCGTATGACCTATTTTGAGGAACTTTCAAAAAAAGGGATAAAGATTGACTGGGTGAATGAAGGAGTAATATTAGCAAAAATTGAAATGGAATATAAACAGCCTGTTTTATTGGAAGACAAAGTTTTTGTTTATACCTGGGTTTCCCGTATGGGTTCAAGAAGTTTTGATATGAGCTGTTCAATTGTCCGAATGGTAGATGGTATGGAAATAGAAGCGGCAAAAGGACTGGCTGTTATAGTATGTTTTAATTATAAAACCAAAGAAACTATTGCTATTCCTGAATTATGGAAAGCAAAAATGGTAAATGAATAATTTTCTTTGCTAATTTTCTATCGGTTTAAGAAATACTTCGGCTATCATACATCTTGCACTGCCACCGCCTATTGTTTCAATTGTTTTTATTGATATGGGAACTAATTCAGTATATTTAAGTAATTCTTTTTTTTGAATTTCTGATAAACTATCAAAAGCGCATTGTGATAACACCAAAATATTTTTGTTTTCTTTTGTACACAGTGCAAGCATGTTGCCTGCAAAATTGTTGATCTGCTCGAATGTGATGTCAATTAGTTGATGACCGGTTCTGCTTAATGATGTTACTACCTTCTCTTTTTCCTCTTCGTTTGTTATACTATCCATACAAACGATAGCAAATTTTTCTCCTATGCACATCATTACATTAGTATGGTAGATTTCTTTACCATTTTTGTCGGATGCATGAAAATAAACCGGTTGGTACTGAAGAAGGTCAGATACTTTTATAAAAAGTTCTTTGTCTGTTCTTGAAGATAAGCAAGCATAAGCAATTTTATTTTCATGATCAAACACAATGCTTCCAGTACCTTCTAAAAATTTGTTTTCTTTTTCATAGTTTGAGAAATCAATTATGTTCGTAATCTTGAAATTTTGTTTAAGTGAATCTAAAATATCCTGCCGCCTTTCCTGTCGCCTGTTGGGAGCAAACATAGGATACAGAATAACTGTTCCATCGGAGTGAAAAGTTGCCCAGTTGTTAGGAAAAATTGCATCAGGCTTTGCAGGTAAAAGGGTATCATCAAAAATGGAAACATTAACGCCTTTTAATTTCAGTATTTCAGCAAATAAGTTAAATTCCTCAATTGCATTTTTTCTTATTAAATCGTTATTGTTGGTTTTTATTTCGTTCTGAAATGCGTTTGTTGAAACTGTTTCCGGGTTAAATGAAAAATTGGAAGGTCTGATTAGAAGTATATTGTTAGTTGCCTGCATGAGTTCTAATAATTTTCTGATTCAAAAAAAATAATTGAAAAAAGAAAAGAATCAATCTATAAATTTTTTCATTAAAGGACCACTCATCATGCTGGTGATTAAAGCCATTACAACGAGCGCAACAAACATTTTGTCATCAATTAATTTTACATTCAAAGCAAGTGTCCCTAAAATAATTTCCATTGCTCCACGCGCATTTAATCCAAATCCTACCGCCAAAGATTCTCTTTTAGTTAATCCGCCCATATAACCACCCAAGGCTGCACCAAATACTTTACATGCAACTGCAAGAAAAAATACCAATAATACAATTGCCCAATCAAAATTTTCTATAAAATTTACTTTAAATCCAATAGAAACAAAAAACAAAGGAGCAAATACATTGGTAACAAATTGGTGGACAATTTCGCGTTCACGTTCCTGCAAATGCACACTATCACCAAAAGCAATTCCAACGATGAATGCACCCAGAATAGCATGTAGCCCAATATACTCAGTAAACGCCGCACCTAAAAAACAAAGTCCTAATGAAATTGAAAGCACACCGCCTGGCCAGGAAAGTTTTGTCTGAATCCAGGGCAAAGATTTATTAATAAGATATCGGCCAATAATTAGCATGAATAAACCAAAGCCGAGTATCATACCAATGGTAAACCATATACTTGTAATTTCACCTTGCTGTCCCATCAAACTTAATACAAATGAAAACAGGATCCATCCTATTAAATCAACAAATATAGCCGAAGCAATAATGACCATTCCCACTTTGGTTTTGAATAAATTTAAATCCATTAAAATGCGGGTAATGACAGGCAATGCTGATACAGCCATTGCAATACCGAAAAACAAGGCAAAAACTAATTTATCTGCTGTAAAAGTGAAAAAACCAGGAAAAAACCAAACAGCACCAAAACCAAGTATAAACGGAATAATCATGCTTGTAAGGCTGGTATAGACAGCTGTTTTACCCTGCTTTAACATAACCTGCAATTGAACTTCCATTCCTGCAACAAACAAAAGCATCACTACTGCCAAACTGGTAATACCATCCAATGCTATTTTAGCAGCACCAAACTTTGGAAAAATAGAATCACATAAATCAGGACTTATTGTTCCAAAAACAGTTGGCCCTAATATAATGCCCAGCAAAATTTCTCCCATTACCATCGGCATTTTTATTCTTTTACCAAGCTCCGCAAAAATACGGGCTAATATTAAAATACAGCCAATACTGCCAAGTAAAACTATAATGTCGCTATGTACTAATTTCAGCATATAAAATTAATCTGCTTTTCTTCTTCCCAAATGTGCAGGGGGCCAAAAGGCTAATGAGGTGTTAAAAAAAATTATACCCTTGAATGAACTATTAATAGATTACAGGGTAAATGAGCCAGAATAT
Organism: Bacteroidia bacterium; assembly: GCA_036170475.1. GTDB lineage: Bacteria > Bacteroidota > Bacteroidia > 2-12-FULL-35-15 > 2-12-FULL-35-15 > 2-12-FULL-35-15. The sequence continues at coordinate 47,218 of JAVHPE010000157.1, read as the reverse complement.
ATTCAATATCATGAGTAAAAATGCGATCTAATAAATTCAAATGTGTATCAGGCGAATTAATCACTAATAAATCAGTCTTTTTATCTTTTGCATATTTGCTGATGGCATAACCCGGTTTCCCTTTAATACTTTTATTGGAAACCTTAATACCTTCTGTGTCACATTTTTCAACTATAGATTGGATAGTTGATTCCATTGCTTCATTCAGATTTCTCTTTATCTCTTTTGCTTCGGGAGCTGTACTGTCATCGGCTATAGCCATAGCTAACCCGTGTACGTTCATTTCGTTAATAATAGTAACATCCTTAACTTTTAAATGCTTTGCCAGATAGAATGTGGTACCGATAGTATGAATAGTTTTCGGATTTTCCACCCCGTTTACTACAATTTTTTTGTACTTACAAGCCTGCTCAGAAGGGTTAGTAAGCAATAACACAGAACATTTTGCTTTGCGACTTATATTACGTGCGATTGAGCCAAGATAAAATTTTAAAACGTTTTCTTTTTCAAGGGCTCCTAATACTAATAAATCAACAATATTGAGCTTACACAACTTTAGTATTGTTTCAACAGGATCTCCATCCATCCAAATGACACGATAATGGCTATCGTCTATACCCACCTGATTCATCAGACCATCCAGATATTGTTCTTTTTCACTGGTTTTTTCTCCAATATGAATTAGGATTAATGCCGCATTTAAAATCTCTGACAGATGCTTTGCTTCCGCTAATACTGGCAAACAGCGTGGGGAAAATGAAACAGCAACAGCAATTGTTTCAAAGGGAAATGAGGGACGTTTTTTTAATTTACTTAAATCCATTAGATAGAAAAAAGATTGATTTGGGTGGCAAAGATATAAAATATCAATCTATGGTATCATTTTTTCAAGGCTACTATTAAATCATTTATAGTCAACCAAATTATCTGTAATTTGAAACAGACTAACATAGCCTTTCTGGTCATGGAGTTATTAACTATATAAACCTAATTCAATAAGATTGAAACTTATGCTCTTTTTATAGCGTAAATAGGGCGTGTTCTTTAAAAAGGAGGGTATTATGATTCTGTCTGATGCCAAAAACAAAGTTGTTTTGTTACTGATTATTCTCTATGGAGTACTATGTATTTACCCGTCTGTCTTTTCATGGCGGATTAATCAAGATTCGCAAAATGATTCTCTGTCCTGTGTAACATTCGATCTGAATGACATAAAAAAACGTGGAAAACTTATTGCACTAACCGAAAACAGTTCTACAGGTTTTTACTTATACAAGGGTGATTCTATGGGTTTCGAATTTGAATTGCTGAATTCTTTTGCGAAGAATATTGGAGTTACACTAGAAGTGGTTGTTGTTAAAAACATGAACTCAATTTTTAGCCAGCTTAATAATGGAGAAGTGGATATTGTCGCAGCTAATTTAACAGTAACAAAGGAAAGATCTTCCATAGTGAATTTTACTGAACCATTAATGTTTACCAGACAGGTTCTTATTCAAAGAAAGCCGGATGGTTGGGAAAATATGGATCAGAATAAATTGAATAAAAAACTTATCAGAAACACTATTGATCTAAGCGGAAAAAATATAGAAGTAAGAAAAGGATCTTCTTTTTATTCCAGGTTGAATAGCCTGTCAGAAGAAATTGGCGAAAAAATTAATATCATTGAAGCTCCCGGCGAATATGATACAGAGCAATTGATAAGTAAAGTCGCAAGCGGAGAAATTGATTATACGATAGCCGATGAAAATGTGGCGCTGAATAACCAAACGTATTATTCCAATATTGATATTGAAACTCCAATCAGCTTTCCACAAAAAATCGCTTGGGCGATAAGAAAAAAATCTCCTTTATTAAATGCTGAATTAAACAATTGGATTATGAATAGAAAAAATTCCAATCAATCAACATTAACTTATAATAAATATTTTAGAAATCCAAGAGAAACAGGCAACAGAGCTGAAAACAACCGTTTATCATATAATGGTGGCGATATTTCACAATATGATGAAATGATCAAAATATATAGTGAAAAAATAGGTTGGGATTGGCAATTGCTTGCTTCTATGGTCTATCAGGAGTCACACTTTCTTCCTACTGCCCAATCCTGGGCGGGAGCGAATGGACTCATGCAACTTGTTCCGGGAACAGCCAAAAGATATGGACTTGATAGTGTAAGTCAAACCGCCGAGCAAAGCCTGATTGCCGGAACAAGTTATATTCTGGATCTTGATAAATACTGGAGATATCGTATTACCGATAAAAATGAGCGGATAAAATTTATTCTCGCTTCTTATAATGTTGGATTAGGACATGTGATTGATGCCCGTAATATTGCAGCGAAACATGGTAAAAACCCGGATGTATGGTTTGGCAATGTAGAATTTATGGTGTTGCAAAAATCCAACCCGTTGATTTATACTGATCCACTTGTAAAATGTGGCTATTGCAGAGGTCAGGAAACTTTTATGTATGTTAAAGAAATTTTAAAACGGTACGAAAGCTACAAAAGCATTCAACAAAATAATATAAGTTTGGTAAAAGACTAAACATTAAAATGCTACTTCCACCAATAAAATGCGAGAATAACTTTCCTTACATGTTGGTTATACAATAATTGAACACTTTAATTGTTTTATGTATAAACAAAAAAAATCCATAGTTTTACAATCCTATTTCGTGTGCTTTCTAGGTATTAATATCGATTTTATCGAGAAATAATGTAACCGAAGTTTACACCTGTTTTCAAATTCAAAAAATTAATTTGATATTTTCATGAAGCTATTTTTTATGAAACACTATTTTCTTTTTTTAATATTATTTCTCTGTTCAATTCCAACAATATATTCTCAGGGAAAACAAAAATATACTATCAGTGGTTATGTAAAAGATGCAGCTAATGGCGAGTATAGCATTGGCGCAAATGTTTACATCAAAGAATTGTTGAAGGGCGCAAACACAAACCAATACGGTTTTTATTCCATTACTGTTGAAAAAGGAACTTACCATTTGGTTGTCTCATATCTGGGTTACGAAAACTTTATAAAAGAAATAATTCTCAATAAAGATGTCCGCCTGAATGTGGATATAAAATCTGAAATCATTCTTACCAAAGAAGTTGAAGTGGTTTCCGAAAAAAGTGACAAAAATGTTTCGAGCACTTCTGTCGGTTCTGTAAAAATGGACATGGAAGAAATAAAAAAAATTCCCGCTTTCATGGGAGAAGTGGATGTTTTAAAAACTATTCAATTAATACCGGGTGTAAAGTCCGCAGGGGAAGGGAATACCGGGTTTTATGTCAGAGGGGGCGGACCGGATCAAAATCTTATTTTGCTTGATGAAGCGGTGGTATATAATGCATCACACTTGCTTGGTTTTTTTTCTGTCTTTAATGGAGATGCAGTAAAAAGTATTAATTTGATTAAAGGAGGAATGCCTGCGCAATATGGCGGACGCTTGGCTTCTGTATTGGATATCTCCATGAAAGAAGGTAATACTAAACAATATCAGGTGGAAGGAGGTATTGGAATAATTTCATCCCGTTTAACGGTGCAAGGTCCGGTAAAAAAAGATACCGGCTCGTTTATTATTTCCGCACGCCGGACATACATCGATGTTCTGGCAAAACCTTTTGCAAAACCCAACTCCCCCTTAAAACATTCCGGTTATTATTTTTATGATTTGAATGCAAAGGTAAATTACCAGTTATCTGATAAGGACAGAATTTTTGCAAGCGGTTACTTTGGTAGAGATGTCTTAAATTTTGAAGATAAAATAGCTAAATTTAACTTAAAAGTGGGATGGGGAAACGCAACCGGTGTAGTACGTTGGAATCATTTATTTAATGATAAGCTATTTATGAACGCATCGGCTATTTTCAGCGATTATTATTTTTCTTTTGGTGCCGGTCAAAGTGGTTTTGAATTCAAATTATATTCCGGCATTCGGGATTGGAATGCAAAAGTAGATTTTAGTTATTTTCCTACTATTCGTCACGAAATTAAGTTCGGAGCAAATTATATTTTCCACACATTTACCCCTACAAGTGTTTCAGCAAAACAAGGGGATGTATCTTTTGATTTCGGAAAAATAAAAAAAGATCGTGCGCACGAAGCTGCCGTTTACCTCTCGGATGATTTTGACGTAACGGATAAATTAAGAGTTCATGCGGGTTTGCGCTATTCATACTTTGTGCAGGTTGGTCCTTTCGATCGTTATATTAAAGATCCAATTAATGGTCAAACAACCCAAGTTATCCACTATATTGCCAATAAAAAAGTAAAAGATTACGGAGGATTAGAACCCCGTATAAATGCCCGTTATGAACTTAATTCAAAATCATCAATCAAAGCATCATACACTTATAATTTACAATACATACATCTTGCTTCTCTTTCAGCAGTTGCACTTCCTACCGATACCTGGGTACCTTGCTCCCAGCTTGTACAGCCACAAAAAGGTACTCAATACTCTCTGGGCTATTTCAGAAATTTTAAAGAAAACACCTACGAAACTTCAGTTGAAATATATTACAAAGATTTAAAAAACCAGATAGAATATAGAGACGGATCTTTACCAACTGCTGATATTAATGATAATGCCGATAACCAATTCATATTTGGTAAAGGACAAGCGTATGGTGCTGAATTTTTTCTGAAAAAACGCTTAGGGAAATTTAACGGTTGGATTGGTTATACATTATCCTACACGAAGCGAAAATTTCCGGAACTTAATCTGGGTAAGGAGTTTTATGCTAAATATGACAGAAGGCATGATGTTTCTTTTATAGCAAGCTATGATTTGAGTAAAAAATGGACCTTCGCTGCAGTATGGGTATATAGTACCGGAAATGCAATTACAGTGCCTGTTGCCTATTATATTATTGACGCTAATTTCATCACTGAGTATGGCGAGAGAAACGCATTCCGTATGCCAGCCTATCATCGTTTGGATATTTCTGCAACATTTACACCCGATCGCAATAAAAAAATTGAACGTAAAAAACAACGGTTAACTAAACAATACCAAACTGAGGGGAAAGACGTTTCTACAATTGTTGTTCCTAAAAAATGGGCGAAGAATTATGAATCAAGCTGGAGCTTTAGTGTTTTTAATGTTTACAATAGGCATAATCCATATATTGTTTATTTTTCGAGTGAAGGAAGTATTGCAACAGGAGATTATAAAGCCAAAGCAAAACAAGTGTATTTATTTCCAATACTACCATCTGTAACATGGAATTTTAAATTTTAATAAATCGTCTCTTTAGCAGTGCTCCGACAAAGGGCGTAGCATAAAGTAAGTAGAAAGAAAAAATGAAAAGAGTAATAGCAATATTCCGGTCGAATTATAGTCACACTTTAAAGACAGTAGGATCGTGCTTTTTTCTTATGACACTTTTATTCGGTTGCACTGAAGATATTAACCTCACTGTTGCAGGAGGAGATAAAAAAGTTGTTATAGAAGGCGGAATCGAAAATGGTAAACCGGCTAAAGTAATGGTTACCAGAAATAGTCCTCTTGGGCAAACATTGGATTATAATAACCTATTAATAACAAATGCGAATGTGTATGTATCTAATGGGGTTATTACGGATACACTAAAATTCAATTTCCCCGATTTAGACATCACATCATCCATCCCTTTTTTATATATCGGAAGTACAGTAATAGGTGTTCCCGGTCAAACCTATCATTTAACTGTGATTGCCGATGGACAAACATATACATCTAACACAACTATTCCTGCTCTTATTGCATTAGATTCTGTTTGGTGGCAGGTACAGCCACCAAAAGATAGTTTAGGATTTGCCTGGGCACATTTATCTGAACCTGCCGGATACGGAAATGCTTATAAATGGTATGCAAAACGTCCAACAAAAGACAACCGTTTCATTGCTCCTTATGCCTCTACATTCGATGATAAATTTATTGATGGAAAAAGTTTTGATTTTGCATATAACCGCGGCACCGACCCTAATGCCACAGCAACTGCTCCTCCCATAATGACAGATGACGGGTATTTCAGACAAACAGATACAATTTATGTAAAATTTTGCACGATAGATTATTATACAGCCCGGTTTTACACTACTTATGAAGCGGCTTTACAAACCAATGGAAACCCATTTGCATCACCAGTCAGTATCATCAGTAATATCAATGGTGGCGGATTGGGCGTTTGGGGAGGCTTTGGCTGTACTTATGATACTATTTTGCCTACACCATGATAACCTTGTTTTTTACAAATTTTGTAAATTTGGAATTATTCAGGCAACAAAAATAATGGTAACTGTAGGAGTCTGACTGCCAAAAATAATGAATCAATTATGTATAATGAACCAACGAACGCTATTGATAACGCTGATTTTAGTGAATGTGGATTTTTCTTCTTCAAAATTTGAAACATCCGCCTAAAAGAGATATTAATTTTGATTTCCTGATAATTTTAATACATTTGCTTGTAATTAAACTAAAATCATTTCCCATGAAAAAAATCTTTACACTAATTTCAATAATTTCAGTTGCAACTAATGGACTTTGGGCACAAACACCAAATGCAGGATTCGAAACCTGGACAACTGGCGGTTCTTGGCCATTTACATATGATGCTTGTACCGGTTGGGACAGCCCCAATTCTCAAACAGCTACAGTCGGCACTTTTGTTTGCATTAAAACAACGGATAAACATTCAGGAACTAACGCTATAAAATTGCAATGTAAAACTATTGCCGGAATGCAGGATGCTCCTGGTGTTGCAACCACAGGCGTTTTGCCTCTTTCAAATGGGAATCCAATTACCGGTGGCGTTTTATATACTCTAAGACCTGACAGTATTGTTGGATGGTATAAGTACACTCCTGCTTCCGGAGATAATGGTTTTATAGGATTTAGATTATACGGATCAGCAACTGACGATAATGACTCTATCGCTGATGCGAGTTTTAATACACCTGCAACAACTGTTGGTACATACACAAGATTTTCAAAAGCACTGACTTATTTTTCAGCAAATGCAGTTGTTAATTCAAGGTGGTTATTGTGTTCAACTAAAGATGGTAATGTTCCTGTTATTAACAGCACTCTTTTTGTTGATGATCTGGATCTTATTTTTGCTGTACGCGACAGTATTGCTCTTACATCAGGAACAAATCCGATGTGTGCAGGTCAATCGGCAACATTTACTGCTTACCCTCATAATGGAGGAACAACCCCATCGTATCAATGGCAGGTTGATGGTGTTAACGCCGGTACTGGTGCAACCTTCACCACATCGTCGCTTACAAACGGACAAGTTGTTACTTGTATATTAACTTCAAACTTATCCGGAGTAACTGTGAGTGGAAGTCCTGCAACATCTCCAGGTATTACAGTTTCTGTTGGTATTCCTACTCCAACCATTACACCCAATGGGTTGGTGTTAACATCAAGTTCTGCAACCGGAAATCAATGGTATTTGGATGGAGTACTCATTTCTGGTGCTACCGGTCAGGTCTATACAGCAACCCAAATCGGTAATTATACGGTTATTGTTACCGCTAATGGTTGTACTTCTACAGAATCGGCACCAATAAATATTTCTACTGTTGGAATTGGCCAATCAGGGAATGATTATTTCTTTACTGTTTATCCGAATCCAAGTAATAGAAATTTTAATGTTTCCTTTAATGTTGTTTTAAAAGCATCTTATATATTGGAGATGAAAAATACTCTTGGACAAATTGTTTATCAGGAAATATTAAGTGATTATAGTGGCCGCTATTCAAAACAAATGGATGTCAGTCAATTGGGCAAAGGTATTTATATGATAAGTCTTACTAATCCCAATAACGAAACAATTAAAAAGGTGGTAATTTATTAATTTTTGAAACCTATTAAACAAAAACGTTCTTTTGAAATTTCCCAAGGACGTTTTTGTTTTTTAATTGACGATTGACTTTTCACCCCGATAATTGGCAGGACTTTACATCTTTGATATTAATAATAATATTCTTAAAAGTATGAGTTTGAAAAATATTTTTACTTATTCCTTCCTTTGTTTATTTACCATTTTATCTTCACTTTCTCTACAAGCTCAGAGCTCCGGAACCATCAAGGGTGTTGTAACTGATGCTTCAAATAAAGAGTCTATTATCGGAGCAGCAATTTATGACCTCAGTGATATGACTCATGGCGTGGTTAGTGATATAAATGGTAATTATCTTTTGCATTTAAGTAAAGGGAAGCATACAATTATTTGCTCATTCGTAAGTATGAAATCAGATACAATTGTTGTTTTTAGTGACTCATCAAAAGTAGAAGAGCATAACTTTCTTTTAAAATCAGTTGCTACACAATTGCAAACGATGGTAGTTTCCGCCGGAAAGTATGAGCAAAAATTGAGCGAGATTACTGTTTCCATGGAGGTGCTTAAACCAAGCCTGATCGAGAATAAAAACTCAGCAAATATTAAAGGAGTTTTGGAGCAGGCTCCCGGGTTGAATATTCTGGATGGAGAGCCGCAGATGCGCGGTGGCAGCGGGTTTAATTTTGGTATAGGAAGCAGAGTAGCCATTTTGATTGATGGATTGCCCGCTTTAGCCGGAGATGGCGGTCGTCCGGAATGGAATTTTATTCCACTCGAGAATGTCGAACAAATTGAAATTATTAAAGGAGCTTCCTCGGTAACGTATGGTTCATCTGCATTGAGTGGAAGTATAAATATCAGGACTGCTTATCCTACTGATAAGCCAATGACAAAAGTATCGGTATCTTCCGGTATGTATGATGCTCCTTCAGTAAAAAATGCAAAATGGTGGAAAGGAATTTCAAATTTTTCCAGTGCAAATTTTTTGCATTCCGAAAAGATCGGACAATTGGACTTAGTGGTTGGTGGTATGGGCATTTATGATCATGGCTTTATTGGTCCCTCATCTTATCATCCTGGTTTTGGCAATGCAAATGATACTACTATAAAAGAAAATCAGGTGGGAGAAAAAACAGGAAGGTTTAATTTTAATTTACGTTATCGCCCCAAAAATATTACCCAATTGAATTATGGAATAAACGGGAATTTTATGAAATCCACAAATAATTTATCATTGATATGGGACAATGATACTTCCGGGCTATATAGAGCGTTTCCACATACAATGACATTGCAGGAGCAAACGATGTGGTATATAGATCCGTTTATTAATTATTATTCAAAAAATGGATTTAAACAAAGTTTACGCGCACGTTATTTCTATACTAAGATGACCTTTGGTAAGGATGGATTGAATACAGCCACAAATGATTCAAAAGTGTTTTATAGTGAATACCAGCTAACTAAACAATTAAAGAATGGATTAAACATTACCGGCGGCATTATTATGGATCAAGTCAATGCTCATTCAGGAACCCCATTCAAAGGAATTTTACCTGATAATCATCTGCAAAATTATGCGGTTTATACACAGTTGGATATAAAATTGTGGAAAAGATTAAATATATCCCTTGGTTTCAGGGATGAGTCTTTTATAATGAATAAAGAAAAAGTTGTTTCACAACCCATTTTCCGTTCGGGTTTAAATTATCAATTAGCAGAAGCTACTTATCTGCGCTGCTCTTACGGACAGGGATATCGTTTTCCAACCATAACCGAAAAATATATCAGCTCAGATGTAGGGGGAATGGCTATTTTCCCAAACCCTTTATTAAAAGCCGAATCAAGTTGGAATGCGGAAATTGGTTTGAAGCAGGGATTTAAAATAAATAATTTTACCGGATCTATAGATGGTGCGGTCTTTTGGCAGGAATTTTCAAATACTATTGAATTTACCTATGGTACTTGGGATAAACAAAAGAACCAGTTTGGGGATGATAGTTTAGCAAGGGGATTTAAATATATAAATACCGGTTCTACACGAGTACGGGGATTTGAATTATCATTACCTGCTGAAGGGAAAATTTCTAAAGATTTAAAGATCGGTATTTTGGCTGATTATACATATGTACTACCTCAGGCAGTTAACAAGGATTATGTGTTTTTTACCGATAGCACCCGGTTTCCAATGTCATATAGTACAAGTAGCACAGATACAACTAATAGTGTTTTAAAATACCGTTTTCAGCATATTGCAAAAATTGATCTTCAGGTAACGTATAAAAAGTTTTCAGTTGGCGGCGATTTACGATATTATAGTTTTGTTCAGAATATTGATGAAATATTTTATTTGTTCGAACCACAAATGCATAGTGGACTTGAAAAATACAGGACTAAGAATAATAAAGGAACCAAAATAGTTGATCTACGCATTGGAATGGATGTATCAAAGAATTTTAAATTTGCCTTTGTAGTTAATAATGCATTAAACTTAAGCTATTCCCTGCGTCCACTTAAGATTGAATCTCCACGAACTTTTGCATTACGTCTTTCTTTTAACTTTTGATTTTGAGTTACAGATAAACGAATCTTTACGAATTTGCAAAAAAGTTTAACTGAAAAGTAGCAAACACTTTTTGTAAACTCGTTTTTTTTATTCATTATTGGTAACCTTTCTTTGCGGGCTTACAATTTTTGGAATAGGAATTTAATGTAATTTAGGTTTATGAAAAAAATTCTCTCTTCAGTCATTTTTATATTTTCTTTTCTTATTCCTAATTCATTTTGTTTGTCTCAAAATCCAATAACCGATTCTCTTTTAACTGTTCTTAAAACTACAAAACAAGACACCACTAAAGTAAATACTTAGAATAATCTTTTTTTACAATATGAATTTTCGGATAGCGAAAAAGCGAAGGAAAATTTGAACAAGGCATTGGAGCTATCCCAAATGATAGGTTATAAAAAGGGAATTGCAGCTACTTATACTTACCTGGGTTATTTTGCGGATGACATGGGTAATTATCAGGAAGCATTAAAAAATTATTTTGCCTCATTGAAAATGTATGAAACAATCCGCCTGCCAAACGGGCAAGTAGTCCACAAAAAAGGTATTGCGGCATCTTACAATAATATTGGAATTGTTTATAAAGAGCAGGGTAATTATCCTAAAGCACTAAGAAATTATTTTATTTCTTTAAAAATAAGAGAATCAATAGGTAATAAAAAGGACATTGCAAATTCATACAATAATATTGGGATGGTTTATTATTATCAAAGCAATTATCCGGATGCATTGAAAAATTATTTTGCTTCGTTAAAAATAATGGCAGCAATTGGTAATAAAATAGGTATTGCCAATTCTTATAATAACACAGGACTTGTTTATCTGAATCAAAACAATTTTTTTGAAGCGTTAAAAAATTACCAGGCGTCTCTGAAAATTTATGAAGCAATGGATGACAAAAAAGGAATTGCCAATTCATACAATGCTGCTGCTATTGCATTGCTTTCTGCTGCAACCGGAAGCGATGGAGTAGTTAGAAGTGGAAAAATACTCGCCCATCACACAAACGCTTATACCGATTCTGCATCAGTAACAACTGTAACATTTGATAACTATTATGTTAACAGTCGCCTTATTACTGGCACTGAAATAATCGTTAACGCCGGAAAAAACTTCGCTAATCATCACATCTTTAATGTGCAGATTCAGAATGGAAATCTTTACAGTGCTGATGGGGTAACTGCATATAACTCAATTCAGCAAAGAGAATGGATTGAAGGAGATAACACCTTGCTTGATCCTTTGGATGATATTTATATGATTACAGGGACAGGAAGCGGAACCACAACAAACGGGGAAAATTATACCTTAGTAATAACAACCCCTTTGCGCGTAGCAGTTGATTGTGCATGGGTTGAAAGTGGTATATTAGAATACACTGTACCCAGCCTTCCGCTTGTTACTTTGAATTATGGTAACGGAGCTTGCGACTATCAGGCGACGGCGCTTTGTGGTGGCTATACTACAAATATTGTAATGCCTTAATATAGTATATAAAACGGGGAGGAGCAAGCCTTCTCCCTGTTTAAAAAGGCAACTGATTTCTAATCTGATTTTTTCATTCATTTTATATTTTTTCGCATTATATTAAATCATAATTTTTGATAAAGTACACCTCTTTTTATTTTTAAATAAAACATCAGCAAACACTAAATTTATTTTATAAATTTGTGTTTCTATGGCAAATCAAGAAGATATTTTTAAAAACATTATTTCCCACTCAAAAGAGTATGGATTTATTTTTCAGAGCAGCGAAATTTATGACGGATTAAGTGCCGTTTATGATTACGGACAAATGGGGGTTGAACTCAAAAAAAACCTTCGTGAATATTGGTGGAAAGCAATGGTGCAAATGCACGAAAACATTGTTGGTATTGATGCTGCAATTTTTATGCATTCCACCACCTGGAAAGCTTCCGGGCATGTAGATGCGTTTAATGATCCTTTGATTGATAATAAAGACAGTAAAAAACGCTATCGTGCAGATGTGCTTATTGAAGAACATGTTGCGAAGATTGAAGCAAAAATTCAGAAGGAAGTTGATAAAGCAAAAGAACGTTTTGGTGACTCTTTTAATGAGGAAACATTTCGGTCAACAAATGCACGTGTATTGGAAAATCAAACAAAGATTGATTCAATTCTGAGTCGTTTTAAAGTTGCGTTGGAAAAGAATAATTTAGAGGATGTTCGACAAATCATTATTGATTGTGAAATCGTTTGCCCAATTTCCGGTACAAAAAACTGGACAGAAGTGCGTCAGTTTAATTTAATGTTCAGCACCTCCATGGGTGCGGTGAGTGAGGATTCAAATATCATTTATCTTCGTCCTGAAACAGCACAGGGAATTTTTGTAAACTTTTTAAATGTGCAGAAATCAGGAAGGATGAAAATCCCATTTGGCATTGCACAAACCGGAAAAGCTTTCCGCAATGAGATTGTAGCACGTCAGTTCATTTTTCGTATGCGTGAATTTGAACAGATGGAAATGCAGTTCTTTGTCCGCCCCGGCACAGAAATGGAATGGTATAACTACTGGAAAGCGGCGCGCATGAAATGGCATAATTCATTAGGCTTTGGCGCAACCAATTATCGTTTTCACGACCACTTAAAACTTGCACATTACGCCAATGCAGCCTGCGACATTGAATTTAATTTTCCGTTTGGATTTAAAGAATTGGAAGGAATACATAGTCGCACAGATTTCGATTTAAAAGCTCATGAAAAATTTTCAGGTAAAAAATTACAATATTTCGATCCGGAACTAAATCAGAATTATGTACCTTATGTTGTTGAAACATCAGTAGGGTTGGATCGATTGTTCTTATCTGTACTTTCAAAAGCATACGTTGAAGAAAAACTGGATGATGGCACAACCCGTGTGGCACTTAATATTCCTGCCTTCCTTGCTCCAATAAAAGTGGCAGTATTGCCGTTGATAAAAAAAGATGGCTTGCCGGAAAAAGCCCGTGAACTAATGAATTTATTGAAGTTCGACCATGCCTGTGCTTATGATGAAAAAGATACTATCGGTAAACGCTATCGCAGACAAGATGCAATTGGAACCCCTTTTTGTATTACCATCGACCATCAATCCCTAGAAGACAACACAGTAACTATCCGTTATCGCAACACAATGCTTCAGGAGCGCATATCGATTGATATGGTACAACGAATCATTGATGAAAAAGTTAGTATAAAGAAAGTGTTGCAGAGTTTGATGTAAAAAATAATTATTACATTTAATAATCAGTACGTTCATTATCTGATTTGCGCATTATCAAATTGCTTTGTTGTTGCCTGAATTACTTTTTTATGTGATAGGAAAATATAGTATTATGAAAAAAAAATTAATCCTTTTTTTATTCGCTTTACTGCTTCTATCTTTGAATTCATTTGCACTTCCACCTGTTAATAATGTGGAGAATAATTCAACTATTGATTCCCTTCTCAGTCTTTTAAATTCAGCAAAAGAAAATTCAAAAAAAATAAATCTACAAAATGACCTAAGCAAGCAATACGCTAATATAGGTAGCTACGAGCAAGCACTTCAATATGCTAATGATGCAATTACTCTTTTCAATAAAACAAATTTAAGTCAAACTGATGGAAAATTTGGAAAGGAATTACTTGCCAATTCATATAATAACATCGGAGCCATTCATGAGCATCAGGGGCAGTCTGCAGAGGCAATGGAGTGGTACTCCAAGGCTATCAAGATATTTGAAGCTATTTGTAGTCAATCAGACAATCCGGCAGAAAAGAAGTGTAGGAAAGGAATGGCTTCTTCATACAACAATATTGGGCGTATTCATTCAGATCAGGGAAACAACACAGAGGGTTTAGTATGGTTTGCCAAGTCGCTCAAAATTATGGAAGAAATAAACGACAGGGAAGGAATGGCAAATGCTTATGGAAATATTGGAATCTCTCACCAGAATCAAGGCAATGCAGCATTTGATCGTGGAGATATGAAGACAATGGAGAAAGAATATCTGGAGACTTTTGTCTGGTTTACCAAGACGCTTAAAATAGAACAGGAAATAAATGACCAACGTGGGATAGTCATTTCATACACTAATATCGGTTATCTGTTAGCTGATGTATTTCAAAAAGATACAAGTGCTGTTGTTCTGATTGACAAAAAGAATATTGATCGTCCTGCATTGCTTGATTCTGCTCTTGCCTGTCAAAGCCGTGGATATTCTCTGGCGAAAAAAATGATAGACAAACCGAGCATGGTCTATACTATGATTGGCATTGGCAGAATACATATACTTAAGAAACAATATAAAATCGCTTATGCAGAATTTCAGGAGGCAAATCAGTTAGCCATAGAAATAGGTGAAGTGATGCCACAGGTAGATGCCCAATTCGGTTGTTACGAAGCATTAAAAGGACTTGGCAAGTTTAAAGAAGCATTAACGTATTTCGAAAAACACATCTCACTCCGAGATACTTTGGAAAACGAGGATAACCTCAAAAAGTCATTAGGACAGCATTATGAATATCAGTTCGAGAAAAAAGCGCAAGCATTACAACTAGAGCAGGAGAAGAAAGATGCAATATCTCAGGCGGAAAAACAACGAGAAACATTAATTCGCAATTCTTTTATTGGAGGATTTACGCTTTTACTCATTCTTGCAATAGTTATTTTAAGAGGATACCGAAGTAAACAAAAATCGAATACTGAATTAGAAACATTAAATAAAGAATTAGAGAAATATTCGATAGTTGCCAGCGAAACCGATAACGGAGTATTAATTTGTGGTCCAAACGGCGAAATAGAATGGTCCAACACCGGCTTAACACGTTTGCTCGGTTATAGTTTTGAAGAATTAAAACTACGAGGCAATACCATTGAAGAGTTAAGCTCTAATCCAGATATAAAACAAGTAATTTACCATAGTATAGAAAATAAAAAATCATCTACTTATCAGGTATTAAACATTACTAAAAATGGCGAAAAACGTTGGATACAAAGTACACTCACACCTATTTTAGATGAGGCTGGCAATATCAAAAAATTAATTATCATTGACACAGATATCAGTGATAGAAAAAAGATTGAAGAAAAACTAAGCAAACAAAATCTGGAGCTGGAGCAATCGCAAAAAGACGTTTCAATATTAAGCGAAATAGGGAAGGAAATTACCTCTTCGCTTTCTGTAGAAAAAATAATAGAAAAAACGTATGAAAATGTTAACAGATTAATGGAAGCCACCGTTTTTTTTATTGGAATTTATGATGACAGAAAAAATCAATTATCTTTTCCGGGTGCAATGGAAAAAGGAATTAAGTTTCCCGCTTTTATTAATGATTTGAACGACAAAAACAGACCTGCCGTTTGGTGTTTTAAAAATCAAAAGGAAATTATCATGAATAATGTAGCGCAGGAATATACCAATTATTTTCCAAATACCTCCGTGCCTAAGCCCATTGCCGGAGAGACACCGGAATCCTTAGTGTATATTCCGCTTACTATTCAGGATAAAAAGATAGGTGTTATTTCAGTGCAAAGCTTTAACAAAAATGCCTACAGCAATTATCATATAAGTATAGTAAGAAATTTAGCGGTATATGTATCTATTGCAATAGAAAATGCACGGCTCTATGAAAACCTGGAACTGAAAGTGGAAGAAAGAACTATTGAGTTAGTAAAGAAAAAAGAAGAGATTGAGAAAACATATAATAATATTCAGGTACTGAGTGAAATAGGCCAGGAAATAACTTCCACATTAGATATTGAAAAAGTTTTTGACACAGTTTATGCAAAAGTGAATTCGTTGATGGATGCCACAGAATTTGGCATTGGTATTTATAACCAGGAAAAGCAATCTATTGATTTTAGTAATTATTACTATGAATCAAAGAGAATGTCAGCTGATTTAGATACATGGGTTTCTATGGATGATAAAAATCGCTTGTCGGTTTGGTGTGCTGAAAATAAAAAAGCGGTATTTATAAACGACATGCAAACGGAATATGCTAATTATATTTCAAATTTGGATTCCTATCTGGGCGAAGGAAAGCTATTGTTAAAATCGATGATTTGCCTGCCACTGATTGTTGAGGAGAAGTTTGTCGGATTAATAAGTGTTCAAAGTCCTCATAAAAACTCCTACACTCAAAGCCATTTGGAGATTCTTCAGACACTTGCCTCCTATATTGCCATAGCTTTAGATAATGCCCGTTTATACGACAATATGGCAAAGGGAAAAGAAGAAATTGAAAAAACATATAACAACATACAAGTGTTAAGTGAAATAGGACAACAACTTACCTCCATGTTGAATTTCGAAGATATTTTCAATAAGCTACACGAAAACGTTAACCGCTTAATGGATGCCGAAACTTTTGGTATCCGTATTTATCATCCTGAAAGTAATAGTGTAGAAATTAAATATGAATATGATAAGGGAGAAAGGGAAGAATCTTTTTCTTTCTCAATGGATAATGACAATAATTTATCCGTATGGTGTATTAAAAATAAAAAAGAAATATTTTTGAATGATAATGCAAATGAGTATAAAAAATATGTGAATGAAATTGTTGTGATTGATGGCGAAATGACACACTCTTTGATGTTTTGCCCTATGATTTTAAAAGATAAAGTGGTTGGAGTTATTACTGTTCAGAGTTATCAGAAAAACAGATATACAAAACAACATCTCGATATTTTAAGAACACTTGCCAACTATACCGCAATTGCCTTTGACAATGCCCTGCTATACGACAATATGGAAGGTGAAGTAAAAGTGCGTACTACAGAAATTGAAAAACAAAAACAATTACTTGAAGAAAAAAATCTCAAAATTACTGATAGTATCTATTACGCGCAACGGATTCAACAAGCCATTCTTCCTTCACAAAAAATGATCAGCTCTATTCTTCCTGATTCATTTGTATTTTTCCGCCCTAAAGATATTGTAAGTGGAGATTTTTATTGGGTACATGCTATTAACGAACAGCAAATACTTTTTGCTGCCGTAGATTGCACAGGACACGGGGTTCCCGGAGCTCTTATGAGCATCATGGGATATAATTTATTAGAACAGATAGTAAAAGAAAATAAAATATACCAACCCGCACTTATCTTGGATGAGTTAAGTAAACTAGTTGTAAACGCCCTAAAGCAAACTGAGGAGGTAGGATCCATTAAAGAAGGAATGGACATTGCTTTATGTAAGATAAATTATAAAACGTATGAACTGGAATATGCCGGCGCACATAACTCCCTAAACCTGATTAGAAACGGGGTGCTTACTGAAACAAAGGCAAATCAACGATCTATCGGTCTGGCATCTGGTAATTCGGTTCAGTTTTATAACCATAAAATAAAGCTGAAAAAAGGAGATTGTTTCTATATTTTCTCTGATGGATACGTCGACCAGTTCGGTGGAAAAAACCATCAAAAATTTTTCTACCAACCCTTCCGTGAACTGTTAATTCAAATTTACCAACTGAGTATGGAAGAACAACATCAAAAATTAGAGAAAGTAATCATTGAATGGAAAGGTAAGCGCGAACAAACTGACGACATGCTCATTATCGGAGTCAGAGTTTAAAAATAAAACCGTCTATTCCTTTAGGGTAACATATCTGTTTCGCTATTTTCCAATACAGTCAAGTGCCTGACTAATATCGTAAATAATATCTTCAAAATTTTCAACACCAATAGAAAGTCTGACCATTTTTTCTGTTATGGAAAGTGCTTTCCTGAGTGTCAAATCAACATCCGAGTGAGTCATTGTTGCAGGATGTTCCGCAAGGCTTTCAGTGCTTCCTAAACTCACAGCAAGTTTGATCAGCTTTAAAGAATTCAGAAATTTAAAAGCATCTTTTTCAGTACCTTTAACATCAAAAGAAATCATACCTCCATTTGTTAAACACTGGCGGTTTCTTATTTTGAACTGTTCTCCGTCTTTTTCTGTCAGGTTGCCAAGGAAATAAACTTTTTCTACCGCAGGGTGATTATTTAGAAATTCGACAACTTTATTTGCACTGAATGCCTGAGCATCCATTCTTACTTTCAGGGTTTCCAAGCTACGAAGCAATAACCATCCTGTATTGGGGCTTGCCATATTACCCAAAAAAGTTCTTAATCCTTTTACTCTTGTAATAAGTTCTTTAGAACCTAAACAAGCACCCGCAATAACATCACTATGTCCGCCAATATATTTTGTAGCGGAATATAAAACTAAATCGGCACCATGTTTTAAAGGGTGTTGCCAAATAGGTCCCAGATAGGTATTATCAACAGCCAGATAAACTTCTTTTTCTTTTGTGGAAAAATGTTTAGCAATTTCCTTGCTGCCGCTAATATCAAATAAATCATTTGTAGGGTTGGCTGGTGTTTCAATAAAAATTAAAGCTAACTTGTCCGCTAATCCTGATTTATTAATCATTTCAATTACCTCTTCCTTAGTTTGCCCAATATTAAAAGTAATTGCATTGATATTAAATTTAGGAAGTATTTTTTTTATAAAGTGATCGCTGCCCCCATATAATGGACTACTGATTAGTAAGAGGTCGCCCGGTTTCAAAAACTCTAATAATACAGTTGTAATGGCAGACATCCCGCTTTCAAAAACAGCCCCTTCCTCCGCTTCGTCCCAAAGCGTTAGCCTGTTTTCTAATATTTCAAGATCGGGATTATTAAGTCGGCTGTAAATAAGTCCAAGTTTTTCACCTTTATTTTGTTTCCGCAATCCGTAGGCAACTTCAAAAAAAGCTTTACCTTCTTCCGCACTTTTAAAAACAAATGTTGAAGTTTGAAAAATCGGACACTTAATTGAACCTTCTGATAATTCTGGCTTATAGCCGTATGACATCATAAGGCTTTCGGGTTTCATTCTTTTTTTCATCGTTTGTTTTGTTTGTTTTTTCAAAAAAAATAGCGCTGTTTATTTAGTGGTATTGTATACTGGATTTCCAATGGAATTTCGGAAATCTATTATGCTCTTTCAGCCAATTCTTTTGGCAAATGTACATATTGCTACCAATGCAACAAGTCAATGTTGAATTATTTTTTTTAATTTTTTTTCGATTCCATAATTCTCAAAAGTATAAATCACGTTTCAATTTATAATTCTTAATTTCGTTGCATGCAATCCTTCCTCGATAAAACGGTAAAATATCTGTATGGAAAATACGGCGATGACATCAGTGAATTATGCATCGTTCTTCCTAATAGAAGAGCCGGATTATTTTTAAAAACACATCTGTCGAACAATCTCAAAAAAACATTTTGGAGTCCTGAAATTTATGCCACCGAAGATTTTGTTGCATTGCTTGCCGAACTTGAAATGGCGGATTCAACAACCCTATTGTTTGAATTGTACGAAACAGTAAAAAATATCAGTAAAAATGAGGTGGATAGTTTTGATGAATTTAGTAAGTGGGGACAGATTTTATTAAACGATTTAAATGAGATAGATAGCTATTTAGTGGATGCAACTCAATTATTCGGAAATTTAAAAGATATAAAAGAACTGGAAGCCTGGAGTTTAAATAAAGAAGAAGGACTCAGCGATTTTCAAAAACAATACCTGAATTTCTGGCAGTCATTGGGGTCATATTATTTTGACTTTCGTAAAAGATTGTTGGATAAACATAAGGCATACCAAGGTTTAGCATATAAAATTGTTGCTTCCACTATTGAGGAAAGGGTAAGTAAACATTCCTGGAAAAAAATAATTTTTGCCGGGTTTAATGCTCTCAATAAGGCAGAAGAACAAATTATTGAAAAACTTTTGAATTGTGGGAAGGCTGAAATTATCTGGGATACTGACTGCTACTACTTAAATGACATCCGACAGGAAGCAGGTAAATTCATTCGCAAATATACTACTTACCATAGCTTCAAAAAAACACCTGAAAAAAGTACTGTAGTTGAAGAAAATTTACT
Source organism: Bacteroidia bacterium (assembly GCA_036170475.1). Taxonomy (GTDB): domain Bacteria; phylum Bacteroidota; class Bacteroidia; order 2-12-FULL-35-15; family 2-12-FULL-35-15; genus 2-12-FULL-35-15. The sequence continues at coordinate 26,899 of JAVHPE010000157.1, read as the reverse complement.
TTCTACTGAAGATAAACATATTACCATTATCGGAGCCGCAAAAAATGTAGCACAGGCAAAGGTGGCTGGTAATCTGGTAGCGACGTTTCAAAAAGAAAATATCAGTCTGCAAAACACAGCATTGGTATTAGCTGATGAAAATTTGTTGTTCCCTGTTTTGCATTCACTACCTGAGGATATTAAGGATATAAATGTAACGATGGGTTATCCGCTGAAAAACACTCCCGTTGCCGGATACTTTGATTTGGTATTTAATCTGCATATCAATGCAATAAAATTAAGTCAGGGAAAAGTGAACTATAGCTTTTATCATAAAGATTTATTAAAGTTATTAAGTCATCCATATACTGCTATTTTAATTTTTGAGAAAGAACTACATAATTCGGTTAAGCCTCTTATAAAAGCCATTCAGGATAGAAATATTGTGTTCGCAGCATTTTCTACGCTTGAAAAAATAATTGCGGAAAAACAAGAGCATACAGTTGAAATTTTAAAACCAATCTTCACACATTGGCAAACACCTGCTGATGCCATTGCCTGTATGCACTATTTAATTGACACATTAAAAAATGCAATTGTTACACAACGGAGTGATGCGGATAAAAATAAAACAAATCTGGAATTGGAATATCTGTTTGCATTCACTAAAATAATCAAACGCATACAAGCGCTGATGCTTGATTATCCGGGAAGTATCAATGATTTAAAAACATTGCAAAATATTCTCAAACAAATTGTGAGAGGTACTACATTACCCTTTTATGGAGAACCACTAATGGGGTTGCAAGTGATGGGTATGTTGGAAACGCGCACACTCGATTTTGAAAATGTTATTCTTTTATCCTGTAACGAAGATATTCTACCATCCGGGAAAACAATGAATTCGTTTATTCCTTATGAGTTGAAACGGTATTTCGGATTGCCTACTTACAGTGATAAAGATGCAATTTTTGCTTATCATTTTTATCGTTTGTTGCAACGTGCCACAACTATTTATCTTCTTTATAATACTGAAAGTGATGCATTAAGCAACGGTGAAAAAAGTCGATTTCTTACTCAATTAATTCATGAACTTCCGAAAGTAAATAAGCAGGTGGAGATTGTGGAAAAATTAGTTAATATTCCCGTAGAGGTTGATAATACAGGCAATATAATTAATATACAAAAAACAGCGACAATCATTGAAAAATTAAATGCCAAAGCGGCAAAAGGTTTTTCTCCCTCTCTTTTGAATACTTATCGCAACTGTTCTCTGCAATTTTATTTTCAGGCTATTGCCGGATTAAAAGAGGCGGATGAAGTAGAGGAAACCATTGGTGCTGACACGTTAGGAAACACTATTCATGAAGTATTGGAAATACTCTATCAACCCTTTGCAGGAAAAAAGATTAACGCTTCCGACATAAAAGAAATAAAAAAACAAGTAGAAACACTTACTATTAGTGTCTTTGAAAAAGAGTATAGTAAAACTGAAATAAGTTACGGGAAAAATCTACTGACAATAAAAGTAGCCTTAAAATTTCTCAACAATTTTTTAGATACTGAATTTAAGTCCGTCTGTAAGTACGAAAAAGATGGCAAACCACTTATTATAAAAGCGTTGGAGCTGGAACTGGAAGCAAATGTAACAATAGGAAATCAATTAATTAAATTACATGGGAAAGCGGATCGGATAGATGGTGTTGGATCTCTTATCCGTATCATTGATTATAAAACAGGTATTGCTGAAAACAAAGAATTAAAGTTAGAGGAATGGAGTACTATACAAACGGATAGTACTCTTGCAAAAAGCTTCCAGTTATTGATGTATGCTTGGATGTATCAAAAAATGAATCCTGAGATAAAAGATAATATTGTTTCCGGAATCATTACTTTTCGTGAATTAAGCGCGGGATTAAAAACGGTAAAAATAAATAATGATGACTTGTTGAATATACTTATTTTAAAGAAGTTTGAAGAACAATTAGAAAATATTTTATCGGAAATATTCAATCCTGAAATTGAATTTATTCAAACCCCTGATTCTAACAATTGCGAATACTGCTCCTTTAAAGGAGTTTGCAACAGGTAGTCATTTTTTAAAAAAATTATTTTCTAAAATCTGTATCTTTTGATGGGCAGTTGTATTAGGAGGGTAATACGAAATTAGTATTTACCTTTTAATCCAAACAGCCATGTCCTCAGCAAAAGAAAGTCCCCGCCAAAAAATGATCGGTATGATGTACTTAGTACTTACCGCATTATTAGCATTAAATGTTTCTAAAGATATTTTAGATGCATTTGTTGTAGTAAATAAAGGATTGGAAAATACCACCAGTAATTTCACAAGCCGTAACGAAAATTTATATGCCGATTTTGACCTTGCAAAAAGTATCGATCCCATTCGTGTTACCCCAAATTGGGAATTGGCACAGGAAGTTAAAAAACATTCAGCCGAATTAACTGAATATATTGATAAGCTGCAAAAACAATTAGTTGCAAAAACTGAAGGTATTGAACAAACCACAGCTGATACACTACAAATGGCAGATATAAAAAGCAAAGACAACTATGATATACCAACTAATATTTTAATTGGCGATTCAGAGGACGGTGCAGCAGGAGCTTCCCGCAAATTGAAAACTAAATTGATTGATTACAGAAAACAATTAACAAACTGCATTTTGCCTGGAGACAAAAAAAATATTCATCTTGATATCGACACGGATGATCCGGAGCGGAATGAAAATAATGAAAATTGGGAGTTGTATAATTTCTTCCACCGTCCATTGGTAGCAAGTATAACTATTTTATCAAAGCTGAAAAATGATGTAAAAAATGCCGAGTCAATTGTAGTTGATTATCTTTTGAAACAAAATGACACCGAAGTGATGAAGTTTGATACCATTGCCGCTAAAGTAATTCCACAAAGTAATTATGTATTGTTGGGCGAAAATTATAAAGCAGATGTGTTTATTGCGGCTTTCAGTAAAACAAAAAAACCGGAAGTTTTGGTTGGTAACTATAACGAAGCTACTCAAACATTTGAGGGTACACCGGATGCTATAGCTGTTGAAAATGGGTTAGGCAAATACATTTCAAAAACCAACAGAGAAGGGATAGTGAACTATTCAGGAACAATTAAAATAAAATCTCCGAAAGGAAAAGATGTCTTATTTCCCTTTAAATCAGAATATATTGTCGCAAGACCTGCATTAACTGTTTCCGCTGAAAAAATGAATGTAGTTTATATTGGATTGGATAACCCTATTTCGGTTTCTGTACCCGGAATACCAAATGAACGATTAACCGTTTCTGCCACAAATGCGATATTAAAAAATAACGGAAATGGTAAGTTTATTATGAACATAAAGGGCGGGACAAAAGTAGATGTGAATGTTTTTGCGACAATGGGAAATGGAGAAAAAAGGAATATGGGTGCAGTATCCTTTAGAGTAAAACGTGTACCTAAACCCGTTGCAAGAATCGCGAACATAACAGATGAAGGAAAAATTTCCAGAAATGAATTTGATGCGATAGGCGGGATCTTTGCCTACTACGAAGATTTTGATTTCAATGTTGTTTGTAAAGTAATTTCTTTTAAAATGTCATATATGTCACAGGGCTTAACTCAGGATGTTACGGTATTAGGAAATCACATTACAGATGAATTACATACTATTTATAAAAAATTAAAACGTAATGACAGAGTTGTTTTTGAAGATATAAAAGCTGTTGGTCCCGATGGAGCAACTGTAAAATTGAGCCCATTAACAATAAAGGTAAATTGAGTGCATAACATCTGTTATAAAATGTCATTTCAAAAAAATAGTTAATTTTCTTCACGTATCTTTTTACCTTTACCAGCATTATGAAATTAATAATAACTTTAGCATCTTGAACCTACATCACAAAAATGATACTGATTTAAAGCTGGAAATGCAACAGGTGGAAGCTGCAAAGTCCAATCCTGAGCAATTTGATGTACTGTACAATAAATATTATAAATCCATCTTTATCTTTATTTACCGTAGGACAGGGAATGAAGCATTATCGGAGGACATTACTTCTCAGGTGTTTTTAAAAGCTCTTCTCAATATTAAAAAATTTGAATTTAAAGGTGTACCCTTCTCAGCTTGGTTATTTCGGATTGCTTTTAATGAAATAAATATGTACTTTAGAAAAAATAAGGCAAATAGGGTTATCAGTCTTGAGCAAAATAATATCATTCAAATAGCCAATGAAGTTAAGGAAGAGGACAATACTCTGGTTATTCAACGTATGATGAATGCCTTAAAAAAATTAGATCTGACGGATATCCAAATGATAGAATTACGTTTTTTTGAAAAACGTTCATTTGCTGAAATAGCCAATATTATTGGCATTACAGAAAACAATGCAAAAGTAAAAGTATACCGTATTTTAGATAAATTGAAAAAAATAGTACGAACAAAATTTTAAATGCGGAATTTTAAAAATCAATAACCTATTTTTTTATACGATAGAATTTATTGATTAACAAAAGAACAACAATCAGGAATACTAATGACAGATATAAATTTTAATATTGACAAGCCTGATTTGCCTGACGACCAAATCAACAAGCACAAGGATTTTAAAAAGCTGATGTACAAGTACCAGCTAGCCACAAAACCTTTGTACAAAACACCACTCTATAAACATAAATATAATAAAGTATTTTTAATCGTTTTATTAGTTTTACTGGTCATGTTTATTATTATTGAAATCATGGATAAAGAACAAGAGCAACCCGTAAACCCTGCAGCACAAGAACAAACAAAATAAATTTTAAAAGAATACTTAATAAACATATTGATTTGTATTTAATTTTGTTTTTTGTAATTTTACTTTATGAAAAAAATAATTCTCTTTGTTCTTATAAGTTTTTTGTTTTTTTCTTGTAAAAAAGAGAAGCAATTTAATCCAGACGAACATATTACCTATACGCATTGGTATAAAACCAGAAGCGGCACATCAGATACTTTATTCTCGGTATATATACCCAATGCTTTCACGCCTAATGGTGATAACACTAATGATTATTTTTATCCCGAAGGTAATTTCATTCTAAAAAGTTTTAAAATATTTAACAGAGAGGGTAATTTAATTTTTGATGCGGCTGATATTAATGATCACTGGGATGGCAGAACACATCATATTGGTTACATAGTAAAGATGGGCACTTACATTTATAAACTTAATATAGCTGATCGAGTCGGCAATCAGTATGAATACAAAGGTTCTGTGGCACTCTATAGGTAAATTAAATTAGTCGTAACGTTTTTATTTTACAGACCTTCTTCTGATAATGAAAAAACCAGACCAATTGAATTTCATGGCTTCCACCTGTTGCCTTGTTGGTAAGTGAAGAAACAGTATAATCATACGAATAGGCGATTTTCAAAAAACGATTTTGAAATCCGGCATTTATAATAAACGCATCCTGACTTCTGTAACTTACACCCACTACTGCCCATTTGTATTTTACTCCTACTCCCGGTAACAGCATTTGAAAATCCTGTTGTTTCATTAATAAAATATTGGGAGAAAGGATAAAGTTTTTAGTATTAAACCTAAGATTAGCTCCTGTATGAAAAGTTAATTTCAATGGTAATTTGCCGTTTCCCAAAAATCCTTCATTCGGCTCTGTAAAATGGTGTGCAGCTATTCCTCCATAAAAATCAGTACTGTAAACAAGTAACCCGGCAGAAAAATCAATACCGGATCTTGATCCTAATTTTTGTACTTCATTCGTATTATAAACAAAGCCCCTTCTTTCATCTATCATATCTCCAAAGGTAAGTTTACCCCAATTAATCTTTTTTTGAAAATACGCTGTACTTATAGCCGGTTGCACAACTAATTTATGTTTGAATAATTCAAAATGAGAAGCAAAATTAATGTCTATTCTGCTTGTGATAATTGTACCATTTCCTTCGTTATCGTTCAAATAATTGATACCTAAACCACCCCTTAAAAAATGAACATATTGGTCCGCGGAAAAATAAAATGTTTTATAACCACCATCAATTTTGGTCCATTGCATTCTATCTCCTGTAGAAATTACCAATGTGCTGTCAGTTCCTGTAAAAGCAGGATTGGTATAGGTTCGTGAAGTGTTATATTGCGAGAATTGCGCATTCTGTGCAACTAAAAAAGTCCAACTGAAAAGCAGAGAAACAGAAAAGATCAGATGTTTCATGTGTGGCGAATTTGTTTTATTACTGATTTTAAAAAGCTGACTAAATGTTGCAATTACCTCGTAAACTTATACCCAACACCTCGTATAGAATGAAAGTGTTGAAGCTCCTTTTGATTTTTTTCAAAATATTTACGGAAAGCAAGTATATAATTATCAATGGTCCTGGAGGTAGGGAACACATCTGCTCCCCATACTTCATTTAATATTTCCTCACGAGAAACTACTTCTCCTGTTCGTTTAATAAGCAGTTTCAATAAGGCAATTTCTCGTTTTGTGATATGTGTTTTCTGTTGATTTACTCCTTTAATTTCATACGTAATAAAATTTATTTCATTATCACCAAATGTATATAATTCAAGAGCTTTTTCGGCAACAGAAGTATTATTTCGTCTTAATAAAATCTGAACCCGCAATAATAATTCTTCCAGGTTAAAAGGTTTGGTTAAATAATCATCGGCGCCTAATTTTAATCCTTGAATACGGTCACTGCCTGAACTTTTTGCAGTTAAAAAGATTATGGGTACTTGTGTATTCTCTGTGCGTATTTGTTCACACACATCAAAACCATTTATTTCGGGAAGCATAACATCTAAAATCACTAAATCAAAATCGCTTTTCCGAAATTCTTTTAATGCTTCTATTCCGGTAATAGCGGTAATTACAATATACCCCTCCAATTCCAGATTCAACTGAATGGTTTTTAAAAGATGTTCTTCATCTTCAACTAAAAGAATATGTTTCGCCATCATTTAATTTTCTAAAGCAAAGATAGAGATTTCCGCTAAACACCCTAAGCTTTTAGTTTTAAGCCCTGTGTAAATTAGTTAAAATTTGCGACTCGCCGATAAAAATAAATTTTTCTCAAAAACTGATTCAGTTTAATATAACAAAGCGTAAATTCGCACTACTAAACTTATTAATTATGAGTACTCAAAAAATTGAATCTGTTTTATTAAATTCCGCTCTTTCTAAGGACTTTAAAAAGATCGCTGAAAAAGTATATAACGAAGAACGTATTTCTTTTAATGAAGGTCTGTTGTTATATGAGAAAGCGGAATTAGGTTATCTTGGCTCTCTGGCAAACTACATAAGGGAAAAGAAGAATGGTAATTTCGTTTATTTTAATCGTAATTTTCATATTGAGCCGACTAATATGTGTGTGTTCGACTGCAAATTTTGTTCCTACTCCCGTTTGTTAAAACAGAAAGATGACGCATGGGAATTGTCGGCGGAGGAAATCTTAAAACTCGTTCATAATTACGATGGGAAGCCTATTACAGAGGTACATATTGTAGGCGGAGTGCATCCAAAAATGGGCTTGATGTATTTTGCTGAATTAATAAAAAAAATAAAAACTATTCGTCCTGATATTCATGTAAAAGCTTTTACCGCTGTGGAGTTAGAATACATGTGCCGTAAAGCCAAAGTAAGTTATGAAGAAGGCTTGAGGGTATTAATAGCACATGGTCAGGATTCTTTGCCGGGTGGCGGAGCCGAAATATTCGACGAAAAAATACGAAAACAAATTTGTGAGGATAAATGCACTTCCGCTCAATGGCTTGAAATGCACGAAACCGCCCACAAACTGGGAATGCCATCCAATGCCACGATTTTATATGGACACATCGAAAAATTTGAACATCGGGTAGACCACATGAATCGGCTTCGTACATTGCAAGACAAAACCAATGGGTTTAATACATTTATTCCATTGAAATTTCGTAATAAGGGAAATCAAATGAGTCATCTGAACGAAGTAAGTGTAGTTGAAGATCTGCGTAATTATGCCATTTCAAGAATTTTTCTGGATAACTTTAACCACCTGAAAGCATATTGGCCAATGATTGGGCGCACTACCACACAATTATCTTTGTCTTTTGGTGTTGATGATATTGACGGAACCATTGATGATTCAACAAAAATATACACAATGGCTGGTTCCGAAGAACAATCTCCGGCTTTATCTACACAGCAATTGGTTGAAATGATCAAACAAGTAAAACGCACACCAATTGAGCGGGATACACTTTATAATGTGATTACTGATTTTAGTAATTATGATTTTAGCAAAGAAGAAGCTCTTACCTTATAGCTTTTGATTTCAAAAATCTCCTGATAAAAATTCAAAAAACATACTTCGCCTCCGGAGCGAGTTTTCGACACGAATTGCACGAATTACTTTTAAAAAATATAATTTGAGTTTATATAAGTTAAGAAACAATTCTGTTTTTTTAACCTCTCCCCGCCCCTCTCCTTGAAAAAGGAGAGGGAGAGTTTGGTATCTGCCTTAACTTATATAAACTCTATTAAATTAGTGAAATTAGTGTCAAACAGAATTTAATTGGGTTACTGGAATGAACTCAAAAATAGTGTTGTTTTATGAATAAAGATTTAGAAAAAAAATTTGAACAGGTATTAAAAAATCTTTCTATCCAGTTTGGAAATCATTTGGATATACAGGGAGTATTGTTTTTAATTGGCATTCAGGAATTGGGGAAAGGCTCGATAAAACTCTCTAAAGACGCAAAATTAGATGTAATGCACATCGCAATATGTACTTTACTTGCACCATACGGATATTATAAATACCAAGGGTTGGATAATGACGGCTGGTTACACTGGAAAGTAAATAAAAATCTGCCTCCACTAAAACCAGCACAACAATTACAACTTATGAAAAAAGCTATTGTTGACTACTTTCAAAACAAAGAATCGCTTCATTAGGGTTTGTCCATATTGTCGGGAGGCTGAACTATAATGTTCGAGTTTGAGGCTTTCGTAGTTTTGAAAATCAGGAGTTTACTTTTGTAAATGACTGATTTTTAAAACAAGAATAACGAAGAAATCGGGCATTATAGACAGACTCTAATTAGGGTTTTATGGTTACTGATACTTCAGTAGTTTTCCCCGGCTCATCTAAACGTAAAATAGCTTTCCCGGTCATACCCGTAAAAGATGAGCTTGTCGCAACAATGTCAAGTATCGCTGGAAGTTTTAGTTCAAAATTTACAATTCCGGAACCATCGGTTACTCCGGTCAGGTGCAAATCTCCACCTCCAGTATGATTCGGATCGGCTGGCACAGAAGGAGGCGATGACAACTGAACTGTTGCGAGTGCTATGGGTAACCCAGCGGTATCAAGTACGGTTATTTTACCATGACAAGTCTTATCTTTTTTACAAGAAGTGCTTGAAAACGCTATTACCAGCATTAATGCGACACCTACAAAAGCGGAAATTTTTAGGATAAAAGTTTTCATTGTGCGGAGTTTTTAAAATATATATTTTCGTTACTAATTTTGATACCTGATAATGAACGTTGTACTATCTTTACGAATAACAAATTTAATGATTTATTTTATGAATTACAAAAAACTTTTCATCTCTTTTTTATTTATTAATGCTTTCTTTCTTCTTTCAGCATCATTTAAGACCTCTGATTACAACCATCCGAAAGGAATAAAGGTAATAATTACCACTGATTTTGGGGTAATAAAAATTAAATTGTATGATGAAACGCCTTTACACCGCGATAATTTTGTGAAACTGGTTAAGGAGCATTATTTTGATAGTTTACTATTTCATCGTGTTATTCAAAATTTTATGATTCAAGGCGGAGATCCTGATTCAAAAAATGCGGCACCCTTTACAGAACTTGGTAATGGAGGTCCCGACTATACTATTCCGGCAGAGTTTAATTCCAAATTATTTCATAAAAGAGGGGTGCTGGCGGCAGCAAGAGATGGGGATTTAGAAAATCCAGCCCAAGCCTCTTCCGGTTCTCAATTTTATATTGTTCAGGGAAAAGTCTATAACGATTCATTATTGAATCTGGAAGCCAAACGAATTACCAAAATGAAATTGCTCAATACAGTCGTTAATCGAAAGGAAAATGCGGCTTTGTTTAAAAGATACCTGACCTATACCAAATCAGAGCAAGCAGTTTTTATGGCGGACTTTGAGGCACTCATTACGAAACAGGTAGAAACAGAATTGCCACAGGCAAAATCCTTCACATTTTCTGAAGAACAAATTAAAGCATATACCACCATTGGAGGAACTCCGCATTTGGATGAGAGTTACACCGTATTTGGTGAAGTTTATGAAGGCTTTGATGTAATTGATGAAATAGCAAAACAAAATGTAGATAAAAACAACAGACCTTTGAATAACATAAGAATGAAAGTATCTATTTTGCAGTAAAGTGTTATTAAATGTAAGATTATTATCTTTGCAAAAATTAGTAACATACAATGAAAAATAAAATTGAAGAATTACTGAGCGAAATTGAAAAGTTTGCTGCCGAAAGTAAAGAGCATGTTGAAGAGTTTCGCATTAAAATATTGAGTAAAAAGGGGAAAGTAACAGAATTGTTTGATGAGTTCAAAAATGTTTCTCCCGAACTGCGCAAAGAAGTTGGACAAAAACTGAATGAACTTAAAAATAAAGCGCAGGAAAAAGTAAATGAACTAAAGGAGAAATTTGAAAATAGAAAAGAGGAGAAAAACCCAGCGACTGACTTAACGCTTCCTGCTGAAAGTATTGCCATTGGCTCCCGACACCCACTATCAATTGTACGTAATCAAATAGTGGAAATTTTTGCAAAGATTGGTTTTACCATTTCTGATGGACCTGAGATAGAAGACGACTGGCATAATTTTACAGCACTCAACACTCCTGCTGATCACCCTGCACGGGATATGCAGGACACATTTTACATCAGCGAAAATCCGGATATTGTATTGCGTACACAAACGTCATCAGTACAGGTGCATGTGATGGAAAACAGCAAACCGCCAATTCGCACAATTTCACCCGGAAGGGTTTATCGCAACGAAGCTATTTCAGCACGAGCACATTGCCAGTTTCATCAGGTAGAAGGTTTGTATATTGATAAAAATGTTTCATTCGCGGATCTGAAACAAACGCTCTTATATTTTTCTAAAGAAATGTTTGGCGAAGAAACAAAAATGCGTTTACGTCCCTCCTTTTTCCCTTTCACTGAAATAAGCGCTGAGATGGATATATCCTGCCCATTTTGTATGGGCGAAGGATGTAATATCTGTAAAGGTGCGGGCTGGGTAGAGATTTTAGGCTGTGGAATGGTTGACCCTGCCGTACTTGATAATTGCAAAATCGACAGTAAAAAATATAGTGGATTTGCTTTTGGTATGGGTATTGAACGTATCACTATGCTGAAATACCAGGTAAAAGATCTACGTTTATTTTTTGAAAATGATATCCGTTTTTTGAAACAGTTTACGACAGTAATTTAAATTAGAATTTTATTTTATACCATTATAAATTTCAATAATTTTTTGTTTCTCCGCTTTTTCGATTTCTATAAGCTTTTCTAGTGCTTGTGTTTCACCACTATTTGAGTTGGCTTCTTTTAATGTTTTTAATTTTTTAGAATTGGAACTTATTCTGTCATCATACATAGTTTCTAAATCTTTAATTGATTTTTTCGCATAATAAGTAACCCATTTAAGTGTGGTTTCATCTTCCGCGATAACTTTTAATACTGCAATTCCGGAATTGATGGTTTCATCCTTAGTAGTCTTTTGCAAAAACAACCCATACAAACTCACAAAACCGATTTTTGAATAACCGGTAAATTTATCTTTTGATTTTATAAAAAAGTCATTGTTATCATCAGTCCCATAAGTGGCATACAAATTAGCGATAGCAAAATAAATGTCATTGCTTTTTTCGTTTTCATATTGTTTTGCGAACTTCATTCCTTCTTGTGGATTTGCCTTTGCTATAGCTCCTAATGCCGCACCTAACACACTATACGCTCTGTCGTTCAACACACTTTTATATACTGCTTGTAATTCCGCCTCTTTATAAAAGGTAGATAAATAAGTTATAGCAGCTACCCGCACATCCGGTTTTTTATCCATTTTTACCAACTTTACTAATTGCTCTTTTATTTGTTTCTCATGTCCGGAGGCAATATCCTTTAAATAATAAATAGCATCAACACGCAGACTCCAAAATTTATCATCCAGTGCAGAAAGTATTATTTCTGTAGCTAAGGAGTCGCTTGCTTTTTTTGCAAGACCTATTAATGCTTCGCTACGATCTAAATAAAGAGGAGCGTTTTGGTATTGAAAAGCCCATTCTTTAACTGATTTTTGTTCGGATTTTGTACACAACAGCATTTTTTCGGCATCCACATTTACTAAATCAGGTTTGGTACTTACATTAAATTCAAATGTTTCATCCGCTTTTGTGACTGTTATATTGTAGCGATTTTTTTTGCCATTCACATAAATATCTACAGCCAAAGGCAATTTATACAATGGAGTTTTAGTAAAATCCTGAATTTGTCTTATTTCTACTTTTTGTTTTTTGTTGCTGCTGTCATAATTGCTTTTGATGATTAAATCAGGATGCCCGGCAGCTAAAAACCACTGATTAAAGAACCAGTTCAAATCTTCACCGGTAACCTGTTCAAAGGCTAAACGGAGGTTATGAATTTCAACGGATGAAAATTTATTAGTTTCCAAATACAATTTCAGGGCGGCGAAAAACGCGTCATCACCCACATATTTCCGTAACATGTTCAACACTTGTCCGCCTTTGTTATAGCTATGTGCGTCAAACATATCTTCTTTATCGTCATATTGAAAGCGAATTAAATCCACTTTTTTCTTTGCCGATTCAGCTAAATACCCTCTGCGTGATTCCGCGCTATGAAAATCAGCTTCATCAAGACCATATTTGTATTCAATCCACAAACACTCGGCATAGGTGGCAAATGATTCGTTCAGCGGTAAATTACTCCATGATTCACAGGTAACCAAATCGCCAAACCATTGATGAAACAGTTCATGCGAAATAACGTCTTCAAAATTTCTATCTAAAAGTTCTCTGTCAGTGCGTTGTATAAATTCACCATGCAAGGTAGCTGTGGTATTTTCCATAGCTCCTGAAACGTAGTCCCGCACCACTATTTGCGAATATTTATTCCACACAAACGGAACCCCTAACTTAGTAGAGAAAAATTCAATCATCTCAGGAGTATTGCCAAATATGGCTTTTGCATAAGGCTCATATTCTTTTTCTACATAATAGTTCACTTCTTTATCACGCCATTTATCTTTTACAATTGCAAAGTCTCCTACTGCCATCATTGCCAGATAGGGTGCATGAGGCAAATCCATTTTCCAATAATCGGTTCGGGTATTGTCACCATTATCGCTTGAAAAAATTAATTCTCCATTGGAGAGTGTAACATATTTTTTATCCACAGTAATGTATATTTCCTGTGTCATCCTTTCATTCGGATGATCAATTGTAGGGAACCATGCGGAACTTGATTGCGTTTCGCCCTGTGTCCAGATTTGTTGTGGTTTGTTTTTTTCTTTTCCATCAGGATTAATAAAATACAGACCTTTATCATCTGTAATAGCTTCACTACCGCCTTTTTTCAATTCATTGGGTTTAGCTATATAATCAATAAAAACAGTATATTCTTCTGTGTTTTTATATTCTTTATCTAATTTAATGGTAATAATATCTTTATCATAAGTATATTCCAGTGGCTTTTTCGATGTTGCATGGGAAACATTTACTTCATAGTTTCCGGCAGGATCTTTTTTATCATCGTATCCGGTTTTAATAAATTCGTCTTTGAGCAATGCAACTTCCTTTATTTCCATCCCACGTGCATCCAGTTGCAATGTGGATGTTGGATAGAAGTATGGTTTTATGGTAATCGTCGCTTTTCCAAATAAATATTGCTTTTCCCAATCAAAACTTACATCCAATTTAGTATGTATAATATCATTTATGCGAGTAGCTGAAGCTTGATAAGGTTGTTGTTCGCTTGTCCTGGCAGTTGTTTCAAGAGTATCTAAATTAAAAACGGGATACTTGCTTTGGACAATTTCCGATTTTTTAAAAACTTTACAGGAACTAAATGCAAGAGCTAATGCAATTACAAAAAAATATTTTCTGAAGATCATTTCATTTCATTTATGTAGCCAAAGGTTAATAAAATATTGATGATCTCAAACTTTTTGTTGAAATTAGCAGGGCTTTGAATTGAATTTGTTACCAATAATTTTAAAATAATCCTATTTTTTTGTTAGTCGGTTTATTGATAATAGTTGTAATTTCGGATTTTAGGATTGCGAAAAATGATGTATAATTTTTATTTAAAATGAGTAATTATTTCCCATTAAATTATGATGAACCTTTGTTTCGTCCGCCAAGCGAGGCTAACTCCTTGATTCTGCAAGTTACTCTTGGTTGTACCTGGAATAAATGTTCCTTTTGTGAAATGTATTCATCAAAAACTTTCAAAGCCAGGGATGAAGAAGAAATTCTTTCTGAAATTGATACAATCGCAAAACTTCAACCGGATATTCGTAAGGTGTTTTTAGCTGATGGTAATCCAATGGCGCTTTCAACAAAGCGATTGTTAAAAATACTTTCAGCAATTAAAGAGGCACTTCCAAAGGTGCGCAGCGTATCAACATATTCATTGCCTTCCAATTTAATTTCTAAATCTGCTGATGAACTGAAATGTTTGAGAGAAGCCGGTTTAAAAATGGTTTATGTAGGGATAGAATCGGGTGATGATGAAGTGCTGAATATGATTAATAAAGGAGAAACATTTGCAAGTACCGCCGAAGGGCTTTTAAAAGCAAAAGAAGCGGGAATAAAACTTTCAGTGATTATTCTGAATGGCGTTGCTGGGCTTACTTTTAGTAAACAACATTCAGCTAACTCCGCTAAGTTACTTAACCTGATTCAACCGGAATTTGCTTCGGTATTGGTACTCAGTTTCCCTTTTGGAGTAGAAAGATATAAGCAGAAATTTTGTGGAGATTATGTTCCTATGAACATTCCAGAACTTTTGAAGGAAGTAGAAGAATTTATTTCCCATACAGAATTGGAGAGCACTATTTTCAGAAGCAATCATGCTTCTAATTATATTGTGCTAAGTGGAATTTTATCACGGGATAAAGCACATTTTATTGAACAATTGGATATTGCAATAAATAATCCGAAAGTTACGGGGCTGAGAGCTGAATGGCAAAGGAGGCTTTAGCTGAATTTTATTAAAACTTTCAAATATTGAAAAATGTTTACTTTGTCCACATGAAATTCATATACGGAAGAGATGAAAACGTTGAGTTATTCAATTGATTTCAATATTAAAATACTATTTATAATGCCATAAACATCATAATTAATAGTTTTTGCTACAGTTAATCCAGGAATAATCCATTCTTCTTTATAAGTGACAACATATCCCTGCTCATTTGCACCCGTATATTGATTTAGTTTAACTTCTAATTTTTTGCCACCTTTATCAAATGATTTTTTAACTTGTTTGTTGATTTCTTTACTTAAAGAAGGATCGTTAAAGTAATTCTTTTTTTCCATTTCTATATTCGCATTTTTATCTGTCTTTGACCATATCTCAGTTGAAACTAAATAACTGTTGTATTCTTTCCCTGAAATTGAAGATTTTTCTTCTGATAAAACAGTGCCTCCCTGATAAAATTTCAAAGTTTTACTTGTTACATCGAAACTATAAGTTACAGGCACATACCCCCTATAAACATTGCCACTTCCATCTCCGGCAAAAAAAGTTGAGCGATAAGTGCTTTTGCCTGCATTAGAGGATATTATTTCATCAATATACCCTGGCGTATTATCACCCACTTTTAAATTTAGAGGCACTATTTGTGCTCCATAGGATAAATGGCCAATCGTATCATTATTTGAAACCAATGGAATAGCTCCTTTTGATCTCAAAATGTAAAAATTATTGTCTTTGCAAGCCAGGTAACTTTTGTAAACCTTATTATCACTCAGAGTAATTGAAAGTATATAATCACCTTCGGGCGTGACTCCGGTAATTGTATATACCATTTGAGAAACAGATTTTGCCTGGACTTTACCATCGACAATTTGTTTTTTGTATTCTTCTGTCTTTTTGTCCTTGTCCTTTTGTTTCATAGTAAAGAAAGCCGCACCTTCTTTCTCCAGAATCATTGGGTAAGTTGTAACTTCAAAAGTCATTTTCATTCCGACTTTTAATTGAGAACAATTTTGCGCAAATGAACTAATTGAATTTGCAATTAAAAATAAAGTTATTACTGCTAAAAGATTAAAATTTTTCATGATTTTTATTTTTATTAATTTGAGTTAATATTGGAGTTTATATTAGTTAAGAAACAATTCTATTTTATTTCTATGATATTTAAGTTGTTTAGAGAATTATTAATTCATAAGCGCTACTCCAATTTGCAAATATTTTGCACGTATTTCAATTGGTTCTAACCCCTTACCAGTTGACACGTCATATTTCCTGATCACAGGTGTAATTGTTATACCCCACTTATCCGTTATCTTATATCCAACAGTACATTCAAAAGCTCCACTTCCCCCTCTGCCTGACGAAACACAAGCGGCTCCGATTGTTAATTTAGGAAACAAATAAATTTTATCTCCAATTTGCTGTAATCGGGCAACTGTAATTCCTAACAAAACATCTCCAATTGAGGCTCCTCCTCTTGGTTTTAACGTTTCTACTGCCACATCTCCGGCAATTCCCCATTTTGAATTATTTTTATTCCCGAATGCCATACCTAAGCGACAACTGAACAAGCCACCATAAATAGCATTCTTGGGATTACCATTTGTTCCCATTAATACATTAACAAGTGCGCTTTCGTCCATGCCTACGAAAACATTATTATACAACGCATCGAATTTTAAATTGAAATGATTTATATTATAATTTCCACTAATGGCATTTGTTGCGCCAGATATATTGGAAACATTTGCCTTTCCAAACTGAAACCCGGAAATTGTTACCATTTTTGGTTGAGCAATGACAGAGAATGGAAAAAATAATAGGATTGGAATAAAAATTGTTTTTCTCATGATTTTAGTTTTCAATACTGTTACTTTAAAGGATTACTTTGGTTTTGTTTCGAGATTATTAAATCATGGAGGCAAAAGTAAATGACAGTATAATGTGAAACCATCACTAAAAAGTAGTAATCGTGAAAATTATTTTGATTTTTGGAAAGATATATTTGATGCCTGGGAGAGAATGCTGATTTGCTAATTTAATGGTAGCGAAAGCTGGGTGCAGGTGCCTTTTCCTAAGGAAACGTCAATTTTGTATTTTCCTCCTATTCGTTCCATTCTATATTGCATGTTTTTTAAACCATTGCCTGAATGTGATTGGCCTTTTATAAAGCCCTTTCCATCATCTTTAATGCTAATGTTTAGCTCATCTTTATGGATTAGAATATCTATCCATACCTGGGTGGCAGATGCGTGTTTAAAAATATTATTCAATGATTCTTTTATGACTAGAAAAAGATTTCTTTTTTGTTCAGATAATATATTTACTTTAGAAGTAGTTTCAGGAAAATTAATATGACATTGTAAACCGCAGTCGTCTAAAAAATCAACGGCATATTCCCTTATGTATGCCAGCAAGCTGTCTATGGTATCGTTTTCAGGATTTTCTGCCCAAATAATATGGCTCATATTGCTTACCAAATCCTGCGATGTTTGGGATATTTTTTCTATTTGATCTGCCGAGTTTTTATCATGTTGTAATTGCTGTTTCAGGTTATTACTTAAAAAGGAAATTTTTGATAAACCGCTTCCTAAGTCATCGTGAATATCACGGCTTATTTTTTCTCTGACATGTTCTCGTATTCGTTTTTTTTCAATTTCAGCATTTGGAAGATTCATGGATTTATAAAAAATAGTTGCCAGAATTAACATTGTCATTACCGGGTAATAAATATATAGGGTGTTAACATCATTTTTTACTAATGAGATTACTAATGGAGCTATAATAAATGTTACTAAAAGAAATGAAATTGTAATTGATCTTAACCATTTTAAATTTAGTAATTCATTAGTATTTTCTCTTTTTAGATAGTTGCTGTATCGGTTTAAAAGCAACACACTCCAAATCAAATAAAAGCCCATTTGTAGGGTAGCTATTGATGTTAAAATAGTTGCCGCTAATGGTTGTTTAATAAGAGCATTTTCATAGTAGGTTATAATTTGATCATCTGTTTTATAAAAAAAACTTATGTTCCACACTATTACAGGTATAAATGGCAAGAGGTGTAAATAAAAATATTTTTTCCACAGTATTTTAATATCGGAAATACTTGAAACATATTGTAAATAGAAAGGACCCAAAAGGAAAACCAGAATTGTGCAGAATTCATTTAGAAAATGAAATTTGGCCACAACATGAGTAAGAATTAAAATATGGGAAAAGTGTATGCTTGCAAAACACACCATTACAATGGCTAAAATCCGATTCGCTTCCCTGTTTGTTTTTTTACTCCAAAGCAAACATGCAAAAAGGGACAGATGAATAATACAAATCCAGGCTAAATAGTATTTTATATCCATAGGCTAAAAATACCAAAAAAATAATTTAGTAACAAAATAGATGAATGGAAGAGTTTCAATAAATAATTATTTAGGGAATGTTTTATTTAAAGCTTCAGTGCGGGAGTTGACTTGTAATTTTTCGTAGATATTACGAATATGAGTACGCACGGTTTCGGTACTTAAAAATAACTTATCCGCAATTTCCTTATAGCGCAAACCTTTCGACAGAAGCATAATTATTTCCTGTTCTCTTGGAGATAATTTTTCAAATTCAGAACTATTTTGTGACTCATGGAAAGAAGTAATTATTTTTCGTGCAATATGACTACTCATGGGAGAACCACCCTTATGAATTTCAACAATGGCATCAAGCAATTTGGAAGGCTGTGTTGTTTTTGTAAGATAGCCTGTTGCGCCTGCCTTTAACGCTCTAAAGATAGAATCGGTGTCATCAAAAGATGTGCACATTAAAAACTGGGTTGTAACACAAAGAGGTTTTAATTTCGCTACACATTCTATACCACTTTTTCCGGGAAGGTAAATATCCATTAAAACAACATCTAAATAAAGTGATGGAATTTTTTCCATTGCCTCTTCGGCGGTTTCGAATGTGTTCTTGCAAATGAATCCTTCACTGCCATTTATCAAAATCGCAAGGCTTTCTCTTATCTGTTTATCATCCTCAACAATTCCAACTTTTATTTCCATTTCACAAAAGTAACCAAACCTTGTGATTTTAAAGTACCAAAAAAGTAGTATATATCCCTGGTTATTATTGTTTAAATCAATGAAAGTTAAAGTCTGAAATCCATGCAGAGCATAGGCAGAATTAATACATCTGATAGTCTTTCATTTCTATCTATGAAGGACTATTTTCAATGTAAAAAGATTTTTTGAAATATAGAAAAGTGATTAAATTTTAATCAGGAAATAATTCTGTTCTCAATTAGAAACCGTATTAAAATTGCAATTTACAGATAACCAAAACTTTTACTATTATTTTTTCAATTCTCCTTTTAAGTAATTTTCCGTTTTTATTATTTTGCCATCTTCATTAAATTCTTTCCAAAGCCCTTCTTTATTCCCTTTCATATATTTCCCTGACAATTTTATTTTGCCATTTTCAAAATACTCATTGTATTCGCCTTCTTCAAGGTTATTTATTGATTTTCCCTCCGAATCAATATTCCCATTTTTATAATATGTTTTTTGAACTCCATCTAACAATCCGTTTTTATAGGAATATTCCACACTAACATTTCCTTCAGAAGCATACCATTTTGTTATACCATCACGCATCCCCATTTTATAATTTCCAGCTTCCTGAATGCTTCCATCCGGATAATAAAGACTTTTCAAGCCATCCATCAATCCCATTTTATAATTTATTTTGTAGTGCAAAATGCTTCCAGATGTATACTCAAAGCTCCATCCGTCAAGTGTATCGTTTTTATAATTGTCCCTGTTTGAGTATTGTCCATTTTGATCAATTAAAATACTAAGCCCATCACGTTTTCCATTTTTGTATTCAGTAATCCCAGAGATGATGCCATTAGGATGATACCCAACCCAAACTCCTTCTTTTTTTTCATCAACATACGTTCCGCAAAAATCAAATTTACCTAGTTTTTCTTTCCAAAATCCAGTTTTTTGTCCTTTAGAATTTACCTGGTTCGTATCCGTGTCAATGGTGCTAAAAGAATTTGTTGAAGCACATAAAGCAATAATCGCGATAAAAAATATTTTCATGGGGTCTAATTTTTTTACAAATTTCTAATTTTTTAAAAACAGGATAAAAAAATTAATTGTTAATTTTTGTTAACTGGCCTGTTTTCATTGATTTTTCAGAACCCAAAATCAGTAAAAACAGGTAATTTTTCCGACAATAATTATTGCTAAATATCTCAATAATACTTTAAACAAAGGAAATATGCATTAATTAGAGTAATAAATTCTCAAAATAAAAAACATTGAATTCTTGAAAATTAAGTTACAGTTTAGGTCCAATCCCTTAAACTATTTTATTGTTTTTAAAATTAATAAAACTAACAGATTTAGCAAAAATTATAATCTGAAAGGCGCGTAAGCCAGAAAAGGTAGCGGGGGCAGCATTTGCTAGTGCGTGTGCCGATGACCTTTTCTTGAATTTTTTGTTACTTTTTGTTTCAAGACAAAAAGTAAAATGCTTAAAAGGACTAGGAATTCTATATCTTAGATGAATATAATTAGGTGCAAAGCCCTATTATCAGACTACCTAAATAGTAACAAAATTAAAAAATATTAACCCAGTTTTGAACAAATTATTTTTCCTTACTTGTCCATTTTTAAAGGTAATCACAATGAAATGCTGTTTAACAATTTTTAACAGCCAAAAACAATTTTTAAGCAAGAGTTTTTTTTATTTTTGTACCTTAAATATACTTAAGGGTATTCAACAAAT
This sequence comes from Bacteroidia bacterium, assembly GCA_036170475.1. Lineage (GTDB taxonomy): Bacteria > Bacteroidota > Bacteroidia > 2-12-FULL-35-15 > 2-12-FULL-35-15 > 2-12-FULL-35-15. The sequence continues at coordinate 5,853 of JAVHPE010000157.1, read as the reverse complement.
CTAAATACAACAATGACTGACATAAAAGAATTAAATGAGCGCATTCAACAAGAGAGTGCCTTCGTTGACCTGTTAACCATGGAAATGGACAAAGTAATTGTGGGTCAAAAATACATGGTTGAACGGCTGTTAATCGGCTTATTATCCAATGGACATATTTTATTGGAAGGGGTTCCCGGATTAGCAAAAACACTAGCGATTAAATCATTGGCATCCACCATTCATGGCAAATTCAGCCGTATTCAGTTTACTCCCGATTTATTGCCAGCCGATTTAATTGGTACGATGATATATAATCAAAAAAGAGAAGAGTTTAGCGTAAAACAAGGACCTATTTTCGCCAACTTTATTTTGGCGGATGAAATCAACCGTGCTCCGGCAAAGGTTCAAAGTGCCTTGCTTGAGGCGATGCAGGAAAAACAAGTCACAATAGGTGATCAAACATTCAAATTGCCAAACCCTTTTTTGGTACTCGCAACTCAAAATCCCATTGAGCAAGAAGGCACCTATCCACTACCTGAAGCACAGGTTGACCGCTTTATGTTAAAAGTGGTTGTTGGTTATCCGAATAAAGAAGATGAGCGTAAAATTATCCGTCAAAATCTGGCAAGCGAATATCCGACAGCTAATCCAATTTTAAATCAGGAAGATATCCTTAAAGCGCGCAATGTGGTAAAGGATGTTTATATGGATGAAAAAATAGAAAAATATATTATTGATATTGTTTTTGCCACACGTTACCCCGCAGAATATAAACTCAATAAATTTGCAGGATTGATCAACTTTGGCGGTTCGCCACGTGCAAGTATTAATCTTGCCATTGCCGCAAAAGCTTACGCATTTATAAAACGCCGGGGATATGTTATTCCGGAAGATGTTCGTGCTATCTGTAACGATGTTTTACGTCATCGCATTGGACTAACCTACGAAGCGGAAGCAGAAAACATTACAACTGAAATGATTATCAGTGAAATATTAAATACGGTTGAAGTACCATAGTCGATGTGCTGATTGATGTGCTGATTTGATGATTTGATGATTTGATGATGTGCTGATGAACATACTTAATCAGCACAGCGTTTAGTTAGCACAGCGGAAAAATCAGCACATCAGCAAATTAAAAAAATGGAAACAGCAGAACTTTTAAAAAAAGTCAGGAAAGTTGAAATTAAAACCCGTGGCCTCTCCAACCAATTATTTTCAGGAGAGTACCATACGGCTTTTAAAGGCAGAGGTATGACATTCAGTGAAGTTCGCGAATACCAGGCAGGAGATGATATTCGATCGATAGATTGGAATGTAACAGCCCGTTTCAATAATACCTATGTAAAAGTATTTGAAGAAGAGCGTGAAATGACAGTTATGTTGTTAGTTGACGTAAGCGCATCAGGTGAATTTGGAACACAAAAACAATTAAAACAGGAATTAATTACTGAGTTATGTGCGGTACTTGCTTTCTCCGCAATTCAGAATAATGATAAAATAGGGGTAATTTTTTTTACTGATAAAATAGAAAAATTTATTCCACCCAAAAAGGGGAAATCTCATATTTTGCGTATCATTCGTGATTTAATTGAATTTAAGCCCGAGCATAAAAAAACAGATATTCAACAAGCATTAAAATATTTAACAAATGTAATTAAAAAGCGAAGTATTGCTTTTGTAATATCAGATTTTATGGCTGATATTAATTTTATTGACGCGTTAAAAATAGCAAATAAAAAACACGATTTAGTAGCGCTTCGTATTTACGATAATCGTGAATTGGAATTACCTGATATGGGCTTAGTTAAGTTTTTGGATGCTGAAACGAATGCCTTAAAATGGGTTGACACTTCAGATAAAAATGTTCGCAAACATTTTTATGCTTCGGCAAAAAAACAAGAAGCTTTTTTAAAAGAAATATTCATTAAAAGCGGGGTTGATTCAGCAGACATTAATACCGCTGAACCTTATATTAAACCATTGATGAATTTATTTAAAAGTAGATAAATGTTAAAAGTTAATAGTTTAAAGTTAAAAGTTAAAAATCTAAGTAACAGAATAACTCTCTCTATTCTGCTGACACTCCTATTTTCATACTCATCCGCTGCACAAGAAATAAAAGCCACAGCAAAACTTGATAGCAATAACATACGAATAGGCCAACAGGTCAAATTGCAATTAAGCGTTCAATATCAGGTTGATAATGGCAAACAAATAAAAATTAAGTGGCCGGAAATTGGAGACACGATTCGTAAGGAGGTTGAAATTGTGTCCCAAACAAAAATTGACACACTTATCCCTGATAAAAATAATCCTTTCCAATTCAAACAAACTAAAACACTATACATTACTTCTTTTGATTCTGGTTATTGGGCTATACCTCCTTTTAAATTCAGAATTAATGATGACACAAATGACTTTTTTACAGAACCTTTATTATTATCTGTAGGTACGATAGCCGTAGATACAACCCTTGCAATTAAGGATATTAAACCACCTTATGATGAAAATTACAGTTGGCTGGATTGGATAAAAGATAATATGTATGTTGTTTATGGAACGTTAGCCGCACTACTTATTATCCTTCTTATTATTTATTTAATCAACTATTTCAAAAAAATAAAACCTCCTATGGTTTTTGTGGAAACGCCAAAAATTCCAGCACACATCATAGCGTTGGAAAAATTAGAACAACTTAAAAATGAAAAACTTTGGCAAGAAGGTAAACTAAAACTTTATCATATTAGGCTTACTGAAATAGTACGTGAATACATTGAAAATCGTTTTAAAATCTTGGCCATGGAACAAACTACTGATGAAATTTTATATGGGTTTCGGAATGTCGCGATTGATGAAGATAGCATACTAAAATTGAAAAAATTATTGATTCTATCTGATTTGGTGAAGTTTGCCAAAGAACAACCATTACCAAATGAAAATGAAATGTGTTTGGACAATGCCTATGATTTCATTAACGGAACAAAGAAGGATGCGGAAAAGACTGTTACTGTTAAGCCATTGGATGATAAAAAATAATTATTTATAGAAAAAGAATGTTCGATTTTTTCAACGATATCACCTTTGCAAACAAAGAATTACTCTGGATATTATTAATAATTCCGGTAATTGTTGCGTGGTATATCTGGAAAAACAAATCCTATCATGCAGAGTTAAAAGTATCCTCCCTTAAAGGGTTTGAGGGAATAAAAAAGTCTGTAAAACAATATTTTCGTCACAGCTTAATTGTATTGCGAATTTTCTCTATTGCTTTATTTATAATAGTATTGGCTCGTCCGCAGTCACGTTCCAGTTGGAAAGATGTAAAAACAGAAGGGATTGATATTGTAATGGCATTGGATATTTCCGGAAGTATGTTAGCCAAAGATTTTAAACCTAACCGATTAGAGGCGGCCAAGGAAGTTGCTCAGGACTTTATAGATAGCAGACCAAACGACAGAATAGGACTTGTAATTTTTAGTGGAGAAAGCTTTACTCAATGTCCTTTAACCACCGATCATGCGGTTATAAAAAATTTATTTTCAGGTATTCATACGGGTATGGTCAGAGATGGGACGGCTATTGGAAATGGTTTAGCTACTGCTGTTTCCAGAGTGAAAGACAGTAACGCGAAAAGTAAAGTAATAATTTTGTTAACTGATGGTGTAAATAATCAAGGTTCCGTTGCTCCGTTAACAGCGGCGGAAATAGCCAAAGCATTTGGTGTTCGTGTTTATACAATTGGTGTTGGCACTTTAGGTAAAGCGCTGGCTCCTGTCGCGATGTATCCTGATGGCAGTTATCAATACGGCTATGTAGATGTAAACATCGATGAGAAAACACTGGGGGAAATTGCCGTTATGACAGCGGGAAAATATTTCCGCGCCACTGATAATGATAAACTAAAGGAGATTTATAAGGAGATAGACCGATTAGAAAAAACAATTTTTGAAGAAAAGAATTTCACTAACAAAGCGGAACATTTTTTACCATTTGCAATTGCCGCGGCTTTGTTATTATTAATTGAATTCTTATTAAAGAATATAGTGTTTAAAAGTGTACCGTAAAGTAGTTGATAATTGTGATAATTGATAATAGTCCCCCTTGAGGGTAGTTTGTGCGTGAGAGAAGGGGGAGTGCGATAGAATGTGCGTTGCAGGGGGATGTTTTTTTGATTCGTAATTCGTTTAAATTCGTAATTCGTAGGACAGTGTTTCAATTAGAGAACAAATATTTTTTATATACATTAGGCTTAATCCCGGTCTTTATCATTATTTTTTGGCTGATGAACCGCTGGAGAAAGAAAGCGCTCCGTTCTTTCGGGGACGTCGCAATAATTCAGCAATTGATACCAGACGTTTCTCAATCAAAACGAATTTGGAAATTTATTTTATTTACAATTGCATTTGCATTCGTTATCATTGGAATTGTAAACCCTCAAGTGGGTACCAAATTAGAAGAGGTAAAACGTAAAGGCGCCGATTTAATGATTTGTTTGGATGTTTCAAACAGTATGAAAGCAGAGGATCTTCAGCCTAATCGTTTAGAGAAGGCTAAACAAGCTATTTCAAAATTGCTTAATAAATTAGAGGGAGATAGAATAGGAATAATTGTATTTGGAGGAGAAGCTTATGTTCAGTTGCCAATTACTACTGATTATGCGGCGGCAAAATTATTTTTAGAAAGCATCAATTCCGAAATGATCCCTACACAAGGTACTGCAATAGGTGCAGCCATTGATTTGGCTATTGAATCTTTTGGGAAAGATGAAGGAAAAAATAAAGCTATTGTAATTATTACCGATGGAGAAAATCATGAAGACGATGCAATAAAAGCTGCTGAAAGCGCTGCTGAAAAAGGAATAGCTATTCACACTATTGGTATGGGCTCCGCAGAGGGGACCCCTATACCTGTATATAAAAATAATGTTCGTGAAGGTTTCCGGAAAGATAACCAGGGAAATACCGTGATCACTAAATTAAATGAACAAATATTACAGGAAATAGCGTCTGCGGGAAATGGAATTTATGTTCGTGCATCTAACTCGGAAGCCGGCTTAAATAAAGTACTTGATGCAATCAGTAAATTAGAAAAAAAACAATTTGAAAGTAAAATGTATAGTGACTATGAAGATCGCTTCCAATGGTTTATCGCTTCAGCCTTAGTACTATTATTAATCGAATTGTTTTTAACAGAACGTAAAAGTAAAATTTATCAAAAATTAAATTTATTTAGCGAAAAATAATAATAATTCTATTTAATAATGTCTTTAAACAAGAAATATATTTTTAGAACAACTGGTAAAATTTTGAGGGTTCTTCATCCCCCAAAAATGGCTTTACTCGTTATGGTGTTTCTATTATTTATTTTTTCAATAAAAGTCTATTCACAACAGGAAAAGAAATTCATCCGTGAGGGGAACAAACAATATGGCAATAATAATTTTAGCGAAGCTGAAAAAAATTATTCACGAGGATTAAACAAAAATAAAGATTCTTATAAAAGTGCATTTAACCTTGGCGATGCATATTACAAACAAGGCAAATATGAAGAAGCTGCGGAGCAGTTTCAGCTGCTCACACATCGCCCTTCCTCAAAAGATACGCTATCAAAAGCGTATCATAATTTGGGTAATTCTTTATTGAAAACGAAAAAATACGAAGAAGGAGTAAATGCATATAAAAACGCATTAAAAAATAATCCAAATGATGAAGATACTCGTTACAATTTAGCTTATGCGCAACAAATGCTGAAACAGCAACAGCAACAACAGAAAAAAGATAAAGATAAAAAGGATAACAAAGACAATAAGGACAAGAAAGATAATAAAGACAACAAAGACAAGGACAAAAAAGATAAGGACAAAAAAGA
>JAVHPE010000156.1:0-2798 GCA_036170475.1 Bacteroidia bacterium | reverse complement strand
GGACTTCTAAGTGTCACGAACTATGGGTAAGAGGACTTCTAAGTGTCACGAACTACGGGTAAGAGGTCTTCTAAGTGTCACGAACTGAGGGTAAGAGGGCATAAAAAAGAAAATTGCCAACGCTCATTTTTTTGTCACGGTTTTTGACCGCCCTTCTTTTAGCACATTTGCAGGTTAAGTTTTTTTATGCGTAAGAAAAATACGCATAAAAAAACTTTGGCTGCGCCATCACCTGCAAAAGAGCTAAAATCAGCCCTCAAAACAAAAACACGTGCCAAAAAAATTTCCTCCCCGCTTCCAAATTTGAAGAACATGACCAAAATCATAATTTACACCTTTAAGAATCTTTTCCTTTGCGGTATGCTTATGATTGCATATCGATGAAAAAAGAGAAAAAATATACCTTACGTGTTCGCCTTTGGGTAGAAGAAACCAATGGAATATTTCTTGGTCTTGGACGTGTTATCCTTCTTGAAAACATTGGTAAAACAGGCTCTATTACGAATGCAGCAAAAGAAATGAAAATGTCTTACCGACAAGCATGGCAATTTGTAGAGGATATGAATAAACAAGCAAACGTGCCACTTGTAGAAAAAATGCTTGGGGGGAAAAACGGTGGTGGTGCAAGATTAACAGTAGCCGGAGAAAGTGCTGTCAAATCATACTTTAAATTAGAAAATAAAATAAGAAAGTTTGCAAATAAAGAAGCTACAAAACTAAAGTTCTAAATTTTTTTAATAGTCGGTATTCATAATAAAACATACCGTTATAATTATAACAACTATGAAAATAAAAACATTACTATCATTAGCATTAATGCCATTGTTTGGTTTTGCACAACAGCAAGTCCTAAGCCCCAAAGCAATTTCAGATACAGTTAAAACATCCAAAGTTTTTTCTCTTGGCGAAATATTGATTACTATACCTAAAAGCAGCGACAGTCTTAATAGAGTACCAGTTGCTTGTATGGAATTTCAAGACAAAATTGAAGTATCAAGGACTTTAAATATGCTTCCCGGCATAGCATTAACAGCCACAGGTGCAAGAAACGAATCTATGGTAACTGTAAGAGGATTTGACTTACGTCAAGTTCCCATTTATATGGATGGAATACCAGTATATGTTCCTTATGATGGGTATGTAGATTTGGCGCGGTTTACAACATTCGACCTTTCAGCTATAGATGTATCGAAAGGATTTTCTTCTATTATTTACGGGCCAAATTCACTTGGTGGAGCAATCAACTTAATTTCACGAAAACCAATTAAAAAATTTGAATACGACGGAGCGTTAGGAACTATAAATTCCAATGGATATAAAGGAAATTTAAATATTGGTTCCAATCTTGGCAAATTTTATTTGCAAGGTGGTTACTCATTTTTACATAGAGATTCATTTACTATGTCAGCGAAATATGATTCTACAAAAAATGAAAATGGAAAAGAAAGGGATAATTCTTATCGCACTGACCAAAAATTAAGTTTCAAACTTGGTTTTACTCCCAACGAAAAACATGAATATGTAGTTGGATATATCAACCAGCAAGGGCAGAAGGGAACACCAGTCTATTGTGGAACTGATACAAAAAATTCCTTACTAATTAAACCTCGTTTTTGGACTTGGCCGGCATGGAACAAGGAAAGCTATTATTTTCTTTCCAACACTAACATAAATAGCAAAAGTTATATTAAAACAAGGTTCTATTACGATATTTTCAAAAACACATTATTCAGTTATGATGATAATACCTACGTAACTCAAACAAAACCATTTGCATTTCAAAATTATTATAATGACTATACTTACGGCGGTAGCATAGAATATGGAACAACCATTGTTCCGAAAAATAATTTGAAGGTAGCTCTTCATTATAAAGAAGATATTCATAGAGAAAATAATTTTAACGAACAAGTTCGTCACTTCGAGGATAATACCATTTCTATTGGACTTGAGGATGTTTATAAATTGACAAACAAATTAGTATTAATACCAGGCGTTAGTTATGATGCAAGAACAAACGTAAAAGCTGAAGATTACAACAGTACAACTAAAACAGTTTTCGATTTTACCAAAGCAGGTACAAGTACTGCATACAATGGTCAATTGGGCATATTTTATTATTTAAAGGACAATCAAAAAATTGGTGCGACAGCTTCGCACAAAACAAGATTTGCAACCATCAAAGACCGTTATTCCTACAAAATGGGAACAGCAATCCCAAACCCAGATTTGAAACCGGAAACGGCAAATAATTATGAAATCAATTACAATGGAACTTTCTTTGAAAAAGTAACAATTCAAACAGCCTTGTTTTATAGCAAACTTACTGATGCTATACTGAATGTTAGCAATGTTCAACTTGGTAAATCACAAATGCAAAACTTCGGAAAGGCAGAGTATCAGGGCGTAGAAGCACAAGTAAATTACAATGCTTTGAAAAGTTTACTCGTTGGTGCAAATTATACCTATATCGAAAGGCACAATTTAACAGATGCAACTGTTCATTTTACTGATGTACCGAATACAAAACTTTTTGGATTTATACAATACCAACCAATGAAAATATTGAAAATTATTGCAAGTGCAGAATACAATTCAGCAAGGTATAGTACAAGTTATGGCACAAAGACAGGCAATTTCACGCTTATAAATACAGCGGTTTCCAGTAAAATATGGAAATTCTTTAGCCTTGATGCAGGAATAAATAATATTTTTGATACCAACTATTGTTTGGTTGAAGGTTATCCAGAAGAAGGCAGAAACTTTTTTGTAACACTTCGATTTTTTAATCATAATTA
>JAVHPE010000155.1:0-13825 GCA_036170475.1 Bacteroidia bacterium | reverse complement strand
TTACTGACTTTTCCTATTTCTTTTCAACAACCCTTGCGGATTTAAGGTAATAAAGTGCGGCACCCACAATTTTCCCATTTACCTCCGCCACAAAAAATGCAAAAACAGGATTTTCTCCAAATCCATCGCACTTCATATCATCAACCGTAACAATTACCTCATCCGGGGCTTTTTCATAAATTGCTAATTCTTTTACTAAAGATAAGACCTGTGCCAGGTCTGATTCAATACCTTTCCTCACTGAAGTATTCATAGAAAATTCATTTTCTCAGGTTAAAATTCGATAGAAATAAGGCATTAAAAAAACAGAAGGGAACACCCCTTATCTGTGCGCTACAAAGATATTTAAATCTTTGATTGAGATAAGAGCAATTTTAATTGTTCAAAAAGCACTCGCAATGTGTTGAATACCAGATGAATATGTGTTTTTTTGTAAAATGATAATGTTCTCATAATCAAACATTTGAATAATTTGAGTCATATTAAGCTGCGAACTGTCATGTTTTTTATCCGAAAATATTACGATATTTGCGGGAACTCAAAACTAATAAAACCATGAGCAGGGTAAAAACACTAGGACAATTTATTATTGAAAAGCAAGCTGATTTTCCATTCTCTAAAGGAGAATTATCTCGACTTTTACGTGATATTGGTATAGCTTCAAAAATTGTAAACCGTGAAGTAAACAAAGCAGGTTTGGCTGATATATTGGGAGATGCCGGTGAAATAAATATTCAAGGCGAAAATGTAAAAAAGTTGGATGTATTTGCCAACGAACAATTTATTGCTGCATTAAGTATGGGTGGCGAATGCTGCGCAATTGCATCCGAAGAAAACGAAGACATCATTATCATTAATAATGAAATGTCGAAAAATGCAAAATATGTTGTGGCAATGGATCCCTTAGACGGTTCATCTAACATTGATGTAAATGTTTCCATAGGAACCATTTTTTCCATCTATCGCAGAATATCACTTACCGGACCAGGAACCAACGAAGATTTTTTTCAACGTGGTACTGAACAGGTAGCTGCCGGGTATGTTATTTATGGATCTTCCTGCATGATGGTATACACTACAGGTAAAGGAGTTAATGGCTTTACCTTAGATCCTTCCATTGGGGAATTTTGTTTGTCGCACCCCAATATGCAAATACCAAAATCAGCAAAAACATATTCTATCAACGAAGGTAATTACGTGCATTTTCCAGATGGTGTAAAAAAATATATTAAATATTGTCAGGAAGAAGATGACAGCACAAATCGCCCTTATTCATCTCGGTACATAGGTTCCGGTGTTGCCGATATTCACCGCAACCTTATTTTGGGGGGTATTTATATTTATCCTACAACATCAAAATCACCAAAAGGGAAATTGCGTTTACTATATGAGTGTAACCCTTTGGCTTTAATTGTAGAGCAGGCGGGAGGTAAAGCTACTAATGGGTTTAAAAGAATTTTGGAATTAGATATGACTGAGCTTCACCAGCGCACACCATTATTTATTGGTTCGGCTGGTATGGTTGATACTGCCGGGGAACACATGGTAAAATATTCAACGGTAGGTGCTTTGGAAAAGTAATAAGGCAATTTTATAGCAGGCAACAATACAATTTACTTAAATGCCTATTGCTCAATTGCAGAATTATAAAATTATTTTTTGGTAATCGGTGTGATCTTTTTATTAACCAATAGAGTTTATTTAATTTAAGAAAGAATTCTATTTTTTTAACCTCTCCCCGTCCCTCTTCTTGAAAATGGAGAGGGAGAGTTTGGAATCAGCCTTAACGTGTATAAACTTTTTTATAATTTTTTTAGTATGAAAACAATTGATAATTACAACTTTAAAGGCAAAAAAGCTTTAATCCGTGTTGATTTTAATGTGCCGCTTGACGCACAATTCAACATTACTGATGACAATAGAATACGAGCCGCAATACCTACCATCAACAAAATTTTAGCAGATGGTGGTGCGGTAATTTTAATGTCACACTTAGGCAGACCTAAAGATGGTCCAGATGAAAAATATTCATTAAAACACATTGTTAATCATTTAAGTAAACTGTTAAATAAACACGTTCGGTTCGCTAATGATTGTATAGGTTCGGATGCAAAAGCAATGGCAAAAGAACTAAAAGCAGGCGAAGTGCTTTTATTAGAAAATCTTCGTTTTTATAAACAAGAAACAGCCGGAACAGAGTCATTTGCACAGGAACTGGCTTCCATGGGGGATGTATATGTAAATGATGCCTTTGGAACAGCACACAGGGCACACGCCTCCACCACTATTATTGCCAATTTTTTTCCAAATGATAAAGTGTTTGGTTATGTAATGGCAAACGAACTGGCAAGCATCAATAAGGTGCTGAATAAATCAGAAAAACCGTTTACCGCTATTATGGGTGGAGCGAAAGTTTCAGGTAAAATTTTAATTATTGATAAGCTGCTGGATAAAATTGATAATCTGATTATAGGAGGAGGAATGGCGTATACATTCACCAAAGCTCGGGGAGGAAAAGTAGGTAGCTCTTTAGTAGAAGAAGATAAATTAGGCATTGCTCTTAAAATAATTGAGGATGCAAAAACTAAAGGGGTAAATATTTTTATACCTGTGGATACCATTGCTGCTGCTTCTTTTTCAAATGAAGCCAACAGAATAATCGTAGACATCAAAGCTATTCCTGATGGTTTTTTAGGTTTAGATATTGGTCCGAAATCAGAAAAAATATTTGCGGAAGTAATTCTTAAAAGTAAAACCATTTTATGGAATGGTCCAATGGGTGTTTTTGAAATGAGCAACTTTGAACATGGCACCAAAGCTATTTCAGAGGATATTGTTGCGGCAACAAAAAAAGGCGCTTATTCTTTAGTTGGCGGTGGCGATTCTGTCGCGGCAATTAATAAATATAATCTGGCGGATGATGTCAGTTATGTTTCTACTGGTGGAGGAGCTTTGCTTGAATATATTGAGAGTGGAAATTTGCCAGGGGTAATGGCTATAGAAGAAGAGTATTCAATCGGATAATACTAAATATGATTTTCAGCCCTTTTTCTTTTCGACAGGCGAAACCGTTTGCCATTAATTTTTCCTTACCTTTGTTTTGAATAATAATTAATCATAAAACAAAATGTTAAATAGTATTTTAATAGGATTTTTAGGCTTAGGAGGTCCTGAAATAATAGTTGTTCTGGTAATAGTTCTTTTGCTTTTTGGTGGTAAAAAAATCCCCGAACTAATGAAAGGTCTTGGCAAAGGAATAAAAGATTTTAAAGAAGCATCAAAAGGTACTGATGACGAAAAGAACGGTACTGCTACTCCGGATAAAAAAGGCTAGTATCTTTGTGAAAACATACCAATCTCTTTCAGAAATACAATCCGACTTATTCAGCAACACAATTTCCTGTGTTGAATTAACGCAATCATACATTAATCGCATAAAAGCGAATAGTCATCTGAATGCTTTTTTGGAAATTTTTGAAAAATCCGCATTGGAAAAAGCTATTCTGGTTGATGAAAAAATTAAGAATAGAACCTCTGGGAAACTGGCAGGAATGGTTATTGCAATAAAAGATAATCTTTGTTATAAAGGACATAAAGTTTCCGCTTCATCAAAAATGTTGGAAGGATTTGAATCGCTTTTTAGTGCTACTGTTGTTGAACGGTTGTTAGCTGAAGATGCGATAATCATTGGTCGTTGCAATTGTGATGAGTTTGCAATGGGAAGTTCAAATGAAAATTCCGCTTTCGGAAATGTTCTAAATCCGCATGATATAAAACGTGTCCCCGGCGGCTCTTCAGGAGGATCTGCCGCTGCTGTTGCCGCGGATTTATGTCTTGCCGCGCTGGGAACAGATACGGGAGGTTCTATTCGTCAGCCTGCTTCTTTTTGCGGTGTGGTAGGCTTAAAACCTACTTATGGAAGAATTTCGCGCTATGGTGCGATTGCCTATGCTTCCTCATTTGACCAAATAGGCCCCTTAACAAAAAACATTGAAGATACTGCAATCATTATGGAAGTAATAGCAGGCCGGGATGAGTATGATAGCACTGTTTCATCAAAACCAGTTCCTGAATATTCAAAAGAATTGCCCCCCCCCCTACTCCCTTCTAAAAAAGAAGGGGGACTATTTCGGGTAGCATATCTTAAAGATTGTTTGGAAAAGGAGGGACTCGATCCTGAAATAAAAATCAGGATAACAGAAATAATAAATAAACTTAAAGCTTTAGGACATACTGTAGAAGCAGTGGATTTCCCTTATCTGGATTATCTGGTGCCCACTTATTATGTTTTAACAACAGCCGAAGCTTCCTCCAATTTAGCCCGTTACGCCGGTATCACTTATGGTTATCGCAGTACTAAAGTTGCCGAAAATTCAATGTCGGCTGGGCATGATTCATCAAGTAAACAGGGGATAAACGCCCCTGAAGGAATTGATACAAGCCTTGATACCGTTTATAAAAAATCACGTTCAGAAGGTTTTGGAGCGGAGGTAAAACGCAGGATTATGCTAGGTACCTTTGTGTTGAGCTCCGGTTATTATGATGCATATTATTCAAAAGGACAGCGGGTTCGCAGGGTATTAAAAAATAAAACAAACGAAATTTTAAGTAATTACGATTTTATCCTTTTACCCACAACCCCGGGAACTGCTTTTGAATTCGGGCAAAAAAGTGCGGATCCCATTGCGATGTATTTGGAAGATATTTTTACAGTACAAGCCAATATTACCGGACTTCCGGCTATTTCATTACCGGTGGGGGAACATTCAAACGGCTTGCCGTTTGGGATACAATTAATGGCAAAAAGTTTTGCGGAAAGTGATTTGTTATCCTTTTCAAAACAATTAATGGAAAAATGCTAACAATTTTTCCGATTATTGACTTCCATCAAATTATTTTAAATTAAAGAATCTTTCTAAAAAAGATAAACTTTTGGTTTCGGTTATCCTTTGCAAACAATGTGTTTGTCATATTCAATCCGCTGAAAAAATTGCTGTTGCAACTTAAATAATGAAAAAAAATAGTTGTACAAAATAATTTTTGTGGATAAAATTTTGGCAATTGTCTAAACACTGTTTGTATTTTGGTTTATCATTGCGATATTTGTGGGCAGTCATAACATTTCACGAATGGCTTCGTTAAGAATATTATGGAAAAACACGCCTTCGTTTTTGTTATCTTTTTTTTCTCTCTGGTCATAGGGGAGGGAGGGGGAGTTTTTTCACAAGTATCTTATTTACCTGATATTATGCAGGACGATCCGATTGTTGCCGCCCTTGACAGCTTGTATAAATTGGATTTGTTTGAAAGAGGATATGCGAAAATTAATTATCCGGTAAATCCAAAATATAAATTTGCAATTGATTCCATACCACATTATGATGATATGGTTTATGAAGCAAGGCTTGCTAAATTAGACGCTCTTTCTCCATTTGACCTTCAGTACAACACGTATGTTCAGGGCTATATTGATATGTATACCTTGCGCAGGCGGGAGCAGGTATCAAGAATGATGGCTCTTTCACAATTTTATTTCCCTATGTTTGAAGAATTGCTGGATAAATACAATTTGCCTTTGGAATTAAAATACCTGGCTATTTGTGAATCGGCATTAAATCCAATGGCAAAAAGCCGTTCTGCCGCAATGGGTTTATGGCAATTTATGTATCCTACCGGTAAAATGTTTGGGTTAAAAGTATCCTCTTATGTTGATGAACGCTGTGACCCCTATAAATCTACTACTGCCGCTTGTGAGTATTTTCAATATCTGTACGGACTTTTTGGTGACTGGCAAATGGTGCTTGCCGCTTATAATGGTGGGCCGGGGACTGTAAATAAAGCTATTCGCAGAAGTGGAGGGAAAAAAACATATTGGGAAATTCGCCCCTATTTACCAACAGAAACACAAGGATATGTTCCCGCATTTATTGCTGTAAACTATGTGATGAATTATACATCCGAACACAATATTCGATCGGCAATTCCCAAAAAAACATTTTTGGAGGTGGATACTGTAACCGTAAAAAAACAACTTTCTTTTAGTCAGATTTCTTCCATGCTGGATATTCCGGAGGACGAGCTATTGTATTTGAATCCATGCTACCGAAAGCGGGTAATACCTGTTGTACCGGAGGAACCAAGCTTTTTAACTCTTCCATCCAACAAGATTGGCGCATTTATTAATAATGAAGTAAATCTTTATAACTACCTAAAACCGGATACACTTAGTGAAGATATATTAACTTCCCAAGAGATTACTAAAATTCACATCATAAAAAAAGGAGAAGGGTTAACTGCAATCGCAAAAAAATATGGTTGTACTGCCGCGAATATTAAAACCTGGAATGGCATGTCGTCAAACAAGTTAAAACCGGGGAAAAAATTAACGATATACCTGCATGAGAAAAAAGCGGTCGAAAAAAAAACAATTGTAAAAAATGCGGAGGAAAAAATATTAATATCTATCTATAAGACGCCGCCCCCTCCACCTGTTTCGGAAGCAGATGAAAATAGTACAAGTAAAGCAGCTTCTAAGGAAACTAAATTTTACACCATTAAAAAGGGGGATTCATTATACAGCATAGCGCAAAAGCACAATACTACTGTTGAGGAAATAAAACGACTAAATAATTTTGGTGTTAACTATAATTTGTTGCCGGGGAAAATAATTAAGATTGTTTCTTTGTAAAGGCATAGTCAGAGGTATCGTAATGTCTTTTTTAGTATTTATTTCCAATAATTTCGCATTAAATCTGCAACCCAATTTGGTTGTTTGATTCCCCCAATAGCCTGAAACTCTTTAAATACGGGCTTTATATCTAATACTGGCGTGCCGTCAATTGCGTCAAGATGTTTTACTTTTATTTTTCTCCCGGCATGCTCTACCAGTTCAACAGTACAAAGTCCAAGTGTATTCGGACGATCTTTTTTTCTTTGTCCGAAAATTCCAACTAAAGGGTAGTTTTGATTTCCTCTGGGATGCCCTGAAAAAACGATGTTTTTATTCTCAACTTTGTCAAAGAAAAAAATAATTTCAAGATGTGAAAAATCAGAGATATTATCAAATGCTTCTGTAGGAATGTGTTCAGCGAGTTCAATTTCCGTAATAATATTCCCCCAATAGTCATCAGTAGGTTTGGTTCTTAGGTTTTTTACAGTCGCTATTGGTCTTAGTTTTATTTCCATTTTCTCTTTCAATTGATAGTTCAGTTTTTAATATGGTATAGGGAAAAGTCTTTGGTTTTGTTAATTTCTTTTGTACAGGTTTCCCATAATTGATAACCACCTGATAGATTTAAAACTTTGTTGAAGCCATTTTGCTTCAATATCCGTTGCGCTAAATAGCCTCTTAAGCCTGCAAGACAGTAGATGTATATATTTTTATCGGGATCTATCTCATTCATTCTTTCTCTGAGCTCATCCACCGGAATATTAATAGCAGTTGGAATATATCCTTTTTCAAATTCCGCTTTGGTTCTTACATCAAGTAAAATATCCTTATCTGAAATCCTATCAAACTCATTCCAATAGAAAATAGTTAACCTTTCCTGTAAAATATTCTCTGCGACAAATCCAGCCATATTTACAGGATCTTTAGCTGATGAATAGGGTGGGGCGTAAGCGTGTTCAAATTCTGTTAATTCATAAATTGTACTATTTCTTTTAATGACAGACGACAATTGGTCTATTCTTTTATCCACCCCATCATAACCCGCTATCTGAGCACTTAATAAACGTCCGTCCACTGGAGAGAAAGCCAATTGAATACTCATTTGTTTGGCACCCGGATAATAACCTGCATGTGATCCACTATGAATGGTAGAGACAATATGTTTTATTCCTGCCTTAGAAAGGTGCTTTGACGCGGTTCCTGCCGTAGCGATAGTCATATCAAACACTTTCACAATAGCGGTATTGATTGCACCATTATATTTTTGCTTATTCCCTAACACAATGTTATTAGCACAAATACGTCCTTGTTTATTTGCCGGACCAGCTAAGTAGGTATTCATGGATTGATTTGTAATTGGATTTGTAAATTCTATGGCATCACCAACAGCATAAATATCAGGGTTTGACGTTTGTAAAAATTCATTTACCCAAATGCCTTTAGCCTCACCAATTTTGAGTTCAGCCTTCAGTGCCAGTCGGGTATCAGGCTTAACCCCTATTGACAGAATTACGATGTCGGCAGCTAAGGCTTCTCCGTTTTTTAACAGAACCGTAAGATTGTTGTCGTGTTTTTCAAAAGCGGTAACCGTGGAGTTTAAAAGCAAATTAACTCCTTTAGATCGTATGTGTTGCTGAACAATAGCGGCAATTGGATAATCTACAGGTGCCAATAGTTGGTTTCCCATTTCTATGATAGTTACCTCCAGCCCAAGATCGAATAAGTTTTCTGCCATTTCCAACCCGATAAATCCTGCACCAATAATTACCGCTTTCTTAACATGTTTTTGTTGTATAAATGCTTTAATATAATCGGTATCGGCTACGTTACGCAGGGTAAATATTCCTTCGTTGGAGATACCGGGTAAGGGAGGGCGAATTGGCTCAGCCCCTGGCGATAAAACCAGTTTATCGTAACTCTCTTCATATTGTTTGCCTGTATTTTGGTTGATTGCCGTAATTGTTTTTGATGAGGTGTTAATTGCTATTACCTCTGTCATAGTCCTTACGTCAATATTAAACCGCTCATTAAAAGATGCCGCTGTTGCGACAAACAAAGCATTGCGGTCTTTGATTACATCGCCTATGTAATAAGGCAAACCACAATTGGCGTAAGATATATATTCTCCTTTTTCGAAAATTACAATTTTAGCATGTTCGTCTAATCTTCTCAAGCGAGCTGCAGTGCTTGCGCCACCGGCTACTGCTCCTATTATTACATATTTCATTTGATGTGATTTTGTATTAATTTTAGAACAAAGTTACTTCAAAGAAAAGGGATAATTGGTAACATAAGTTACATACGTATATAATTGAGGGCATTTTTTATTATGTTCACTCAGGCACCTTTCGTAAATTAACTTTTGCATAATATTTATTGTACTAGATAAAAGCCCCTTTCCTTTGTCAGGATAAACTCCCGTTTGATATTTCAATATTCATATCTATTTGTTTTTCGTAGATTTGCAAAAAAACAACAGAATGGCAAAAGAATTTAAACATAGTGGCAGTAAAGATTTTAAAGGAAAAAAATCGTTTACTTCAAAAAGAGGGAAAGGCAATAGTACAGACAAAAGGCCATCTTTTGGAGCATCAAAAGAAGATTCCCGCCCGTTTGGGACTTATATGCGTAAAGATGAAAAAGAGGGCAAAGAAAAAAAAACCTACGATTCATCACAAGATAAAGATAGCAAATACGATAAAAAAACTCCTTATAACCGTTCCGGGGGCGATTCCCACCCGGCTAAAGACTCTAAGCACTTTAAGGACAGGGGGGGGGAGGGGGATAAGGCATTTGAGCCCAAAAACTCAAGACCGAATAAGAGAGAGAATAAACCTTCTTTTGAGCGTTTTCGTGATGATTCGCATCCATCCGATTTCGACATTTCAAAAAAACGAAAGACTTCCGATTTCAGTGATTCGCCTAAAAAGGGATCGTTTAATAAACCTCCTTTCAAGAAAAAATTTGATGGTGGCGACGACAAACCATCCTTCAGAGAAAGAGAAGATGAAAAATCGAAAACAGTTGGTAAAAAATCATTTTCAGACAAGCCGGCTTTTGTTAGAAAAAGTGACGAAGGAAAGCCTACCGATATGATTGATAGTGATTTTGAATATGGTATCGAAAAACCAAAATACACCAGCGATAGCGGCAGAGGATTTAAAAAATCGAAGCCGTATGAAAAAAAACCTTTTCATGGCAAAAAGACCCCTTCAAAACCTCAGAGAGAAACTGACGATGGGTTAATCCGACTAAATAAATACCTTTCAAATGCCGGTATTTGCTCCCGCAGAGAGGCTGATGAATTAATAGCCTCTGGGGTTGTTCAGGTAAATGGAAAAAACATTACCGAAATGGGCTTTCGTGTAAAGCCTACCGATATTATTAAGTATGGCGGACAAACACTAAAAAAAGAGCGCTTAGTATATTTGATTCTGAATAAACCAAAAGATTATATTACTACCTCCGATGATCCTCAGGAACGTAGAACCGTTCTGGAATTATTACAAGGAGCATGTAAGGAACGCATCTACCCTGTTGGCAGATTAGACAGAGCTACAACAGGTTTGCTGATGTTTACCAACGATGGCGATCTTACAAAAAAATTAACCCACCCACGTTACGGGGTACGAAAAATATATCACGTAGAGCTGGATAAACCTGCAAAGCGTGTTGACTTAGACAAAATTGCTGCCGGCATTGAACTGGAGGATGGTCCAATTAAAGTGGATGAGGTAAGTTATGTGGGTGATGGTGCTGACAAAACACAGGTGGGTGTTCAAATTCATTCGGGCAGAAATCGCATTGTACGCAGAATTTTTGAATATATGGGCTATAATGTCCGTAAGTTGGACAGGGTAATGTTTGGATCGTTAACAAAAAAAGATTTGCCTCGTGGTCGCTGGAGGTTATTAACGGATGCTGAAGTTGGAATGTTGAAGATGATAAGCGCTGAGTGAATTGCAAACAGTAAAACTAAAAAAAGCCCCCGAAAAAAATCGGGGGCTTTTAAAATACTGTTTAGAAGGTGCTATGCCTTGTTTGCACTTAGCATCAGTAATTCATTTACCTGAATTTCGGTAATATAATGTTTTAACCCCTCCTTGTCAGTATAATTCCGGTTGATGAGTTTCCCTTCTACAGCGACTTCACTGCCTTTTTTTAGATATTTTTCAATAATATCCGCGGTTTTCCCCCAGGCAATAAGGTTATGCCATTGCGTTTCTTTTACAAGTTCGCCTTTCGCGTTTTTGTATGATTCGTTTGTGGCAATGCTCATCTTGGCAAGTTTCTTTCCACCATCTAATGTTTTGATTTCAGGATTCGTTCCTAAATTTCCGATCAATTGTACTTTGTTACGTAATGCATTCATGTTGTTTTTGTTTTTTTATTGTTAATACTTTGTTTGTTAATTTTTGTCCTAAACGGTTTGTTGTTTTTGACGATGCAAAGGTGTGGAGCTTTCATTTCCCGATTCGGTTCTTAAGTATTTATATATGGATATAGTTGATTGTAACCGCTTGTGGTCGAATAGCTTTTCTGTTTTTCGGGAACTATATACCAAATGGGACAAGGGAAAATGTTGATTTTATAAGGGATTCAGAGGTTTTTTTAAATATTTGACTTAAAGGGTTCCACACTCCTTTCTCTTTTCACAGAGGATAATAACATCAAAGTAAAATATTTATAGGCTGTGAAATCCTTGATAAGAAAGAACACATCACAAACTAATCATTGTTTTATTTTGTTAATAAAAGCCATGCTTTACGTCCAAAAACGATTTGTAATAATGCAATGATTACATAAAAATATTTTTAAACAAAATTTTAATGACTAATATTAATTTTGGCTAAAATATTAGCAATAAATTAAAGTGGCATTAAAATTTACAATTAAAGTGGCATTTTAAATTACACTTATTTAACACTTATTTTATATTTATATCAAATATATTGTATAATATTGCACAATAATTTGCGGACAATCGCATACTATCTAAGGCACAATGACTGGATTGATAGCTCCCTGTTGAGGAACGCACTAGCAAGAAAACAATAAAAAAATATCATTACGTTAAATATTTTTTTGTTTTATAACTGAAATATAAATAAACACATATTTTATTTTGTGTAACTATTTATGGTTTATTTCGTAAAAGTTAACTTGTCAAACCAATCGTAAAATGACAACCGCCTCATCTAAAACAGAAAGCGCACAGATCGCAGATAATAAAGTAGCAGATAATAAAAAAAGTCAGGTTACTCACCTTTTATATGCTTTGCAGTTTGCATTAGAAGATTTCCAAACTGTAGTACATAATACTACTGAGCTTTATAAAGTTGACGTAAAAACCCCACTTACAAAGAATATAGAAGAACATATTGACAATCCTTTGGGTTCATTATATAGCATGTCAAATAATATTGATTCTCAATGTATTTCATTAATTGATAAAATTGCTACGAAGTACTTTTCAAGTAATAAAAATATTATTTCAAGTGTATATAGAACTAATAATAAAGGACACTTGCACTATGCAATCGTTTTAAAAAAAGAAACCTCGGAAAATAGAAACGCTGTTTTTAATTTCTTTGATTTATCAACCATTAATGAAGCGCTCCAAAAATATCCCGTTTATTTTCAATTTACAACTGATTCTACAATAAGTAAAACTAAAGAGAAAATACCTGACATTTTCAAAATCCCTTTGTAATCAATAATAATGGATAAACATATTACGCAAGGGAAGTATAATCATTCTTTTCATAATTCAATTTGCACAGACTATCCCGAACATTATTTCGATTGGAAAGTGGTTTGTTTGTTTTATACAGCACTACATTATATGAGAGCTTATATTATTAGTAAGGGACAAAATGCTGGCACATCACATAGGGAAATTGAAACTATGATAAAACCAAATCAGCAAACACGTGCTATTTTAGAAGTTTCAAAAACCTGCTGGGACAATTACAGAAATCTATACCTATATTCAAGAACTGCGAGATACGAAGGATTTATTGATTTAGAAGGATTTGATAATGATAGAAAAAACGACCACATTTATTCCGAACAACACTTAAAAGATATTATTTTATATTTAGAAGGTAGAGGTATTGCAATAAATGCCGCACGAGCAGTAGATAAGAAACAATCAAAACAATAATAATATTTGATCTAACTTTCTTTAGGTTTATATTCTAATGCTGTTTTAAGGCTTTTATTATTTAGAATTGTTTAATATCTTTGTAAATGAAAAAAGGGGAGTACTACTTCCCCTTTCCATCAAGCTACTGGAAATGAAACCAGTCCTCAATTATCCCGAAAGCCTGCAAGCAAACGGTTTTATGTTAGCCCCGAAAGGGATTTTTAATTTATAAATCTTTATTTTCCAATTGATACTCCTCTTTTGTTAATATATATACTGCTTTATCTTTTACTGATTCATCTTTTATTAAATTATTTCCAACTTTTAACCTGCTTATAACATTATATATATTAGCAGACATTTTTTTCCTTTTCTTTATATTATCAATATCAATATCCTCAAGAGTGGCAAGTAATTTTATTATCTCTCTCGGAGATGCTTTACCTCCCAATTTTTTAAATCCGTATTCCGTTTTTTTATCCCAAATCCAATTTTTATCATATTCAACTATATTCGTTTTAGGAATAAAAATTTCAGTAGAGAATAGTGATTCTTGTAGAGGAAAAGATTTTATGCCAAATTTATGTTTTGGATTTCCGCCTCTACGAATAATGAATCGTTGAACTTCTATAAGTTCATTATAAAGAGAATCAGAAATTATTTTACTATAAATAGCTTCTTCTTCCTCATATAGACTATTTAAAAAATCATTTTCCATGACACGAAATTAGAAAAAAATAGATTACTCTATTATTTTATTTATTAACAATAGGTTGAGGCAATAATGTTAACAAAAATAGTTGACAATATCAATTATTTTTAGTACCGAAGTTAACTAACTTTGTCCCACAATATATAGATGCCGGTTTTAATACTATTTTTAACAGCGTTTTTCTTCGTAAACTACGCCCCCCCAAAATTCTCAGTTCAAAATAGTATCTTTGGAAATTTGTAGAATACAAAATGACAAGTAGTCTCCTCTCTCAAAGAGGGGGATAAAAAGAAAT
>JAVHPE010000154.1:0-2851 GCA_036170475.1 Bacteroidia bacterium | reverse complement strand
AATCTGCCAATGGGTCAAGATTCATCCATCTACCTATAGCGGCATCATAGTTTCTCGCACCAAAATCATAGGTATTTAAACCGAGATCTTCGGAGAGTTCTTTACCACCAAACATATATTTATGGTGGGTGCCGTTTATATTGTTATTATACCCTTTATGTTTAAGTCCAAAAGGGTAGTAGTTGTTTTCTTCTTTAATTTGTAAAGAAACAGGATTGGCATTATTTTGGTTAATATCGGTATAACTCAATCTAATATTCCCTAGATGGTCTTTATACTGGTAAACATAATTAAAACCACCACTGCCACTAGGTTCTACATAACCTTCGGGTTGGCTAAAGAATTGCAAGACGTTATTCTCGTAAATAAAATTACCGGCATAATCTGTAGTTGTTATCGTACCATTATCGTTAACCACTTTCTTTAATTTTGTACCTGAGGCATCGTAAATATAGCTTATATTTTTTGTAGTGCCAAAACTTACTTGCGTTGGTAAATTTAAATAATTATATTGAACATCAGTTATGCCTTTGTTAGCATCAGTCTTCATATTACCATTTACATCATAAATATATTCTGTAGTAAGGTTAGCACTGTCTTTAAAACCATAGGTAGCATTACCTGTATCGGTAACCTTTACTAATTTGTTACCAGCGTCATAGGTGTATCCTAAGATGTCCATATCTCCAAAAAGTGTGGCATTAGCATTAATTTGTCCTTTTCGCGATAAAGTGGTAATATTTCCGTTTTTATCATAGTTAACAGAAGATAAATTATAATGTCCGGTATTATCAACACCACTTGTAATACGGTTTAAAGCGTCATAGCCATAGGTATAAGTTTTTAAACTGCTGTCGGTATTGGCGGTCTTCCATTGGGTTTGGCTGATGTTACCGTTAAATAGGGCAGTCCCCGAAGTAGGCGTATTATAATTAAGTTTAAAACCAAATAAATCGGTTCCTAGAGTATTAGGGTCATTAATCTGTTTAAGCCAGCCACGGGAGAATAATCTTTTTAATAAAGCACGAGCAAAAGATGCTCGCGCTAGCTGGGCTCGCGACGGCTGGCAATATTAGTACCATTCGTTACATTATTTACCGTACTATCAGTTCAGTAGATAAATATTTATATTGTAACATAATAATTATCAACATAATAATAACAACCACCTTATGAAAGGTATATTTTATGAATTGCTTCTTTTTATAAAAATCTAAAAAAATTGATACAACAACTAACGCAATCACTATTAATGGCAATACAAAAAAAGTAACTAGGTTAAACATCAAAACATCAGGAAATTTAGTCAACCAAAAAAATGTTATAACATTACATATGGCAAAAATAATAATAATTGACTTTTTCATAATTACAGTGTTAATTAGTGATTAAGGATATTTTTGGAATTGGATCGCTATTAGATGAAGCAGGATTATTAGTCGATTGAGTTCTATTATTTGCTTGTTGAACAGGATTTCTATTAAAAAGAGTATTATTAATATCTTTTACAACATTTTTTAATTGATCATTATCAATTGACCTATGATTTGATCCTGGTGAAAGAATATTTACACCATTTGTTGAAGACGAAAAATCCATTTTCCTGTCACTAACTAAATTTAGTGCATCTTGATTTTGATAGTAATTAATAGATGATGAGACATTTGAGGGTATATTGGTATCTGTCCAGCCCGTCTTTTTTGGGTCTCTTGCATCCAACGTAATCATCATATTAATTTTAATATCAGGATTGTTTTTGGCTAATTCAACATTGTTATCTGCTCCTCCACTATGACCGACCATAATAACCTGTCCCCCAGGGTGTGCACTTTGAAAAGATTTAATTGTCCCTAACATATCATTTTGTGTGCTGTTTGTTTGTGAAGATGCATAATGTACAACAGAAAGAGTACCACCACTTCCTCGTATTGTACCTAAAGCATTATCAGAGCCAATATTTTGGGTAGATCCTTCGGGTCTGTTTGTACCATCATATCCCAAGGTTACTATAACTAAATTTTTATAATTGTCATCTGCTCTATAATCTACAGGTTCTAGCCCTTCAAGTTCTCTACTATCAACAACTCTATTACCACTAAAAACATATGGAGACCAAGTGTTATACTTTTCAGTTAATGGATCAATAGACATAAATCGACTAATTGCTGGATCGTAATTTCTGTATTTAAAAGAATACCAATTTAACCCAAGCTCATCGTCAAGTTTTTGTCCTTGAAACAATTTATACTTATTTGCAACGCCGTTTATATTAGCATTATATCCTTTATGTTTAAGTCCAAAAGGGTAGTAGTTATTTTCTTCTATAATTTCAGTTGTATTCGGGTCAGTTGTAACATTAATAATTCCATTATTGTTTTTGTCAGAATAACTCAACCTAATATTCCCTAAATGGTCTTTATACTGATACACATAATTAAACCCACCACTGCCATTAGGTTCTATGTAGCCCTCAGGTTGGTTAAAGAATTGCAAGACGTTATTCTCGTAAATAAAATTACCGGCATAATCTGTTGTGGTTGTACTCACGGTTTTTCTAAGTTTAACGCCTGTGGCATCGTAAACATACGAAATATTTTGCCCATTTATGGTAACCTGCGTTGGTAAATTTAAATAATTATATTGAACATCGGTAATGTTTTTGTTGGCATCGGTTTTCATATTACCATTGACGTCATAGGTGTATTCTGTAGTAAGGTTAGCCCCGTCTTTAAAACCATAAATATTATTGGAGGTATCTGTCACTTTAGTCAGTTTGTTACTATTACTTTGATAAGTATAAATTAAGTTATCCATAGTACCAAAAGTAGTAGCGCTTGGATTCGTTTGTCCA
>JAVHPE010000153.1:0-2855 GCA_036170475.1 Bacteroidia bacterium | reverse complement strand
TAACTCTTAACTCTTAACTCTTAACTCTTAACTCTTAACTCTTAACTCTTAACTCCTACTACCCCAATTTAGCCAACGCTTCTTTTACCCTTTTCACTGCTTCAATTAATTTTTCTTCCGAGGTAGCATAAGAAAAACGCATGCAATTAACATCACCAAATGCGTCTCCAGAAACTAAAGCGATATTGCCTACTTCAAGTAAATACATACTCAAATCGTGAGAATTTTTTATGTGATAATTATTAAAAGATTTGCCGAAATAATAAGAAATATCCGCAAAGATGTAAAATGCGCCATCAGGTATTGTTGTGATAACTCCCGGGATATTTTTTAGCAGTCCCAGCACCAAATCCCTGCGTTTTTTAAAAGCATCACGCATTCCATACGTTACTGATGGGTTTGCTTTTACTGCTTCTAAAGCTGCCATCTGTGAGATAGAGGAAGCACCGGAAGTAAATTGCCCCTGCATCTTTTCACAAGCTTGAGAAATCCAAAGTGGAGCACCGATGTAACCGATACGCCAACCAGTCATCGCAAAACCTTTTGATACACCATTAACCGTAATTACACGGTCGTAAATAAAATCAAACTGGGCAAGGCTTTCGTGTTTACCAACAAAATTAATATGTTCATAAATTTCATCTGAAATAACATATAAATCCGGGTATTGAATAATAATTTTTGCGAGTGCATTTAATTCCACTTTATTATATATTGATCCACTTGGATTGCATGGAGTACTGAATACAATCAACTTTGTTTTTTTAGTGATTGCTTTTTTTAGCTGATCGGGAGTAATTTTGAAGTCTGATTTTACATCAGTTGGAATTTTAACAGAAATTCCTTCAGCTAATTTAATTGTTTCGATGTAGCTAACCCAGTAAGGGATAGGAACAATCACTTCTTCTCCGGGATTAACCAAACTTAAAATAATATTGGCGAGCGATTGTTTTGCTCCTGTGGAGACTACAATTTGTTCAGCGGAATAATTTAAATTATTATCACGTTTAAATTTTTCAGAAATAGCTTTTCGTAATTCTGCGATACCGGCAACCGGAGTGTAACGTGTAATATTATTGTCGATGGCACGTTTTGCGGCCTCTTTAATGAATTCAGGGGTATCAAAATCGGGTTCACCAATGCTCAGACTGATAATATCTCTGCCCTGAGCTTGCAATTCACGGCTTTTTTTAGCCATTGCAAGGGTTTGCGATTCTGCCAAATTTGTTATTCTATCGGATAATTTGCTCATAAAAATTAAAATAGGTTTTAAAGACACAAAACTAATAAAATTGTGTGATGAGAAAAGGTTAATATTGATTTTTGATGTTATTTGATGATAAATCTTTTTTGTTTATCTTTGAATCTCATCATACGAAAATAATCCAATTTGTATTTCCGCTGTAATCACTTTATTTTATTGCTAAATTTGTGTAATAAAAAATCATTGAATCTTCATTAATCGAAAAAAAATAAAAATTGAAACGAATTACAGTATTCTGCGGTTCAGGTATTGGTACTGATAGTATCTATAAAACACAGGCGATGTTTGTGGGGCAGGCATTGGCTAAGAATAACATAGAACTGGTTTATGGTGGAGCAAAAATTGGTTTAATGGGAGCTGTTGCTGATGGAGTACTTATAAATGGAGGTAAAGTAATTGGTGTTCTTCCTGATTTTTTGAAAAGTAAGGAAATTGCTCACGAACACCTAACAGAGTTGATTTTGGTAAATACAATGCACGAGCGAAAAACCAGAATGAATGAATTATGCGATGGTGTAATTGCTCTGCCTGGTGGTTTTGGTACCCTTGACGAACTTTTTGAAATGCTGACCTGGGCGCAGCTTGGATTGCATAAAAAGCCTGTTGGAATATTAAATGTGGATGAATTTTATAAACCATTGATTGACTTAATAGAAACGATGGTCAATAAAGGTTTTTTGAAACAACAGAATCAGCAGATGTTGCTGGTTAGTGATAACATTGATGTTTTATTAAATCAGATGAACAAGTATGTTGCTCCAACAGTTGGGAAATGGATTTCGGAGGAAACGGTGTAATTTTTTACGCTATTATTTAAAGATAAAAATAAGTAATAACAATTTAAGTCAATAATAACAATTTAAAATAGAAACTATTATGGATTCATTTTTTGAAATTTTGAAATTTATTTTACCGGCAATAATTGTTTTTCTTACCACGTATTATCTCGTAAAAAATTTTTTGCATCATGAAAATAACAAGCGGGTATTTGACGTAAAACTTGCCAACCAAAGTATAATTACGCCTATTCGCTTACAGGCGTATGAGCGGGTAATTTTATTTCTGGAAAGGATTAACCCAAGCAGTCTGGTAATGCGCACCAACAAAGCTGTGAGTGCACCTATGTTGCAGGGCGAATTACTTAAAACCATCCGTACCGAATTTGAACATAATCTTTCACAGCAGATATACATGAGCAGCAAATCATGGGAAGCAGTCATACAGGCAAAAGAAGAAACAATTAAGTTAATTAATGTTGCTTCGACCAAGATAAGTCCTGAAGCAAGTGGTATGGAGCTTGCTCAAACCATTGTTACCGTTTCTGCCCAGCTAACAGAGTTACCTACCCGATTTGCAATTGAAGTTATAAAAAGGGAAATTGGGAAGGAGTTTTAGGTATTACGAATAACGATTGTTACGAATCTGCGAATAACTGGTGCTTGAATTTTAAAATATTTTGCCTGCTCTGTTAACTATTCGAATAGGAATAATTAAAACTGTGAGTTTCGGATATAAATATGTTGGGGGCTATGTACAAAAAAAAATACCGCCTAGAAGATTTTGAGGCGGTATTAAACTTTATGCTTTATGC
>JAVHPE010000152.1:0-2870 GCA_036170475.1 Bacteroidia bacterium | reverse complement strand
GAGAACATGCCGAATAAAAAAAGCAACTTTTTCATACTTTTTTTTCGTGATTAGGGTATAAACTTGTTGAAGTATCAAATAAGTTTAAGATCGGTCAGAAGCTTTCAAAAATCAAGCATTTGGTCTATTATTTTTTCTCTAAATCTTCTAATTTTTTAATCAACAAGTCTATTTGTTTTTGTTGATTAGCATTTTCTGCTTTCAGTTTTTCCAAGTCTTCTTTGGAACCACCAAAAGAAGTAAGTGATGCTGGAGGAACATCAATTTTTGTTTTCAAGTCTTTAATAATCTCACGTTGTTCTATGTTTTGTCTATTCAATTCTTTAATAGCGTTGATTATAACAAAAGTGAGTGCATGCGGATTAAAATCGAATAACTCGGTTTCAGTAGTATCATCCATTTTCATTTTTGTTTTAAAAGTGCCAACAGTGTATGGAGCCACTTTCTGTATTTCCTGAGCTATGATGCCAATATTCTCTTTATCAGTTGGCATATTGGCTAATCCATTGTAGCGATAACGGATAGGATTAATCCCTAATAGAATATCCAATCCATCAGTAAAAGGAGTAATATCTTTTTTGAGACGAATGTCAGAAGCAATTGTCCAAGAGGCAGTCCCAGGTTTTGCTGCGTTGTCGGAAAATAATTGTAGCAAATAACTGGGAGATGACATACCAATACCAACTCTCTCATTTTGTAAATCAACAGTCAGGACAGGTGATCCTTGCGCCAAAAAACGAAATTTATCACCATTATCCTGATATTGCAATCCCCAGTCATTGTAATTAGGACTATGTGCAATAACCATTCTGCTTGAATTTGTTGTACCGGAAGCAAACATTTGAATCATAGGTTTGTTACCACTTCCGGCTGGAGGGAAGGTTATAGTGCCATGATCATCTGTAAATGTAACATCTCCATCCGCTCCATCCACTAAAAATTTATTGGTTCCGACTGTTAATGTACTTGAAGGGGCTGTTGTCCCTATGCCAACATTACCAGCAGCTGACACTCTCATTCTTTCAATATTACTAGTCATTGTTACAAAGTCCACAGCATCAGTAGTTCCGATAAAATTAGTTACCGGTGTTGTACCCATATTCCCTGTTAATGACCAGTGTCCTAAATCAACACCGGTTGCACCTGTAGCGCCTGTTTCTCCGGTTACTCCTGTAGCGCCGGTAATTCCTGTTACTCCAATATCCCCTGTTGGTCCAGTTACTCCGGTAACACCTATATCTCCTGTATTTCCTGTAACTCCAATACTACCTGTTACCCCTGTTGCCCCTATTGGTCCACTTCCCGCTACTTTCGCATAAAGAGCATACGGAACGCTAACCATTTGGCTTCTACCCATCGACATAAATGTGTTTCCACCAACAGTATCTATTTCTACTTCTAAAAATTTATTTCCGGATGCCCATGGAATTAATGCAAAATCTGTAGAATTGACATTTCCAATTACCAAAGAAAATAATCCATAACGGTTGGTATTTACAGCAGAATGTATTTCCGTAAAAAAACTGGAACCAGCAGTTAAAGAATCCCAAATAGTAAATTTTACTTTTAGATTTACACTATTGCTTATTGCCTTCCCGGTAGAATCACGCGCTATTGCCTGATAGTTTATTCCTTCCGGAGGTGCCTGTGAATAGGATAATACAGGAATGAATAATAATGTAGATGTAAAGATTAAAAAAAATATTTTTTTCATTATAGTATTTTCAAGAGGACGAACTAATCAAAGCTAAATTACTTTTTAAAATTGATTTATGAAAATTTTGAATAAAATAAAAATTGGTAATTCAAAAAAAATCAAATAAATTGTTTGAAGATAAATGACCGCCGGGTAATCACATTTTAAAAGCTTTGCAGTATAAATGAGGTAATTATTAATTATTTTATCTTCCTGTTTCCAGCCATCTTGAGCCGTTATAAATAAGTGTAAGAGTAGTGCCTGGTTGCATTTGGTAATCTGTGCCGCCGTATAATTGAGTTGATAAATTATTTTTTACAGTAAGCATAAAAGATAAATTTGCATTTTCGATAATAAGCATTTGTCCCGGGGTTGAACTACTACCAAAGCCGGTAATGTTGATCGAACCAACAGAAGTAATCCTGATATATCCGTCATTTCCCGGATTTAGAATACCGGATGTACCCATTACAGATGGTTTTGGTGTAAACGTTATTGCGCCATTCAACTCCAAACTGGTACCGGGAGTAGCAGTGCCAATACCAACATAACCGCCTGATAACACTCTTATTCTTTCGTCATTGTTCGTCATTGTTACAAAATCAACCGCATCAGTTGTCCCTATAAAATTAGTTCCGGGTGCTGTGCCTGCGTTGCCGATTAAAGACCAATGTCCTAAATCAACACCCGTTGCTCCGGTTGAACCAATCGTTCCTGTTGCGCCTGTATCTCCTACATTACCTGTCGCACCTGTAATTCCAATAGATCCGGTTGCTCCATCTACTCCGTTGGTTCCATTTGTACCAATTCCAGTTGCCCCGGTAATGCCAATAAAACCTGTACTTCCTGTTACTCCTGTTACTCCCGTTGCTCCAATTGGACCACTTCCGGCAGTTTGAGCATATTTTGCATATAATGCATAGGGTACACTTACCATTTGAGTTGTGCCCATTGAAGTGTAATTACTACCGCCAAGAGTATCAACTTCCACCTCTAAATATTTTTTCCCATTTCCCCAATTAATTGCTGAAAAAGAATCTGCTGAAATCAGAAACCCATTGCCTATCACTACTGTAAATAAACCATACATGTTAGTAGTGCTAGTATGTCTCTCTTGAAAAACAATAGTACCGTTTGTAGTCAAATTCTTAATTGTAAAACGAATTTTTAAATT
>JAVHPE010000151.1:28714-42556 GCA_036170475.1 Bacteroidia bacterium | reverse complement strand
AATGCTGTTGCATCTTTTTTCCCTACATTCGCACGTGGCGAACCGCTAATAGATACTGATTTCATTTTTAGTTTAATTTAGTTATTTATTGTTTTTTGATTGTTGTGCCCTTCCAATCAATTTTTTTAATAATGTTTGGCACAATTTTTTAGAAATATTTTTTTATGCTTATTAGATGTTAAAACAGAGAATACTTTGCTTCTTTTACCCCATAATATTCTCATATCTCATATCTCAATACTCAAATCTAAGCAAATCAACTAACAATAAAGTTAGAGCTGATGGATTCAAAACTATGCACACTATGTAATACTTTAGCAAATAAATTAGCGACTGAAAGCACTTTTATTTTGCTGCTTTCATGTTTTAACGGAATGGTGTCGGTAACAATAAGTTCTTGAATTCTTGAATTCTCAATGGTTTCATAAGCTTTGCCAGATAAAACAGGGTGTGTACAAACTGCCCTAACGCTATTTGCCCCTCTATCAAGCATCATACCGGCAGCTTTAGCAAGTGTTCCTCCTGTATCTATTAAATCATCCACCAACATAATATCACGACCTTCAACATCCCCAATTAAGGTCATACTCTCAATTACATTTGCTTTGGAACGTTGTTTATAGCAAATAACAATATCGGATTTTAAAAATTTAGCATATGCGTTTGCTCTTTTAGAGCCCCCCATATCAGGCGCAGCCATTGTTAAGTTTTGCAAATTCAAACTCTGAATGTAGGGCAAAAATATAGAGGAAGCATACAAATGATCAACAGGAAAATCAAAAAATCCTTGAATTTGATCGGCATGCAAATCCATGGTAATGATACGTGTTGCACCGGCAGCAGAAAGCAAATTAGCAACCATCTTAGCTCCAATTGCCACTCGGGGTTGGTCTTTACGATCCTGACGGGCAAAACCAAAGTAGGGCATTACCGCAATAATCTGATGTGCGGATGCGCGTTTGGCAGCATCTATCATTAATAACAACTCAAATAAGTTATCGGTAGGCTGGAAAGTGGATTGAATTATAAACACATCGCTTCCACGAACAGTTTCTTCGTAAGAAGGCTGAAACTCACCATCACTAAAGTGCTGTAATGATACTTTTCCTAATTCCTGACCATAACTTTTAGCGATTTTTTCAGCTAAAGTACTGGAAGCAGAACCTGAAAATATTTTTACCTGATTTTTCATAGCCTGATTAATAGGGCTACAAATATAGTAAAAATTGCCGATCAGACAAAAGATTTTGTGGCTTTACCATTATTTCTTTGCGAATCAGGAAACAAATGAATAGTTTTGCACCCTGTCAATAAAAAACGAAATGCCCAGTTGGCGGAATTGGTAGACGCGCTGGTCTCAAACACCAGTGAGAAATCGTGCCGGTTCGACTCCGGCACTGGGTACAAGGCTTGAAAACACTCAGTATCTGGGTGTTTTTTTGTTTTTGAGGAATGCCTAAATTGTGTTCGGTAACTGGAGGGTAAAGTAATATTAAATTGGCAATAAATTAATAATAATTCCAATGTACAAATTGCTAAATGTTTGCCTAATAGTATTTTGTTCAGTCCAACTGAGCGCTCAAACTAAAACCATTGTGAAATTTAACCTTAATGATGTAAAAAATGGCAGAATAGATATTGAAATTATTCCTCCAAAAATAAATAGTAGTACTATTGAATATATCATTCCTAAACTCACTCCGGGTACATATTGGACCATCAACTATGTTCGGTTTTATTCAAAGTTTAAAGCCTATGACAGTGAGAATAAACTACTCAAAATAAAACAAATTGAAAATAGGGTAATCATCTATTCTGCTGATAAGCTTAGCAAACTTTGTTATTCTGTTTCACAAAATATGGGTAACAAAAAAATTTGGGATAACACCTTTGGGTGCGGAGGTACAATATTCAAAAAAAATAAAATCTTCCTTCTAAATTACGAGCTGATAGCAGGCTATTTTAAAGGGTATGAAAAATTAGCGTATGAAGTAGAAATTGAAAAACCCGCTTATTTTTTTGGCAGTACAGCACAGAAATTAAAAAGCAAAACGCCTTTATTAGATACATACGGTGTAAATAATTATTTTGATTTAGTTGATAAACCTGTATTGTATTGCAAGCCTGATACAACATCTTTTACATGTGGGGAAAGCAAATTTTATATTTCCGTTTTTGCTGAAAACGGGAATATAAAATCAAAAAATATTAAACCCACTATTCAAAAAGCAATAACATATATCAATGATTATTTTAAGTTTCTCCCGGTCAGGGAATACCATTTTCTGATGGTTGCAGTTAAACCAGATAGTCTGAAAGGTTTTATAAATCGACTTGGTTTATACTCGGCACTGGAACATTTGAACTCTTCTGTTTATTATCTTGAAGATTTAGCTGACACTAATTCAATTAAAGGGTATTTAATGAATTGTTGTGTCCATGAATTTTTGCATACCTGGACACCTTTAACTATTCACAGCGATAAAATTGAAAATTACAATTTTGAGCAACCGGATATGTCAGAAAACATGTGGTTTTATGAAGGGTTTACAGATTATCTGACGGATTACATAATAGAAAAAAACAAAGTGTATCCAAACTATTTGTCAGCTAATTTATCGGGAGCGATTGGTTTTGCAAAAAAACAAAAAGAGATTTCGTTTACTGAAAGTTGCCTGAGTTTAGGCAAACATAGCCTTTTTGATGCCTTTCAAAAAAGCGCCATCATGGACAATTGTTATCAAAGAGGCAAAATTGTCGCTTTTTGTATGGATGCGGAATTAATGAAACTTAGTAATGGCAACTACCGGCTAAAAAATCTAATGACAAAACTTTATACTATTTATGCATTAAAAAAGGCATTTCAGGATAATGAATTAATTGATGTAATAGTAAATTTAACTTATCCCGAGATGAGACCATTTTTGGAGAAATATGTGAAGGGAAAAGATTTGCCCCCTTATCAGGATTACCTTGATAAGTTTGGATGGAAATTTATTGCAAAAAATGAAAACATAAATAGTTTCGGGGATTATAGTTTGGGGTTCGATTATAAATCAAAGCGCTATTTTTTTCTAAATGTAAAAAACAACCCGCTGGGTGTAATAAATAATGATACTCTTATTTCAGTTAATAATAAACCTGTTGGGGAGGATAGTCCTGAAATGTTTTTTCCGGAAAAGAACGATTCAATAAAAATTGAAGTGATTAGGAATGGGAAAATAATATTACTTCATGGTACTGCAACTGCTTTTAGAAAAAAAATATCAAATTCCATTATGAAACGAAAAGCCTCGGAAAATCAAAAATTATATTATGACGATTTTTTTCGAAATAAAGCCTGATTGAAATTTAAAAAAAATAAATTTTCGTTAAAAGATTAATTAAAAAACACTTAATTTAGCACACAAAGAAAAACAAATATGAGTGCAAGAGATTTTGATAATAAAATCGGAGCTAATGTGAAACCTTCCGAGAGAACAAAAATTATGCTCGTTGGAATTCAAAAAAGGATTCAAAATTTACATTCAGATTCCGACAACAGCGGGTTTCTTCAACAACTGCTAAACGAAGCAAGTGAATTAATAAAAATAACAGATAAAGAAGCCGGTGGAAAAATTTGGGAATACAGTAGTGAACTGAATTTTTATTTAAAGGGCGGAGAAGACGACCTTGCATTATTTTATAGATGTAAAGCTGAATCACTTACGATTATTGCGAAACAGGTTGGTGGGTAAGGCATACAAAATCAACAATTATTTTTATCTTTGTTCACATAATGAAAAAATAAATAATGAGTACAAAAAATAATTTACCCGATTTTAGAAGCACGCCAATGATTGATCAGGTGGGAGTGGAGGAACGTGTTGCACGTTTCACAACAAGAAGTATAAAAAAATCTTCTAAGATGCAAGGTCTTAAAATGATCTTAAATATGATTGACCTTACCACACTGGAGGGAAAAGATACCGAAGGTAAAGTGAAACAGATGTGTTATAAAGCCGCTCATTTGCATGATGTTATTCCTGGTTTACCTACTGTTGCAGCTGTCTGCGTTTATCCAATGATGGTAAAAGTTGCGAAAGACTCATTGAAAGGTTCTCCCGTTAAGGTTGCAGCTGTTGCTACAGCCTTTCCCAGTGGGCAATCTTCGCGGGAAGTAAAAATTGCCGACACTAAATATGCGCTGGATAATGGAGCCGATGAAATTGATATGGTTATTTCACGTGGCGAATTTTTTAAAGGAAATTACTCCTTCGTTTTCGATGAAATTGCTGCTATTAAAGAGGTTTGTGGTGCCACACGATTAAAAGTAATTTTTGAAACTGGTGAACTTTCCACATTGGATAATATACGTAAAGTAAGTGATATTGCTATGTATGCCGGTGCTGATTTTATTAAAACGTCAACAGGGAAAATCTCTCCTGCAGCTACAATGCCTGTTACGTTTGTGATGTTAGAAGCCATTCGCGATTATTATTATAAAACAGGACGAATGGTAGGAATGAAACCTGCGGGTGGAATCTCCACATCAAAGGCAGCTTTACATTATTTAGTGATGGTAAAAGAAACATTAGGCGGAGCATGGTTAAGCAATGAATTTTTTCGCTTTGGCGCAAGTAGTTTAGCAAATGATGTATTAATGCAGATAGCAAAAGAAACAACAGGTGTTTATCAAAGCTCAGATTATTTTTCTAAAGATTAGTCAATACCCTGACAGGGTTTTAAACCTTGTTAGGGTTAACGAACACGTAGTATAACGAACACATAGTATAATAAATAAAATGTCAAGTTAGGTAAATACCCCTAACAGGGTTTTAAACCCTGTCAGGGAGAAAGTGAAAAAAATGGCAGCTAACCAAGATTCGTTAAAATCAGACAAATTTTACCACATCTATAATCATGGAATTGGAAATGATGCTATCTTTTTTAATGACGATAATTATTGTTATTTTCTTAAAAAATTTGCAGAATTCGTTTCTCCAATTGCTAATACCTATGCTTATTGTTTAATGCCGAATCATTTTCATTTCCTTATTCAGATTAAATCGGAAAAAGAAGTGTTTCAATTTTTAAAAGAAAGCAATAAATTACCTGATGAAGAAATAACCCTGACAGGGTTTAAAGCCCTGTCAGGTGGCATTGCAGAGGTAGATTTTTTCAGTCTACACATTAGCAAACAATTTTCTCATTTTTTCAACGGGTATTCTCAAGCCTTAAACGGGTATTCTCAAGCCTTAAATAAACAACAAAGTAGAAAAGGTAATTTATTTATTCGTTCATTCAAAAGAAAAGAAATAGTGTCATGTGAATATTTAAAATCATTAATATTATTTATTCATTCAAACCCACTTCATCATGGGTTTAAAGAAAGTATTTCCGATTGGAAATATTCATCATATAGTTCTTTAGTTTCAGAAAAACAGACTCAATTGAAACGAAAAGAAGTGATAGAATTATTTGACAATATTGAAAATTTAAAATTTTGCCATCAACAATTAAATCAAAATTTAATAGAAGAATTAGAATCGGAAATTTTATCGAATCATAATTAACCAATGCCCCTGACAGGGTTTCAAACCCTGTTAGGGGTAAAAAATGGAATTATAAAACAAGAGATTATAAAAGTAAAAACGCATAATTTTATAAAAGTGTACTAAATCTTAACCCCTAACAGGGTTTGAAACCCTGTCAGGGTGGATTGAAAAAAAAACAAAAATGAGCAAAAAACAAGAAAACAAAATTGGATTGGATTTTAAAACAGACTGGGCTTATGCGCCTGCTCCTGAAGATACCAAACATATTACTCTTCAAAAGCAATATGATCTTTTTATTGATGGGAAGTTTGTAAAGCCGAACAGCAAAAAATATTTCGATACCATTAATCCTGCAACGGAACAAAAGATTGCTGAAGTGGCTGAAGCGGATGAAAAAGATGTTGATAAAGCGGTGAAAGCTGCACGTAAAGCATTTGAAAAATGGAGTAAAATTTCAACGAAAGAACGTGGTAAATATATTTATCGTATTGCACGATTGATGCAGGAAAGAGCACGTGAATTTGCTGTGATCGAAACAATGAACGGAGGTAAACCTATTCGTGAGAGTCGCGATATAGATGTGCCTTTAGCTGCTAATCACTTTTTTTACAATGCCGGCTGGGCTGATAAACTGGAATATGCTTTTCCAAATAGAAGCCCACAACCATTGGGTGTTGCCGGACAAATTATTCCATGGAATTTCCCTTTGTTAATGGCTGCCTGGAAAATCGCTCCGGCATTAGCTGCCGGAAATACTGTTGTTTTAAAACCAGCGGAAACAACTTCTCTTACCGCATTAAAATTAGCTGAACTCTTTCGTGACAGCGGTTTACCGGATGGTGTTGTAAATATCATTACCGGCGCAGGTAAAACAGGTGCCGCTATGGTTAACCACCCCGACATCAATAAAATTGCTTTTACCGGCTCTACAGATGTTGGTAAAATGATTCAGAAAGCAATAGCAGGAACA
Source organism: Bacteroidia bacterium (assembly GCA_036170475.1). Classification (GTDB taxonomy): domain Bacteria; phylum Bacteroidota; class Bacteroidia; order 2-12-FULL-35-15; family 2-12-FULL-35-15; genus 2-12-FULL-35-15. The sequence goes on along the minus strand of JAVHPE010000151.1, from coordinate 36,049 downwards.
GATAAAAAAGCGACACTTGAATTGGGCGGGAAAGCTGCCAATATTATTTTTGAAGATGCGCCGATTGACCAGGCTGTAGAAGGTATTATTAATGGAATATTCTTTAACCAAGGACATGTTTGTTGTGCCGGTTCACGTTTGTTTGTTCAGGAAAGTGTCGCGGATATTGTTATCCGTAAACTAAAAGACAGAATGGAGTCGTTGATTGTTGGTGATCCAATGGATAAAAATACTGACATAGGAGCAATAAATTCTAAAGAACAACTACTTAAAATTCAAGAATATATCAAGATAGGAAAAAATGAAGGCGCTGATTTTTATCAGTCTTCATGCACTATTCCAGGCAAAGGATATTTTTGTCGCCCAACTTTGTTTTTAAACGCTTCACAATCACACCGTATTGTGCAGGAAGAAATTTTTGGTCCGGTATTAACAATACAAACATTCCGTACCATTGAAGAAGTTATTGAAAAGGCGAATAATATTGCGTATGGGCTTTCCGCAGGCGTCTGGACTGATAAAGGTTCTAAAATATTTAATGTTACCAGCAAAATGCGTGCAGGTGTAGTTTGGGCAAATACCTATAATAAATTTGATCCTGCTTCTCCTTTCGGCGGATATAAGGAAAGTGGTTTTGGCCGTGAAGGAGGATTGCATGGGTTGATGCCATATTTGAAATTTTAAACATTGTTTCCCTGACAGGGTTTCAAACCCTGTTAGGGTTAATTTTTTTATATCGAAAAAAACAAAGATTTTTTTAATAAATGCACATAATTTCCTCAATAAAATCACTAAATCTACACTCCTAACAGGGTTTGAAACCCTGTCAGGGTAAAAATAAACTAAAAAATGGAACGATTGGAAATTTTAAAAACATACAAAATATATATCGGAGGTCAATTCCCAAGAACAGAATCAGGAAGATTTTATCCGCTAAAAAATAAAAATGGAGATATCCTTGCGGATATTTGTCTTTCATCGCGCAAGGATTTTCGTAATGCTGTAGTAGCTGCTCGTGGCGCATTTGGCGGATGGAGTGGACGTGCTGCATTTAACCGCAGCCAGATTTTATATCGTATCGCGGAAATGCTGGAAGGTCGCAAAGAACAATTTATTGCGGAACTTGCATTACAGGGTTTATCAGAAAAAGCAGCTAAGGAAGAGGTAATACTATCCGTTGATCGCTTCGTGTATTATGCCGGATGGTGTGATAAATATCAAGCGGTATTCAGCTCTGTAAATCCGGTAGCATCATCACATTTTAATTTTTCAGTTCCTGAACCTACGGGTGTAGTAGCAATTATTGCACCTGAAGAAAGTTCATTACTTGGGTTGGTAACAGCAATTGCTCCTGTTATTGCCGGAGGAAATACATGTATAGTTCTTGCATCAGAAAGCAAACCTTTATGTGCTGTAACATTTGCTGAAGTGTTGAATACGTCTGATTTGCCTGGTGGAGTCGTTAATATTCTTACCGGAAACAGCGCAGAGTTACATTCTCATTTTTCCACACACATGGATGTAAATGCACTAACATATTATCGTAAAAATAAAGAGGAAATAAAAACGATTAAAGAAAACGCATCCCTGAATGTAAAACGAATTTTTATTTATGATAAACTTGATCTTACTTCTGATAAAGCACAAAGCCCATATTTAATTTTGGAAAATCAGGAAATAAAAACAACCTGGCATCCTATCGAAAATATTGGTTCAGCAAAAGCGGGATATTAAGTTGTTTGTAACGCCATTGTACAAGGATTTTCCCTGATGTGATAAATTGGTTATTATTCTTCAGTGATAAAAAATACATTCCACTCTTCAAATCGTCTCTTGAAATTTCGGTCTTTATAGTTGTGATTTCGTATTTCCTGACTTCTCTGCCCAACAAATCGTAAATCTTTACAACATCAGAATCAATTTTATTAAATTATTTATTTCATCGCCACGTGTTAATGTCATCATGTGCGATCCACCGTTAATCAAGTAATCGGCTTTTACATTACAAAAAGGAATTGTGTGGTCTTTTGTACCATGAATATGAACAATTTTACTATCATAATTTTCCTTGTTCCAATTTATAATCATATTGGCTGTTCGTTTTAGATATCGTGGATCCTTGTTTTTTAACATACTTTTAAAAGTAGCCTTATTTTTATTCCTGTCAGGTTCTACTATCGGCTGAAGTAGCAGTGCACCAAGTTTTATTAAATTTTTAGGGATTATTTTATTAATAGGAATTATTTTTTGAAAGCGGTAACGAAATGGAAGTTCCTTACGACATTTGGCGCTTGAAATAATAATAATTTTTTCAGGTTTGAGAAAATCAGCCAATTCGCTACAAATCATTCCTCCAAGAGAGACTCCAATAAAGATATATTTTTTTGTGGTATCAATTTGTTTACTTATAATATGAGCATATTCATTAAGGGAAGCACCTCTTTCTGGAATAGGATAAGTTACATTAACAATAAAAAAGCTTGTATCAAGGCTTATTTTTGAGAAAATGCGTTCGTCTGAACCTTGCCCGGGGAAAAGATAAACAAGGGTTTTGTTATTACTATGTACGATGTTAGTCAATAGCAGAAAAAATAGCAAAAAAAATATTTTTATAAAATAATTTGTATCATTCAAAATAAAACTTTTAATTAATTTATTCTTTAAACCAACCACTGTACATAATGTAATTATCCGCAATACGATTAATTTCTCCGTGTATTAATTCGGGGTTAATATCTTTCACTTTTTTTGCAGGAACACCTGCATAAATAACACCTGATTCAACTTTAGTATTTTCAAGTACCACAGCGCCTGCAGCGATAATAGTATTGCTTTCTATTTCGCAATTATCCATAATAATAGCACCCATCCCAATCAATACATTATCATGTATTTTACACCCATGTACCAAGGCATTGTGCCCGATAGAAACATTATTGCCAATTGATACTTTTGTTTTTTCGTAAGTACAGTGTATCACAGCGCCATCCTGAACATTTACTTTATTTCCCAACCGTATGGAATTTACATCACCACGTACAACAGCGTTAAACCAAATACTGCATTGGTCTCCCATAATTACATCGCCTATAATAGTTGAATTTTCAGCCAAATAACAATCAGTACCAAATTTTGGATAGATTCCTTTAACGGGTTTTATTAATGCCATATTGGGGGTTTGTCAATTTTTGGAAAAATTTTAAGATAAAAAAAGTCATGTTAAACTTTAAAATTATTCATTCATGCCTTTATCTTTTTTGCAACATTCAGCGAGGTTTTTATACGCTTTCGGATTTGCTGGAACATCATCTGCATCATATCCTGCATTAGAAACTGCTAAACGAATTTTTTCAGGCGTTGTTTTCTTTGGATTGTAGGTTACTGTTAAGATTTTAGATTTAACATCCAGATCAGATTTTTTTATTCCTTTTTCATAAGATAAGGCGTCTTCAATGGTTCCTTTACACATTTTACATACTGCCGAAGTTTTAATTTTTAATTCCGCTGTTGTTGCATCTTGTGCTTTTGCCGATGTAGCAAACAAAATTAGAATTGCCGCAACTACTGATATTACATTTTTTTTAAAGGTTTTCATTTTAAGTTAATTTGGTTAATAAATTTTAATTTCAGCTCACACAATAATGTGGATATTCCTTATTTTCCTCTGATGATTAGCATTTCAACCCAGCCAACACTTTTTTCGCCTGAGTATTACCCGGATCCAGTTCAAGTACTTTTTGCATATATAGTTTTACATTCGGACAATCTTTTTTCTCCGCATAATAAGCCGCTAAATAATTAAATGCATCAATCAAATCTTTTTTATTTTTATCTGTATCTTCTGGTTTTACCTTTGAGATGAATTGCTCATAATAAGGTTTTGCCAGCCATCTTTCGTTTTTAGGGTCTTCCTGAGTACTTACTTTCGCTTTCCATAAATACCCATACAATCCATCGGGTTGTAATTTTATCATCTGAGAAGTCGCGGAATCCGCTTTTACAAAATCTTTCATCTGATAATAGGCGCGGGTTAAGCCAAAATAATCATTAACGTTAGCTTTATTCGCGACAATTTTTTTATTATAAAAACTAATAGCTTCTGACCATTTTTTCATTTTCATATAAATTGTCGCAATATCTCCATTTAATTCATCCTTGTCAGGTTGAAGTTCCAACGCTTTTTTAAAAGCAATAATTGCTAATTGTAGCGATAGTGAATCTTTATCGTTTTTTGATAAAAGTTTTGCCTGGTATTCATAATCTTTGGGAATAATTTTTGTTCCGGCATTTGCCTTTGAAAAAAATGTTTTGCTACTCTCCAGTCCTAAACTATAGTCTGGTGGCGCAACTTCGTAACAGGCATACGCCAGATACCGGTATAGATAGGCATTATTAGGATCGCATTTTACCGCTTCTTTAGTAGCTTCAATTGATTCGGCATAATGTTTTGCTTCTAATAAAAAACCGGCATAAAATGCGCGGGAACCACAATCATTATTTAGTTCCAAATGGCGCTTATATTTAGCCACAGCATTATTAAACTGCCCTGCTCGCCCATAAATTTCAGCCATTTCGCGATAAGCCGGAGCAAAGGAAGAATCAATTAAATTAGCTTTTTTATATGAATCCAACGCCGCATTGTAATTTTTTGAGCGATTCCAAAGTTGCCCTATCCGTAGGTATGCTGTAACAGATTTCGGATCCAACTTAGCCGCGGACTCATAAAATGCAATTGCTTTTGACCCATCATTACTTTGCTCTAATGCCGCATCTCCTCTTAAGAGTAATACTTCGGGGTTTTTAGGCTCCAGCTTTTGAGCCAAATCAAGTAATTTATTTGCCTCTATAAAATCTTTTGTTTCATCGTTGATATATTCTTCAGCAATCTTTGTTAAAACAGTTGCATTTTTTCCGGCAGCCAATGTTGTCGCTTTATAAAAATTAGCTTTAGCATCTGCAAGCTTTCCCTGATGCCATTGCACTTTTCCTAAACCAACATATGGAAATGGGTTGGTGGCATTTAAGTCCGCGCCTTTCTGGTAAGTGGTGTTTGCCAATTCAATATTATCATTTTTAAAAAAATTTTCACCATGATAAAAATAAATTTCGCCATTAGTTGGTTGGGTCAGAAGCAGTGCTTTAAATGAAGCATCAGCTTTTGCAAACTGTTCATTGGTAGTTTGTTTTATAGCATCCGGTAATGTTTGGGAAAACAGTGATGATGATATAACCAAGGAAGAAATAAAAAGGCATTTAGTCATTTTCATAAGATGTTTCTAATTTTAGTTTTTAAGTCAGAGATTAGTTACGGATAACGTAATCGTCACGAATTTACGAATCTGTATGTTAAAAGCGGCAAAACGGATTCAAAAATTTGTTTTATCGCTTATTATTATTCAATAGTTTATTTCGTATTAATTTCTATAAGTCGTACAGGAGCAATTGCTGGTATTAATCCTGCTTTCAAAATCATTATTTGTCCTTTTTCCCCGGCAACAAAGGATACAAATCCCATACCAAGTCCTGCGCGGGTTTGTCTGTTTATCATATAAACGCCTCTTGTGAAAGGGTAATCTTTTGTTTTAATATAGGCTTGATAGGGCTTCACAGCTTTTGATGCGCTGTCCTTTGCAAGAGCAAGAACTTTAATTTTTTTTAAGAAACTAACGGTCAGGGTATCGTCCCTGTCGCTAATCCAGTTAACACTCAATACGCCAATTGCATTTTTATTTTTACTCACATAGTCAATTACTTCAGGGTTTGATTTTACAGCGAAAGAATTTTTTGAAAATGGTTTTCCCTGAAGTAATGTGTCTTTGATGTAGCTTGTATTTGCTGAGCCGTTGTTATCAAAGACAATATTTATTTTTCGTTGTTCAATAGGCATTGTTTTTTCCTGCTCCCATTTCCATAGGGAATCTTTACCAAGTAAAATAGATTTTATTTTTTCAACAGTCATTGAAGAATCTGTGTTTTCTTTGTTAATAACAAAAGCAATTGCGTCCTCCGCTATTTTAGTAGAGATAGGAAAAATGTTTGCCTGCTCAAATCGTTTGCGTTCAAGCCTTGTTAAATCGCGACACATTACTACTACTTTGCATGAATCATTTATTAACCTTTGAATGGCTTCACTTTCAGGTAAATAGTTCGCATGTACTTTCGCATTTTGATACAATGCCTGAAAGGTGTATATTTCAGTATCAAATAATTGTTGGAATGATTCATCTACAACAATATTTACATCTCCGGATGTGGGAGTATCTGTGGGCTCATCTGGACCGGAAGAACAACCGTAAAAAACAATTGCAAGAAGAATTGCACAGAAATAACTTACTACCCTCCGGTATGAAATTGATGTCTGCCCAACTATTCTTATTCTTGCTGAAAGTCCTACCGAATAACCGTTCCGTCTAGCTGCCTGGGCAAATTTATTCAGATTCATTTTTAACATTTTTCCGTTCTTTAATTAATTCTTTTTTCTTCTGAAAGGATTGTACTTTAATATGTTTGTGTTTTTGTGTATATCTTCTATAAGCTATATAAAGTCTCAAAACACCAAACAAAATAAGTATTATTCCAATTATTTCTTTGCCTCGGGATAAAAAATCATCCCATATATCGGTAAACAAAAATAAGATGCCAATGATTAAATAAAAAATAAAAAGTAATAAACTAAGATACAAACGTAGTTTATTCCAGCTATGTTTGACTGCTATTTTAAAATTCATTTGTTTATATATATGACCCGCATAATTTACACTGAGCCGAAGTCGTAATAGCTTTGAAAAGTTTCGCCCCAGACCGTTATGATGTGGGGCGAATTCTTACTATTGAACATTCAAATAATAAAAAAGATCAGGCTAACTTGAATCCGTCAATGCCGTAGGATATAACATTATGACTTATTCCAGATTTAAAATCCAAACACTTGGATATTCCGCCTTGTATTTTGTCCGCTCAGCATCTGCATCGCCTTTGTTATTGGTTTTCAAAACAAAAATGTTATATACTTTAGTAACTTGGTTTTGAACCATTTTTGTATTACCGTGTCCTTTCATAACATTTGACGCTTTAAATCTTTCCGCATTTTCTTTACTTCCAAAAGTACCTATAACAACATAAAATCCATTGCTGACATTGCCTCCGTTTTCATCTGTAAAATCAGATGTTTTAGAGGTGCGTACTCCAGGTATTGAAGTACCGGAATTCACAACCGGTGTTTCACCAGTTTTTGGTTTTCCCTGCTCCGCTTTTAATCTGTTAATTTCAGCTTGGTCAGCATCCGATTTCGTTTTTAATTGAGCTATCAATGCGTCGTTCTCAGTATTTGCAGGG
>JAVHPE010000151.1:11940-28614 GCA_036170475.1 Bacteroidia bacterium | reverse complement strand
TTGTAGCCCCAGCAATTTTAGCTTTTTCGAGCTCCGCTTTTAATTGGTCAATCTGAATTTGGTAATTGTCCGATTTCGTTTTTAATTGAGCTATCAATGCGTCGTTCTCAGTATTTGCCGGAGTTGTAGCCCCAGCAATTTTAGCTTTTTCGAGCTCCGCTTTTAATTGGTCAATCTGTATTTGGTAATTATCCGATTTCGTTTTTAATTGAGCTATCAATGCGTCGTTCTCAGTATTTGCCGGAGTTGTAGCCCCAGCAATTTTAGCTTTTTCGAGCTCCGCTTTTAATTGGTCAATCTGTATTTGGTAATTATCCGATTTCGTTTTTAATTGAGCTATCAATGCGTCGTTCTCAGTATTTGCCGGAGTTGTAGCCCCAGCAATTTTAGCTTTTTCGAGCTCCGCTTTTAATTGGTCAATCTGAACCTGATTAGTATCTGATTTTGCTTTTAGTTTAGACATAGCCAAATCATTCTCCTTATTTGAAGGAGTTTTAGTTCCGGTTAATTTCGATTTTGCAAGTTCTACTTTTAACCGGTCAATTTGTGCCTGATTGGAATCAGATTTTGTCCTTAATTGAGTCATCACAAGATCGTCATACAAAGTAGCTGAAGGCGTTTTTGCGCCGACCATTTTAGCTTTTCCCAGCTCCGCTTTTCCCAGCTCCGCTTTTAATCGGTCAATTTGCGCTTGATTAGTATCTGATTTAACCTTTAACTGTGCAATCAATATATCGTTTTCAGCATTCGGTGGCGTTTTAGTTACAGCTAATTGGGCTTTTTCGAGCTCCGCTTTTAATCGGTCAATTTGCGCTTGGTTAGTATCTGATTTAACCTTTAACTGTGCAATCAATATATCGTTTTCCGTATTCGGTGGCGTTTTAGTTACAGCTAATTTGGCTTTTTCGAGTTCCGCTTTTAATCGGTCAATTTGCGCTTGGTTAGTATCTGATTTAACTTTTAACTGTGCAATCAATACATCATTTTCAGTATTCGGTGGCGTTTTAGTTACAGCTAATTTGGCTTTTTCGAGCTCCGCTTTCAATTGGTCAATTTGGACTTGATTCGAATCTGATTTTGTTTTTAGTTGTGTCTGTAAATCAGCGATTTTAGCATTAAAGGCTATTTGCATTAAACTATCGTTTAACTTTTTTTCATTCGAGTTGGCGGTTTCCGCATTCTTTGATTTGGTTTCCTCAGCGTATTTTGTCTTCAAAAGTTCAGATTTCAATTGATTAATTTGAAGTTGGTTAGAATCTGATTTCATATATAATTTTGCAAGCAAAATATTTTTCTCATCATTTGAAACTAAATTTTTTGAATTCAAGTCGTTTTTCGAAATTGTTTCTGACTCTTTTATTTTTGCAAATTCCGCTTTCAGTTGATCCAGTTGAACTTGATTCGAATCTGATTTTGCTTTTAATTGTGAACGCAAAGTGGCTGTTTCCTTGTCTAAGGCAGTTACCAGACTCTTTTGATTCAAATATAAAAGGCTGTCAACAGCCTTCCCGGCATTTGCAGATTTTTTTGCGGAAGCTGTTGCATCCGCAAGTTCGGTTTTTAACCTGTCAATCTGAACAAAGTCTGTATCTGATTTTGCTTTTAGTTGAGAACGTAAAAGTTCATTTTCCCTGCTAAATGCATTTTGCAAACTGTCGATTACCTTTCCTGTATTGTTTGGCTTTGATTCTATCGTTTTTGTTTTTGCAAACGCTGCTTTCAGCTGATCTATCTGAAGCTGACTTGAATCAGTTTTTGTTTTTAATTGTAAGCGCAAAGCTTCGTTATCGGCACTTAGTGAAGCGTGTAATAAATTATCGTTCAGCTTTTTTAAATTTGTTTTCGCTGTTTCCGCATCCTTAGCCTTTGCAAACTCCGCTTTTAACCGGTCAATCTGCATCTGATTTGTATCAGCTTTCGCTTCTAATTGTGCACGTAATGCTTTGTTTTCCGCAATAAAAGCGGAGCGCACACTGTCAGCATTGTCCCCTGTGGTATATGAAGGCGTTGTTCCTCCTGTTTTTATTTTCGCAAGCTCCGATTTTAGTTGATCAATCTGACGTTGATTAAAATCAGATTTTTCTTTCAATTGATTGCGCAAACTATCGTTTTCATTGGTAAAAGCACTTACAAGCCTTTCCTCATTCATATATAAAAGACTATCAACTACCCTTTCGGCATTGGATGTGGCTGTCCCAAATGCTTTTATCTTTTTTAGCTCCGATTTTAATTGATCTATCTCCGCTTGATTAATGTCTGACTTGGCTTTCATTTGTGCAAACAATGCATCTTTCTCCGCATTAAAAACAGGAGGCATTGAGTTATCAGCTATTGTTTCAACATTTGAAGGTTTGCTGCCTGAAACAATAGTATATTCAGGATCTATTTTCAGTACTTTAAATTCAGTTCTGCGGTTTGTTTTTCTTCCTTCCTCTGTAGTATTGTCGGCGATAGGTTGACTCGTTCCATACCCTTTATAGGACAGGCGCTTCTTATCACAACCTTTGCTGATAAGATAATCCATTACCGCTTTTGCTCTTTGTTCTGAAAGCTGCTGGTTAGCTTTTCCCGATCCAATATTATCTGTATGTCCCGATATTTCCATCTCAAGCGATGGTATATCTGTCATTAGCTTTACTGAATTATCTAACTCTGAAAATGATTCTTTTCGCAACGTTGATTGATTGAGGTCAAAGCCAATATTGTTAAGAACTAATTTCTTCCCGACTTCCATCTTTTGCATAACAACATCTCTCAGGTCCTTTTCATAGCCAACCGAGTCCGGGATAACCATATTGATGGTTTTAAACAAATATCCGGGTTTAGTGAATACTAAATCAACTGTTTTTCCTGAAGGCACAGAAATTCTCGAAAAACCATCATTTGTAACACGGTGTCTGACAAACACCAGATTGGTTGTTTTATCAACAATTTCTACCTGCGCATCGTTGATAGGATTACCTTGTTCATCTACCAATCTGCTGGCGATAAAAGCGTTGCCCTTACCATCATTTTGTCCTTTATTATCAGGCGAGTTTACCTCAGCTGTTTTTGCTTTTTCAAGTTCCGCTTTTAATCTATTGATTTCAGCACGATTTGTATCGGATATTGCCTTTATTTGAGCGATTAAATCCTGATTATCACTTTTTTTGGCAATAGCCGTTAAACTATCTGCTTTTGCCCCTTCTGTCTGAACGAACCTATCCTGTTCTTTTTTGTTCTGACCAAAGCTATAACCCAGTAAAAATTCGGATGTTGAACCTGTGTACGATCTAATTTTACTAGTACCAATATCATAGGCATAGCCTACACAAAAATTACGATAGCGTAGTCCTCCACTTATAGCAACCGCATAATTGCTATGATAGGTTAAACCTACCCATCCGGTTTTTTTCCAATCAACTACGGCATTCACATCATATTGAAATGGAGCTCCTTTTACACTACGAAACATAATTAATGGAAATGCTGTTATATGTTTTTCTTTTGATACATCAAATGTGTACTTTATAGACCCTTGATAATGACGGTTTAGGTTATAATAGCCATTATCACCATTAAGAATAGGATATTTTATTCTATTTCCCAAAACTTGTGGAACTGCAAAACCAAGTACCAGTTTTTTCCAAATGTAAACTACACCTAAATCCGCACTAAAAATAGTTTTGTTTTGTGATTGTTGAGATAAAAAAGGATCGTCGGAATCTTTAATCAGCACTTTTGAAAAATCTATTTTATTATCCAGCACGCCACAGGCAATACCAACATACAGATTATTAGAATCACTAAAATTAAATTTATAAGAATAATTCGCAAAAGCACCCGCACGGCTGATAATATCTGTAACATCAGAATATATTTTTAATCCCAGACTGGAGTTTTTTGCCTGAACAGGTCCATCAATTGTAAAATAACTGGTTTGCGGAGCACCTGCTAAACCTGTCCATTGAGAGCGATGTGTTACAAATACATTGATGTTTTCATTGATTCCGGTATAAGCGGGATTAATAACAAAAGGATCAGTATAATATTGACTACTAAAAGGCAACTGCTGAGCAAAAACCATAGCTCCGGTACCTCTCCAGATAACAGGAGAGAAAAAAAGTGACACAAATAAAAGACACCTTCCTAGCCCACTCCACTGCAAAGGGAAACAGTAGCTGTCAAATTTATCTTTACTATTTTTCATTTATCTTTTATATATCTTTTAATAAACTCAACTGTTATCTCCTCTTCATCGGTAAGGAGATTAATGGGAGAGGTATTATTTTTCGTTTAAAATGGTAAGGGGTCCTTTATATAATTTATTATTATTCTTAAATTTCAGGAAATAATAGTAAGTACCATCAGGTAGCGGTTTGCCATCTTTATTTAAGCCTGCCCAACTATTATCATAGGAGGAGGAGTAAAAAACCTGCTCGCCTTCTCTATTTACTACAATCGCTTCGGTGCCCGGATAATTTTCGATGTTCTGAACGTACCATTTATCGTTGTATCCATCACCATTTGTGGTCAGCAGGTTAGTTATTACCATGTTGTAGTCAGTAATAACAGTAATAGTTAATGAATCAGTATCAGTACACCCATTTATATCGGTGGCTGTTAATTGGTAGCTTGTGGTTACTATAGGGCTTGCAATGGGGTCAGGAATAATCGGATTGCTTAGGGCTGTAACTGGTAACCAGGAATAAAATGTTCCTCCCTGACCATTAAGGGTACAAGAATTTCCCAGACTAATGGTAGTATCGTTTCCCGCATTTGCAATAGGAAGCGGGGAAATTGCGATGGAAAGAGAGGAAGAGTTTGTACAAGAAGTAGAAGGATTAGTTACTGTAAGTGTATAAATGCCTGATGCTAAACAGTTATTCACTACAATGGACTGGGTTGTTTCATTGGTGTTCCATAAATAATTCAATCCTAAAACGGTGGCAGACAAAGTAACACTTCCACCACAGCAAAATGACAATGGTCCGGATGCAAAAATTTGTGAATTCGGTAAAGTATCAATTAAAATACCTATTGTTGCAGTATCTAAACAACCTAAATTTGAAGTAGTAATTAAAGTAACCATAGTTACTCCCTGTTGAGTATAAACATGTGTTGGATTTACTGACAGTGAAGAAAAATTATCTCCAAAATCCCATTGATTAAACTGTATAAATCCTGATGCGATGGTGGATGAGTTTACAAATGTGCTTACCCCTCCTAAACAAACAGAAGCAGCAGTAAATTGCGTAACAGGTTTGGGATAAACAATAATTGCGATTGGCGCTGATGTGTCTTTTAAACAAACACCACTTTTTACTATTGCACGGTAAAAGAGGGTATCAGCAAGGTTAGCATAAACCTGTACGTTGCTTGTGTTTGTCGTGTCTGTCCAGGTTGCACCTGCACCAGTTGAATACTGCCAGGTAACAATTGCGCCTGAATATCCTCCTAATGTGAGCGTTCCTCCATTAGCATAAGCACAACCGGGTGTCGCACCACTGATAGAACCGGCATTTGATGGTGGCGTAACAGTAATTGTATCGTTTGATGAAACAGCAAAGGCACAGGCACTGTTCTGAATTATTGCATGGTAAATGGTAGTCGCTGTAAGGTTATTGTAAATAAGGCTTGTATCGGTATTATTGATATACACCCATGTATTTCCACCATCTATTGAATATTCCCACCGCATAATATTCCCCGAATGACCTGTCAATGTTAATGTATCGTGATTAGCTCCGCTACAAACAGTATCGTTTGCCGAAACTATTCCTCCAATAGGTAAAGGAGATGGATCTACCGTAATCCTGGCTTCTACAGATGCTGAGGAAGGACAAAGTCCAGACATGATTGCCCTGTACCAGGTTGTAAGTGTTAAATTAGAATAATAATATTTATTTGTAGTATTGAGGATAAAATTCCATGTTGTTCCTCCGTCCTGTGAATACTCCCAATTTTGAATGATCCCGGAATACCCCACCAGTGTTAATGTATCTCCGTTTACACCTTTACATACAAGTGCGTCACTTAAAACCGTTCCTCCTACCGCAATAGAAACATTTACGGCTGAAGTATCGGAGCAACCTGTCGCAGGCAACACCCCAACAATATAATAGGTTCCGCCTGTTGTAACTGCCGATGGATTTGCAACGGGTATAGTCGCACCGGCATCCGCAAAGTAACTGTAAGTTAATCCGGCGGGGGTGGAGCCCGCTTTTATTGAATCAGGTGTAAGATCCACTGTTGCCGGGTAACATACAGGAGAAGGATCTGTTATAGTAACAATCGGTTTTTGATTGATTATTATGATTCTGTTTGAAGTAACAGCACCGCAGGATGTTCCCGGATTATTTGTTGTCAGCCTCAATGTATCATACCCGGAAATGCTGGCAGCCGGCGTATATGTTGTTAAGGCAATGCCTGCATTATTTTGTTGTGAAGTACTGCTTAATGTACCACTGCCAGAAATTATTGACCATGCTCCTGTAGTTGCGCTACCACCTACACTGGCTCCACTTAATGTTATCGCCCCGGGCGCAACCGATTCACAAACATTAATTGTTCCTCCGGCTGTAGCTGCCGCAGCGGGGTTAATAGTAATAATTCTATCCGCAAAAACAGTACCGCAGGAAGTTCCCGGGTTGTTAGTCGTTAATCGTAAAGTGACTATTCCGGAAGTGTTAGCAGCCGGTGTGTAGGTTGTGGAAGCAATACCTGCATTATTTTGCTGGGTGGTATAACTCAATGTCCCCGTACCTCCGAACATAATAGACCATGCTCCGGTACTTGCTGACCCGCCAACACTTGCTCCGGTTAAGGTTATTATACCCGGGGTAGCTGATTCACAAATACTATCCGGACCTCCAGCTATTACCACGGCTGGGGTGTTAATGGTAAGATGCATACTGTCAATAGCAGCAAAACAACTTCCTGCCGGATCATCACTGGTAATTGTCAAAGTAACTATACCGTTGGAAATATCTGTACTGCCCGGAGTGTAAATAGTATTTACTTGTGAAGAATCAGTAAAGGTACCATTACCGGAAGTGGACCATACTGAAGAAAGAGCATTTCCTCCAATTGCTCCGGCGAGTGTGTATATACTGCCAGCACAAATTGCGGTATCTACCCCCGCATTTACAATAGCAGGTGGGGCAATGGTTAATATCATAGAGTCAATAACAACAGAACAAGAACCTGCCGGATTATCGCTGGTAATGGTTAAAGTTACTGTTCCATTAATTACATCATTAGCGCCCGGAGTGTAAACAGGGCTCAAAAGTGTATCATCATTAAATAGACCATCGCCTGAAGTTGTCCAGGAAGAGGATGTCGCCCCTCCTCCTCTGGTACCGGAAAGAAGATAAGTACTGCTTCCACAAATGGAAGTATCAAGTCCGGCTGAAACTATTGCTGCCGGATTTATGGTAAGATGCATGCTATCAATAGCGGCAAAACAACTTCCTGCCGGATCATCACTGGTAATTGTCAAAGTAACTATTCCATTAGAAATATCTGTACTGCCCGGAGTGTAAATAGCAGTTACTAGTGAGGAATCATCAAAGGTGCCATTACCGGAAGTGGACCAGGTAGAAGAAACAGCGCTTCCTCCAATTACACCTGATAGAGAATACGTATTGCCTTCACAAATAGCGGTATCTACTCCGGCACTTATTATTGCCGGCGCATTAATAGTTAAAATCATAGAATCAACAACAAATGAACAAGGACCTGCCGGATTATTGCTGGTAATTTTTAAAGTTGCTATTCCGCTGAGTATATCTGTATTGCCGGGGGTATATACAGGACTCAAAAGTGTATCATCATTAAAGGTACCGTCTCCGGAAGTTGTCCAGGTGTATGACGTAGCTCCTCCAATTCTAATACCTGGAAGGAGATAAGTATTCCCTGCACAAATGGATGTATCTGAACCTGCCGAAACTATTGCCATCGAATCAATTGTGATAATCCTTACAGATGTCGCTATTCCACAGGCAGTACCCGGATCGTTCGTTGTTAAGAGTAAAGTAACTGTTCCGGCAAAGTTAACTCCGGGAGTATAGGTTACAGTATCAGGATTATTAGTTGCAGAGAGAAGACTTAATGTTCCATTTCCTGAAACGATTGACCAGGTTCCAACCGTTGCTACAGGACCTCCTACACTTGATCCCGCTAAGGTAATAGCGCCAGGTATTAGCGCTTGACAAACAGTATCTGGGCCTCCGGCTATTGCAATTGCAATTGTATCAATGGTTAATACCATAGTGTCCGAGACAAAGTTGCAAGGACCTGCCGGATCGCTGCTAATATATAAAGTTACTGTTCCTATGGTTGAATCAATGACTCCCGGCGTATAAATAGGGTTCACTTTTGATGAATCGCTAAAAGTACCGTCACCCAGCGTTTTCCATATAGTCGCCGTAGCACCTCCGCTTCTTATTCCTGAAAGTTGATAGGAAGAATCTGATGCGCAAATAGCGGCATCTAAACCTGCTGAAACAACCGCCATCGAATCAATCGTTATTATCCTGTCGGATGTAACTACACCGCATGTGGTGCCCGGATCGGTTGTTGTTAAACGTAAGGTAATAGTCCCGGCAAAATTAATCGCAGGGGTATAACGGATAGAGTCCGGTCTGGTGGTATCTGCAATGCTGCTTAATGTTCCCCCTCCCGTAATAATTGACCAGGCTCCTAACGTACCTACAGGACCTCCTATACTTGACCCGGATAAAAAAAGTGTATCAGGACTTGCAGATTGGCAAATAGTATCCGGACCTCCGGCTATAGCTATTGCAGCTGTATCAATTACAATAGTTCTGGTAGAAAAAACCGAATTACACACTCCGGCAGGATTATCTGTTGTTAATCGTAAGGTAACAATGCCATTAATGTTGGCAGCAGGAGTAAATGTTACAGTATCAGGAACGTTTGTTGAGTCCGTGGTGCTTAGGGTACAACCAGCACATGCCGAAACAATTGTCCAGACACCCTTTGTAGCTCCTCCGCCTATACTTGCCCCTGATAAGGTAAAAGCTATTGCCCCCTGGCAAACAGTATCCGGTCCACCGGCATATGCTGTAGCCGCCGTTTCAACGGTAATTGAATCTTTGGGCGAAACGGCACCAACACCGCAGTAATTAACCGCATTAACAATAACGTTACCTGAAGTAGCCGTTGGAGAAAAAATAATATTTGTGATGTTTGTGACAGATGTAAAAGTAGCTCCAGAACCTATAAGGTAACTCCATTGATACCAATAGGCATGAATTATCGGGGGAACCCAATATGCGCCATCAATAGTATTTTGACATACCGGACTAATGCCGGTAATTGTACCTGATGCCACAGGGGGCAAGCTGTCTATCCTGATTTTAACAGTTTGGCCTGAGTTAGGGCAATTATTAGACGTTGTTATAATATTATAATAAGCATAATGTTCGGAACTATCGGAATTAGTGTGGAAGACATTTATTATTGGATTCCAATTTCCTGCAACTGAACCAGTATCGGGATTTACCCTCCACCAAGGAGGACCGAAAAAAGGAGGTGGATATATTTTATTCCAGGTAAATGTGGGGTTCGGAGAGGTACTGGTTGCCAAGTAAGAGAAAACAGATCCATCACATACCCCCGTATTCAGATCACTGCTTAAATAAGGTATCGGAGTTACAGTAACTTTGCACATAGCGGAGGAATCTATGTCACAGCTTCCATTCTGAACAATAGCACGATAAAAGGTAGTATCCACTAAATTCAAATAGGTTTGGGTAAGAGAGCCTGCGTTACCAATGTCTGTCCAGGTTATTCCGTTAAGGGAAGATTGCCAATTTACAACGCTTCCCGTATTAGCGCTTAAGGTTAGTGTGCCACTGTTTACATTGGCACAAACAGTAGTTGGAAATGAAACAATTCCACCAACAGAATTTGTATTAGTTATTATGGTAGTGATAGTATCGTTAGTTTTGTTGTTATCACCTGTAAGATTCCATGAATATACTTTTAAAGTATGGGCACCGGGAACAGACAAATTTGCTGGTGCGCTAAACGTATAAATTTTATTAAACCCACTAGAAAACAAAGGAATATTAATACCAGCGGCAGTTACAGGTGCTCCACCATCTAAAATATAGGTTAAGTTAAAAGTTGCAAGACTTAAATCATTAGATCCATTATTAAATAATTTTATAAAAACAGATTCAGAAGTTCCTAAGCACCCTGTTGAAGGAGAAACAACTGAAACCACCTTTAAATCAATCAATGCGGCAGATAATTCTGTAGCGGCAAAAAGAAGAGGAAGGAAGATTAGTAAAAATTTTCTCATACAACAAAATAGGTGTTTATTTTTGAAATTCTAATACAACTTATCAAACAGCAACCAAAAGTATTAAAAATTTATCAACATTTGGTAATTTTTTAAGAAGAACGTTGCAATCCTTTTCCAAAGTTTCAAACGTTTGGAAAGGCGTAGTTCAAAACAATAAAAAATAGATTGGACTACTATATTTTGAATATTGGCAGAATTCAACTATTAAAACCGAGAGCAGAGCGAAAAAGATTTTTAAAAAGCCGGAATGAAATATTTATTAGGTTTTAGAGCCTGTTTAAATTTAATTTAAAATAATTGTTATGCCCAATCACATTCTCGACTTCGCTCGAATTGACAACCGCACATAGTCATTTCGAGCGAAGTCGAGAAACATGCGCAAGACAAATTCCCGATAATTTTTTTAAATTTAAACAGGCTCTTATGTATTAACAAATCCTACTACGGATTTCAAGGAAATGCTAAAAAAAATTGCACGAAACAGCATACCGCTTCCCCATTTTTATTAGTTAGATTTTAAAAATCATTGGTAAAATAACTTCCTTTGTACAAAGGAAGTTATTTCTTTTTATCACCGATGATTATTCTGTTTTTACCCAAACGACCTTTTGAACGATAATACTTTTTAGGTTTTATAGTTTTTTTAGGAATGGAATTTAATTTTTTATCAGGCGATAAAGTCTTAGCCGAATCCGCTAATAAATGTTTTGATTCAGAAACTGAGTACTTTTCAGAATCCAATTTTAGCACTTTAAATTCAGTTCTCCGATTTTTCTTCTGTCCTTCTTTGGTTGCATTGTTAGCGACAGGCATACTCGATCCATAGCCTTTAGATGTTATACGGTTTTTATCACAACCTTTCTGGATAAGGTAATCCTTTACCGCTTGGGCTCTTTGTTTCGATAGTTTCTGGTTGAATTTTGCCGGACCCAGATTATCAGTAAAACCAGCTACCTCAATTTCGAGTGATGGTGTGTTTTTTAACAGGGATACCGCACCATTTAACTCTGAAAAAGATTCTTTTTTCAGGGTGGATTTGTTGAGGTCAAATAAAATATCGTTAAGAACTACTCTTTTTCCGATAACGGCTTTTTGCAAGGTAATATCATCTAATTTCTTTTCATAGCCTGCAGTATCAGGAATATTAACATCGATAGATTTATACAAATAACCTGATTTGGTAATTACTACATCATACGTATTACCTGCTGGAACTGCGATGCGAGAATAGCCGTCTTTGTTGAAGGTTGGTTTGGCAATAACTTTATTAGCGGCATTATCAAAGACTTCTATCTGCGCATCGTCAATTAGTTTACCTTTATCATCAACCAATCGGATGTTGATATATGCGTTAGGCTTTGACTCTGATGTTCCTTTATTCGTTTTTGAGGAGTAGTTTTCATTCGCTTTCGCTTTTTCAAGTTCCGCTTTTAATCTCTTGATTTCCGCTGTGTTTTCATCGGATACTGCTCTTAATTTGGCAATTAAAGCCTGATTTGCCTCATCCGTTTCTTTATTCGATGTAGGAGATTTTTCATTCGCTTTCGCTTTTTCAAGTTCCGCTTTTAATCTATTAATTTCAGCTGCATTTGCTTCGGCTATTGCTTTTAATTTAGCTGCCGGTGCCTTATTAAAATCATCCGTTCCATTGCTTAGTATTTGAGATGTTTCATTGGCTTTCGCTTTTTCAAGTTCCGCTTTTAATCTATTGATTTCAGCGGTATTTTCATCGGATACTGTTTTTAATTTAGCAATCAAAACCTGATTGGTATCGTAAATCGCTTTTACCTGATCACGCAGTTCCTGGGTAGTATCATTGAGCCCATGTCCCGGTAGATCTGTAATAATTATTCTGGAATCATCTACCTTAACAAACCGATCTGTTTCTTTATTTTTTTGTTTAAAAGAATAACCTAATAAAAATTCAGAGGAAGAGCCGGTATACGATTTAATTTTACTCATACCGATATCATACGCATAGCCTACACAAAAATGACGATAGCGCACACCTCCGCTAATTGCCAGAGCATAATAGCTATGGTAGGTAAAGCCTAACCAACCAATTTTTTTCCAATCAATTACTCCATTAACATCATATTGAAGTGGTGCTCCTTTTACTCCTCGCAGCATAATTAAAGGATAAGCTGTGATCTCTTTTTCTTTTGACACATCGAATATATACTTTACAGAACCTTGAAAATGGCGATTTAAACTAAAATAACCGTTATCACCATTAAGGGCAGGATATTTTATTTTGTTCCCAAGAATTTGTGGAACAGCAAAACCTACAGTCAATTTTTTTCGAACATAAACAGCGCCAAGATCCGCGCTAAAAATAGTTCTGTTTTGCGCTTGTTGATAAATAGACGGATCATCCGTGTCCGGAACCCGGGCTTTTGAAAAATCTATTTTGTTATTCATTACACCACACGCTAATCCAACGTATAAGTTATTGGAATCACTAATTTTAAACTTATAGGAATAGTTTAAAAAAACACTTGAACGACTTAATATATCTGTAACATCAGAAGACATATTTAGCCCTAAGCTGGAATTTTTTGCAGGAATAGGTCCATCAATTGTAAAATAACTTGTTCGTGGAGAACCCGCTAATCCAGTCCATTGAGAGCGGTGCGTTAAAAACAAATTGATGTTTTCATTAATACCTGTATATGCCGGATTAATTACCAAAGGATCGGTGTAATATTGACTGCTAAAAGGCAACTGTTGAGCAAAGGCGGCTCCTCTCCCTCTCTCTCCGAAAGGAAGGGACAAGAAAAAAAGTGCAAACAAAACAAAGCTTCTTCCTAATCCAAAGCCTTTCCCTAACCCTTTCCATTGTAGAGGGAGATGATGGTTGTCTAATTTATCTTTTATCTTTTCCATTTATTTTAGGTGTATGTATTTTTTTTTTAATTAAACCTCTTATCGTCCACCCTCTGCCTGTAGAGTGATAAAGAAACGACATTATTTTTCGTTCAAGATGGTAAGTGGTCCTTTAAATAACTTCGTTGAATTTTTAAACTTGATGAAGTAATAGTAGGTACCATCGGGTAGCGGGGTGCCAGTTTTATTTAGTCCCTTCCAACTATTATCATAGGATTTAGAGTAAAACACTTCCTGTCCTTCCCTGTTCACGATGATTACTTCGGTGTCGGGATAATTTTCAATATTCTTGACGATCCACCTGTCATTGTATCCATCACCATTTGTGGTCATCAAGTTTTGCAGGGTCACATTGTAATCTGTAATAACAGTAATCGTTATTGAATCGTTATCCATACATCCATTTACATCAGTAGCGGTTAATTCATAGGTTGTTGTTACCAGTGGACCAGCAATAGGATTAAAAATGGAAGGATTGCTAAGTGCTGTAATTGGTGTCCAAGAATAAGTTATTCCACCTTGTCCATTAAGTGCATAGGAGCTTCCTAAACTGATAGTAGTATCGTTACCTGCATTTGCAACCGGAATAGAGGAAATAACAATTGTAACAGATGACGTATTTGTACATAGAGTAGCCGGATTCGCCACTATTACCGAATAAACTCCTGAGGCAAGGCAGTTGCTTACCGTGATACTTTGAGTAGTAGCCGTTGTGCTCCATAAATAATTTAATGATGGCTGAGTAGCAAACAAAGTAACACTATCTCCGCAACAGAAAGATAATGGACCATTCGCGACAATTTGGGAATTCGGCAATGGATTTACTAAAACTCCAACAGTCGCGGTATCCAAACATCCTAAATCAGTTGTCGTAATCAGGCTGACAGTATTTGCTCCAGCCTGAGCGTAACTATGGGTAGGATTTATTAATAGAGAAGAAGACAGGTCACCAAAATCCCATTGATTAGACTGAATAATTCCTGATGTAACAGATGAAGCGTTTATAAAATGAGTTAGTCCTCCCAAACAAGCTGTATCAGCGGTAAATAGCGCTACTGGTTTCGGATAGATAAAGATAGTTGCCGGAGTAGAGGTGTCATTAAAACAAACTCCGCTTTTAACAATTGTTCTATAAAAGATGGTGTCTAGTAGGTTAGCATACACCTGAGTGTTGCTGGTGTTTGCTGTATCTATCCATGTTGTACCTCCATCAGTAGAATATTGCCATGTGACAATTGTTCCTGAATATCCTGTTAAAGTAAGTGTTCCACCATTAGCAAACGCGCAGGCAGCTGTTGAACCGCTTATAGAACCGGCAACCGGGAGAGGTGTAACAGTAATGGTATCATTAGCTGAAGTCGCGAAGTTGCAAATACTGTTTTGCAGGATTGCATGGTAAATTGTTGTTGTTGCCAGATTATCGTAAATAAGGCTGGTAGTAGTGTCGTTGATATAAACCCATGATGTTCCGCCGTCAATAGAGTATTCCCATCGGGCAATATTCCCGGAATGACCTGTCAATAGCAATGTATCGTGATTGACACCGGTACAAACAGTATCGTTTGGCGAAACCGATCCTCCAATTGGGAGAGGAGAGGTATCAACTGTAATTCTCGCTTCTATGGATGTCGCATTGGCGCAGGACTCTGTTATAAAGGCTCTGTACCATGTTGTACCAGTTATATTAGCGTAGATTAGTTTTTCCGCTGTATTTGCGGTATCAATCCAAGTTGTTCCGCCATCAGTAGAATACTGCCATTTTTGTATTAATCCCGAATACCCTGTGAGTGTTAAGGTATCTCCATTTGCCCCGGAACAAACAAACGCATCACTGCCAACAGAACCTCCAATAGCTATATCATTAGCAGAAACGATTACAGCGGTTGTGTCAGAACATCCGGTTGCCGGCACTATACCTACAATATAATAGGTGCCGCTTAAAATAACATTTGATGTATCCGTCATAACAATTGTCGCCCCGGCATTGGTATAATAACTTAACAATAATCCTGGCGTTGAACCCGCTGTAACAGCCGGCAAGGTTAAATCGACTATTGCAGGCGAACAGGCGGATTGAGGTGTTGTAAGTAAGATTGGTTTTGGATTAACGGTAACTGTTACCGCGGTTGTATCAGTACAACCTGTTGCCATTACTTTACCAACAATATAATACGTGCCGCTATCCGCCAAAGTAGGTGTTGGGTATAATGATGTTGCCCCTGCATCAGTATAGATATTGAAAGTTAATCCACTTGTAGAACCTGCTGTAACAGCCGGTAAGGTCAGATTTACTGTTGCCGGAAAACATAATGTGGCAGGCGTTACCGTAACTACCGTTGGTTTAGGATTAATGATAAGTCGCATGGAATCAACTGCCGCTGTGCAGATTCCAATGGGATCATTAGAGGTAATAATAAGGAACACATTACCAAGTGTACTATCCGTAGTACCGGGAGTATAAACAGCATTGACATTTAAAGGAAAGTCAAATGTTCCATCACCCGAAGTTGTCCAGGTTGATGAAGTGGCACCCTCTCCTCTCGTACCGGAAAGGGTATAGGTATTTCCGGTACAAATGGAAGTATCCACACCGGCAGTGACTACAGGAGCCAGGTCAATTGTAAGTACCATTGCATCAACTCCTGCAGGACATGTTCCCGGAGGGTCGTTAGAGGTAAGTGTTAAATTTACTGTCCCAGCTGTAATGTCAGATGCACTTGGAGTATAAGGTGTACTAACATTAGAAGAATCGTTAAATGTTCCAGTTCCGGAAGTTGTCCAGGTGGAAGAAATTGCACCGCCTCCTATAGTGCCGGAAAGCGCATAAGTACTACCGGAACAAATGGAAGCATCAATTCCTGCTGAAACTATTATTCCCGGGTTAATTGTAAGCTTCATAGAGTCAACCGCAAACGGGCAAATACCAATAGGATCGTTCGAGGTAATAATTAGAAATACAGTTCCAAGTGTGCTATCCCCATTTCCATGAGTATAAACAGCAGTAAGACTGGATGAATTGTCAAATGTTCCATCACCTGAAGTAGTCCAGGTAGATAAAGTAGCGCTTCCTGTTTTTGTCCCTGAAAGGGTATATTTGCTTCCGGAACAAATGGTAGCATCTGCACCTGCAGTAACAACAGCAGCAGAATCAATTGTAAGCACCATTGCGTCAGCTGCTGCCGGGCATACACCATTCGGATCGTTTGTTGTAATGGTTAAAGTTACAGTCCCACCAAAGTCAGCTATATTTGGAGTATATTCAGTAGTGTCCTGAGAAGCATCGTTAAATATTCCAAAGCCGGGAGCAGACCAGGTAGAAGAAGTCGCACCACCGCCTATTAAGCCAGAAAGCACGATAGTACTTCCTGAACAAATAGTAGAATCTTTTCCGGCAGTTACAAATACCGCCGGATTAATTGTAAGCTTCATAGAGTCAACCGCAGCAGTGCAAATACCATTAGGATCATTCGAAG
>JAVHPE010000151.1:0-11840 GCA_036170475.1 Bacteroidia bacterium | reverse complement strand
TTCCTGAACAGATAGTAGAATCTTTCCCGGCAGTTACAAATACCGCCGGATTAATTGTAAGCTTCATAGAGTCAACTGCAGCAGGGCAAACACCATTAGGCTCATTCGAAGTAATAATTAGAAATACACTACCAAGTGCACTATCAGCAGCATCGGGAGTATATTCAGCATTGAGACTGTCTGGATTGGTAAATGTCCCATTTCCTCTAGAAGTCCAGGTTATTGAAGTGGCACCGCCAGCTCTTGTACCTGAAAGGGTATAGTTGCTTCCGGAACAAATGGTATCATCTGCACCCGCAGTTACAATCGCCGGCGGTATAATTGTAAGCACTATTTCATCAAATACTGCAGGGCAAGGACCGATAGGATCAATAGACGTAATTCTTAGCGTTACTGATCCATCTATACTATCCTGAAATCCGAATGTATAAGTTGCATTGACTTTGGAAGAATCGCTAAATTTCCCATCTCCGCCCCCATTTGTCCAGGTACTTGAAGTAGCCCCACCCGCTCTTATTCCATAAAGCTTTATGTCATTTCCGGAACAAATAGTAGAATCTTTCCCTGCTGAAACAAATGCTGCCGGTTTTATTACAAGTGTCATAGCGTCAGAATTTACACCGCAGGGACCGGCAGGATCATTCGTGGTAAGGGTAAAGGTTCTACTCCCGGCTATGCTATCAAGAGCACTAGGGGTATATACAGCATTTTTAGTTAAAGAATCGGGACTAAAGGTTCCCTTTCCGTCAGTTGTCCAGTAGACGGAATCTGTGCTACCCCAAAACTCGCCTTTAAGCTGATAGGTATCCCCGGAACAAATAGTATCGTTTGGCCCTGCATAAACAGAAGCCTGAGGGTTAACAGTTAATATTCCGACTGTTGTTGGAGATTCGACAGAATACTGTGGACATATTCCATTAACAACACTTTGATAAATGTAACCGTCAAGAGAATCGGGGGTTGCCGAGATGAATAAAGAATTGCCAACGACAGAGTAAGGTAAAAGACTAGTGTTTAATGGCTTAAAATTAAAACCATTATCTGTACTTACCTTCCAGCTGTAAATTAAGGATGATCCTGTTGCAACAACAGTAAGACTCGCATTGCTTCCGGCACAAATTAATGTATCTTCTGGATCCGTAGTAATTACAGGCGGAGTATTTACCGTTAAGGTGGCAGTATCAGAAATACATGTTTCCGCTCCTGTTACTTTACATCGGTATTTGTACCCTGTCATCGAGGCTGAAGCAATTGATATGCCTAACCCTGTTGTCATAACCCCTGAGTAATTTCCCCCATTTGCCAAAGGATAAAAAATTCCGGCAGTATCTTCCTCCCATTGCAAAGATCCATCACCGGAAAAAGTAGCAATACTGAAACTTTTTGGTTCTCCATCACAAACTGCCGGAAAATTACTACTGCTGGGTTGTGTGTAGATAGTTCCACTTTTTGCGATTGATTGAAAAGTTGCAAGAGTTTGAACATTACTATAAAGACCATTTATCACAGCAGCGGAGATTCCGGTTCCGGTTCTTTTAAGATAACTGGGACCGGCTGGGGAAGCATTCCCCCGAATTTTAAGACCACTAATAGTCAGTGTATCTAGTTTATTTACATCTGTGACACTAATTGTAATGGTGATTTGTCCAGAGTTTGAACCACTGATAATTGCAGAAGAAATATTACCATTGACCGTTTTTGAGACAGTCCCATACCCAGCTTGAAACTCAAATTTATTATTAGGTGAAGTTAAGATTAATGTTTTACCAGACCCATTCACAAAATCATCACTGTTAGTTTCTGCAATAACAATATTCCCTAATGTAACGTAAGGTGTGGGGAATTTGCAGGTAGCTGTATCAAATAATGTCGGGGCGGTAATGTTAACCTGTGCCATTAGATTATTAAAAACAGTGGATGCAAACAGCAGTAATGTTATATGCATTATTCTGATTGCGGATTTTATGGAATCACGACATCCATGGGGAAAGAAAATGTAATTGTTTTTCATAGTATTGAAATTAAAAACCATTATACAAATAATTTTAGAAAAATAAGGAAAATACAGCTGCCATAATAGTTTATGAGGCTTATTTTATCTTTAAATTCCTGTTAACCTGTTTCATTATTTTTTTGTCGCTTTTTGTGTTGGTAACAATTGATAAATGTATATCAGTTTTGAAAATTGTAATGTTGCTTGACAATAGTACAAAAAAAAATCAAAAAGTAGTTAAATCGCTACACTATTTAACTGTTAATATTTTCCCAATTTATGGCTATTACATGATAATTTTAAAATTTGAAAAGAACAAAATTAATTAAAGAACAAGGTAAAGGATGTCATGCCTTAGAAATAAATGAACAACAAAATGTTAATATCTTGGTAAAATAAAAATTAAATTTTTTTTAAAGGATTGGTTGCAAAGGAGAGTAGGTAAAGTATATTTATATGGGTAAACAAAACACATAAACCAGCTCCGGCTTTTTCTTTAGGAAGAAAATTGTCAAATTGGAGACTAATCGTTACTCGTAACCAGAATATCGTCAATCAGAAACACAAAAATTTCCTTTGGTCCATGAGCACCTTGCACCAATGTTTTTTCAATATCAGAAGTACGGCTGGGACCTGTGATAGTTGAAATCATGGAGGGTAAATTATTTTTATATTTTTCGCGGATGTGTTTCAACGCATCTTTGATATTATACACCAGTTGGGAGGTGTATGCTATTACAATATGGAAATTGGCATAAACAGGCAACCGGCGTCCGGATGCTTGTTTAGAAGTAATAATTACACTACCTGTGCGTGCGACAAGATTTTCGCAAAGTGTCAGTCCAATATCGGTAGATAAAAAATTGTCTTCCTTATCAGAGAATTTAATTTTACCTTTTTTGAGTAAGTTTTTGACAGCCGGTTCCAGACAGAAAATATTCTTCCAGTTGTTATCTTTGGCAACGAAATTAAAATTTTCGATAAACTCATTTTCGTTTTCGCAAAAAATAAATTTTCCATTGACAGCGGAAAAGTTTTGTGCAAATTGTATTTCAATAGGTTCTTCAGAGGAAGAGAATATTTGTGATTCTGTGTCCACATCAACCATTTCCTGTGAGGATCTGTGGGTTAACGCTTTACGTATTTTTTTTAAAATTTTTTCTTTTGAAGTGGTGTTGCTTTGCATATTCAAACCAATTTGTACTTGCTAATTTGAAAATTATTTATGAACAGATGTTAAGCATACGATTCTTAAAATAGTGTATTAAGAGGTTTCTCCGGCTCTAAATTCGTTGTTGGTTTATCCTCATTTTTCTCTTCCGCTTTTGTCTCTGTTTTTGTTTCCGCTTTTTCTGAATCGGATTTTGATTCAGTGGCAATCGCTTTTATTAAGGGCTGTTCTTCAATATCAAAAGGACGTTTACCGAAAATGATTTCCAGATCTTCTTTAAAAATAACTTCTTTTTCCAGTAGCTTTTCGGCGAGTAGTTTTAATAAATGTTTGTTTTTCGTAAGTATTTCTTTGGCGCGGGCATAAGCCAATTCAATAAGTTTGCTTACCTCTTCGTCAATTATTTGCGCTGTTTTTTCACTGTAAGGTTTCGTGAAACCATATTCATTTGCGCCGGTAGAATCGTAATAACTGATATTGCCAATCTTACTGTTTAATCCATAAATAGTAATCATTGCATACGCTTGTTTGGTAACTTTTTCCAAATCGCTTAAAGCGCCAGTTGAAATTTTACCGAACACTACCTCTTCCGCAGCACGTCCGCCAAGGGTTGCACACATTTCGTCCATCAGTTGTTCGGTGGTTGTTATCTGACGTTCTTCAGGTAAATACCAGGCAGCGCCTAATGAGCGTCCACGGGGAATAATAGTAACTTTAACAAGCGGGGAGGCATGTTCCAGCAACCAGCTGGCAGCGGCATGACCTGCTTCATGATAAGCAATCACATTTTTCTCATGGATTGAGATGATTTTATTTTTCTTTTCTAATCCTCCTATGATACGGTCAACGGCATCTAAAAAATCCTGTTTTTCAATTACCTTTTTGTTGTGTCGTGCCGCTATTAAAGCGGCTTCGTTACAAATATTAGCGATATCAGCACCAGAGAACCCTGGAGTTTGTTTGGCTAAAAAGTCAATATCTACCGAAGCATCTATTTTTAATGGTTTCAAATGAACTTTAAAAATGTCTTTACGTTCATTCAAATCGGGCATATCCACATAAATCTGGCGGTCAAACCGACCTGCACGCATCAATGCTCTGTCTAAAATATCAGCACGATTGGTAGCTGCTAGTATAATTACGCCGCTGTTAGTACCAAAGCCATCCATTTCAGTCAGTAATTGGTTTAATGTATTTTCACGTTCATCGTTTGCTCCTTGTGCTGGATTTCTTCCGCGGGCACGGCCTATTGCATCAATTTCATCAATAAAAATAATACAGGGTGCTTTTTCTTTTGCCTGGCGGAACAAATCGCGTACACGAGATGCTCCTACTCCTACAAACATTTCAACAAAATCAGAACCTGAAAGCGAAAAGAACGGGACTTTAGCTTCGCCTGCAACAGCTTTTGCCAAAAGAGTTTTACCGGTTCCCGGAGGGCCAACTAACAAAGCACCTTTTGGAATTTTTGCTCCTAAAGCGGTATATTTTGTAGGATTTTTAAGAAAGTCAACAATTTCTTTTATCTCAATTTTTGCACCTTCTAATCCGGCAACATCATTGAAATTAATATTAACATTGGAGTCTTTATCAAAAAGCGTGGCTTTAGATTTTCCAATATTAAAAATTTGTCCGCCACCTGCACCACCACCCATTCTGCGCATAATAATGATCCAGACAACTACTATCAATACTATTGGCAAAATTGTCCATAGCTGATCTGTCCAACTAGAACGTTGATCGCTTTCAGGATAAATTACCTCATTTGGTAAAAAATCTTTTTGTGCTTTTTCCAGATTTTTACTAAAATCATCTACCGATAAAATTTTTATTTTGTAATGAGGTCCGGCGGGGTGCTTATCAAGTCCTTCTTTTACATATTGTGGATGTTTTAAGCTATCTCTGTTGATATAAATTTCAGCGATTTGCTGGTTTGGAATTACCACAACACGGGCTACGTGGTGCTCTTTTAGCATGCTCTCAAAAAAATCGGAAGATTTTATTTCTTTTAAAGTGCTATTAAAATTTAACATTTGCATAGCAATTAACGCTACCGCGATTATTCCGTAAATCCAGTAAAAATTAAATGGATTTTTCGGTAAATTAGGCTTTTTGGGAAATTTGCTTTTCAAAGAATTTTTATCCTCTGGTTTTTTATCCTCTGGTTTATTGTTTTCTGGTTGTTCGCTCATTATATAAAGTTCTTTCTTAAAATAATTTTAATCAAACGCAATTTTTGTTACTTCAGCATCAGCCCACAAAGCTTCTAAATTATAAAATTCGCGAATATGCGACTGGAATACATGCACAACAACAGTAACGTAATCCACTAAAATCCATTCTGAATTTTGAAATCCTTCGGTATGAAAAGGTTTTTCGCCGATGCGTTTTTTTACAATTTCTTCTACTGAACCTGCGATAGCATTAACCTGTGTGCTTGAATCTGCCTGGCAAATAATATAATAATCGCATACCCGGTTATGTATATTCTTTAAATTCAGAATGGAAATATTTTTACCTTTTATTTCTAAAATACCTTCTACAGCTGCATCAACAAGTAGTTGAATAGCGCTTTTTACAACAAGAGGTTTTATTTTTCCAACTGTTGAATTTTTTGTATTCAGTAGTTTTGCCGGTAGTTTTTTTATACTTTTCCCTGTTACTATTTTCCCTGTTTTTTTTCCTGCTTTTTTAGGAACAGTAGCTTTTTTTACTGTTGTCCTTTTTTTAGGGGCAGTAATTTTCTTAAGAGAAGCAGCTTTTTTAGCTGGAGATTTTTTTACGGCAATTTTTTTTGTGGATGTTTTCCCTTTTGATGCAGGGCTTGATTTAGTTCCGATACCTTTCGGGGTAGTTTTCTTTATAGCCATTAATTGAAATTATCAGTTTTATTTCGTTCTTTACAGACTTGTTTTGTATGATTACGCACAAAAATAATCAAATCTTTTGCATTTACTCAATGAAAACATTATTTGTCGGGCAAAATAGTATTTACCTAAAGTCCGTCCACTCTACCAACAGTTATGCCACTGAATTACTTAGGAGAATTAAACCAATAGAAGGCACGCTGATTTATACATTTGATCAGCAAAAAGGCAGAGGGCAACGGGGTAATAAATGGGAGAGTGAGCCTTACAAAAACGTGGCTTCCAGCTTTATCTTATATCCTAATTTTTTGCAGGTAAGTCAACAGTTTTTACTAAATAAAATTACCTCCTTAGCGGTTGCTGACTTAATGGCAGAATTGGTTAAATCATCGGGGGGAGAGCAAAAAATAAAGATAAAATGGCCCAATGATATTTATGTTGGAAATAGAAAAATTGCAGGAATCTTAATCGAAAATGCGTTGCGTGAAAGTAGTATTCAAAATACGGTTGTTGGAATTGGGATAAATATTAATCAAACAATATTTAGTCCGAATATTAATGCAACATCGCTTGTATTGTTGATAAATAAAGAGTTTGAGTTGATGCAGGTAATGGAATTGTTATGTGAATTTATGGAAGCGCGATACTTACAATTAAAATCCAGTATGCGAGAAGGCATTGATACGGCTTATTTACAACAACTTTATCAATTGGAAGAATGGTGTAGCTATATTTCAACCGATCTCCTTTTTGAAGGTAAAATTGTGGGAGTTTCAATTTCAGGGAAATTACAAGTGCAGATAAAATCGGGTGCTGTAAAAGAATTTGATATGAAAGAAATAAAGTTTGTTTAACAAAGATGAGTTACAGGGGGGGGGGAACTATTTCAAATTTCAGGAGCTGGAGTTTAAAATACAAAAACCTTACAGAGTATGTTCTGTAAGATTTTTTTGGTGGTCGCGAAGGGATTCAAACCCCCAGCCTTCTGATCCGTAGTCAGACGCTCTATTCAATTGAGCTACGCAACCATTTTGCTTTTAAAAGCGCTGCAAAGGTAAGCAAATTTTTGTATTCAAAAGCGATATCACTCAAAATAAGTAAATTTTGAAACTAATTTTTTTGTCGTATATTTGGGACTTGGATTCGATTCTATTTCGATTCCATTTAGAAAAAGATATTTATGCGATTCTTGATTTTTTATCCTCTTACCGCTTATTTTTTACTTTCCATCTTTCAAATAAAAGCACAGAACTTAATTATCAATCCAAGTTTTGAAGCATACAGTACTTGTCCAAATGGTCCCAGTACCTTTGCCGCAGATGTAACATCCTGGTCAATACCGGATACCGCTACCACAGATTATTATAATGTTTGTTATACCCCTTTTTTAGGTCCCTCTATGGATGTTCCCAGTAACGTGCAGGGCTATCAAAATGCCAGAACCGGAGTTGCTTATGCCGGAATAATATGCCGGGACAATACCTTGGGTGTAGATGATAATTGGAGGGAATATGTACAAGGGCATCTCAACACTCCTTTGGTCGCAGGACAAACTTATTGCGTTAAATATTATTGGAGTTTAGCTGATTTATCAAATTATAGTGTGCAGGAGATAGGTGTATATTTGTCCCCTACCCAAATAAATTTATTACAAAAAGGAAATTTACCTTTTACCCCACAATTAGAACTTACAGGAAGTCCTCTCAATGATACTTCTAACTGGGTTATGTTTCAGCAAAATTATATTGCCACAGGCGGCGAACAATATGTTATTATCGGTAACTTCAGGGCACCCTCTAATACAACATCATCGGCAACGGCAATTTCATGCTCTATGATTCCTTCCAATGGAGGGTGTTTTGCCTACTATTATATAGATGATGTAAGTGTTACTCCCGGTGAATGCTGTTTGGTGGACATTACACCCGTTGCAGCTATTTGTGTGAACGATCCTCCAATCACATTAATCTCAGCAAGTGCCGGTGGTACTTGGAGCGGAGTTGGTGTTAACCCTTCAACAGGTATTTTTGACCCATTCGCAGCCGGTGCCGGTATACATTCTATTATCTATACATTACCTTGTGGTGCAGATACAATCAGCATTTCAGTGACTTGTTGCGCTGCGCAAATTAATCCCGCAGGTCCTTTTTGTACTGGAGATGCTCCCGTTAATTTATCTGCAGGGCTGGCAGGTGGTACATGGACTGGAACGGGTATTACCAGTGCATCTGCCGGAACTTTCTCTCCTTCAATTGCGGGTGTTGGTTCACATTCTATTATTTATACTGTCAATAGTTGTGGCAGCGACACCCTAATCATTTCAGTAAGCGCTTGTATAACATTAACGGCTTGCCAGGAAACAAACGGAAATATAACTGTTACCAATGGAACCGGACCTTATACATGGACAAAAGATTCTACCTATACTGACTGTAGTGGTTGTTTTGGAGGAGCGTGTATCCCCGGATTTTGTAATGGTGTAACAGCAACGATTTTATCCACCTTTGCAAACGGGACAACAATAATTCCCCCCGGAACATACCCTGTCACGGTAACAGATGCTAGTTCAAATACTTTAATAATAACGAGCCTTTCGTCTTTACCAAATTGTTCAAATACTTGCCCAACATTAACAGTTTCCGTTTCTAATATTGTTCAGGATAGTTGTTTTGGACAATCAGCCGGAAGTTTTAGTGTGTCAATAAGTGGTGGCGTTTCTCCCTGGGATTATACCTTAGTAAATAGTAGTGGTGCAACTGTTGATACTTTTGCTAATGTTGTCGGAACACAGAGTTTTACAGGACTCCCGGCAGGTATTTATACATTAAATGTGTTAGATACCAATAACTGCCCGGGAACAACCACTATTACAATTACTCAACCATCAGCAGCAACAACAGTAGCAGCAGCAGGGGCTGACCAATCATTGTGTGGTAATTCAGCTACGTTAAGCGGGAACACTCCTTCGGTAGGTATAGGAAATTGGACTTTAATAAGTGGTACAGGAACAATCACAACACCTTCTTCTTCAAGCTCCGGTGTTACCGGATTAGGTATTGGTATTAGTGTATTTGAGTGGACCATTAGCAACCCGCCTTGCCCTTCATCATCGGATCAGATAACAATAACAAATACAGGTGGTGGTCCTACAGTAACAATAACTACTCATTCAAATATTTCATGTTATGGGGAAAGTAACGGAAGCGCCACAGCATTCGCTAATGGTGGTACAGGTAGTTTGCAATACTTCTGGACAGCTACCGGAGGAAGTTTACCTACAGCAAATAATCTGTCTGAGGGAACCTATACAATTACTGTTACTGACAGCCTAGGCTGCGCAGCTGTTGAAACAATTGCAATTACACAACCAGACTCGATAAGTGCCATTGTAACCACAACACCAACAGCTTGCGGAAGCGCTACCGGTGCTGCAACAGTTACCGCAAGTGGTGGAACAGGAATTTTGACATACTTATGGACACCTGGCGGGGCAAGTACTTTAACAATTAATAATAGTGGTGCAGGACTATATTCCGTTACCATTACCGATTCTGCGGGATGTACAAAAACATCGAGTGGGATTATTGCTACCAATGGAGGACCAACGGCAAATGCAGGCAACGATGTTACCATTACTTCCGGATATTCTACACAGCTATCTGCTATTGGTGGCGGAACTTATTTCTGGACTCCGGCAACAGGATTAAATTGTGATACGTGTCAATCTCCAACAGCAAGCCCTGTTGCAACCACAATTTATTGTGTTACGGTATCTGTGAGCGGATGCAATGATTCGGATTGTGTTACAATTATCGTATTGGATACAGTTCCGGCCACTGTTATAACCTGTGGAACATTATATGTTCCGGTCGGCTCTGTATTTGTTCCTAATGCGTTTACACCTAATAATAATGATGCATTGAATGATGTGTTTAAACCGGTGGCAAATTGTGTGCATGATTATAATTTTTTAATTTTTAACCGCTGGGGTGAAAAAATATTTGAAACAACGGATCCGGAGCAGGGGTGGAACGGCTATTATAAAGGTATTTTGAGTAAACCTGATGTTTATGTTTACAAAATATCATATATGGATGATCCAAGAAATGATTTCCATCAATATACCGGGAAAGTAGTATTGCTGAGGTAACAATTTTAATTTAACAGAGAAGTTTTCTGAAGGACAGACAGAACTTTTATTTTCTTTCTAATCTGGTAATAGCACGCAAACTATCTTGATTGTTAGGATTGAGCTTTAGCGATTTTTTGTAATTAAGCAAGGCTAATTCTTTTTGTCCCATTAAGCGGTACGTTTCTCCCAACCCCTGATAAACACTCCATGAATTGGGATAATTGATTTCGTTCAATTTAAATACTTTATAGGCTTCCTCCATTTTTTTTGCTTTCAGCAATTTAAACCCGATGCTGTTATACTGTTCATCGCTACATGGATATTGGTAGGGTGTTAATCCCGCTAATTCGAGTTCAATACTATTGGTTTTGGTAATAAAATAATCGAAAGGAATAAATCCGTCAACCAAATCAGATTCGTACTGTGATATACAGTTTCCCAAATAACTGCACTTATCATAAGGGGTGCATTTGCAATTTGAATAAGTGTTATACATTCTATCCCCATCAATCAAATATACTGAATCAGTTTGCTGCATTACCATCTGGTCGAAATTGCAAAATGCAGCCAAGGCTAACTGGGAGTAATTTTGTGAAGCATTTTTAAACCCACCGTAGGTAGTTTGCCAAACGGTTTGTATCAGTTGAATCCCTCCTTCGCAAGGATTTATTTTCCGTATTACTCCCGCCACATTGCCTGCCCCCGCATGATAAGCATGAAGAACTAATAAACGGAACCATAAATCTGTTTCGTTGTATTGTAAATGAGCGCTGTCAAGCATTGTTTTAACGTATGGTATGCAAATACGACTAAGCAAACGAGAAGCGCCCAAAGCGGATTTTTCAACATCAGTACGCTCATCTATTTTGCTAGTTACCTTTAAGCCCATGTTACGCGCAACAGGTTTCATTAATTGAAAAGGACCATTAGCGCCAACGGTAGATTTGGTATTCATTTTCCCCGGACTTTCAATCAGTAATATTGCTTGTGCATACCAAGGATCCACACCATTTTGCCGGAATACATTAATTGACCTGTTAATGGTAGGCATCACTTTTTTAAATTCATAAAAATCTTTTTTCCCTGCGGTAATAAATATGGTTGAACTATCAAAAATATTATTGACTTTACGGATACTGTCTCTATAAATGGAGTGTTGCACTTCACTTAATTTGTTCCAGTCTTTAATAGAAATACGATCGAGCACCTGGCGATTGGATGCCAAACTTACAATAGCCGAATCGGGCGGAAGTTTCATTATTTGCTGCCAGAATTTGGGCTGAGGAAGGTTGTGCCAGCCTTCGGTATATAATATGGAATCATTAATAAATTTCATTTTAGTTACATCATTGTAACCAACTACGTACTTCTCAATGACAGAAATTTTACTTACATCTATTTGTGCGGAAGCAACAACGTAAATCCCCTGCATCAATAATAATATGAATGCTTTTTGGAGAAATGAATATGGAATCTTCGTGGTTTTCAAAATATTTTTTTATAAAAATAGTCTCAAACAACAGTTTTTTTTTATCAAAATTAAAAACTTTTGAACAAAGGTTTTCAACAACTTTCCTGACTTCTACGAATTGTGATTAAAGAAGTTTCAAAGGGGGTTTCTTCCGGAAAGCGCATTATTATTTTATTTTTTTTATCCAGCTATTGTTTTTCAAAGAA
>JAVHPE010000150.1:0-2880 GCA_036170475.1 Bacteroidia bacterium | reverse complement strand
ATAAAATCTTGCGGACTACTTTTAACCAAAGTAAATTATTACCTATTTTTGGACACAAATTGACCAAATGACAGTCGTGAAAAAATTTACAACTTTTGGAGAACACCTCAGAACGCTCAGAGAATTGCGTGGCTTGACCTTGAGAGAAGTTGCAACAAGTTTAACTGTTGACACTTCTTTGCTTGCAAAAATTGAACGCAACGAAAGACAGCCAACTCGACAACTCATAAAACAATTTGCAGACTTTTTTAAAGTTGAAGAAAAGGAATTGGTTAATGAGTTTCTCAGCGACCAAATAGTTTACAAGATTTTAAACGAAGAAACGGATTTAAACATATTAAAAGTTGCCGAAGGCAAAATCAAATACATAAAAACTAACAATGGCTAAATACAATAGAGATATAACTGAACTCAGGACAAAGGCAGCGCTATGGTGGCCAGAAGAATTAAAAAACAAGAACGCATTAGCAAATGTTCTTCCGCTTCTTCTAAAAACACAAGATGACTTTTTACATCTTATTGTTTTGAGTAAAAATGACCCATTTCAACTTTTCGATTTAATAAGGGTTGCCAAATACCCATCAAATCTTTTTCTTAAACATTTAGTAGTTTTAGCAGATTATGGCGGTGAGCCAATTCAACGACTGGGCCGTTCTTTCAAAGACATATTTCCAAAAAGTAAAGGAGCAAAGGGTAAATATTTTTTCGACTTTATTTGGAAAGAGAAAACATTTAGATATGAGTTTAAGTCATTGCCAGTAAATGGATTAAACAACAAAAAATTATTTATAGACGGAGAAGGTTTAATCAAGGAAAAAGAATTAAATGATTTAACGTGCGATATGATTGCACTTTTGTTGTTTGCTTCAACATCTGACTATGCGGAACACGCTGGACTAATTGCTTGTGAAATTGGAACTATGCTCGGCAATGAAGATGAACTTATTAAGTTTGTCAAGCAACGCTATATAACCGTTAGTAGAATTACAGGCGGAGCAACCGCAAACAGTTTAGGGCAATTGGCACAATCCGAAATTGTAAATTTCCTTACCAAAGAACTTGGAGATAAATATAAAATTATCCGTAACGGTTATATTACAATTGATGGCTATGATAAAAAAGGCGGAATGCCTTTTGATTTAGTCGTTGAAAAAGGGAAGAAAAAAGTTGGTATTGAAGTTAGCTTCCAAGTTACCACAAATAGCACTATCGAAAGAAAAGCAGGACAAGCAGCTGACCGCCAAGCATTAGTCCACAAAAGCGGCTATCAGATTGCTTATGTACTTGACGGTGCAGGAAATTTTCAACGTTCGTCTGCAATTTCAACAATCTGTAATCATAGCGACTGCACAGTAGCATACACGATTTCAGAATTCAAAGTATTGTCTAACTGGATAAAAAGTGTGCTATGATAAAGTTTATTGATTTATTTGCTGGAACAGGTGGTATCCGTTTAGGTTTTGAACAAGCTTGTAAAAAATTTAATTTAAAAACGGAATGTGTATTTTCTTCTGAAATCGATAAGAATGCTTGCGCTTCATATGAGCTAAATTTTGGGCACAACCCACTTTCTGATGTTACGAAAGTTATGGAATTACCACCTTTCGATTTTATGCTGGCTGGTTTTCCTTGTCAATCTTTTTCTTACGCTGGCAAACG
Organism: Bacteroidia bacterium; assembly: GCA_036170475.1. Lineage (GTDB taxonomy): Bacteria > Bacteroidota > Bacteroidia > 2-12-FULL-35-15 > 2-12-FULL-35-15 > 2-12-FULL-35-15. Next base: position 1,221 of record JAVHPE010000150.1, on the reverse strand, counting down.
TAGAGGGTTTGGTGAAACACGAGGAACATTATTTTTTGAAGTGGAGAGACTACTTGCCAAATATAAACCTAACGGTTTTTTACTCGAAAATGTAAGGGGATTAACAACTCACGACCAAGGGCGCACTTTTGAAACCATTATTAACAGCCTCAAAAATCTTGGTTATAGTGTTGAGTATTTCCTTTTAAACAGTAGCAACTTTGGTGTTCCACAAAATAGAGTTCGCATATACATTGTCGGCACACTGAATGAGCAAGTTAAAATGACACTCCAGTCTGATGTTGGGGCATCCGACTCTCATAAATTTAAAGAACTAAACTGGCAGACCTCATTGTTTTCAGAACCTAAAAACATTAGAGTTGTGAAAGACATTCTTGAAAATAAAGTTTCAAAAAAATATGAGTGTACAGAAGATTTTGTGACTAAATTAAAAAAGGTTGTAGGCAAAGACCTCTCAAAATTACACGGGTACAGACTTATTGATTACAGGGGCGGACAAGCTATTCACTCCTGGGAGTTAGGAATAAAAGGAGAATGCACGAAATCAGAAATTGAATTTTTAAATCTACTAATTGGAAACAGAAGAAAGAAAACATTTGGAACCCACCAAGACGGCAAGTCTTTGGACCTAGACCAAATCAAGACGTTCTATAAAAAAAATGACCTTGATAAAATTTTAAGTTCATTATTACAAAAAGGATATTTGAGCAATTACGAAAATAAATACAATCCCGTTGCTGGTAATATGTCTTTTGAAGTGTTTAAATTTTTAGACCCTGAAAGTATTTCTATTACTTTGACAGCTTCTGACACTAATAGACTTGGCATAGTTCAAAACGGAAAAGCAAGAAAGCTAACACCGAGAGAGTGTGCAAGACTTCAAGGGTTTCCTGACACATACAATCTTTTAGACAATGACAATGCGGTTTACAAACAAATGGGAAATGCTGTTTCTGTTCCTGTAATTGAAGCTGTCATCACAGACATAATTGAAAATAATAAAATATTTAACAGGAAAACCTCCAACGCTTCGAAGGTACACACATTGGCAGGTCGCTCATTGCCAACGCTTGACCTAATCCTGCCAAAGAGTGTCCCTTCCCTAACCCGCTGACGAAGGAAGAAACAACGAGGCATACCATCAAATAAGCTCAATTGCCGCTAACAGTAAGCTTCATCATTTAAGTTCGCAATGAAAATAGGTCGTGGCAAAAACATTTC
>JAVHPE010000149.1:0-477 GCA_036170475.1 Bacteroidia bacterium | reverse complement strand
TAGTATACTCAGTATTACCGGCATCAGCAGGCATAATAAATTCAAGTACGGGTGTGATGAACTGGGATGCTGCATTCAGCGGGACGGTTACAATTACTGCTACTTCAACAGGTCTTTGTGGAACAACAAGCGCTGACGCAGTTGTAACCGTAAATCCAACAATTGGCGCAACCAGCTTTACTGCGGGTACAGTAACAGTATGTCAGGATGCGGTTGATGAAACTTATACTGCAACTGCAACAAACAGTACTTCAATAGTATATTCAGTATTGCCATTATCAGCAGGCGTAATAAATGCAAGCACAGGCGTGATGAACTGGGATGCGGCATTTAGCGGGACGGCTACAATCACTGCCTCTTCAACAGGTCTTTGTGGAACAACGAGCGCAGATGCAGTTGTAACAGTAAATCCAACAACTGGTGCAACCAGCTTTACTGCGGGTACAGTAACAGTATGTCAGGATGCGGTTGATGAAA
>JAVHPE010000148.1:0-2911 GCA_036170475.1 Bacteroidia bacterium | reverse complement strand
TTGACGATTTTCAATTAGCTTTATTCCCTGAATAATTTTTTGAGGAAACTCCAGCAATTATTACTTCCATCATTTTTTTGAAAAAAATGGAAAGAAATGTTAATAATTTTTACAGGTGTACTATTGGGAGTTGGTACATATCCGGCAAAACGACCATATCGTGTTCCATATGCAGTTGAGGTCGCTGGGCAAGATAAAGCACGAACTCCTATATCGGGCTGTTTAGCACCACCGCAGATTAATTCAAATGAAGGGTTCTCACTTAAACACAAATCAAACCCTACTGTATTATTTGAACACATGCTACATGCTGTATATGTTCGTGATGCTCTTAGGTAATAAGTGTTTCCGACAATCAGGTTGCTCTCAGTTAGGCCTAAAAGAGTATCGTTTAAAGGAGTAATATTCACAGAATCAATCAAATTTAAACCACCACATGTGCCGGAATAAAAGCCCATTGTATGAATATGCCCTAAAGAAGTAGAACTTTTTTTTAATTCAATTCTATGGCTTGTAGTTCCTGCTACAAAACTAAACCACTTTTCGGTTCCGATTAGGGTGTTATTGTTAATACAGGAAGTAGCGTTGGTGAATGAATTTGCACTGGCGCAATTACTTGCCGATTCTGTTGCTATTATAGTAGCAAATGCACTTCCAGTACATCCATTGGCATCAGATACTGAGTAAGAGTATGTACCTGGAGCTAAACCTGTAAATATTCCTATTCCTGTGTAAGGAGGGGTCCCACCAGTTGCAGAAACAGTTACTGTTGATGAAGATACTATTGCACTTACAATTGGAAAAGGATTTACCGTTATAGTTGCAATAGCCGTTTTGGAACAACCGTTGCTTGTTGCTGTTATGGTGTAAGTAGTAGTTGTTGCAGGAGCAACAGAAATAGAATTAGTAGTTTCTCCTGTTGACCAAAAATAATTTGTAGTTATAGGAGGTGGGGGAGGAAGAGGAGGAGAAGGCGGAAGAAGAGGAGCAACAGGAACGAAAACTGTACCAGCACTTGCAGTAAGAATAGCTGTTTGCCCAGAACAAATAGTTGCGGAATTTACGGTTACAGTTGGTGAAGGCTTTACTGTAAGCGTTGCCGCATTTGACATACTTACAATAGGGCAAGCGCCAACCGCTGCACAACGGTATTGATAACCATTAAATATAATTGCAGGTGCTGTGATGTTTAGTGTATTTGAAGTAACTCCGCTATATTGGAAATTATTGCTAAGGTTTATAAAGCCCAGCCCTTGATTAACCTGCCATTGGTAGGTTAAATCGGTTCCTGTTGCAGTTATTGTAAAAACAGCATTACTACCTATACAAACACTGCTGTTAATTGGTTGCATCGTTATGCTGGGTGGATTACAAGATGATAAGCAACTCAAAGCAGTGCAACCTCCTGTAAATAACAAACCTGTGTTACCTCCCAAGTCTTGGCTATTAGCAGGAGCTAAGCCAGCGTTAAAGATTGCTCCTCCTGTGGCGGTGATATCAGAAACACGAACATAATCCCAGCAAATTGTGCCGCTTGATTTTGAAATAATAGCAGGTAGCCCCGCGCTGCTTGATTGAATGCGGATAGGTAATGCTCCAGTACCCTGTGCGCAGATGTTTCCAATTGTTTGGGTTGCTCCTGCTTGCAGGGTATAAGTCCACCACGGTGTAAAAGTTAAATTATTAAAAATGTTATTACCGCTGATTGTGCCATTTCCACTCATAATAACATTATTAAAAGTGCTGTTTCCGTTTATAATTGCATGGAGAAAAAAGAAACATCATTAAATGTATTATTACCGGAGATAAAACCATCAGAAACAAAAGCAACATCATGAAATGTATTATTACCGAATATAGATGCGGAATCCGCGAAAGAAAGATTGTAATAGGTCAAACCTCCTCCATAAAAATTGCCTCCGCTACCAATAGTCGAAGTACCGTTAATAGTTGAAGTCCCCGCATTAAGAGTCATTCCAAGAGGATTAATATTCCACAAAGCATTGTTATAACCTTTTAAATTAAATACGGATGAGCCCATTATCATTGTTCTGGCTCCCCCGGAAGCAGAATAAAAAGCGGAGGCATTTATTGTTTGATTATTAGTGTTTAAAGTACCGTTGATGAAATAAATAACGCTTGAGCCCATCAGCGCATCTTGAAATGTCCATCCTCCGCCAGCTCCATTAAATGTCCAATGAAAGTTTATTGGTGTGCCACCGGTAGTAATGGTTTTTCCGGCAGTCATGGCTTCCATAATAACCTGTCCGGTAAAGTTGAACCCAATTACTGTAGCAATAGTTAAGGAACCCCATATTCGAAATGTTTTTGATGAATCTCCATACAATATAGGAAAGGCTGTTGGCAATGTTGTCCATGTCATGTCAGCACAATTTGTAATCCCCTGGTCAAGGGTTACTATTTGTCCCGGAGCGTTGAAGGAGTTGGCATCGAAAAAAACATTATCAGTTCCTCCCGGCCACTGGCTGTGAAGTATTGTTCCTCCTGACGAAAAAGCCCAATGTGAAGTATCACTCCAATTTCCAGAGCCATTTACCCAGTAAAAATTTGCTGCAAAAGAATTGATAGTTATCAAAAACATTGCAATCGTGAAACTAAATCTGGTAGATTTCTTCATGGCTCAGGTTTTAGGTGGTTAGTAATAAATTGGTATTGGCTAAAAGCGAAAATCAAATAAGCACGTTGGAAAAGATTGAAAAACTTTTTATTTTTCAATACATAATTTATTGATTTTATTGGGTAAGTGAATTACAAACTGTTTTATATATACAAATTAAATAAATTCGACAGTAAGAATAATAAAAACATTATTACGCAAATAAATGCTGTTATGTGGTATCCCTCCACTATAGTACGTCCTAATTTTTTGCAATCCTAATTTTTATTATAG
>JAVHPE010000147.1:0-2916 GCA_036170475.1 Bacteroidia bacterium | reverse complement strand
TCTACAAAATAAATTTTCAAATTACAAATTTGGAACTTGCGGATTTAAGGTAATATACCAAAACAAATAGGTTCTCGAAAAATTTGTTAATATCTACGATAATGAATCGGTATCAATATACGAATTGATAGGGTTTCGTAAATTCGTATTAATTCGTATTTCGTAGATAATGTGCGTTAAGCGATGTGCGTTTGATATAGGACTGATTTGAGATTTTTATTTTTTGCAAATTGATAAACACCTGATTTAAAAATGTTTCTTCCCCTTAAATTGAGGATTTCTTCCCCCCAAAAAATAGTTTCATTTTTTAATTATCCAAAAACTGTAATAACCGAAAAAAATGAACTGTTTTTTTGAATCAAAAACATTACCCTTTTGGCTGTTTACCATTTCTACGATTTTAATATTAACCATCTCACAACTAATACAAGATGGAGTATTTATGGACGGCTTACTCTATATAAGCGTCAGCAAAAATTTAGCCGATGGCTTAGGCTCCTTTTGGGAGCCACATTTAAGCTTAACCTATGATACTGTTTTTCGGGAACAGCCTCCACTGTACTTCGGACTGCTGGCTTTATTCTATAAAATCTTCGGAACAAGCATGTATGTTGAGCGATTATTTTGTTTTGTATGTTTTACTCTCACACTCATTTTTATACATAAAATATGGAACATATTATTTTTTGAGGATAGACAATTGAAGAAAAACAGTTGGTTACCAATTTTGTTTTTTACAACAATACCCATTTGCTTTTGGTCCTACTCTAATCATGTTGAAGAAACGGTAATGACCTTATTTGTAATCGTTTCGGTTTATTATTTAAGCAAAGCGCTTTTCATCCAAAAGAAAATAATTCTTTATTTAGTACTTGCCGGTATATTTGTTTTTCTATCAAGTTTAACCAAGGGGTTACAAGGTCTTTTCCCTGTTACAGGTGTGTTCTCCTACTGGATAATAAACCACAAAAAAATTTCTTTCAAAAAAAACATTATTTACTCCACCATTCTTGTTGGAGTACCGATATTAATATACACGATACTCATTTTATTAAATAACCATATTTATGAGGTTTTTAAACTGTATTTCGAAAATCGTTTTGGAAGAACCTTTAATGACCCTACTCGATTTACGACTGACAATAGATTTGAAATAATTTTTCGCTTGTTTACCGAATTAATTCCAATGTATTTTCTAATGGTTTTAATCTATTTGTTTAGTATTCAATACAAACCAGATCCAATAAATCAAAAAACACATCTACCAAAAATTATCTGGCTTTTATTGATAGGATTTTCAGGCTCAATACCATTAATAGTGACACTTGAACAAAGAGGATTTTATTTGCTTACCTCATTACCATTTTTCGCTCTTGCAGCTGCGGCATTGCTGACAAACAGAATTTCATATATTGTAGAAAAAATAAATCCTGCCGGAAATTTTTATATAAATGCAAAAAGAATAACATTTATCATTCTATTATTTTCATTCGCTTTTACTGTTTCAAAAATTGGCGAAACCAAGCGCGATAAAAATTTATTATGCGACATTTATGACATTGGGAAAATAGTGCCTCATGGAAATATCATTAACATCACGAGGGAAATGAGCAGAGACTATAGCTTAAGAGAATATTTTATAAGAAATTTTTATATTAGTTCAGATGATAGCGACAAACATCATGAATACTTTATCATCAGAAAAAATTTATCAAAAAAATCAATCCCACAAGCCTACAAGCTATATCCCTTAAAAACAAAAGAAATTGATTTATACAAGCTTGCAAAATAGCGTTTCTTTTTACTTATAAAATTTGATATTTATTACTATTTTTGCCATAAGTACGTAAACAAATGATAAAAAACAAAAAAGTTGTAGTTGTATTACCAGCTTATAATGCGGCATTAACCCTCGAAAAAACATATAATGAAATTCCATTTGATATTGTAGATGAAATAGTGCTGGTGGATGATATGAGTAAAGATGATACTGTTGAAGTAGCTACTCGTATTGGTATCAGGCATGTTATTGTGCATAAAAAAAACAGGGGTTATGGTGGTAATCAAAAATCCTGCTATGATAAAGCGCTGGAACTAAATGCTGATATTGTAATTATGCTTCATCCCGATTATCAGTATACCCCGCTATTAATTCATTCCATCGCACATATTATTGCCAATGATTTATACCCGGTGGTATTTGGTTCAAGGATATTAGGGAAAGGAGCTTTAAAAGGTGGAATGCCAATGTATAAATACATTTTCAACCGTTGTTTAACACTGGCACAAAACATTTTACTCAACCAAAAACTATCAGAATACCATACCGGTTACCGTGCATTTTCTCGTGAAGTACTTGAAACAGTGGACTATGAAGCTAATAGTGATGATTTTGTTTTTGACAATGAAATGATTTCTCAAATCTTTATGGCTGATTTCGAAATTGCGGAAATTACATGTCCTACCAAATATTTCCCGGATGCCTCCTCCATTAATTTCAAACGAAGTATGGAGTATGGTTTAGGTGTTCTGCGAGTATCTTTTACCCATTTTTTCTACAAACTGGGGCTGAACAAATCCAAGATTTACAGGAAGAAGAAGTAGTTTTTGGGTTGTAACAATTGGGTATTTGGGCGTGCCCCTTCGCTGCGCTACGGGTCGGGCTTTCTATTGCAAGTCCTCGCTGCGCTGCGGGCTTTCCACGGAATTTATCCTGAGCCTGCCGAAGGAATCCCTCACGCATTTTTACTTCGTAGCCAAATTATTACTAAGTAAAGTTTTCAAAATAACTTAAACAAAACAAAAAATATCAATTTCGCTTTTTTTTGCAAAAATAAACTTATGAAAATGTGCGCGAGGAATGAACAAACGCGATGTTGTGTTGCTTGTGGGGAGGAATCGTTTGTTCTTGAAAGC
>JAVHPE010000146.1:0-2925 GCA_036170475.1 Bacteroidia bacterium | reverse complement strand
AGCAGTAAGAGAAAAATATAATAAATCAATAAAAAGACTTGCATTCCAGAAAAAAAGTATTACCTTTGTTCCGTTAAATAATTTTAGTGATCAACCTAAAAAGAATAAATGAGTTATTTCATTTGTTCCTAAAACCGCTAATAATGAACAAAGTACTCCACCAATGTAGCAATTACCGCTGCAACTCTCTTCAAAAATTAGTGTTTACTACAAATTTAAAGTTGAATTTTTATTGATTCTCCTTTTGTGAATAATATTTCGCAGAGGTTTTATCATTAGCTAATTAATTTGATAACTAATTTAAACTAACCCTAATTAAAAAAAGAAACGAATGAAAAAAAACTTTTACTTTGTCGGTCTTTTAGTTATTGTGAGTTCTGTAACAATGTTAAATTCCTGCAAAAAAGATACCCCTCCGGATGAGTTGGTGTCGTATGATGCAGTTTTGAAATCAGGCGGGGAATTTGCTCCCTTTAGTAATGAAAAAAATCTTATCAATGTAACCACATCTTCGGTACCTGTTGATAGTGGCAGTTGGAATTGCACCAATAGCACCTGGAGCGTAGTTCAAGGGAATTTAGATTTCCCATTATACGATCCAAATGTATCTGTAGTGTACCCTGGAAGTTTATTACAAGGCGCTTCTCTAAATAGTTCTACACCGGATGTAGTTGCGGTAAAACGTGGTGGTGGCATTGTTTCCATTGATCTTATTAACGGATCCGGCGCTGTTGCTGTTTCTTTGCCTGAAATTAAAAAGAGTGCCATTACCCAAGCTTTAAATGACATTATTTTTTACAATAATAAAGTAATGCCTGCCCGATTTACTTTACAACATGAATCAGTTAAAACACAGGAGGAATTATCGTTATCCTTGGGATTGAGTTTTGATGCATGGGGAGTGTCAGTTGCTGCAAACCTTGGGTTTTCTAATACAGATAATGCAAACCATTATGTAGTTGCTTTAAGACAATCATTCTACACAATGAGTTTTGATATTCCTTCTAATTATGCTGATCTATTTGACCCGACGGTTAAACCAATGGATCTTGCAAAATATGTTGGACCAGGTAATCCGGCATGTTATGTGTCTGATGTAACTTATGGAAGGGTGTTTTATTTACTTATTGAGTCTACATCTTCTTCAAGCACCATATCTGCCGCAATAAACGCTTCTTATAGCGATATTAGTGGTACTTTAGATGCAAGTTATTTATCCTCCCTTGACAACTTAAATGTTAAAGTGATGGCTCTTGGAGGTGCAACAGCCACTACTTTCTCAACCATTGACACTAATGATTTGGCTACACTAACTGATTTACTTGGTCAATCAGCTGACATTCAAACAGGCGTGCCTCTTTCGTATGTTGTCAGAACGGTTTATAGTAACAAACTTGTGAAAAACAAATTGGATACAGAATATACTATCAACGACTGCCAGCTTGTTCCGTAAGTAAAATTTTAAAAAAATTTAAAATCGTTTTTGGTAAAAAACCAGAAACGATTTTTCATTTTTGGAGGTTCCGTTTTTTTATTAATGAGAATTCTAAGAAAGGATTATTCTATTTTTGATTAGCAAATAGATCTAGCTTAATATATGATGTTTATCCCTTTGAATTAATAGTGATGTATCTTGGGTGTACGACAAATATCCCTAAATATATTTATTCTCTACCTTGAAGCAAGCCATCATGTTATGGAACCTTCAAACATAAATGCCTCCCCAAGGTCTTCGACAAGCTCTGACTGACGGCGCGCGAGTCATATTGAGCCTGTCGAAATATCTGCGATGGCTTCTAAAATTTATGAAATCAGGGAAATTTGTCGTACACCCTGTATCTTCCGTATCCTAAAATTTTATTACAAAATGTTGTTTTACCTGCTCTTTCCGAAAAAACACAATACACATAATAAATAAATCAAGAGTAACTGTTACCCTGTTATTGTTTTTTATTTCGTTCCATGCTTCTATCATTTCTGCTGACTGATACAAACCAAAAAACACAAAAACACTTGATGCATTCGACTTTTCAAGGCAAAGATAAAAATATTTTAAAGTATCTTGTTTGCAACAAAATCCATCAAATGATACAAAATATAAATTCTGATATTTTGATAACATGTCTGGCAAAGCAGCATTACTATTTTCAATTTTTTGTTCTATGTTTTTTAACCTCAAATCCTTAAAATTTTGTTTTGCAATTTCTGCAATTTCTCGATTTTTTTCAATTGTAACTACACTAATTTTTGAATTTGCTATCGCCAGGTATGCGGTGCTAATGCCAAATGATGTTCCTATCTCTAAAATATCCGGAGGCTGAAAATGGTTTACTAAACGAAATAATAAATGCTGGAACTTTGCAGATCTGGTATGTTGTTTTGCAAGCTGTGCTACCTCTCTTTCTATTGTATTATTTTTTTCAGCTTCTGTATTAATATCCGGCGCAACGTTTTCAAATTTTCCGAAGGGTTTACACTCCGCATTTTTAATAATGCGGATAGTTTTTTTTGAGTTTAAAAGTTTTTCTCTCACATTTTCAATTGCCCGGTAGCAATAGTAATTATTTTTATTATATATAACATTCATCAATAAATAAAAAACAAAAGGGGAGTGCACGCCATGCTCATTAACCGCCTTTGATCGATAAATAAAATAATGATATATATATACTAATTTTTTCACAGGATAAAATTACATTAAACGATCCTAAAAAAAGAATAGTTTGAAGACAACATTGTAAAAAGACAAAGATAATTTTGTAAGAGCCATGGTTCGTATCGTTTAGCATTCTTTAACAAACGAATATTTTCTTGTAGTAGCAAAAGTGATGTCTTTAACATAAAAAAGCAGTCGTACTCTTTCTGAATTACAGTAAAATTCTTCGGTAGATAAATATCAAAAAGTTTTGCATTTAATATTTTTAC
>JAVHPE010000145.1:0-2949 GCA_036170475.1 Bacteroidia bacterium | reverse complement strand
ACTCCTCGTTTCCACGCCTGCCGTCACCCAACTCCTCGTTTCCACGCCTGTCGTCACGTTACGCGGTCACGACACCACTGAGTGGTCAGTTGACTTTAAGCAATTTTTATTTTTCCTTCTCTCACTTGTCGCATAAAATCCTTTTGTTGCGCCGGCAAACACTTTTTTGCAAGAGTCTGTCCAGTCGTTACTTCTAAATCAGCAATAATATCTTGCTGAAATTCTTTAATGAATTCCAATTCTTCAATTTTTTCTTTAAGTCTTTTGATTTCTTCGTCCTTGCTCATAGCTTTGTTTTTGAGCTCAAAGGAACATAATTTCTTCATCCAATAGGTAATTGAACTACGAGAAATTTGATGAACCTTAGCAGCATAATTTACTGAAATTTGTCAGTGGCAAAAACTAATAGATAAAAATTTCTACCGCTGTGAATGGTTTTTGCCACGACCAATTTTCATTGCGAACTCAAATGATAAAACCTACTATAAACGGCAATATTGCTTAGGTGATGTTGGCGGTAAGTTGCTTCTTTTTCGGTCGTGGTCGTCTTGCATAGTTCGATGTCTTTGTGCGTTTGCTTGGTAGCTCTTTTGGATTTTTTGCTTGGCTTTGTGCGTTAGAAAAAATACAAATGTGCTGCCAAAAGTGTCGGCTTAATAGGCTCCTAAAAATTTATGTCCATTGAAGTGAACCAAATGGTCTGGGTGGTCTGCCGTCCATACCTCAGTTTCCCAAGCAATGTCTATCTGCCATTTTCTAAAATCGTTTCTTGTCAAGAAAGCAGTTACAAATATCAATTCCGCTTTACAGTCCTTCAACATTTTTCTCAATTCCAAAACTCTCGTTTCGCTCATTGGTCCTGAACTATAAACAGCTTCAATTAAGTAGAGCCAATTGTTCTTTTTGCTGAAAGCAATGATGTCGGGCAATTCATCGTGTGAAAGTTCAAAAAAGTTTAACTTCTTTAATTCTTCGGTTTCAATATGCAAGGATTTATTTGATGTGTCACCGATATAAAGAACAGAACAGTCACTGCCGTAACGAGGCAAAAATTCTTCAATGATTGCTTTCTGCAAAACATTATGTTCGCCAAGTGAGAGTTCAAGCGGCTTGCCGTTTGGTAGTTTTACTGGAATTTTTTCAATGTCTCTTTTTCTTGCAAGTATTTCAGAAAGCGAAGGTCTGTTTTTGTTGAATGCTTTTATTGAATTACTCCAAGCATCAGTTTTGTATGCAACAATTAATTTTTTAAAGTCAGATTGCAAAGCATAACCTCTTGTTGGGTCGTTGGTCGCTGAACCCTTATTCACCCCACTGTTTACAACAATGTCAGCTAACACCAAAAGTTTTAAATCTTTTCTTCTAATGTCGTCATAAGATCCGGAAGAAATATTTTCATCAAAATTTTTATTAACAAAATTGATGATGTCTCGTGATTTTAAGTTTGCATTTTCTTTCGCTTTACTCCAATCTTTCGTAACATCAGCAACAGCAAGAAAACAAAGCGCCATTCTTTCTAAACCCCTCTCAGTTTTGATGTTCATAGGAATTCCAACACTTTCTAAAATTTCAAGCGCTTCATTTATTATTTTCTGAACCGATTTTGATTTACTACTTTTTGTGATATAGTTCTTCATATTAAAAAAGTGAAAGTACTTGATTTGGTTGTAAATTATTTTCAATAATTTCTTCGGACGAATACAGTTCGTCCATTTGATAACACTCCTTTAATGCCAACGCCATTTGATAGGCTAAAAGCGGTGGAACGGCATTTCCTATTTGGTTATATCGCTGTGTTTCATTTCCAATAAACTCATACCAATCTGGAAAACTTTGCAGTCGTGCCGCCTCATTGTGCAATAATCTTCTACGTCTACCGTCTTTCAATTTCACTCGTTGCATATCGCCGGTAGCACCTGCAAGATTTCTACAAGTCAATGTTCGTGCAGGTCTGTTGGCATATAAGTCTCTTGGGTTTATGCAAGAAGATGCTTTTTCATATTTTGCGACGTAGGTATCCATTGATGCAGTAAAAAATTTACTTTCAGGAGGGGCAGTAAACATTATATCGCCAATAGCTTCTCCAACCGTTACTTTTTTAGGATTAGGTTTAGGAAAATTAAATTTTGCCCTATGTCCAAAAACAAAAAGTCGTTCACGGTTTTGAGGAACACTAAAATTAACAGCATTCAATAATTTAAAATCAATAATATAACCGAGTTTCCTAAGTTCTTCTAAAACCAAGTCAAAATACCATTTATTTGTGTATAGAAGTCCACGAACATTCTCAAACATAAAAACTTTTGGCTGCAATTTTTTTACAGCATCTATAAAAATTGGAAAACCGTCTCTTGCGTCTTCTATTCCTTTTTGATGTCCACCAACGCTGAAAGGTTGGCAAGGTGGTCCTCCGATTACAATGTCGGCTCGTGGATATTCAAAGTCAAGGTCAAGTTTTATGGGAAAACATTCACCGATTAAATTTTTGTTGTATGTTTCTGAAGCAACACTAATCATTTCATACCCAATTGTCTTGTAACCTGCAGCCTCAAACCCCAATGACAAACCACCGCAACCTGCAAATAAATCAAGCACAACCTCTTTCTCGGTTATTCTGGGTTTAAGTGTATTATTTATATGGTCTAAGTAATTTGACATTATGTTTTTTTGCTTTCTCAAAAGTAGTGAAAAACAGTCCAAGTTTTACAGTTGTTTTTAAACAATTAAACGAAAGGCCGCGGGGTGCGTAAAATTAAATGTGGTGCAACCTTTTGTGTCAGCCTACAGGGGAGCGTTGCACCTCTTTTAATTTTACAGAAGCGTGGGCTTTTTTTCTTTCAGTCGGTTTATAGCGTTGTCTTCTTGAATTCAGGTTTTTTTTCTTGCAATTACCGCCAACGGCAAGCTAAATGATGAAGCCGACTTCGTAAGCAAAATTATAAAATTACA
>JAVHPE010000144.1:0-14295 GCA_036170475.1 Bacteroidia bacterium | reverse complement strand
ATTTAAACCAAAGACTAAAGAAGTGCTTCCGGAAAAATTCAACTCAGCACCTAAGCCAAAATTTAAAGAAGCCATGTATAAGCTTACATCGTCATTAACATCAATTTTTGATTTACTATCTGTGGCTCCTAATTCATGTGTAATATCATTAATCACTGTTAGTTTATCGTCAGCAGTGGCTTTCCATCTAAAAGAATTATTCATTCCAATCTGACCATAATAGGTCAATGCCCCAATTTCTTTCGTTTTCATCTTTAGCGCTAAAGGAATAGTAATATAAGTTACCGAATAGCTACGTTCATTTACCTGGTAGTGAGTATTGGAGGAAGGGGAGGCAGAAAGAACAGGATCGTACTTTACAATTTTATCATCTGGAATATAATAATAATAGCTTACCGTATTTGTACTTGGATTGCTGATTCCCCCATTTCTATATATTATCTTCCCACCATCCATATCCAACTGAATGCCTGTAAGAATGGATACTACTTTTGCCAATCTGAATTCTGTAACTAAACCTCCGCCAAATTTTACAACCGGCCCATTGCCCTTCAAAATTTTACCATCAGGTTTATACCAGTCTATGGAAGGCGTTACTTTTAACCCGAAACGAAAATTTTTAAGCTCATTTCCACCTTCTTGTCCAAATACAAAGTTTGTTGATAAAGCTATTGCCGTGATTAAAAGAATTTTCTTCATATTTTTTTATAATTTTGAATTTTAAATTAATTAATAAACAGTCTGTATTTCTCATTACAATATTAAGTATATTTTTTATCATTTTAATTTTTATATGAAAAATTTCATTGTTTATTTATCCATAGTGTTTGTGCTGCTTTTTTCATCATGTGAGAGTAACCGTTTGGATGTGGATGTTTCTAACATTATTATTCCGGAAGTTAAAATCAATCGATTGGAAAAGGATATTTTTACTATTGATACGAGCAATATAAATACTTCATCTGAAAAATTACTAGCCAAATACGGTCATTTTTATTCCAGTTACATAACCAGAATAGTCAATAATGGAGGCTTGCACGACTCTTCATACATTACGCGTATGAAGCAATTTATCAGCGATCGCGATATGCGTGAAGCTTATGCTGATTGTCAAAAAACATATCCAACTACTGATTTCCTCAGCGAACAATTAACAGAGTTGTTTAAACACTTTAACTATTACTTCCCTAATAAAAAACTACCAAAAACAATTACCATGATGTCGGGTTTTAATTATTCCGTGGTACTGCTCGATAGCACACTGGCTCTTGGTTTGGAAATGTATTTGGGAGGCAACAATAAGTTTTATCAGATGCTAACCCTGCCTCATTATAAAACAATGTTTATGAATAAGGAAAACATACTACCGGATGCCACAAGGGCATGGATGATTACTGAATTTCCATACAATATGAACAAAAGTGATTTTTTGAGCGAAATAACCTACATTGGAAAAATAATGTACCTCACAGATGCTTTGCTTCCCAATGTCCATGACTCATTGAAGATTCAATACTCTCAACTACAACTTGATTATTGTTCACAAAATGAATTTAATGTATGGAGTTATTTTGCCGCACAAAAATTATTATACAGCACTGACCAAACTGAAATAATAAAATTTACCAACGAAGGACCTTTCACAAGTGCATTCAGTAAAGAGGCGCCACCACGAATAGGTTATTGGATAGGCTGGCAGATTGTAAAACAATATATGAAAAACAATCCCGATATATCCATTGTACAATTAATGCAAGAAGGGGATGCACAAAAAATATTAAAAAATGCAAGGTATAAGCCTAAAAAATAATTGAATATTTTTTTTCTTATGTACTTTTTTTAAACAGCCTGTTTGCGTCTTCGATAAAGGTTAATAATTCTAATTTCCCTTCTTTTTTTTCCGCCGAAGTATAAAAGCATCGCGGTAATTCATCCCAATGTTTACCCATTTCTTCTTTATAACTCGCGATGTTATCATTAAATTTCTTTTTTGAAAGTTTATCCATTTTGGTAAAAACCATCACGAAAGGAATCTCATGTACACCAAGCCAATCCATAAAATCCAAGTCCACTTTTTGCTGAGGGATTCGTGAATCGAGCAATACCATCATGCACATTAAGTTTTGCCGGTTAAGGATATATTGTTCAATAAATTTATTCCATTTTTCTTTCTGATCTTTTGCTACCTGAGCATAGCCATAGCCGGGCAAATCAACTAAATACCAATTATCATTAATTATAAAATGATTAATCAGCTGAGTTTTACCCGGTTTCCCGGATGTTTTCGCCATATTTTTTCTATCGCATAACATATTAATAAGCGATGATTTGCCCACGTTTGATCGTCCGATAAAGGCATACTCCGGCATTACAGGTAAAGGGCATTTCGCCACGTCCGTATTGCTGATAACAAATTGAGCGGATTTAATTTCCATTATTTTAGTTTAAACTTTCTACTTCTTTTTATAGGTATCAATATGACGCTCTTTTTTAGAATCGTAAATATCCGCGATTGAAACCAGAATAGCTGTTTCCTCTACTTCCCCAAAATGAGCATTAAGCGATGTTCCAAAAGTTTTCATGGTAGCTGACAGGTTCATATAAGAATTTACAAGTGGGGGAATTTGTTCGCCTAGTTCTCGTACATTTTGATTTAAGATTCGATGTCCGTCTTTATAACTTAAGCCTTTAATTGATTTTAAAAATGCTGACACATCCGTTTTTATTGGTAAAGGTTCAATAGCATGTACTAAATTTTCATTACAAGGGAAATAATAATTCATAAATGATAATATCATATCCCTTGCATGAATGTTAAAATGTGTATACATAGTAGCCTTGCCGTAAAAATAACGAGTATCCGGATTGTCCACAACAATCGCACCTAAGCCATCCCATAGATTATCCAATGAAAACAAGCCTTTACGATTATCTATTGCTGGTTGATATTTTGGCTGAACAAAAGAACGTCCCAGTTCAATAGTAGATGGTAAATAATCCCGGATAAATTTTTCAGAAAATTTAAACAACTCAGTAGAGGCGAGTCGTACAATCCCATCAGCACCTATGGGAGCATCTTTACATTTAATAAAACGGTAGCCACTTACAATTTCTCTTTCTGCAGGACTCCAAACAATCAGTTGTTTATAGGGAGCATCGGCAGTATCATATTCATCAATATCAATACTATGACCCGTCCCTCCGCCTGATGCGCGAAAAGTAACTTCACGCAAACGTCCAATTTCACTCATAATATTGGGTGAATCATGATGGGTAATTATGTAAATTTCATTGTTACCCTTATTGGTAATGCGAACAAATTTTTCCGGAGTAAGTTCCGCTTCTAGTATCTTCTTGGGAATAGCTTCTATTATTGCTTGCATTTCAACGTTTTTGAATTGTTGATTTTACTTCTGATTACCGGAAAACATTCATCTCAACAATGGGTTATAGTACTCCGTAAAGATAATGAGATGAACGGTTGTTTAATTATTCTATTAAACTTAATTTTTTCAAATTTAAAATTTCGTACAAAATACCTTCTTTTAGTGAATATGTGGACAAACGCATGTGTGAAATTGAAAAGGATTTAAGAATAAAATGAACCAAAATGCTTGAAATCACAATCATGTCAACGCGCATCGCGACTAATCCTTTCATCTGTAAACGTTGCGCATTGGTTGATTTTACAATTGTTTCATGAACAGCAGCACAATCCTCCAGATTAAAATCATACTCCGTTTTACCGTCAAAAATATGGGGTGAATAAAACCGATGTGCAACCATTTCAGCTAAAGAATCAAATGAACCGGAAGAGCCAATTAATTCGGTTACCGGATATTTTTTTATCGCATTAAAAAGTGGCTGTAATTCCTGATCCAAATAATCAACAATCGCTTTTTTCTCTTCAACTGTAATAGGATCAGAAGGGTTAAACAGTTCAAGTAAACGTGCAACCCCCAATAAAAAACTTTGTTTCCAAAATATTTGATTTTTATTCGCAATAATAAATTCGGTGCTTCCTCCACCAATATCAATAATTAAAGAAGGGCTTTCGGCCATCTTTACTGCATCACGTACGCCATAATAAATCATCTCCGCTTCTCTATTACCCGAAATAACCTGAATATCGATATTGCATTCGTCTTTTGCTATGGCAACAAATTCAGCACTATTTGAAGCGCCCCTGATAGCCGATGTAGCAATTGCAACAATTTTTTCTACATTATATTTTTCAGCAGTTTGTTTGTGAATTTTAAGCGCTTCGATGCCACGATAAAATGGGACAGGCGCAATAAAACCTTTGTTAATACCTCCTTCGCCAAGCTTAACAGAAATTTTAGTTTGAAATACAAATTGGTAGGTTTTATCTAAACCAACTTCTACAATTAGAAGATTAAATGTATTGGTTCCTAAATCAATGATTGCAATGCGACCCATAAAAGAAATTAGAGATTTGTTAATTTAGAGAATTAGGGATTTAGAGAATTAGGGATTTTGCGATTTTGCATCCTGCTAATTTAATATTTATTTTTCCAACTCCCCAATTAACCTTTATATAAAAGCCATTTGCCTATCTCTTTCCAGGTAACTTTTTTACCATACATTAATATACCGGTGCGATAGATACGGGCGGCAAGCCATGTTGTAAATACAAAACCAAGAACCAGCAAACTCATTGATAATGTTAATTCCCAGGCAGGAACGCCAAAAGGCATACGCACCATCATAATTACAGGTGAAGTTAATGGTATTATCGAAAACCAAAATGCCATTGAACTTTCAGGATCCTGAATCACATTTTGTGCAATGACAAATGAGAAGATCAGAGGTATTGTTATCGGCAGCATAAATTGCTGGGTATCGGCTTCATTATCCACCGCGGAGCCAATAGCGGCAAACATTGCACTATACAAAAGATAACCTGCCAAAAAATAAAACAGGAAACAAAACAATATTGTTACAATATCAATTGATTTAAAATCATTCCAGACTTCAGTAACAATAGTGGGCTTATCCATTTTTTTCATTTCCGAGTACTTTAAATCAGCGCCAATTTTTAATATCTGCTCTTTTTGCTGCACTTGCTTGATGTCAATATTTTTCAAAATGGTAACGGTAGCAATACTGTATAGTGTAAATGTTAAAATTACCCATAACAAAAACTGTGTTAATCCAACCAATGCAACACCTACAATTTTTCCCATCATCAATTGGAATGGTTTAACCGAAGATAATATTACCTCTACAATACGACTTGTCTTTTCTTCCATCACCCCACGCATTACCTGAACACCATAAAGGAAAATAAACATATAAATCAGCACTCCACCACCTATCCCGATTGCCATAAACAGCCCGGTGTTTGTTTTTTTGCTTTTACCCGTTGCTTCTAATTTTTCAGTGATAACATGAAATTTTGAATTTTCTTCGGCGTCTTTTATTGTATTTAAGTTTACTTTGTTTTTTGCCAGGATAACGTTGTACATCATTTTACTGATGGTAGATCCAATGTATTCTTCAGTTGCAATACCTACCTGTTTTTTATAAAATAGTTTTATTGTTTTTCCTCCCTCTAAAATGTTGGAAGGAATAAATAATATGGCATCATACCCCGATTCATAAAAGCCTTCCTGAGCTTTAACAAAGCTTATTTCGGGATAATCAAAATCAATAAATTCTTTTTGGGGGATTAAATCTCTGAACACATAACTCTCATCAATCACTTCAATGTTTTGTTTGTCGGGCTTTTGCATAGCCATCCAGATAGGTACTATCATTAATCCAGCCATCAGTATCGGACCCAGAATGGTCATAATGATGAATGATTTTTTCTTAACCCTTGTTAAGTATTCACGTTTTATGATGAGAGAAATTTTGTTCATTGTCAATACTACGAATTTTAACGAATTACGAATCAAAAAACATCCCCCTGCAACACACAATCCAACGCTCCCCCCTTCTCAGACCCACAAGCCATCGCCCAAGGGGGACTCTTCCTTATTGCAAAATTGCTAATTTATTTTTTTATTGTCTACTGCTTAATTGTTAAATTGCCAAATTCCCTTCATTAACCTTAGCAATAAAAATATCGTTCATACTTGGTATAATTTCTTTGAATGAATGAATTTCAGCGACAGGCATAACAGCTTGCAGCAATTGATTAGATTTTGTTTCCCCGGTCAATTGAACCAGGGCTTTGCAATTTTCTCCTTCAGTTACATGTTCTATCAGTTTGCCTAAAGTCCATAATGAATTGGTAAATCCCATCATATTCCCGGCAAATTCTATTTCGTAAATATTCGATTTAAACTGCTTACGAATTTCCTTTACGGAACCATCCAGAATTTTTTTCGATTTATTGATAAGAGCGATATTATCACACAACTCCTCCACTGATTCCATGTTATGTGTCGAAAATAAAATGGTAGATCCTTGCTTTCTAAGATGTAAAATTTCATTTTTGATAAGGTTCGCGTTGATAGGATCGAAACCGCTGAAAGGTTCATCCAATATCAATAATTTAGGTTCATGCAATACCGTTACTATGAATTGAACTTTTTGCTGCATTCCTTTTGAAAGTTCTTCTACTTTTTTATTCCACCAGGTATCAATCTCGAATTTCTCAAACCATAATTTTAATTTTTTTTTCGCTTCCGCTTTCGGCATTCCTTTTAGTTGTGCTAAATATAGCGCTTGTTCCCCTACCTCCATTTTTTTATACAATCCACGCTCTTCAGGTAAATAGCCAATTTGCTCAACATGTTTTTGAGTTAGTTTTTCGCCTTCAAAAAAAATCTCGCCACTATCAGGACCCGTAATTTGATTGATGATACGAATAAGAGAAGTTTTGCCGGCGCCATTTGGTCCCAGTAGCCCGAAAATGCTCTGGCTGGGTATATCTAACGTTACATCATCCAGCGCAGTATGACTGGCATAACGTTTCACTATATTTTTTGCGGAAAGAATATTCATTGGCTTATTCAAAATATTGTTTCATTCTTTCAAAGAAGCCTCTGTCCTTTTTGCTTGGGTTGGGTTTAAAATTTTCAGCATTACGTAAGCCCTCCAAAATATTTTTTTCTTCTTTCGTTAAATATTGGGGAGTCCAAACATTAATGTTTACCAAAATATCGCCACGGGAATAGCTATTAATATCTGGCAATCCTTTAGCTTTCAGACGAAGCACCTTACCACTTTGAGTTCCGGCATCTACTTTTATTTTTGCTTTACCATCTATAGTCGGCACTTCTATATGAGTGCCAATAGCGGCATCCACGAAACTTATAAAATGGTCATAAAACAAATTCAATCCATCCCGTTTCAGTAGTTCATGTTCAATTTCTTCAATTACAATTATTAAATCGCCCGCAACACCACCCCGTGCCCCCATGTTACCTTTTCCACTTACTGAAAGTTGCATTCCGTCGGCAACACCCGCAGGAATATTAATACTGATTACATCTTCATCATGCATAACTCCATCTCCATGACAAACAGTACATTTATCCGTAATACTTTGACCCTCGCCACCGCAGGTTGGACAAGTACTTGTAGTCTGCATGGCTCCAAGAATAGTATTGGTAATACGTGTTACCTGACCTGTCCCTCTACAAGAAGAACAAGTGTTAAATGCCGAACCATCTTTTGCGCCGCTACCGCGACAAGGTTTACAGGCAACATATTTATTTACTCTGATTTTTTTTTCTACCCCGTTAGCAATTTCTTCCAAGGTCATTTTAACTTTCACTCTTAAATTGGAACCACGATTTACACGCTTTCCACCGCGACCGCCACCATTACCGCCACCGAAATGACCACCGAAAACATCTCCAAACTGACTGAAAATATCATCCATATTCATTCCGCCAAAACCACCCGAACCACCTCTTCCACCACCAAAACCACCATTACCACTAACTCCTGCATGTCCAAATTGGTCGTAACGTTGTCTTTTATCAGCATTACTTAAAATCTCATACGCTTCTGCCGCCTCCTTAAATTTTTCTTCCGCTGCTTTGTCTCCCAGATTCTTATCAGGATGGAATTTAATCGCCATTTTGCGATATGCTTTTTTTATTTCATCCGCATTTGCATTCTTTTGAATCTCTAATATTTCGTAATAATCTCTTTTACTCATCTCTAACAAACTGTTGAATTGTTGTATTGTTTAACTCTTAACTTTTAACTTTTAACTCTTAATTCTTAATTCTTAACTCCCAACTAATTTCCAATAACCACTTTGGCAAACCGAATGACTTTACCGTTTAATGTATACCCCTTATCCAGCTCTTCAATAACTTTTCCTTTAAGATTTTCAGATGGGGCTGGAACATTTGTAATTGCTTCATGTAAGTCGGTATTAAAAGGTTCTCCTATGGATTTCATTTCTTCCAGTCCTTTTTGAATAAGTGTGTTTTTGAATTTATTGTAAATAAGGTTCACGCCATCTGATATTATTTTCACATCCGTAATATCCGCATTTGATTTTATGGCGCGTTCAAAATCATCTATTATCGGTAGCAAACTATTAAAAATATTTTCACCCGCATTTTGAAACAAGTCAATTTTTTCTTTAGCAGTACGTTTTCGGTAGTTATCAAATTCGGAATACAAACGCAGGTATTTATCATTCAATTCATCCACTTTTGCCTGCATTTCCGCGATTTTATCTTCATTCACCAACTGAACAGCTTCAGGGTTAGATTGTATCTCCTGCTGCCCGTTTTGTTCCTCCACTTTTTCAGTTTCCTGTTTGCTCATTTTTTTAAAGATATTTTTAATTTTTTTAATACTGTTTCCCTTCATCATTGCCTTGGTATAGGAATTTATTTACTGAAAGAAAATTTACTTTTAACTAATAAATTCAGCCACCGCTCTGTAGTCAAATTATTTGCCACCAACAAAAAACAGGACAAATTGACATAAGAGTTTTTTAAAATAAAAAGACAGAACCCTTACGAATTCTGTCCTTTCTATTAAAATTTTTGCCCTTAATTGCTTTCTTTAATTAGTTTTTTCAATTCATTTGCTAAGCCTTCTCCCCGCAACATTCCTCCTTTGGCAACAATTATTCCGTTTTCATCAATTAAAAAACCGGAAGGAATACTGGAAACACTATATGTCGCAGACGCCTTGGATTGCCATCCCATTAAATCACTAACATGATTTTCCCAAACCAAACCATCTTTCGCTATTGCTTTCATCCATGCTTCTTTATTATTATCCAATGATACACTATATACTGTAAAACCCTTCGCTTTTTTATTGAATTTAGTATCTTTATATGTATTGTAACAAGCAACAACATTAGGATTTTCATAGCGGCATGGACCACACCAGGATGCCCAAAAGTCTACCAACACTATCTTGCCTTTTAAGGAGGAAAGGGCAATTTCCTTATCCTGAGGGTTATTAAATTTTAACTCAGGCGCTTTATTCCCTACCTCAATTCCAATAGTAGCGCCTGATTTAGCGGCTTCCTGTTTAACCTTATCGGTAACGTTTGAATTTATGAATCCGAACCCTATAACAGATATAACTGTCAAAGAGAGTAAAATATTTGTTTTTTTCATGGGTGCAATATTACAATTTTTTTTAATTACGCCGAACTTGTTTTTCTATTATCCAATTCAAATAAAAAATTCTGAGCTTAATTATTTTCTTACAATGTTTGCGCCAAGTTTTTGTAAACGAATGTCAATGTTCTGATAACCGCGGTCAATCTGTTCTATGTTGTGAATGGTACTTTTCCCTTTTGCTGAAAGGGCAGCGATTAAAAGCGATACCCCTGCACGTATATCCGGCGAAGTCATAGAAATACCTTTTAATTGATGTTCACGGTTTAATCCAATTACAGTGGCACGATGAGGGTCGCAGAGGATAATTTGCGCCCCCATATCTATCAATTTATCTACAAAAAACAAACGACTTTCAAACATTTTTTGATGAATCAATGCGGTTCCTTTTGCCTGTGTTGCCACAACCAGTATAATACTTAATAAATCGGGAGTAAAGCCGGGCCAGATGGCATCAGAAATAGTTAATATAGAACCATCAATAAATGTATCTATTTCATAACTCTCCTGTGAGGGAATAAAAATATCATCGCCTCTGCGTTCTAATTTAATTCCTAATCGCTGGAAAACACTTGGTATCACTCCTAATTCATCATACGAAACATTTTTAATGGTAATCTCCGATTGTGTCATCGCTGCAAGTCCAATGAAACTACCTACTTCAATCATGTCGGGTAACATACGATGCGTTGTCCCGCCTAAATATTCAACCCCTTCAATGTATAATAAATTTGAGCCAATGCCACTTATCTTTGCTCCCATCCTGTTCAACATTTTACATAATTGCTGAATATATGGCTCACAAGCGGCATTATAGATTGTTGTCATCCCCTTTGCAAGAACCGCCGCCATTATAATATTTGCAGTACCTGTTACAGATGCTTCATCCAAAAGCATGTAACAGCCTTTTAAATTAGATGCTTCAACTTTATAAAATTCATTTTCTTCATCATAAATAAATTTTGCCCCTAACTTTTGAAAACCTATAAAGTGTGTATCTAATCTACGTCTGCCAATTTTATCTCCACCCGGTTTAGGGATGTATCCTTTACCAAAGCGGGAAAGTAAAGGTCCTACAATCATAATAGAACCGCGTAAACTGCCTCCCTTTTTTCTGAACTCCGGCGAATTCAGATAATCTACATTTACATGATCAGCTTGAAAGGAATATTCTTCATGCCCTGTTTTTTCGATGGTTACCCCCAAATCCCTAAGCAAATCAATTAATTTGTTTACATCCACAATATCAGGAATATTACTTATAACAACTTTTTCAGGTGTCAACAAAACGGCACATAATATTTGTAAGGTTTCATTTTTTGCACCTTGCGGAATAATTTCACCTTTAAGTTTTTTTCCGCCGATGATCTCGAATACACTCATTTTAGTAGGATTTAAGTTTGAATTTGGAAGGATTTTTGCTCCTACGAATTACGAATTAAAAGGCGTTAAACCACACAATAAAAGATTTATTTTACGAACAGTTTTATTAACTAAAAAAGATTGGAAAAGATGGCAATTTGTCAGATTGTTTAATGAATAAAATTCCTATTTTTACAAATCTTTTTACAAACTTCTATACTCCTATTTCTAAAGTAATACGTTCGGAGTGTTTTAATTTTAAATAAACACATAAATTACATAATGCAGGAAAGACATACAGATAAAGATATTTACTTTAAAGAACAAGAATATACTACTCAAAAATATGTTATTCCTTTCATCAGCGATTTTTGCAGAGTAAATAAAGACATGTATGTTCTGGAGATTGGCTGTGGCGAAGCGGGAAATCTCAAGCCATTTCTGGATTTAGGATGCAAGGCTATGGGAGTTGATTTGAACGAAAATAAAATTCAGTATGCGAGAGAATATTTTTCGCAATATCCCAATAAACACCTGCTAAAATTAATAGTTGATGATATTTATAATAGGATTGATGAATTCAAAGAAGAGTTTGATTTAATAATTCTCAGGGATGTAATTGAGCATATACATGATCAGGGAAAATTCTTAAACTGCCTGAAAAAAATTTTAAAACCAAGTGGTAAAATATTTTTTGGTTTCCCTCCCTGGCAAAACCCATTTGGTGGTCACCAACAGATTTGTTCAAATAAATTATTATCTATAGTGCCCTACTATCATCTACTTCCAAAATTACTTTACAGAGGAATATTAAAATTATTTGGCGAAAAAAAAACTACAATTGATGACCTGTTGGAAATTAAAGAAACAGGAATCAGTATTGAACGCTTTGAGCGGATTTTAAAGAATGAGAACTGGGTAATTGATAAAAAAACATTTTTCTTTATCAATCCCAATTATGAAATTAAATTTAAGTTGAAACCCCGAGAATCCTACGGTTTCATTTCAAAAATCCCGATACTGCGAAATTTTTTTATAACCGCCTGTTACTACTTAATTTCAAAAAGATAGTTCCTGTTTTTTTGAAATCTACAAAAACAGCATTTCGAACTATTTTACGAACTTTCAATTGTTAATCGATTTTTTAAAAAAATATCTATAAATTATTGTAATTAGACGATAATTGATTATATTTGTAAGACTAAAATCTAATTCCTCATGAACACAGCTGAACTAAAGATTCATTTGCATCAATTGATTGTTGAAACAAATGATAATTCTGTTTTATTAAGCGTAAAGGATTGTTTCAAATCAACCACTAAGGGAAATGAAACCAAGGATTGGTGGATTACTCTTCCTTCCGGAGAAAAAAAGCCAATAAGGACAGGTTTCAACAATCTTAAACAAGGCAGTGAGTGCATTGCTCACAGAGATGTAAGAAAAAAGATTGACCTCTTACTTTCAAAAAATTAATTCTACTTTTTTAATTTTTTTCAGCACGATTCAGAATTTAGAATCGTCAATCTCCATGGTATTGATCATGAAACGTGATTAAGGCATTGAAATGAAATAGCCGAAGTGAAATAACAATTAAAACTTCCGTTTAAATTTATTATTAGGATTCGCACCCGAGTTTGAGTTATCCTTGCGGAAACCACCGGAGTTTTGCTTCCCGCCACTTGATTTCTTTTTATCGCGATCCCTGCTTTGATTAGGTGGACGAGGCACAAACGTTTGAGTGCTTCGTAAAGAGGAGGAGTCGGCTAATTTAAGTTCGCCTTTGGAAAGTTCGCCTAATTGTTTTAAAATTACCTCATCATTTACCGAATCACGGTTCCATGTCAGGTAAGAACGCTTCATCAAATTAGCTATCTGCTCTATTAATGCGTTCTTTTCTTCCCCTTCAGGATATTCTATTGCTCTTGTGATGATACGTTCAACCGTTTTTCCATAATGTTTATATCGGATGTCATTACTAGGGTAATAAACTCTTTCGGGTTTTGTTTGAAAAGTTTCGCGCGTTGGTTTCGGATAGGGAGAATCTACATCTAATTTAAAATCAGAAATGATAAAAATATGATCCCACAGCTTATGTTTAAAATCGGTAACATCCCGCAAATGCGGATTCAACTGACCCATCACACTAATTATTGCTTGTGCCACTCTGTTGCGTTCATCACGATTTTCAACTAAAATTGCAAAATCAATCATTTTCTGAATATTTCTTCCGTATTCAGGAATAATCATGTGGGGCAGACTGGTATTATAATCCATTTAATTTTGTTATTGGGTTGGTAATTGTATTGGGTTGGTAATTGTATACACGTAATCGAGAAAACAAAGGTAAGATTTATATTGAACTATGCAAAAGTATCAATTTGCCGCATTCTAAAAAAATAATTTTTACCAAAAAGTTACCAGGTTATGGTTACCTTACCATTACCAGACCACGCACCAGCTGTATTGCTCGGACTTGTTCCGCTATTGTAGGAGCCACCACCACCACCGTTTGCATAATACGCACCACCACCACCACCGGAATAACCACCACCACCACCACCACCAACCATAGAACACCAATCTCCACTACCACCTCCACCAAAACCACCTGCTGCACCAGCCCCACAAGGCAGGCATCCACCAGCACCTCCACCCACAAAGGAAGTTCCACCGCAATCGGGGGAACAACTAACGCCATTCCCGTTAAGTCCTCCACCACCTGCCCCGGTAGACGCATAAGCCTGACATGCGCCACCACCACCGCCACCGGTGCCTGCATTACCTGATACCGTACCGCCACAACCGCCACAATAACCTATCTGACCAGAAGTGGTAGTAACACCAGGCTTGGTACCGTAATTATAACCAGCATATTCGCCGCCCCCTCCACCTCCGGCAATAATTAATGGATTGTTGCTATTATCAGTAACAAAAGTTCCTCCGCCTCCTCCACCTTGATAGCCGGTACCACCTTGCCCACCAACTAAAATTTTTAACACCTGCCCAGGAGTAAGAGTAAAGGTTCCCTTCATTCTTGCACCAAGTCCTCCTGCTACTACACCATTAACAGTAGCAGTCCCGCCTTGTGCGCCCCATACTTCAATAGTAATATTAGAGCAACCTGCAGGAACGGTAAAGTTGACTATACCACCCGAGTAATTAATGGTTGTGGTACCTGAAGAACATGGTGTCGAACCACAAGAAGAAACCCATGTTGTACCATTATAAAATTCAAGGCAGTTTATTGTAGTGTTGTAGATTACCAAGCCTGCAACGAGTGAGCCAATAGCGTTGCGTTGAGCTGTGGTCATGCGTGGCGGTAAAAAAGCCTGAGTGGTGGAGGAAACGTCTAATG
>JAVHPE010000143.1:0-14414 GCA_036170475.1 Bacteroidia bacterium | reverse complement strand
CATCTGCAAGAACAAGGTTGTCTTTAAACGATTTTTTTAAATGTTTCAATTCTACAACTACAATGCTATCATTTGTGGCAGTTTTTGAATCTGTGATATTTTTAGTTATTGTTTCCATTAGTTCTATCATTTTATACCAACAGACTTGTAATTTGAACAGCAATCATATCAATAACAAAAACTAATAACGAAGCATACACTACAGCTGAATTTGCAGATTTTGCGACTCCTTCGGTTCCTTTGTTGGAATTATACCCATTGTAACAACCAATTAATCCAATTGCAAATCCAAAGAAAAATGTTTTAATAATTGCCGGAAGAACATCAGTAAATGAAAGTTTTTCAAAGACCTGTAAGAAGAACAGATGAAAGCTTACATCACCCTTTAAATTAACGCCGATATAAGCCCCATACAGAGAAATTGCATCTGACAAAACCACCAGTATGGGCAGCATTAAGGTTGTAGAAAGGATACGTGTTACAACAATATATTTGAATGGATTGATGCCTGATACTTCCATTGCATCAATTTGCTCGGTTACTTTCATTGAAGCGAGTTCAGCCCCGATGCCGGATCCAACTTTTCCTGCAAATATTAATGCTGTAATTACAGGACCGATCTCACGTATGATCGAAACGGCTACCATTGCCGGTAACCAGGATTCAGCGCCAAATTCGGCAAGTGTTGGTCTTGATTGTATCGTTAACACAAGTCCCATTATAAATCCAGTAATAGCAACCAAAGGAAATGACTTGTATCCTATTAAATAGGATTGTTTTACAAGTTCTTTGAACTCATAGGGAGGTCTAAATAACTCCTTGAAAAAGTGAAAAGTGAAAAGAGTTAATTGTGTAATTTCTTCAAAAAAACTTTTTATTTTTTTAAAATACGGATTTTCTAAAGGTTTAAAACCCTTTTCCAAAGCTGCTTTTACTGTTATTTTTAAATCGGTTAACATTTTATTTTTTCAGAAACCTTAAAGAGTGATTTCATTAGAATCATTTTTTTTGTTTGATAAAAGAAAATTTAGTTGCGGTAGGAACAATGTTTCCTAATAAATATCCCCATGGCTTTAAAGGTTCGATGTGATCGAAAATTACTTTTATAATTGCAGTTAATGGAATAGAAAGAAACATGCCCGGTATTCCCCACAATGCGCTGCCAATCAACACTACGATGATAGAAATAAGCGCATTTATTTTCACTCTTGACGCAACAATTCTTGGAATAACATAATGATTGTCGACAAACTGAATGAAAATGTAAACGATGAAAACAAGAATTGAATAAGAGATAGAATCTTTGGTTACAAAAGCGATAATCATCGGTAAGGC
Organism: Bacteroidia bacterium; assembly: GCA_036170475.1. Classification (GTDB taxonomy): domain Bacteria; phylum Bacteroidota; class Bacteroidia; order 2-12-FULL-35-15; family 2-12-FULL-35-15; genus 2-12-FULL-35-15. Next base: position 13,079 of record JAVHPE010000143.1, on the reverse strand, counting down.
TATTGCAATGATCCCACCGATATAAGGAATGATATTGACAATTGCACCGGTGATTCCAAGAATGATTGCATAATCAATTCCAAGTAATAAAAGTCCCATTGAATTCAACGTCGCAATAATTATCATTTCAAAAAATAGTCCTACTAAATAACTTTGAATAATTATTTTCACGTTAACTAATACTTCAGCAACAGCAATATGATAATCTGAACGGAAAAGTTGACGGATAAATTCAAGCAAAAGTGGTTTGTAATATAAAATCATGAATAAATATACGGGCAGCAAAGCCGCTATAACCATTATCCGGACAACTTCGGTGAGTGTTTCTCCAATCGCGAAATTATTAATTGCTTTGCTTTCTGATTCATTTATCCACTCATGGATTTTAGATTCGTGTATATTAAATTTTTGAGCAATCCATTGTACAAATTCGGTACCTGTTACATTAAGTTTTTTTAACAACTGTGGATATGTTTCACTGAACATGCTTATCTGAGAAGAAACGAGGTAAAAAATTCCAAGCACTACTATAATTGCCACACTAACAGCAATTGAAATAGAAATTATTTTATTTATTTTTTTTCGGATTAAAAAATTAACAAAGGGGTTTAATAAAATAGCAATTATGGTTGCATATAGTAAAGGAATTATTATATGCTGCCCCACTTTCATAGTAAATACAAAAGCCAAAACACTAATCAAGATCAGCGCTATTCTGGCATAAAATGGTATTTTAAAAGATGCATCCATTATACTTTTTCAGGAGAGTTGGTTAAAATCTTTTTTAAAATAATACCCCCGATAGTTTTAATTCCATCTGCGTTTTTAGCAACTTTGTTTGCGACAACCATTTCCAAAACGATACCAAGTAATTTTTTTAGTGGATTGATCGACGCCCCGACAAAAATCTTTTTTGCAACAAACCCTGTTGTAAGACCAATAGCAGCACTGACAATATTCTTTTTTAAATCAGGTGATGAAATCACTTTATTAAATGCACCTTGAATGATATTGACAGGCTTTAAGCTTTGGTATGTAGTATGAATTTGTTCTTTTAGCAAAATTCCGTCACACGTCTGCTTAATTTCCAGTAAGAGAATTGACTCTTTTAATTCAGTTAAAGAAGTAATTTTTCCCATCTTATTTTAATTAAGAATTTGTGAAATCATTGAATTACTAATGTGTTTTTTTATCCAATTGAACATAAAGAAATATAAAACACTCCCGACAATACCATAAAATCCGGCAACACAAAAGAAACCATAGTACGATTTACCTAACAACTCGCCTAACCAAAGAGCTATTCCAATACTTAAAATAATAAAGAACATGGAAAGGACAAGTCCGACCACACTATGTGAAACTAAAGTGGAAGCAACACCTACTGTCTTGTCCAAAGCTTTCAGTTTAAATAACTCAAAGCTTGTTTTTCCATATTCTTCAACTCTCTCTAATAAGGGCTCGATGAAATTTTTTTTATCTTCCATAAATCATGTTATTATCCTAAAGCATGTTCCCTTAGGAACATGCTTTGAGGGAATGTTCTAAACTCATTTCTTAACTCATTGCAGATTTCAAATCCTTTTTTATTTCTTCAGCTTCGCTTTTCCCTCTTTCATACAGATCGGTTGCTTCTTCTTTGGCAGCCTCATATTTTTCATTAAGACTATTTAATAACTCATCAAATTTGTCCTTTAAATCATCTGCTGTATCAGAACTTTTTTTAGAAATTTTCTTTCTTGTTTCTGATCCTTTGTCCGGTGCAAATAGTACACCCAATAGCGCACCGGCAGCAACGCCGGCCAAAACTCCTAATAATACTTTTCCTGTGCTCATGATTTTGTTTTTTTAGATTAATTTATTTGATTTTTTAAGTTTAAATTGGTTTTCCATTGATAACTCTTAAAAGCAAAGCAACGACAGCGATAACAAGCAGAATGTGAATAATACCTCCGGCACTATAGCCTATAAATCCGATTGCCCAAATAATAACTAATATTACTGCAATAGCATAAAGTAGATTTCCCATGATTTTCAATTTTAATGGTTAATGAATTCTGATTAATTTATTTTGTTGTTAATGAATTTGAATTTATTTCAAACTTTCAGTTTAATACAGTTTGAGTTATTTTGAAATATTTTTTTCTTCAGGTAGTTTCAATTTCGCAATAATTGCTTCAAGCTCCCTGATTTTATTTTTTCTTTCCAAATGATCCATTTCAACAGATTGTCTTGTCTTCCAGTTCAAAAGTTGCAGGGCATTTTCATATTGAGTCAATCCATATTGCGGACGATTTAGTTTTATCAAAATTTCCGCTTCTGTCCACAATAAATTTGTTAATAAACTAGCTTGTTCAATATCAAGAGGTTTTTTTGCTAAAATGTCTGAAAGCACTTCTCTAGAAAGATAGTTTGAGTTAATGTTAAAAGTATCCTGCACAGTACTTTGAATAATTGTCAGGGCGATTTTTAATTTAGATGCCTCGCTAAGCCCTAGAACTTGCCCAAATGCATTAATTGATTTGTCAACGAGCAATAAAATAAGATCCCTGTTTTTCATGTTCTTTATAATTCGTTTTTGTTGACCTTACATGTGAAATGCAACTCCAAATGTTGAAACTCCCGTAGACAAATCAAGGAACAGTCCGGTTTTTGGACTTAAGTGCAATTCGGCTCCAATATGAGCATCCATATATAAGGGACTAGTGTTTTGATATACATGTTTATCACCATAATAATCATTTTCCCATACAACACTTCTAAAGACAAACCCCAAAGAACCGGCTGCATAAAAATCCCATTTAGAGTTAGCATGAAATAGTTGATCAAAATAATATGTGCCATTTACTCCAACAGGAACAGCTGTTTCGCGGTAGGAATACTGGCGGTAGGATGGATCATAATGCGGCTTATCAGGATTACCCCAATAGTAATAATTCTGATACGAATAGATACCGGCAAATGGTGCAAGTGTAAAATTCCTGGCAACATCAAATTCATAATTGATAGTTCCAACAGGCACTGAATGTCCTACGTATCCATAGTATCCTATTCCTATACCTAGATTTAGAGTCCTTCCATATTTTTCGGAAGTAGATTTATCCTGTGCATTACTATTTATTGTTAATGCTGTTAACAATACGAATGGGAAAATAATTAGCTTTTTCATAATTAATTGTTTTTATTTAATAATTTTTATGGTTTCCTTAATTGATATTATTTTTTGTAAAATCTTTTAACGCTTGTCCGAATTCATCCATATCATGATTGAATTCTTTTTTAAAAGATTCCCATTTTTCAATTCCTTCTTCCTTGTAATCTTTTGTTTTTTCTTTCATGTCTTCATTTCTTTGTTCTAATTCTGCTATTGTTTTCTCATATTTTGCTTTCGCCTCCTTCTTCATGTTTTTAGCATTCGCTTTTAATTCAATAATGCTTTTTTCATTAGAAGAAATTTTTTGATCCGATTCAAGTTTGAATTTATTATACTGTTCTTTATAATCCTCTTTTGCCTGATCAAGGTTTTGTGTAGCTACTTGAACATTTGCCTTAGCGACATCAACTTTTTCAGAAGAAGAATTACAATTTGTTAAAAAAATTCCAACAGCAACGGCAGTTATAACAAAGGGAAGAATTGATTTTTTCATTTTTATTTGATTTAAATTGTTTAAGATAAATGGATTTAATGATTAATACGCCCATTATAAAGCAAAAATAATTGCTTGTATTTCTTGCTTTGATTTACCAAGTTTAGCTTGAAGTCTTTCTAACATTTCATCCTGTTTACCTTCTACTAATAACATGTCACTATCTGTAAGCATAGCGAATTTCATTTTTAATTTTTTTTTGGTTTCATTCCAAGTTCCTTCTAATTCCGATCGATTTTTCATGATTTATTTAATTTAAATGTGAATTAATTTTCACACTACAAAGGTGAGCAACTTAGAATCTGGAAGTGTTACAGAACTTTTACAATAAGTTACATCATTCACACATTAGTGAATAATTTCTACCATAAATTATACTAAAAAGGGTATCCGATTGCAACATTTAGAATCAGGTTATCGCTTCTCCATGAGGGATTGCCGAAGTTTATTTGATTCCCCTCCCATCTGTGATTTTTCTCCAGCCATGGTTTCCGTAGTGGCATTGCAAGATCGAATCGTAAAATGAAAAAGGTTACATCAATTCTTAATCCGAAACCCGCACCGACAGCGATTTCATTATAGAATCTGGAAAATGAAAATGGTTTTTCAATATTTGCAGGATCGGATTTTAATAGCCAGATATTTCCTGCATCAGCAAATAAAGCACCTTTTAAAAAGCGAAAAATAGAAAAGCGAAACTCTGCATTTGTTTCCAATTTTACATCACCTCCCAATTGTAAAAATCCTTTAGTATCCGCATTCTGAAGATATGTTCCGGGACCGAGAGAATTAATATGAAATGCACGGATGCTATTGGGTCCACCACTGAAAAATTGTTTGGTGTATGGCAAAATAGAAGAATTTCCGTAAGGCTTACCTATCCCTGCAAAAACTCTTAGTGCTAACTTATTTTTGCCTGCAAAATTGTAATAACCCCGGCCATCCAAACTTAGTTTTGCATATTGTGAATATACCGAACCAATAATACTTGAAGGATGATCCGATGATATTTTTTCTCCGGCAATTTCTTTTGCGAGAGAAAAAGAATTTCCAGAAACTTCTGTTGCTAAATGAAAAAAGTATTGCATCTTTTTTTCAGGTACTACTTGTTCATTGTAGGTGAATGAATAAGTTCCGCCAGCTATAAACTGCTCTTCATAACTTTTTTTAAGGAAAGGATTTGCAGCCAGCAATTGTGTAAATGTGGCTGATTTGTTAGCAATAGAGGTATAACTTATACTTACCGGATATAATTCGTGTTCTTTTTTGATATCTTCTTTCCACTTAAAACCATAAATGAATTGGAAGGTGCGCATATCGAAATAGTCGACTCTTTTCAAATAGTTATAAGAAAGTGAAAAACGTGTTTTAGGAACATACATACTGCTTGTTCTCATTATTTTAAATGGAGTCAGAAAACCAGGAAAATAGATTTCAACTTGCGGGTTCAAAGAATAAGAATATAAATTATTATTCTTTCCATTAAATTGTGCCTCAAAAGATCCAGCCATATTTAGATTTAGTAATTCTGCCCCATTAAATGTATTCCTATTCAGATAACTTAAATTCATTCGCGGTCCTGAATAATTATTTGATTTTGAAATAAGGTCGAGTTCACTTCTGAATGTTCGTTTCTGCATTGGTGTCAGCAAAATGGTTACATCTAAAAAACCCGGAACTGAAGTATCACTTTCGGCAAATTTTATCTGAACAAATTTGAAATTGCCCATTGTCATCAATCGATTAAGTGTAATCTCGTGATTCTTTCTGGAATAAATTTCCTTTTTTTTTAAATAAACTGACCTTAAAATTACTTTGGGACTGATTTTTATTTCTGTTTCTTTTCCCAGAAACACTACATTCTGATATCTTATTGTATCTTTTTTTTTGCCCGCAGTTACATCATTTAATGAATAGTCCTGATCTATATACACGTTGTTTATCCGATAAACAGCTAAGGCATTTTTAGGAACACTGTCTTTCAATGAAATTTTGAAAGCTACATTATGATTTACTTCTGAAGTATCGGCTTTAAAAAGTAAATAATCAGGGTTGAAAAAGAAGTACCCATTGTTTTTAAATAAAGCATCAAGCCGTATTCTTTTTTTTTTTAATTTATCAAGATCGTAGTCTTCTCCAGGTATGATTAATGAATTTCCTTTCTCATTAAGAATTAAAATAGTTAAACTATCATCTGCAATAGAATAGGTAAGTTCTTTAACGGTATATGGATTATTAATGTGACTAAGGTAAGTTACTGTTGTAGTATGCTTCTTTTCCGCAATTTTAAATTCAGTAAAACTTTTGAAAATCCCAATATTGAAAAATTTAGCATCGATAATTGCTGCCGTAGCGTCCGGCTTGACGCTACTCATCAATACAGGAGCCTCCCCTGATTTCTTAAGCCATATTTTAAATCTACTTTTAGGCGCTTCTCCGGCTTCCATATACATCAACAATTTAGGACGCATACCTAAAAAACTTTTATTAGGTTTTGGACGTAATGCAATTTCCGCAGTTGATTTAATAAATCGTTTTTTTCTCTTTGTTATTTTATCCACTGATTCAAATTTTATTTCCGCTCCGGTATAAAGTTTTTCACCCGGTGGCAAATGCTTTGTGCCACTACATGCCGCTAAAAGCAAACAAATGAAAATCAGAACGGATTTATTTATTTGTAATCGTGTCATTGTTATTCTTTTTTTCCGGTGAATCAATTTGTTTTTGGGGCGAGCGAAAAAACTCATTCCACTTACTGAAATCCCTGACATATAAAACCCCTGCACCTGTTTCTACCAAAGAGCCTTCAATGACACCTTCATATTGATTATGTCTGAAACCTTTCAGTCGGTAACGACCATCATCCGTAATTTTGTATTCTAATGTAACATCACTTGTAATATCACTTGCTGAATTTTGTTTTGCTTTTTCTCCTTCTACATCTACAATACCTCCAACTTGTACTGTTAATCGTTCCTTGAAAAGTTGTTTCTTTACACCAATGTCAACCTGTGTTCTTGCATTTGCTTGTCCTGATTGATAATCCTCATACGATTGAACATCAAAATTTAATTCAACATCAGGTATAATTTTTGAACTCCATTGATTTAATTGTGTCGATAAAAATTTTCCAACGGTGGTGCGCGCTATAGTTGATGCTGCGTCAGATTCAGTTTGTAAAGGATTTTCTTGTATAAATCGTCCCAGAACTAATAAGGCAAATACCTGTTTGTTTAAAAGGGAAGGGTCTTCATTTAGTATACTCAATTTGGCATTAACAGCACCTCCTAAAATTCCTTTATCCTGAGGTGATAATTGTATTTCAAAACTAATTTCTGGATGAGAAATCTCTCCCCTCATTTTTAGATAAACCAAAAATGGATAACGTTGTTTAAACGAATTTTTATCAGTTTCACTCATGTTTGTCATTTGATCGGCAATTAAGTCGTATGGAGATGCACGAACTGAATAGATCGCATTTATTGATATTTCTGCATCTAATGGAGCGCCATTCCAAATGATAGTACTTCCGGGATCAATAATGAATTTCTTTTTTATTACGGATTCCAATGAAACCTGGTATTGCCCTTCATTTATGTTGTATGCGCCGGTAAGACTCATTTTCCCACTACGATCTATTACAAAACTCAATGCTGCTTCTCCTTTAACGATCAGTGAATCACTAGAGGAAGGATCGATTAATAATCTGAGTGTTGCTGCTTTATCAATTTCAATAATGGAGGAGATATCAAATCCTGTTAAGCCTGATTTTTGTTTTCCTTTTTTCTCATTTTTGTAAAGAATAGGATTACGTTTTAATGTATCACTAAATTCTACTACTTCTTTTCCCCTGTCCGTTGTAAGCTTTTCTTCAGGAACTGCAAAAGTAAAGCTTGAACCTTTTTTCATTTTTAGTTTTGCATCAATAACCGGTATAGCAAATGGTCCGTTTATTTCAATTTTACTATCTATAATCATTCTCCCATAGAATTCTTTATTGTCATTTTCGGTTGTATTGAATAGCAAAAAATCTTTTGTTTTTACATTTAAAGCAAAAACTAAATTTTGAAAATTTTCCATCTTAACAGTTCCATTGATAAGTGCAGTATGCTGGTAGGGATCTAAAATTGTAAATGAGTTAAAATATATTCCATCTTTTTTTAATTGAACTGTTTCGTGTTTCAATTGTAATCTGTTATTTATTACAGCCGGAGTGATAAAAACATTACTAAATAATAATTCACCAGTAATTTCAGGAGTAGCTGTTTTACCTTCAATTAAAAAATTTCCTGAAAGATTTCCAGAAGCTTCCGTTATTTTTCCAAATGAAAATGCTTCCACCGTTTTAAGAGAAAGAGATTGGATTTCTGTTTTTATGTTAATAGAATTAATCCCGCCAAGCGAAGTATAATAACCATTAGCTGTAAGGTTATTATCAACACCGGATAAATTTATACCAATATTAAATTTTTCTGCCGTAGGATTTTCTGCCTTTAATGAAAGATTTCCAATGGATATTTTACGGATAGATAAGCCGCTTATAATAGCATCTGCAATTAATCCAAAAGTACCGTTAACTCTTTTAAGTACTATATTACCATCAACATTTCCTTTTGCTAAACCCGTATCTTTTTCAATAATTCTTGAAATGTCTTCCAGTTTAAAATTTTTGATTTCGATAGTAAGATCGTCATTAAATTGATCGTGCATGGATGCAACATTGATTTGACTTTCTGCCTTATTGATAAAAAAATGATGTATTAAAAATCCTTGCTTTCCGTATTCAATAAAATTGTCAGGCGCAATGTTCCAACGATCATTCATTAGGAAAAAATCCCTGGTATCGAGAATAAGTTTATAGTTAGCTTCATCTTTGATAATTTGAGTACGAATGACTAATTTTTTATTTTGCATTGAATCAATTGAAGAAATGCCAGCGATTATTTTTTTATCTGCAAGTTTTCCTTCAACTAATAAAGGATTTAATTGAATTTGTGAATTAGAAATGTTGTTACAGGAAATTTTACAATTCATTGTATCTTTATTTGAATTCACATCTATTAAAAGGTTTTTAATTTCTGTTGTTCCATAAACTATTTTTCTAATACCGACATCTAATTTCAGTTCGTTTTTCAGACTATCAAAATTTCCCTGTATTAATCCGGGATCAAATTCTTTTAATTGAGGAAACAACACTTCCGAGAGGATTGGATGGTTATGAAGCTGAATTTCAAAATTAAAATTCTGCAATCCGCTTTCTTTTTTTAGCGGAACTGAATCCAAAAATGGAAAATAATTATCAATGAATGTAATCAACTCTTTTGGAAGTGCAGAGGGAAAAACAGTTCCTTTGTACTTCATATCAATAAGGGCACTGCTGACTTTTAATTCACTTTTACCCGGTTCACTTATTGAAGCTAATAACATGGAATCAAGAATATATTTTTTCTCTCCATGAGCAATAAATATTTTTGTAATTCCGACGTTCCCGTTTATTTCATTTAATGATCTACCCTTAAAGTCTGCAATGGCGCTCAAACCAATCCTTAAGCTATCTTTAGTGAAATTTAGTTTTTGAAGATCGGCTTCCTGTAAATTCAACAGGAATTTATAGTGTTCCTGATCGGAACTTAAATTTACAAGTCCGGTAAAGTCAAGTACGGCATTTTGATCATTCAGATTAATTTTTCCTTCGAATCCTTGTCCCGTAATATTCCCGTCTATGCTAAGGTTATGATACATGTATTTATTTAAGTAAATCTGCGATGCATCTACTTTGACTTTTGCTTTTATAGTTTCCTTAGCTAATCCATTTCCAATCGTTTCCGCATTTACTGTTACTGCACCAAGCATTGCTTTATTTTTTAACAAACTGCCAAGATCAAAATTTGTAATGTTTACTTTGCTTCTGAAATTTTCGTTATTATCTAAAGTTGCAAAAATAGTTGCTGATCCATAACTTGTGCCAATCCCTATAGCTGATTCAAAGGATTTCAGTTGTCCCTTAAATACAATCTGCATACCTATATTTTCAGGAAGCTCAATCGTTTTAGGAATTATGGTGTCAAGCATCATTGTAATATCTTTCCTGCCCGAATATATTTTTAGATTTGGAAAATTAAAATAAGCAGTTTTAATTGATGGTAAACCTGTGACACTAAAATCGGTTTTTAAAATTGTAGTTGCACCTGTGTTGATTATCAGATTTTTTCCTCTAAGTTTATTTACCGGACCCTGTATTAGCCCTGAAACAGTTGTAATGTTTGTAACATTTTTAAAAAAAGCTTGTTTGATCAATGCGGGATTAAAATAAATAATATCATAATTTTTGATGCTTACTTTTTTCAGGTCTGCATTCACAATCATAAATTGTATGGAATCTTTCAATGATTTTAATGATGAATAGTTGATGTTTAAATCAGCATCAATAGAAGAATTACTGGTTTTAGCTTTGAGCTGTTTTGCTGTTATGGAATGTTGATCCATACTGAAATCGGTTTCAAATTTTGTAATTGAAAAATTATTTTGATCAACCGCTGTAAATTTTTTTATTATCGCTTTTGTTTTAATGGATGAATAATAAAAGCCCGTTGCCTTTAGTGATACATGTTTATAATTAAGATGAGATGCATCAAAGGTGTTTTTTATTTCTTGCTTATTTACAATCTCATAAACAATTGAATTATCATCCAGATCAATGCTATTTGAAGAAACTTTCCAATCACTGTTTTTCGTCGGCGTATTGGACACGACCCTATTCGTATCAGATTCTGCTTTATCATTTGTGTTGAAATGAATTTTACTTTTTGATAAGATTATATTATCTAATGTTACTATTTGCTTTTGTAAATCCACTGATGTTTCTTTCAACTTAAGCTGACTAATATTTGTCACAAGGGATTGTTTGCCTACTGAATCTCCGTAAATAAAATTCGTATTGTTGATCTGTATATTATTCGCTGTTATTTTCGGTAAAACACTTTCTGATTTTTTCTCTTTTGTCTTTGAATATTTTTTTATCAATACGCTTGCAGATAAGTTATCAATTAACAATTCATCAATACCATAAATTGATTTTACCAGATCGATCTGATCCATTTTTAATTTTAAATATTTAAGATCCGCAGTGACATTAGTTCCTCCATAACTATCGTCATAATGTAGGCGAATGTTTTTCATACTAACATTATCTATGCTGAATGTCCATTTAACTTTTTTTGCCGGATCAACTTTTTTCTGATTGGTAGTATCACTAAATGCAGTAAGTAGAAAATTATAGTTAAACAGAGAATCTGTTTCGCTACGACCAATATGGAGGGTTACTTCTTCTAATGCAACGGAACTTACATTTATTTTATGATTGAATAATTCATTAAATGCTATGTTTACTTTGGTCTTTCCGGCGAATAATAAAGTATCTCTTTTACTATCTTCTAAATAGAGTCCTTCAATGACTATTAATTTCGGGAATGAAATACTGATTTTTTTTATATCGACTCTTGTGTGAGTTTTGCTGTTAATAAAAGAGGTGGCATAATTAACAATCTTTGTTTGAATCGTTGGAATTTGGATAAGTACAGCAATAACGACGACCAGAAGCAGAAAGCTTATCATCACCCAAACTATGAATTTAAAGGTTTTTTTTAAAAATGAAATCGCTTTATTCATTTTTTTAAAAAATGAATGCCTTGATTCAATATCGAGACATTCATTCAAATTTTAATTAAAATATTTTTTCAGACTTCCAATTTGTTTTTTATTTGTTAAGGTAAATAGTTCCTTTAAAAATTTTTGATCCATCATTCAAATCAAGTAGATAGAAGTATGTTCCTGTAGGCAATTCATCTCCACCAATTCTTAATCCTGATGTTGATTTTCCATTCCATGTGTTTTTGTATGGACTTGCTTCAAACAATTTTTCGCCCCACCGATTAAAAATTACAAATTTATTATTGGGATAATTCAATATTCCTCTAATTACAAAAAGATCGTTTATAAAATCTCCATTTGGAGAAAAACCTTCAGGAATAAAAAAATCCACCACACTTACGATAGCTTTTTTATCAGGTTGATGAAATCCCTGAGTAAAAAAATTAACAGATGAAGAATAGGTTTCGATCATCACTTCGCCAATTGTCCAAGCCATTGAGCCTCCAGTTGATGTTGCAAAAGTTCCCGCTGAACCAATCACATCTGTTGCAAAGGTTTGTGCACATAAACTACTCATACATTTCCAGCCAAATGACATAAAAAAGAAAAGTATAGTTACAACATTTCTGATTTTAGTTTTCATCTTTATCGAGTTTATTTTTCAATTCATTACATAATTCATTCATTACAATATATTTATATAAATACAGGTCTTAAAAAAATAGTGAAAAAATGCGCCATTTTTCTTTTAGATAAAAATATATTTTACTTCACGATATTTTTTTTAACGATAAAGTCCTATTTGGACTTGCATCTCCGCCGACAGGTGTATTAATTACGTTTACGACATCAGTAACCGTATTGGTTCTGTTGTGTAATGTAATAATATCCCCCGCAGTTAATAAAATAATACCATGCCCTACGCAAACTTGTATATCACCAGCAGCCCAAGTAGCTTGTTGATTACTCCTAAACTCAAACCCATTTCCTCCAACACTTGCAACCGCCCCATTTACATACAGCGCAAATTCGAGTGGAACAGTTGCTCCTGTTGCATGATTTCCTGCAACATAAAAATCAAATTCGTAAACTCCAGTTGTTGCAATAACAAAAGAAGTTCCTGCGGGTGCAGGTACACTTGTAAACCCTGAATTTGGGAATGGAGTTGCGCCTAAATCAAATATGACATCTGCATCCGCCCCAATTACCGTAGTACTTTGCCCAACAGCGTATCCGTACGCTGATATTCCACCACTACCTGTTGCGCCAGTATTACCTGTACTACCAATCTCTCCCGTTGAACCGGTGCTTCCAATTGTACCAGTATTTCCTGTAGACCCGATTTTACCTGTTGATCCTGTGCTTCCTATTGTACCTGTATTTCCTGTAGAACCAATTGAACCTGTATTACCAGTTGAACCGGTATTACCCGTGGAACCAATTTCTCCGGTTGAACCGGTGCTTCCTATTATACCAGTATTTCCCGTAGAACCAATTGAACCTGTATTTCCTGTAGAACCAATTGAACCTGTGTTTCCTGTAGAACCAGTTGAACTTGTAGAACCTGTGCTTCCTATGGAACCTGTTGAACCTGTATTTCCTGTAGAGCCGCCTAAACCCGTATTTCCTGTAGAACCAATTGAACCTGTATTTCCTGTAGAACCAATTGAACCTGTATTTCCTGTAGAACCAGTTGAACTTGTAGAACCTGTGCTTCCTATGGAACCTGTTGAACCTGTATTTCCTGTAGAGCCGCCTAAACCCGTATTTCCTGTAGAACCA
>JAVHPE010000142.1:0-2998 GCA_036170475.1 Bacteroidia bacterium | reverse complement strand
TTTAATTAGGCTTTTAAAAATCCTAATATCTTTTCAACACTAACTTTAGCATCACCATAAAGCATTTCTGCATTTGGTTTGTAGAATAAAGGATTTTCTACACCTGCATAACCAACAGACATAGAACGTTTCATTATAATTACTTTCTCCGCTTTCCAAGCTTCAATAACAGGCATTCCATAAATAGGGCTTGACGGATCATCTTGCGCTCCCGGATTAACAACATCGTTTGCACCTATTACCATTACTACATCTGTATTAGGCAGGTCTGGATTTATCTCGTCCATTTCCATTACAATATCATAAGGTACATTTGCTTCAGCTAATAATACATTCATGTGCCCGGGTAAACGACCGGCAACAGGGTGAATGGCGAATTTTACTTTTTTACCTGCTTTTTGTAATGTTTGTACCATATCATAAATAGGATATTGCGCTTTTGCTACAGCCATTCCATAACCTGGTACAATAACTATTGATTTCGCTTCTTTTAATAAATCAGCAACTTCTTCATGAGTTACTGCTGTAACTTCTCCTTCCATTGCAGTCGCATCTCCGCTAGCCGCAACTGCACCAAAACCTCCAAGAATAACCGAAATGAATGAACGATTCATTGCTTCACACATGATGATAGAAAGAATTGCACCCGAACTACCAACCAATGCTCCTGTTACGATTAGTAAATCGTTACCTAACATAAAACCTGCAGCTGCTGCTGCCCAACCCGAATACGAGTTTAACATAGAAACTACCACCGGCATATCTGCACCACCAATTGCCATTACCAGCATTATACCAATAAAAGCCGCAAAAGCGGTCATGATATATAAAAACAGCAGCCCACTAGTACCTTCAGCTCCTGCAAATAATACCCCCAATACAATTGATGCAAGCACTAATATAATATTAACTGCATGTCTTCCCGGATACAACAAAGGCTTGCTCATAATTTTGCCTTCTAATTTACCCCAGGCAATAATGGACCCTGTAAAAGTAACAGCACCAATAAAAACACCAATAAATACTTCCACTAAATGGATGGTGTGTTCTGAAGAAGATAACGCCTGAGTCTTAGGATCGAGGTAAGAACCATAACCGACTAAAACAGCCGCTAATCCAACAAAACTATGTAGGATAGCAACTAACTGTGGCATTGATGTCATTTCAACTTTACGGGCAACTAATATTCCTATAACTGATGCAATTGCAATAGCTACCATAATATAAATGTGACCATGAACGGCTTGTCCAAGCACTGTTGCCAGTATAGCGATAGCCATACCTATAATACCATAAAACACACCACGCTTTGCCGATTCTTGCGAGGATAAACCTCCTAAACTTAATATAAACAGTATACTTGCAAAAACATATGCTGCTGTTTGAATTCCTATAGCTATAGTCATAATTTTTCTTATTTTTTAAACATTTTCAACATACGGTGAGTTACTACAAATCCACCTACAATATTAATACTGGCAACTAATATAGCTCCAAAAGCTATGATAGTCATTGGACTCGTTATATCATCAGTTATTTGCAATAAACCACCAACGATAATAATACCACTAATTGCATTGGTAACAGCCATTAAAGGAGTATGCAGGGAATGAGATACGTTCCAGATAACTTGCCAGCCAATAAACACAGCTAATACAAACACTGTAAAATGTTGCATAAATGCACTTGGTGCAAATTGTCCTAACATTAATAAAAACAAACCAATAACGCTCAATTTGATTATCATTGATTTCGCTTCTTTTTTATTTGCTCTTTCGGCTACAATTTTCGGATCCTCCACTACAACTTCCGCTGCCTTTACCTTTGGTGGACTAACAGGAAGTGGCGCTGGAGGCCAATTAATTTTACCATTATAAGTTACCATTGCTCTTGACACAACAGCATCTTCCATATCAATCTTCCATTTGTCCGCTTTCCCCATGTCATCTAATAAATGACATAAGTTATTTCCATAAAGTTGAGAAGCCTGAGCCGGAAGTTGATTTAACTTACCAATAATAGTAACTCCATTATCTGTTGTATAAACTTCTCCGTTTTTAGTTAATTCACAATTTCCACCTGATGATGCGGCTAAATCTACAATTACTGACCCCGGCTTCATAACAGCTACATGGTCCGCTAAAATTAATTTAGGAGCTGGTCTGCCAGGTATTTGAGCAGTGGTAATAATGATATCCACTTCAGCAGCCTGAGCCTTAAACAAAGCCATTTCAGCTGCAATAAATGCCGGACTCATTTCTTTGGAGTAACCTGATGATGTCGCTCCGTCTTCATTGATTTCAACAGTTAAGAATTGCGCACCCATCGATTCGATTTGTTCCGCAACTTCTTTTCGTGTATCAAAGGCTCTAACAATTGCACCTAACGAATTGGCAGCTCCAATGGCAGCAAGACCAGCCACTCCTGCGCCAATTACCAATACTTTTGCGGGTTCTACTTTACCGGCAGCTGTAATTTGTCCGTTTAAAAATCTTCCGAAATAAAACGAACCTTCTATAACAGACCTATATCCTGCAATGTTTGCCATTGATGACAACACATCCATTTTTTGCGCTCTGGAAATACGAGGAATCGCATCCATTGCAATCGCATTCACTTTTTTATCGGCTAATTTTTGAAGTAAGGGCTGATTTTGTGCCGGCCACAGGTAACTAAGCATTACTAAGCCTTCTTTCATCATGTCAATTTCTTCCATTGCAGGTTCTTTTACCTTTAGTACAATGTCTGATTTACCATAAATTTCAGCAGCAGTGCTGACAATTTTGGCGCCTGCTTCTTCAAAATCTTTATCAGAAAAATTTGCTTTTAATCCGGCATCATGCTGAATATAAACTTCAAAACCCTGTTTCTGCAGCCGTTTAACGGTTTTGGGAGTTGCTGCGACTCTTAATTCATTTGGAAAAATTTCCGATGGAATTCCTACCTTCATAATTTAAAATATTAAGTATTAATGTTTTTCAAGAACAAAATTTTGTAT
>JAVHPE010000141.1:0-3005 GCA_036170475.1 Bacteroidia bacterium | reverse complement strand
AGCAAGGACACTCCTAAGAGGAAATTACAATTTGAAAATTGAGGAAACTCCAGCAAACTCTATTTGTTAAGGAATAAAGGATTTTTTTTATCAAATATATTAACCTGACTATTGTTCAATTACTTCACCGATAAATTTTTAATATGTCCCAATACTTTGTACTTCTAAATTAAATTTCTACTTTTGCGCCGGGGTAAGTCTTATACGACCAGCTCCCTAAAACCCTCCAGGTACGGAAGTAAGCAAAGGTAATAGGTTGAGCGGTGCGATATGAGTAGCTTACCCCTTTTTTATTTTTTCAATCCTCCTTTTTATTACATTTGTTCTTCCATTAACTTAAATAGCTTTATACAGATGAAATTTTTTGTTGACACAGCAAACCTCGCACAAATTAAAGAAGCTCAGGATCTGGGCATACTTGATGGTGTTACTACTAACCCATCATTAATGGCGAAAGAAGGTATTAAAGGTGAAAAAAATATTTTAAAACACTATGTAGATATTTGCAAAATTGTAACCGGTGATGTAAGCGCCGAAGTTATTGCTACTGACTTTGACGGTATTGTAAGAGAAGGCGAACGTTTGGCTAAACTTCACAAACAAATTGTAGTAAAAGTGCCAATGATTAAAGAGGGCATTAAAGCCATTAAATATTTCTCTGATAAAGGAATAAGAACAAATTGCACCTTGGTTTTTTCTGCCGGACAAGCTTTATTGGCAGCTAAAGCAGGCGCTACCTACGTTTCTCCCTTTGTTGGTCGTTTGGATGATGTTTCTACTGACGGTTTACAATTGATCGAAGATATTCGCGTCATTTATGATAATTATGGATACGAAACACAAATTTTAGCTGCTTCTGTCCGTCATCCTATGCATATTATTGAATGTGCAACTATTGGCGCTGATGTGGTTACATGTCCATTAAACGTTATTCTTGCTCTATTAAAACATCCCTTAACCGATATCGGATTAGCGCAGTTTTTAGCGGATGCAAAGAAATAGCATAGAATATTGAGATGTGAGATTTGAGAAACCAAGTTTAAGTATTTCGCATCTCAATACTCAAATCTCAATACTCAAATCTCAATGCTTTTAAGAATCAATCCAGATAAACCCAACTATGATGAAATTGCGAAAGTAGTTACTTGCTTGCGCAATGGTGGTGTTGTTATTTACCCTACGGATACTGTTTATGGAATAGGCTGTGACATAAATAAACAACGTGCGGTAGAACGTGTCTGTAAAATAAAAGGTATTAATCCTGAAAAAGCGAACTTCTCCTTTGTTTGTTCCGATTTAAGCCATCTCTCTGATTTTAGTAAGCCTATTAACACTGCTACTTATAAAGTAATGAAAAAGGCACTTCCCGGACCATTTACATTTATTTTGGAAGCAAATAATAATGTTCCTAAATTATTCAGAAGCAAAAAAAAAACCGTTGGTATTCGAATTCCTGATAACACTATTTGTTTTGAAATTGTGAAACAATTGGGCAATCCAATAATGAGTACATCTATACACGATGATGATGAAATTATTGAATATACTACCGACCCTGAATTAATTTACGAAAAATATAAAGACCTTGTAGACATTGTTATTGCCGGTGGCTACGGGAACAATGAAGCGTCAACCGTTGTTGATTGTACAAATGACAGTTTTACTATTCTGCGACAGGGATTGGGTAACTTGAAAGAATATTTATAATTCCATGCGCAAAAATTAAAGGGAACTGCTTATAGTTAATTTATCTCCGTTATTCCAACATTCGTCTAATTTAAACTGGAGATATTGCTTTGAATAATTAAAATACTTATTTTTATCAAAATAATTAAACTCATCATTTATGATAACCTCGAAAACTAATGCAATCAAAGTTCAAAAAACTTCTCATTCAAGAATAAAAGAACTTGATTTTGATCACCTTGTGTTTGGTAAAATGTTTGCTGACCATATGTTTATGGTAGATTATAAAAATAATGAATGGCGCAATGCACAGATATTGCCTTACGGTCCTCTTCCGATGTGCCCTTCTATATCAGCACTTCATTATGGTCAATCAATTTTTGAAGGTATGAAAGCCTATAAAAATGATAAAGGTGAAGTGGCGCTCTTTCGCCCATTAGATAATCACAAGCGAATTAATATTTCCGCTGAACGTATGTGTATGCCCAGTATTTCCAAAGAA
This sequence comes from Bacteroidia bacterium, assembly GCA_036170475.1. Taxonomy (GTDB): domain Bacteria; phylum Bacteroidota; class Bacteroidia; order 2-12-FULL-35-15; family 2-12-FULL-35-15; genus 2-12-FULL-35-15. The sequence goes on along the minus strand of JAVHPE010000141.1, from coordinate 817 downwards.
TATTTCATGGATGGATTAAAGAAACTCATTGAAATGGATAAAGACTGGATACCCACTAAAGATGGAACATCCTTGTATATTCGTCCGTTTATTGTTGCTACTGATGAATTTATCGGCGTAAGACCTTCAGATACTTATCGCTTCTATATAATTACCTCTCCGGGAGGTGTTTATTATAACCATCCTGTAAAAGTATTGATAGAAACCAATTTTATCCGTGCTGTTGAAGGTGGTGTTGGTTTTGTTAAAGCTTCGGGTAATTATGGACGTTCCTTATTTCCTACCAAACTTGCACAACAAAGAGGTTATGATCAAATCATTTGGACTGATGCCCGCAATCATCGTTATTTAGAAGAATCAGGAACAATGAATTTAATGTTTGTAATTGATGAAGTATTAATTACCGCACCATTGGGTGACACTATTCTAGCCGGTATCACACGTGATAGCGTTTTAACCCTTGCCAGAGATTGGAAAATGAAGGTTCAGGAACGTAAAATAAGTGTTGATGAGGTTCTTGATGCTCATAAAAGTGGAACCTTACAAGAAGCTTTCGGCACAGGTACAGCAGCCACTATCGCACATATTTCACATATCGGCTTTGAAGGGAAAGACTATGTATTGCCGGGAGTTGAGGGACATGGGTTCTCGAACCGTATTGCGCAGGAATTAGAAAATATTCGCAGGGGAAGGGTAAAAGACATCCATAACTGGATGTACAAAATTTGCTAATTTTTTTTGTTAAAAAATCATCTGTTTTAATTTTACTAAAAAGTCCGGTTCAATAACCGGATTTTTTTATCGCCCACACAAAATT
>JAVHPE010000140.1:0-3027 GCA_036170475.1 Bacteroidia bacterium | reverse complement strand
CACCAAGACCGCTGCGTATTACGACCGGAGCGTATTTGGACTGAGGTGTTTTAAAATTTTTGCACCAAGTCCGCTGTATATTATGACCGGAGCGTAATTGGACTGAGGTGTTTTAAAGTTTTTGCACCAAGACAGCTGTGTATTACGACCAGAGCGTGTTACGACCGAATAGTTTTTAAGGTTTTTCGTTAAGACCTGTGTGTATCAAGACTAAAGCGTGTTTTGACTGACGGAAAATTTGAATCGAAAGAATGCCCTGCTGCCAACATCACCTAAATGATAAAGCCGTTTATAGTAAATTTCATCATTTGAGTTCGCGATGAAAACAGGTCGTGGCAAAAACCTTTCACAGCGGTAAAAATTTTTATCTATTAGTTTTTGCCACTTGTAATTTTATAATTATTTTTACGAAGTCGGCAACATCGCATAGCCACTCGTTACCTGCAAGCTTAGCGACCGACTCCAATTGAGATATGTTGATAAAAAAATAAAAAAACATTTTGACATTTAATTAATTAGACTACTTTTGTCCAAACAAAAATTGTCTAATGAAAACCTTTGGAGAAATCATAAAATCGAAACGCGAAGAACAAAACCTGTTGCTTCGTGAAATTTCTGCCTTGACTAATATTGATCAATCTATCATAAGTAAATTAGAAAAAGGAGAAAGAAAAGCTTCTCGAGAACAAGTCTTGAAACTTGCTGCAATTTATAAAATACCTGATAGCGATTTAATAATTTCTTGGCAAAGCGACAAAGTCGCTTATGATTTAATGCTAGAAAATGATGCCGATAAAATTTTGAAAGTGGCAGAATCAAAAGTTAAATATCTTAAAACCATAAAAAAATGAAAAAAAACTTATTATCATTATTTACTGGTTGTGGTGGAATGGACATTGGTTTTGAAGGTGGCTTTAAAATTCCAAAAGCAACAATTAACAAGGACATACACAAAGACTGGATTCAAAAAGAAGATGATATATATATTTATTTAAAAGAAACATTTTTTGAAACCAAATTTGCAAACGACATTAGCGAATACGCAAAGATTGCTTGGAACGATTACTTCTCAAAGAGAAGAGGTCACGACCTAAATGGAACTTTTAGAGTTGGGAGTATTGTAGATATTGTAAAAGAATATCAAAATGGAAACAAAACAGTGTTTCCTAAAAACATAGAAATTGTAACTGGCGGTTTCCCTTGCCAAGATTTTAGCGTAGCCGGAAAACGCAAAGGTTTTAATTCACACAAAGACCATCATGGAAATATCATAGATTCAGATATTCCAACAGAAGAGACAAGGGGCAAACTTTATATGTGGATGAAACAAGTTGTTGAAATTACTTTACCGAAAATTTTCATCGCTGAAAACGTAAAAGGATTAGCAAATTTAGGCGAAGTAAAAGAAATTATACAATCAGATTTTTCTAATATTAATGGAGATGGTTATTTAGTTTTATCCCCTAAAGTTTTACATTCTGGTAATTTCGGTATTCCACAATCAAGAGAAAGAATAATATTTATCGGATTTAAAAAATCAGCACTTACAAAAGAAGCTTTAAAAGAATTATCTAAAAATGATATTTCAGAAAAATATAATCCTTATCCAGTTCCAACACATAGGTTAAACGGAGAAATGCATTATTCATCTGTTGAACACTTGATGACAACGTTTACAAAAAGTAAAGAAGTGTTGTTGGATTTAAAAGAGCCTGAAGATGCATCTGACTTATCACAAATTCACTATTCAAAAGCAAAGTTTATGGGTATTCATTGTCAAGGACAAAAAGAAATTGAATTAGAGAAACTTGCTCCGACAATACGTTCAGAACATCACGGAAATATTGAATATCGTAGACTTAATCTTGCGAACGGTGGAAAAAAAACAAATGAATTACAAAAAGGACTTAAAGAAAGACGCTTAACTTTACGAGAATGTGCAAGAATCCAAACATTTCCAGACGATTTTAATTTTGTAATACCCAATAATGAAAAGAACACAAAATTTTCAGTTAGTCCATCTGTGGGTTATAAATTGGTTGGGAATGCCGTTCCACCATTATTAGCATACCACATTGCGAAAAAAATAGAATCAAACTGGAAATTCTATTTTAATTCTTAGTATTATTGCCTAAATTTAATTTGGGCAAAATGGCTAAAGAAATCTATAAAATATTCAGTGAGAAGTTATTAATCAATAAGATTAAAGAAAAACTTCCCTTTCTTTTTCAATTAGCTGAAATTGATAACTCTCGTGATGGGAAGTTAGGAATGGAAATTGGATCAGCAAGAGAACGAATTGTAATTGCACTTCTGATTTACAAATTTGGGGAGAAAAATGTTAAAACTGATATAGCAATAACTGAAAGTGAAATAGATGTAATTGTTTTTGATGAACCAATTTCAATTAAAACGGTAACAAATAGAAACATTGTTGGTGTAAAATTAATATGGACTGTTGATGCTCAAAAGGCCTTAGCATTTATAAATAACTACTCCCCTGAATGTGATATTTTATTTGTTCATATAAATTTGGCTGGGAAAGGCGGAATGTATCTGTTATCCAAAGAAGGACAGAAAGAGATTTTAAAAAAATATGGAAAAGCCTTTTATTTCAAATTACCAAAAGCAGGTACAAATCCAAGAGGAGTTGAAATTACCAATGAAGCAATAAATAAACTTGTAGAACACTCTTCAACTAAAAAGATTGAAATTGATTGGAGCAGGGACGAATCAGTAGAATACAATTCATATGCAAGGTGGGTAGACCATTGGAAAGAAAAATAATAATTTACTTTTAAAGCACTTGACTCGCTTGACAAAAGGCGAACCGATAAAAAAGCCAGCAGGTAACAGCACCTACAAAAAATTGGCGGTTCAGTGCTTCGTATGACAGTTTTGTGGTTAATCAAACATTCGTTCTTCGTATGAACATTTGTGGTGAAAATCGCCAACTTCTTGTAGCTGCAAAACGTTAGCGGCAAGCATAAAAATGAAATTCCTATGAGACAAATAACTATCTACAAT
>JAVHPE010000139.1:0-3056 GCA_036170475.1 Bacteroidia bacterium | reverse complement strand
TAATTTGTTCATCGGTATTTTTTTAATTGATATAGTCGTTTTCGTTTAACATTTTATAGCACTCATTTTAATAAATAAAAAAGGGAATCAACTCATTGGGTTGTAAGTCAAAATTATTAGCGTCGTTATTTGAGTTTAAAGATATAACATTTTGTAATTTAGCCGCCAAAATTCACCTAAAGATAAAGATGAAATTAATATTGAGACTTTTGCTGGCAATTAACAGTTCTGGGTTATTATTTGGATATTACATTAAATCTACAAATGAGCAACGTGGCGATTTTTACATTGGTTTATCGGTTTTAATGTTGGCTTTTGTATTGCTGCCGTTCTTTTTATATACCCGCTTTAAGGATAAAAAACTATCGCAATATATGTTTCCAAAAGAGCCTCCAAAACAAAAGGAATCCCAACAATAAAATTAAGATTTCAGCTTCCGCTGCTTGTCAACAAACTGCAATAACAAGGTGCTGCCTTTGTTTTTTAGAATTCGATTAGGAAAACCCCTTCGAAAACATTTCCATATAGTTACTTATAATATTAAATTGATAATAAAAACAGTTAACTTTGAAATACAGAAAATAAATTAATGAAATATTCAGACCCATTTAAAATACTGACTCCCAACGAAAGATGGGCGCCTACACAAAGCCAAATGGAAGCTTATCAGAATGCCTATGAAAAGCTTTTGCCACCATTGGTTTACAAAATTCGTTTAGCAGTAACAAAATGGAGAGAAGAAGACTACAATGGTGCTTCTGAAACCTCCAAGTCGCTAATGAATTTCTGGTTTAACCAGGAACATTTAATCGGTCAAACGAAATTCGGTTTTTTCTTTTCGCAACGTGAAGCCGTTGAATCAATCATTTACTTGTACGAAATTGCAAACGCAAAAGACAAATATGAATTAATGCGTTTTGACTCTTCGGGTCGTGTAAGTACTGGAATGTTTGACGAAAGCTGGACAAGGTATGTTATAAAAATGGCGACCGGTGCAGGCAAAACGAAAGTCATGGGTTTGGCTTTAGTGTGGAGTTATTTTCATAAACGCTACGAAACAGACAGCCCACTTTCTAAAAACTTTTTGGTAATTGCGCCAAACATCATTGTATTAAACCGACTGAGAAAGGATTTTGATGGGTTGAAAATGTTTTTTGAAGAACCATTTTTACCCGAAAATGGCTTTGAAAACAAAGACTGGAAAAACGATTTTCAATTAACCTTACACATTCAGGACGAACTTAAACCAATAACCGAATCAGGAAATATTTTTCTGACAAATATTCACCGAGTCTTTTTTAACGAAGAACCGGAACAAAGTTTTGAGCACACTTTTTTGGGGGTAAAACCAAAACCGGATGCCGACACTTCAAAAGGATTAGATTTGGGTAAAGTGTTACGAAGTGACAAAATAAAAGATTTAGTGATATTGAATGATGAAGCGCATCACATACACGACAGTTCATTGGCTTGGTTTAAAAGTATTGAAGATATTAGCAACAAACTGAAACTCAAAAACGGTTATGGAATTGGTTTGCAGACAGACTTTTCAGCTACTCCAAAACATAATAATGGTGCAATTTTCGTTCAGACAATTTGCGATTATCCTTTGGTTGAAGCCATCAAGCAAAATGTTGTAAAATCGCCTGTTCTACCCGATGAAGCGTCAAGACAAAAAATTCAGGAAAAGGATTCATCTGATTTTGTAGAACGATACAAAGATTACATTCATTTGGGTTACTTGGAATGGGAACAGCAATATAAAGAATTAAAAAATTATAAAACGCCTATTTTATTTGTCATGACGATGAACACTAAGGAGGCTGACAAGGCTGCTGAATTTTTAGAACTGAACTATCCGTTGATGAAAAATTCGGTATTAACTATTCACACTAACAATTCAGGTGAAATAAAAGAAACAGCTGCAACCAAAAGAGACAAGGAAGAATTAGAAATACTGCGAAAAGCAGCTGATAATATTGATAAAGATTGTTCGCCCTACAAAGCCGTTGTTTCAGTTTTAATGCTTCGCGAAGGGTGGGATGTTCGTAATGTTACCACCATTGTTGGACTTCGACCATTTGGTGCCGATTCTAAAATATTACCAGAACAAACCATCGGTCGTGGTTTGCGAAAAATGTTTCCACTCGACACGCCCGAAAATTTAGTTGTTGTTGGAACGCCGGCATTCTTGGAGTTTGTTGAAAGCCTGAAAACCGAAGGTGTTGAATTTCAGTACAGCCCAATGGGAAAAGGGTCAAGGGGAAAATCACCTGTGATTATTGAAGTGGACAAAGAAAATCCAAATAAAAATCTTGACGATTTGGACATCCCAATTCCACAAATGAGTCCAAGAATTTATCGTGAGTTTAAAAATCTTGAATTAATTGATGTCAGTAAATTCAAAAACGAAAAAGCAACATTAAAGAAATTCAGCAATGAAGAATTGAAAGAAATTATTTTCAACGATATTGAAGGCGATTTTTCGCACAAAACCGTTTTTAAAGACACCGTTCCCGATTACCGCAATGTAATTGGCTTTTTTACTTCTGCCATTTTAAAGGATAGTCGTCTGGTTAGCGGTTTTGATATTTTATATCCCAAAGTGGAGAGTTTTATCAAATACAAACTCTTTACGAAAGAAGTGGAATTAAGCAACCCACAAACAATGAGAAACCTTTCGGAAATTCAACCAAAAGAAATCCTGAAAACTACATTCAAAAAAGCCATTGACGAATTAACCATTACCGACAAGGGAAGGGCAGAAGTAAAAAACTTCATTTCGTTGAAACTGACCAAACCTAAAATTGCTGAAAATCAAGCCTTTCTCATACCTAAAAAATCTGTATTCAATAAAATTATTGGCGATAACCCTTTTGAATTAGAGTTTTCGGCTTTCTGCGAAAGCAGGTTCAGCGATGTTGTTTCATTTGCAAAAAACACATTTGGCGAAGGTGGTGTAAACTTTAGTATGGAATACCAAAAGGAAAACGGAAATATTGCTTCATTCTTTCCCGACTTTTTTATTAAAACTTCACCAACAACATTTTTTATTT
>JAVHPE010000138.1:0-44014 GCA_036170475.1 Bacteroidia bacterium | reverse complement strand
GTATTAATACTGACATATCGGGATTACTTATTTCAACACTTTTTGCAAAATAAATGACTCCACCATCTTCAGTGGCAATGCCTAATATAGCTCCGGGTAATCCCCAAAAACTTTCAGGACCAATACTTGGAATAATTTCTTCGCAAAACCACGCATAAATACGAGTTGTATCGTTGGCTTGCCATATAGCTTTTCGGCAATTATATCCGCTTATATTTCTTTTGCTTTCGGTAATTTTCCAATGGCGGGCATTTAAAGTATCTTCGACATATAATTGCTCTCCCCAAATTTCTTTAATTGTTAACCGATAATTTTTATTAAAATTCTGGTACACAATATTCTTATTTGTCGCCCAACTCATTCTTTCTTTCAAATCGCTTTCCTGAGGCTTAAAAAGAGAAATGCTATCATTAAAATAAAGTTCAAAAAAGTCTGTCTTATTTTTATCTTCGTCTTTAAGCCAATCGCGCACTTCTTCATCTTTATACTTTTTATAAAGATTAGTTTTTCGTTCATACACTATTTTACCATTCATAATTTGAGCAATAGAATCGTTCAAACAGCAAAATGAAAAACCCGCCAGCAGGGCTATTTTAATCATAATCATTTTCATCCTCTTTTGTTTTGTTGCTATTAAACTTAAATACCGCTTTTAATAAAATATACCGTGAGATAATATTGGTTTTGTTATCAGTAATTACATTATCCTGAATGGTTCTTTCCGTATTTATATTCTGATTTAAAATATCAGTAGCTTGTACTGAAACAATTAAATTTTCACTTTTTAAAAATGTTTTACTTAGCGATGCGTTCCAAAGAAAATAATTGATATTATAACCTTCTGCCCGCTGGCTATTGATATTATATCCGGCATTTGTTTCAAGTGTAAATTTTAGCGGTAATTTTAAGAGCAGGGAAGCTGTAATTCCTTGAGCTGTATATGGTTTATTGTTTGTAACATTTAATGTTGAAGAAGGGGCGTTATAGGAAAAATTATAGCCAATACTAAATTCAAGAGTATCTAATTTAATAGCAACATCCATCCCGGAATTTGTACTCATAGTTTTAGTAATATTTTTTTGATTATTAATAAAGCTGGTATAACTATTATAATTAAAGTTCAGGTTAGGAGAAAACTCAAGTTTTTTAGAGAAGAAAGGAAACCCACCCCAAATATTACCACTGCTGCTATAATTACCATTCGTATTAATGGGTTCTGTAATTGTTCTTCCAATGCTATCATATTCAATTGCGTTAGTAATAGCATTATTAGTGGTTACGAATGTTATACGAGCTCCATAATATTTCCCGGAAATAGCCTTATAAGTACTAAAAAACATATCAAAATTTTGCTTAAAGGAGGGCAATAAATTAATATTCCCTTTTCTGATTTGATTAGGATTAGTATTGTCATTGATGGGCTGTAGCTGGTCGATACTGGGCTGACTGGAATTTGTAGTGTAATTAAAATTTATGCGAGTATTGTCGCTAAACTTATATAAATATTTTAAAAAAGGCAAGATGTTCCGGACATCTTGTTTTATAATTTGTTGAGTAATTAAATTATTGTTGACTGTAGAAACCTGACGAAGTTTTGAACCTACAATAAAACGTTGTTTTTTTACTTCATAAATAAATTTTGCTCCAAAACGATTGATCATTCGTGTGTTTTCAAAATTATTGCTGAATAAAGAATCCGGTATAGAATATTCCCCATTAAAATAACTGAGTGCTTTTTTATCTTGTAGGTTTAAGTTATAATTAATATCATACGTAAATTCGAGTTTTATTTTTTTTGTAACAGGCTCGGTATAGGTAGCAGAAGCATTATGAGATATACTGTTGCCTGAATTTATTTTTTTTTGATCGATGGAATCGTTTGTTATTATTGAATTATTAAAATGAACATTGTCGGAAATTAAAGTTCCATCAGATTCATTGTTATTTAATATATAATTATAGGTGATAATAAATAATCTGTCTCGTTTTTTGAATTTCCGTGTAATTCGGGCTGCTGTGTTCAAATCATAACCTTTAGCTTTGTTTTTGTTGGTAATGTCGGTTCTGCGGGATAGTATGCCTGCCCCGCTATTAAAATCAGTTATTTGATTACGGTTAGTTGTTGATGTATTAAATTTTAATTTTGGGGTAACTATTAATTCAGTTAGTGAATCTAATGATTGAACAATACCAAAATTTACACTATGAGATTCACTTAGCTGGCTGGACAAACTGCTATTATTGGTTCTATAATTAGTGTCAGTCAAAAAATATTGAGAAGAAGTTTCGGTTTTTGCTTTTAGCTGATTGTTATTGTAGGTGTAATTTGTAGTCAGTTTTGTTTTAGGAGAAATTTTATCGGTATAATAGATACCTGATTTAAGTGTTTGTGGAATACCGATATTTTGATTATCTCCTTCCCACCAACCATAATCATCGTCTTCATCCATTTGAATACTCGATTCATCTTCCAAACCATATTTATACATGTCGCCCCAACCAATATTTGAGCGTGGTGTGTTGCTTCCCAAAGCAAAAACAGATAATTTTTGTTTATTATTAAATTTGTTGGCTAATAACTCGCCTTCATAAAATTTCTGAAAATCGCTAGCTCCTGAAGCCTTACCAAAGTAACCTTTTTTGGAATCTTCCTTCAGTTTAAGATTCATTATCTGTAGTGTTTCTTTACCATCATCAGTTACATCATCATTTTTCTTTTCGTATACCTGAACTGATTCAACAGCTTTTGCATTCAGGTTTTGAGTTGCCATTGTTGGGTCAGTGCCAAAAAATTCATCCCCATCCACCAGTACCTGATCCACGCTTTTTCCCTGAGAAGTTATTTTTCCCTGAGCATCTACTTTAATTCCCGGCAGCTTTTTTAGTAAATCTTCAACGGTGGCATTGGGTTTCACTTTAAATGAATCGGCAGTATATATTAATGTATCGCCTTTGTAATAAACGGGGTCTTTATAAGCATAGATTACAATTTCGTTCAAGGTGTGACTTTTGGGAGGAAGTATTATTTTGCCAAAATCAAAAGAATAGTTTGAAGAACTTCCAAAAACATAAAATGACTGGTCGCCAAATTTGGGATGAGAAATAATTACCTGAACAGTATCAATCGGCATATTTTTTAAAGCGAAAACCCCTTTTGCATTCGTACGTGTATGGGCAATTAAAATAGAGTCTTTAATTCTAACCGCCATAACAACGGCATATTGCAAAGGATTTTTTGCAATCGTATCTTGAACGTTTCCTCCAATATTCATCTTTTGAGAAAATACATTGATACTGAAAACAAAAATGCTTATTACTAAAACAATGTACTTACTCATAAAATATTTTTAATTTGAAACGAATTTAACTTTATAATGCGGTTCTCCCAAAAAGATACAAGAAAAAAACTTTAATAAAATTGATTAGTATAATAGAGTTTATATAAGTTAAGGCTGATTACAAACTCTCCCTCTCCTTTTTCAAGGAGAGGGACGGGGAGAGGTTAAAAAAAATAGAATTGTTTTTTAACTAATATAAACTCTAATATTTAAAATGAAGGGAACAGAAAAAATAGGAGAAATGCTAATAAATAATTGTTTTCCCTTCCTTTATTTTTGCTTTCTTTGTAAATAGGGTTACATTTACTTCCCAACGTATAGTTTATCTTTATTCTACTCTTAAATTCCAGATCATGAAAAAAAATCTACTTTTTTTATTTTCTTTGGGACTTTTTCATTTTTCTTTTTCACAACAGAATATATTTGTTGTTACTACAGATCCTGTCGCATCTCCAATAAATTCAATAAATACGGGCACGCTCGCTTTTTTTGTAACCGATGCCGAAACTGGTTATGGAACTAAAGCGGAAATTTTATTCACTAATGAAAAAGAAGCTTTGCCAATACAAACCAACGAGGGTGGACATTTGGTGTTTTATGGATCTGATGGCAAATACGATATTACTATTTCTGCGGTTGGCTACAATTCCATTAGTACCTACTTTTTTATTGAACAAGGTAAAACAATAAATATAGAAGCTATCATGGAAAAACAGATGAAAGCCTCTGTTGAATACATGAATTATATATCACCAATAGTAGAAGGGTATGTAATAGATTTTGAAACTGGGAAACCTCTTGGGGAGGTAGATGTAACATTGACAAATGAAGGACTTCATACAAAAACAAATAAAGAAGGTTTTTTTTCTGTATCTCCGTCGTTATTTTCAGTCATAGAAAAGCCGGAGGATAAAGCCATACGAAGTAATTTCTCATTCAGTATGTCAGGTTATACTACCCATACTGTTGAAAATCTACTTATGATTCCTGATAAAATAAAATTAAAAATAGCTCTTAAAAAAGGTTCAGGAACTGATGCAGAAAAATACATTCAGCATGTTTTAGATGGTACAGAAAAGGATGTAGAGTTGTATGAGAAATCGGCTCTTCAGGATAATTTATTTAATACCAAATCATTCAGCCCTCCACCCCCAACGGTGGCTTCCTGCATAGTGCCCCCAACCATTCGTGTAGGAGTAAACTGTTCTTGCACAAACTGCAGCAATGTTAGTATAATGAGTTTACAACATTATTCTGAAAGCGGACTTGATAATGAATGGATATCCAGCTGGCAATTTAATTCCTTAGCTGCCGGTTCGCTTCCATATAGAACTTATGGCGGTTATTATGTAAATCATCCGGTAACTTCCAATTTTGATATCGCTTCTTCAACCTGTAACCAGGTATGGGGTTCAGCAATTTATTCCAATTCACAAAGTGCAGCACAAACCACAGCAAACCAGATTTTAACTGCAAACAATGTAAATCCGGCACGTTCAGAGTATTCTGCACAAAACAACAAAGGTGGCACTTCCTATAATTGCTCCAATTGTTTTGCAGGTGGGAGCGGAGCATACAGTTGTTATTCTGATAATGTTTGTTGCGGCAAAACTCCTGCCGGGCATGGAAGAGGCATGTGTCAATGGGGTACGCAATTTTGGGCACAAAATGGAAAAAATTTTTCATGGATGCTTAATCATTATTATTTTGCTACCATTGGTTATTCACTTTGCGGTGGAGCTCCCTCTTCTCCACCTGTTCCAACAGTTACTTCCAGCAATACCTGTGGTGATAAAACTCTTACCCGCGGTAATCCACCTTCAGGGATCACTTATTACTGGCAGGGTACAAGTTGCGGGACAAGCATTGCCAATTCTGCCTTAAACTATACCGTTAGCTCTTCCGGAACCTATTATATAAGAGCAAAAGATGCGAATGGAACATGGTCAAACTGTAGTTCGAAAACGGTAACTGTAAATCAAATCCCTGTAAATCCTCCTGCACCTGCCACTACTACAAATCAATGTGGTGCTCAAACATTAACAAGGGGAACTCCTCCTTCCGGAGAAACCTATTTCTGGCAAGGTACAACTTGTGGAACAAGTTCCGCTAATTCATTAACTACTTATTCAGCACCTGCCACAGGAACTTATAAGTTAAGAGCCAGACAAAATGCGGGAGGTTGCTGGTCAACTGCCTGTTCTTCTGTTGTCGTATCTGTAGCCCCAACTCCTGCAACACCGCCTGTCCCTTCTGCCAGCAGCAATAGTTGCGGTCCAATAATACTGACTATGGCTAATGCACCTTCAGGGGAAGTTTATTACTGGCAAGGTACAAGCTGCGGAATAAATACAACGGACACAGCAAGTACTTTTATTGTCGGTACTTCAGGTGTCTATTATCTCCGCTCACTTAGCACTCAGGCTTGCTGGTCCAATTGTGTCTCGGTTGGGGTAACAATTACGAATTGTCCTGTTAATCTAAGCACATCAGTTGGTTCTTGTCCGGATGCTACTGTCAGCTTTAGTTGGCTCAACTCTAATAGCAACTGGACTTTACAAGTATCCTTAGATTCCGCATTTAATAGCTATTGTTCCAAACCTGCTTCTAATGTTACGCTAATTACCGGACCTTCTGGTTTTACACCTGCACTTACCTTTCAAGCCAATGCTACTTATTATTGGAGAATTTTAACAGGAAACGCATACACATATGGACCCAGCTTTACAGTTCCTTTTTGTGATGTTATTGTTCCTACTACTGCTATTACTCCAATTGCCGGTTGGCAAAACAACAATTTCAGTGCAAACTTTACTGATGCCGACGATACTTTAGGATCGGGTATTGGTAAACGTTTTTACAGGATAATCGATTATAATGGAACCGAATGGGGAGCCAATAGCTTGCGTGGTTTTGCAAATGATAATTTTGACAACAACACGCTTAGTGCCTACTGGACAAGCCATACCGGTACATGGGGGAATACGGCAGGATTTCTGGTACAAAGTGATTCAACAGAAAATAATTCCAATATTTCTGCACCTTTAACTCAAAACCTTTCTAACAGATACCTTTATCATTGGAATGCAAAAATAGATGGAAGCGGAAGCAGTAGAAGCGGTGGTTTCCACTTTTTTAGTGATAGTGCCTCCTTGCCGAATAGAGGGAACTCTTATTTAGTATGGTTCGGAATGGATAACAATAAACTGCAGTTTTATAAAGTCAGCAACGACACCTTTTCCCTGGTAAAAAGTCGAAATTATAATTTTACTGCCGGAGTGTTTTACGATTTCAAATTAGTGTATGACCGCATTTCAGGGAAAATGGATATTTACATTAATAACATTTTTGTAGAATGCTGGATTGACGCAAGTCCTATTGCTACCGGAAAGTTTGTTTCTTTCAGGACAGCCAATGCAAAAATGACTATCAATTATTTTAAAGCCTTTCGTTCAAGACCTGCAACAGTTATAGTTAATGTGGGTGCAGGAAATACAAAAGATATACGTTTTGAAAATTCGGGACCTACTTTTTCAGCCGGCAAAATAGAGTCCATTGTCAGTGATTCTGCTGGTAATCTCTCTCCTCTGGTTTCTATTCCTGTTGATGTGGACTGGACTCCTCCTTCTGCAATTGCTTTTGTAAATGATGGATCAGGCATTGATATTAGCACAACCTGTGACAGTACAGCACTTACGGCAAATTGGTCACCTTCCTCCGATCCTAATTCAGGAATAGTAAAATATCACTATTCAATTGGAACAAGCCCGGGAGATACTGACTTAATTGCTCCTACTGATAACTTTTTGCAGATGGTGGCGACCAATACTCCTCTTCCTCTGGTAATAAATCAACTCTATTATTATAATATACAAGCTGAAAATGGTGCAGGACTTTTTTCCTCCACCACCAGTTCAAACGGACAAATGGTAGTACTAAACACTACCAATGTTGAAGAAGATAATACTGTTGTTGGATTAAATCTTTATCCAAATCCTTTTAATAATACTGCTACCCTTGAGTATACCTTACTATGTCCGGAAAAAGTTCAAGTCGGCTTGTATGACCTCTTAGGTAAGGAAATAAAATCATTGAAAAATGAAAGTGAAGGTGCCGGCAATTATAAAATCAGTATTGATGGCGCAACTCTCCACCTTTCCAAAGGGCTTTATTTGGTAGTTTTTAAAACTGAAAAAACTTCCGCATTTATTAAAATTGTAGTTAAATAATTTTGATTACGGAGGGTCATTGTAAGAATTTTTCGCCCAATCAATTTCGGAGAATTTTTACAGAGGTACACAGAGAACAAATGAATAATCTGTTTTCTTGCAGGCACTATTTATATAGCAATACTTCGGTTCTTTTCATCGCATATATTTCGACAAGCTCAATATGACCAGCGCGCAGTCAGTCTGAGCTTGTCGAAGACCTTGGGCTGGCATTTTTAGAAAATATTCCTTAACTAAATGACATTGGGCTTTAGTCCCAAATGAAAAAACTACCGAACCATTGATATAGAAGTTCTTTCATAATAAAAAATTGTATTTTCATTCCTTTTGTTTTGTTTCCTTTTGTAAATAAGTTTACATTTACGTTCTGACGTATAGTTCATTTATATTCTACTCTTAAATTCCAGAACATGAAAAAAAAATTACTCTTTTTATTTTCTTTGGGACTTTTTCATTTTTCTTTTTCTCAAATAGATACCCTTCCTGTAAATAATTACCAGACACAATTTAATCAGGCATATACCGACTATCCCGAAATACCGCAGGGAATGTTGGAAGCTGTTTCTTTTTGCAATACACATTTTGCTAATATTACTCATAGCATTGGTGAGCATGGCAGTTGTGTTGGCTTGCCCAAAGCTTATGGCGTAATGGGACTTACTTTGGATGGGCAGAATTATTTCAGAAATAACCTGAATCTGGTTTCTCAACTTTCCGGCTTTCAGGTAGCTGATATCATTAATGATCCGGGTACTAACATTCAGGCGTATGCTAAAGCTTATGCTTACCTGCTTTCACAATCCACTTCTGTAGGTAATAGTCCTGAAAGTCAAATTTCTATTCTTATTGCTTTAAGTGAGCTTCCTGACGGTGATTTACAAAATGACTTTGCACTTAACTCTCAATTATACTCTATTCTTGCATTTCTTAATAATAAAGAATATCAGATTGCATATTCATTACCTGTATATAATATTGATCTGGTAAACGTTTTTGGGGAGGTTAATTATAAAATATTGAGTTCACCTCAAGTCAGTATTTCTGAAGAATCAATTATTGATCAAAATGGGAATCAATACCAGAAAAGTCTCAATTCTCCCCCTCCTCCCACAGTTCAAAGTACTGATTATGGGCCTGCAATTTGGAACCCGACCAGTTGTAATTATAGTTCCAGGGGCGGATCATCTATTTCAGCAGTAACCATTCATACAATGCAAGGCTCCTATGCCGGTTCAATATCCTGGATGAAGAACTGCAATGCCCAGGTTTCAGCTCATTATTGTTTAAGGTCTTCTGATGGACAGATTACACAAATGGTTCGCGAAAACAAAAAAGCATGGCATGTTGGTTCTGAAAATCCTTATACAATTGGTTTAGAGCACGAGGGATACGTCAACAATTCCTCCTGGTATACTGTTGCCATGTACACCACATCAGCAGCATTGGTTAAAGACATTTGTGTAAGCAGCGGTTACGGCATTAATCCTACAACATGCTGGAATGGGGCTTCCTGCAGTGGAGGATGCGTAAAGCCGGCGAGCGTTCATATTAAAGGACATCAGATGTTCCCCAATCAGACACACGTTGATCCCGGTATTCACTGGAACTGGTCCTATTATTATTGCCTGATAAATAATTGCAATAATCCATCACCTCCACCTGCTCCTTCGGTAAGTTTCAACAATTGCGGCAGCAAAACACTCACCCGCGCGAGCCCTCCATCGGGTGTAACTTATTACTGGCAGGGCACAAGTTGTGGCACCAGTGTCGCAAATCCGGCAGCTACCTATACTGTCACTTCTTCGGGAACCTATTATTTGAGAGCAAAAAATTCAAACGGTAACTGGTCAACCTGTAGTTCCACCGCGGTGACCATAAATAACGACCCTTCTAATCCTCCGGCACCTACTACCACTACAAATCTTTGTGGCAGCCAGACATTAACAAGAGGTACCCCGCCATCAGGTGTAACTTTTTACTGGCAGGGAACAAGCTGCGGAACAAGCATTGCTAATTCCGCATCCACTTATTCAGCACCTTCCACAGGAACTTATAAGTTAAGAGCAAGAACAGGTGCAGGATGCTGGTCTGCGTCGTGTTCTTCTATTGCAGTATCTGTAACACCTGCACCTGCCGCACCACCTGTACCTTCAGTGAGTACCAATAGTTGCGGATCTGTTACACTTACCAGTGCCAATGCTCCTTCCGGAGAAACCTATTATTGGCAAGGAACAACCTGCGGAACAAGCAACGCCGATTCATCAAATACAACTATCGTCAGCTCATCAGGAAGCTATTACATTAGTTCCCTAAGCTCACTCGGCTGCTGGTCAAATTGTTCTTCAGCAGGAATAACCATAATTGATTGCCCTACTAATCTGAGCACATCTGTTGCTTCCTGCCCTGATGCCATTGTCAGCTTTAACTGGATTAATTCCAATGCCAGCTGGACTTTACAAGTATCCTTAGATTCTGCATTTAACAGCTTTTATTCTAAACCGGCTTCCAATGTAACCTTGCTTACCGGGTCCTCAGGTTTTACTCCGGTATTTAACTTTCAAGCCAATGCTACTTATTATTGGAGAATCCTGACAGGAAATATTTACGCTTATGGTACCAGCTTTACTGTTCCTTTTTGTGATGTTATTGCCCCTGCTACTGTTATTACTCCTCCAATCGGGTGGCAAAGTACAAATTTTACTTCCGGTTTTACCGATACTGATGATTCTACAGGTTCAGGACTTGGTAAACGGTTTTACAGGATACTTGATTTTGATGGTACAGAATGGAGAGCTAACGGGCTAAGAGGATTTGCCAATGATAACTTCGATAATACTATTATTAATGCTGACTGGACGGCCTATACCGGCACATGGGCAAATGCTTCAGGCTTTCTGGGACAAAGTGATGAAACAGAAACTAATTCAAATATTTCTGCACTTCTAACTCAAAACCTTTCCAACAGATACTTATATCACTGGAACGCAAAAATTGATGGGACCGGCCCCAACAGAAGAGGCGGCTTTCATTTTTTTAGTGATAGCGCATCATTACCAAATAGGGGAAACTCCTATTTTGTATGGTTCAGAATGGATGACAATAAACTGCAGTTTTATAAGGTTACGAATGATACAGCCGTTTTAGTCAAAACCCGTAATTATAATTTTTCCGCCGGACAGTTTTATGATTTTAAATTAGTGTATGATCGCATTAGCGGAAAAATGGATATCTACATTGACAACACTCTTGCAGAAAGCTGGATTGATGCCACTCCTATCGCAACAGGTAATTTTGTTTCGTTCAGAACCGCTACTTCTAACATGACCATCAATTATTTTAAAGCATTCCGCTCAAGATATCCATCTGTTACAGTAAATGTTGGTGCGGGAAATACAAATGACATACGTTTTGAAAATTCAGGCCCCGATTTGGCAGCAGGCAAAATAGAGTCTATAGTTACGGATTCTGCCGGTAATCTTTCTCCTCTGGTTTCTATTCCGGTAAATGTGGACTGGACTCCCCCAACTAATGTAACTTTTGTAAACGACGGAGCCGGTGCCGATATAAGCACTACTTACGACAGTACCGGGCTTACCGCCAACTGGTCACCTTCCTATGATCCTAATTCAGGAATAATAAAATATTTTTATTCTATTGGTACCAACCCGGGAACTAATGATATAGTTGCTTCTACCGATAACTTTATGCAGATGGTGGTGACCAATAATCCTCTTCCTCTTGTAATTAATCAACTTTATTATTTTAATGTCCGCTCCGAAAACGGTGCGGGTGTTTTGTCTTCCATCACCAGCTCAGATGGGCAAATGGTGGTGCTTAACACGACCTCTGTTGAGGAAGAAAATTCTTTTGTCGGATTAAATCTTTATCCCAACCCTTTTAATAATACTGCCACGCTGGATTATACTTTGCTCCAATCAGAAAAAGTTGAAGTTGGGTTGTATGATGTGTTAGGTAAGGAATTAGTGTCATTAAAAAATGAAACTGAAGGAACAGGCAATCATAAAATCAGTATCGATAATTCCAGTCTTAAACTTTCCAAAGGAATTTATTTACTTATTTTTAAAACTGAATCCCGCAGTAAATGCGGGACTGCTTTTATTAAAGTGATTTTAAAATGAGGTTGTACGCATATTTATCATGAAGGGATAGATTTCTATTCAACAGAAAAAATTCCTGAGCATTTATAAAAATAAAATTTATTTCAATTAATGAATAAAAACACCATGCAGATGAAACAAAAAAATGTTTACACCATATTGTTTGTACTAGCTATGATTACGGGTGATTTTGGAACACTCAAATCACAGAATAAAAATGCTTTATCCGGATGGAGCGTTAAAGAAATTTCTAAAACAAACTGGGGAACACCGGATGGCATCCCTTATACTGAAGTGCCGGGCTTCAATCTTGGAGCAACTTCTTTTGCAGTTATGGATATAAACAGAGTTGCATATTTATCAAATGCAAGCAGTGAAATTATTATTACTGATAAGTCCAGCGGAAAGGCAATAAAAAATTTCCCAATTTCATTTGTTCCAAGAAATTTTGTATATGATAAAGGCTTGTTCTATGTTCTTGATGAATATGATGTCGTGGTTTACGATGAAACAGGAAAAAACATCAATAAGTTTTCATTTCCTGATTCCTATATTGCTGTTGTAAGATTAACGAGATTTAATAATTCAACTTATTTATTACTCCCTACAGGAAATAGTATAATGATTGAGTCAAATGGAAAATCCGTGACACCTGAAGAATATGATGGCTGGATCACTTCTTCCGGCCTTTTTGTAGTTTCAAATCTTACCGGTAATAAAACTTATTCCCTGAAAATAAAAACGGTAAACGGCAAAACTTCTGAAAAGGAATATTCCACTGACATAAAAGTGGCAGGAGCATTTGTTATAGGCTCAACTGAAAATCGTCTTATACTGGATGTTCAAATGTTTATCTCTGAAAATCCTATTATCGTGGAAAGAAGAATTGTTGCTATTGAACTTGATAAAAATGGGCTGGGAAATATTGTTGCAAGCATCAAAGTACCTGATTGTTATTATGTACTTTCTTTCATGGATTTTTATGTGTCGGCAAATGGCACTCTTTTAAATATGCTGACATCACCTCAGGGTATATATGTTTTTTCTCTTGAGGAAAATAATTCAATGACGGAGAAAGGATATCCCGCTTCAATAATGGAGACAAAATATCATTTCAATGATCACTTACTTAAAGTAGATTAGTATGACTAAACACATTTAAACTTTTAAATTAAAAATCAATGAAAAAAGTTTACATACCAAACAACGCTTTTCTTAACCGGAGTATATTGTGCAGCCCGTTTAATAGGCTATTGTACTTCAAACCTGTGGAATTAATTATGTTGCTGATCGTACTATTTTCCTTTTCTGGTTTTGGACAGATCACCAGAACCCAGATAATGAGTAACGCTTTACCATTTGTCAACTTTGCCTGGACTACTACAAGTGCTAATATTTGGAACGGTGCTAATTGCGGGCGTGCAGTTTATTCCCCTAACTGGGTAACTGTTGGCAACCATAATACCGGTATGCCTTATTGTTGGGGAGGTTTCTCTTCAATAAATTCATATATCGCAGGAATGAGCAGCGGAAAGTCTGCCGGTGATGCATGTAGTTGTTGCGGTTCACAGGGGGGGTGTTCTGGATTGGGAAGTACATCATGTGGTGCAGGATGTGATTGCTCAGGGTTTGTTTCCCGCGCATGGGGCTTGAGCTATCATTGCTCTACAAGCTGTATACCTAGCATTTCAACAGCATACAGCAATTATTCGCAACTTTTACCCGGTGATTGTTTAAATGATGCCGGTTCTCATGTCAGATTGGTAAGATCATATAATAGTGGTACTATTTCCTGCCAGGAATCATGCGGCAGTTATTGGAAAAATGTTTATCTTTCCTATACTCCCAGCCAGGTTTCTTCCTATAGCCCCAGATATTATAATAATGTTGTGAATGCTGTTCCTCCTCCTAATCCAACAGTAACATCCAGCAATACTTGTGGAGATAAAACGCTAACCCGTGCTAATCCTCCTTCAGGCAGTACCTATTACTGGCAGGGAACAAGCTGCGGAACAAGCATAGCTAATTCTTCATTGAATTACAATGTCAGCTCTACCGGAACTTATTATTTAAGAGCAAAATATTCAAATGGCACATGGTCAACCTGCAGTTCTAAATCAGTAACTATTAATCAAATCCCAACTAATCCTCCGGCACCAACAACCACAACAAATACATGTGGAGCTCAAACATTAACAAGAGGAACTCCTCCTTCCGGATATACTTATTACTGGCAGGGTACCAGCTGTGGGACTAGTGCGGCAAATCCCGCCCTTACATATACAGCACCCACTACAGGAAACTATAAGCTTAGAGCCAGAGCAAATAGCGGAGGTTGTTGGTCAAATATTTGTTCTTCTGTTGCTGTAGCAGTATCCCCAAGCCCTCCAACACCGCCAGTTCCTTCAGCAAGCAGCAATAATTGCGGACCCGTTACACTTACTATGGCAAATGCCCCCACCGGGGAAGTTTATTACTGGCAAGGTTCAAGCTGCGGAATAAATGCAACCGACACAGCAAGTACTTATATTGCCAATACATCAGGCATCTATTACTTACGCTCGCTTAACAGTTCAGCATGCTGGTCAAACTGTGCTTCCATAGGAGTAACCATAATTGATTGCCCTTCTAATCTCAGCGCATCAGTTGGTTCTTGTCCTGATGCCTCAGTCAGCTTTAGTTGGCTCAACTCCAGTAATAACTGGACTTTACAAGTTTCCCTCGATTCTGCCTTTAATAGTTTTTATTCCAAATCCGCATCCAATATAACGCTACTTTCAGGACCAACTGGTTTTACGCCTGCACTAGCCTTTCAGGCAAATGCTACTTATTATTGGAGAATTATGTCAGGTAGCGTTTACACTTATGGACCGGCCTTTACAGTTCCTTTTTGTGATGTTATTGCTCCTGCAACTGCAATTGCTATTGTCCCGGTTGCCATTTGGTATGATACCAGTTTCACTGTAAACTTTACGGATGCAGATGATAGTTTAGGATCAGGAATCGGCAAACGCTTTTACAGAGTGCTTGATAATAATGGAACTGAATGGAGAGCCAATGGTCTGCTTGGCTTTGCTAATGATAATTTTGATAATACTCTTAATTCCGATTGGACCAGTTATACCGGTTCATGGGCAAATAACGCAGGATTTCTGGTGCAAAGTGACGAAGCAGAAAACAACTCCAACCTTTCAGCTACTTTAACACAAAACCTTTCCAACAGATACCTCTACCATTGGAATGCAAAAATAGATGGTAGTGGTACAAACAGGTTGGGGGGATTTCACTTTTTTAGTGATAGTGCATCATTGCCCAATAGAGGAAATTCTTATTTTGTAATGTTCGGTACAGATAATAATAAATTACAGTTCTACAAGGTAACCAATGATGTTCCTGTTTTAGTAAAGAGCAAAAATTATACTTTTATTGCCGGTATTTTCTATGATTTTAAATTAGTGTATGACCGCATAAGCGGGAAAATGGACATATACATCAATAACACGCTTGCAGAAAGCTGGATGGATGCCGCCCCCATTGCTACAGGTAATTACGTTTCTTTCAGAACAGGTAATGCAAGCATGACAATTAATTATTTTAAAGCATACCGTTCACGGTATCCATCGGTAACAGTGGATGTGGGAGCCGGAAATACCAATGCAATACGTTATGAAAATGCCGGACCTACTCTGTCTTCCGGGAAAATAGAATCCATTGTTTCAGATGGCGAAGGCAATTTGTCTCCTATTGTTACTGCTAAGGTTGATGTGGATTGGACTCCACCATCCGCAATAGCTTTTGTAAATGACGGAGCGGGGGCTGATATTAGCACCACCGCGGACAGTACGGGACTTACCGCGAATTGGTCACCTTCCTCTGATCCTAATTCAGCTGTTGTAAAATATCATTATTCAATAGGCACCAGCCCTGGAAGTGATGATATAGTTGGATCTACCGATAATTTTATCCAGTTAATAGCAGTCAATAGCCCATTGACATTAATAGTAAATCAGATTTATTATTTTAACGTATGGTCGGAAAATGGTGCAGGACTATTGTCTTCCATCATAAGTTCTAATGGTCAAAAGTTTGTGACAAATACAACCGATGTTGCCGAACAGAATCCTGTTATTTCTTTAAATCTATACCCTTCTCCTTTTGACAATACCACCACATTAGATTATACATTACTAAAACCAGAAAAAGTATCATTGGGCTTATTTGATTTGCTTGGTAAGGAACTGGTTGAGCTAAAAAACGAAAATCAAGGCATTGGAGATTATAAAATTAAAATTGACGGTACCAGTCTGGGACTTAGCAAAGGAATTTATTTAGTAGTTTTTAAAACTGAAAAAACGTCGGCTTTTTTCAAAATCGAATTTAAATAACAGATACAACTTTCTTTTTTTTGTATTTATTTTAATAACTATATTATGCTTAAAAAACCATTATCACACTGCCTGTTGCGCACATGCGGGGTTATTACTTCTGCTGTCCTTACACTTTTTTTAAATTCTCTGGATGCCGCAACTATAAACAGTAAGGCAATAACAGCCAATTGGTTATTAGCTTCCTCATGGGTGGGTGGAGTAATTCCTGGACAAAATGATGTTGCCGTAATTGTGAGTGGTGCTAATTTCACTATTAATGGCAATATTAGCATTGGTTCGATTACCGTGAATTCTGGTGGCACGCTGAATGCTTCGAGCTCTACTATTTCTTTGTATGACGATTGGTTAATAAACGGCACATTTAACAGGGGAACGAGTACTGTTGTTTTTAGTGGTAATGCTTCTCAATCAATCAATGGCTCAACGGCGATAAAGTTTCAAAACATTATAAACAACAATGTCAATGGAAATGCCGGGATGGGAGTTACGGCTAATAATACGAATACTACTATTTATGGAAATTTTGAACAGAATGGCGTCTTCAACAGAAACAGCACAAGCTTCCCGAATGTTAAGGTTACTTTTGCAGGAAATACAATAGTGTCGGGCGTTACCAGTTTAATCCTTCACAATGTGGATATACTTGCCGGTGCCACACTTAATGGTGCCACCGGTATTTCAGGAGGCTCGTTTGATATGTATTTTACCGGGCATTGGAATAACCTGGGCACTTTTGTTCCGGGAACAGGAACCGTAAATGTTCAATACGCCTCTTCTTATGCGACTCAGAATATTATTCCGGGAAACGGTCCGTTTTATAATCTGAAAATAAATAAAAACGTAATTGTAGCACCTCAGAGTAACATTATCGTTCAGCATGATTTCACTATTTTACAAGGAACATGGACCGCGGGAGCCCTCGACCTGAATGTGGGTGGTGATTTCAACAATGCTAGCACATTTACTGCTGGTACCGGCAAGGTTATTTTAGATGGCGTGGCAAATCAAAATATAATAACAGGTGGCAGTAATCTATATAAATTTGAGATAAATAAATCATCAGGAGATACCTATCAGGGATCTGATATAAAAGTTACAAACAACTTTAGTCTTACCTCCGGTATCTTATATACCTATACCGTTATTACTACTTTATATCAGATTTATATTTCTAATACCAATTCAACTACATCCTTAACGGGTGGAACCAGCAGCAATTTTGTGGTGGGAAATTTAAAACGGAAAGTTATTGCAGGAGCAGCTAATTACGATTTTCCTATTGGTGTATTAAATTCATCTCCGACAAAATACCGCCCTGTTACTTATAATCAAATTACTTCAGGAGGAGCTGTCTGGGTTAATATGGTTGCAGATACTGTTATTCCGGCAGCTCTGAATTCGACTGACTGGTATGTATCCATTACCACTGACACTCTCACTCCAACAGGCAGCATTACTATGAATTATAATATGGGACTTGATTTCCCTTCACCTGTCCAGGAGTGCATACTTTCAATAATTCGTGGACAAACAAACCCTCCAATCAATTTTAATTATGTTTTAACAACAACAACAGCGCCAACAGGAGGAAATAACGGCACCATCACATCTACGATACCGGATGTCCTGAATCCTTTCGGTTTTATTATAGCTTCACCCCTTCCTGTTTCCACAGGCACAATAATCTGCGACGGAACATCAGCAACCCTTTTTGCAAATTTCCCTGATGGAAATACTCATTTCAACTGGTATGACAGTCCTACAGGAGGCACCTTATTGCTAACCGACAATTCAATGTTTGTTACTCCAAATTTATTTACCAATACCACCTATTATCTTGAATATTATGATTCGCTTACTATGTGTAGCTCCACTCGTATTCCTGTTTCGGTTGGACTTACCTCAGCTTTTGTCTCCGATTTCACCTTACCGGATAGCATTTGCCGGGGAGAAAACACACTGATTACTTTTACAGGCACCATAAGTTCTACCGCCACTTATTATTGGGATTTTGACGGAGGGATTCTTGTAAGCGGTTCCGGCTCATCCGATCAGGTAGTTTACTGGAACACGCCGGGATTTAAAAATATTACTTTAACCATTAATGCCAATCCCTGCAGCTCCTCATTAACCTTACATACGGTAAATATCATGCCAACACCGACTCCCGCAGTACTTACAGCAACTGCTTATGCAATTTGTGAAGGAGATTCTGTTACAATTACTGCAAATGGCTCTGTTGGAGGCACAGTAAGTTATAATTTTTATGATTCCATAGCCGGTGACAGCATTATCGGACCTTCACCACTACTGGTAAAACCTCTGGTAACCACAACTTATTACCTGGAGGTAGTTAACGAACATGGATGTAAAAGCGGTGCTGTCAGGGACTCTATTACCATTACCGTTTACCCGGCTCCTGTTTTAAATAATGTATATATTGAAGGGGGAGTTACCCTTTGCTCTGGATCCTCTACCGAACTTTTTATTCAATTAGATAGCCTGTCAGAAGCTAATATATATTGGTGGGACAGCCCAACTGGAGGGAACTTTGTTTCAAATAACGATACTATTTTTACAGGCACTCTTTATACAGATTCCACATATTGGGTGGAGGCTATCAGCATTCATGGCTGTACCAATACCGGTGGCAGAATTCCGGTTACTGTTACAATAGAACAGTTACCAGTTGCAAGTTTGCAGTCCAATATGGATTACAATACAGTTTATGTCGGACAGGAAATGATTATTACCGCAAACCCTGGTAATTATCAGACGTACAACTTTTTTATTAATAATCAATTGGTGCAATCCGGTGCATTAAATACATATAGCTCCTATGCTTTTCAGGATGGAGATGTTGTAAGTGTCAGTTGCGTGAGTGATATGCAATGCGTTGGTATTGTTTCAGATTCACTGGTAGTTAATGAAATTCAGATTGCGAATGCTTTTACTCCCAACGGAGACGGATTTAATGATGTGTTTTTGAAAGGGCTGGATTTAACTGTGATGAACCGGTGGGGCCAGGAGTTATTTAACGGGACTCAGGGCTGGGACGGGACTTTCAAAGGTAATAAAGTAAACCCGGGTACCTATTATTATATATTAAAAATTACTGGTCCGGATAAAACACCGATTACCAAAACTGGTCCTTTAACATTGATTGATGAATAGATCGACTAATAAATTTGGTAATTTGATAATGATTTAATTTGATAATGATTATACAATGATGAAGTTCCGATTATTTTTTTCTTTTTCCCTTGTTTTATTGATATCTACTTCTATTGAAGCACAATCGCTTTCACAGAAAGCTGATACAGCTGTGTTTCATAAAGAGTATTTCACAGCTATTGAGTTGTATCAAAAAGTTTTGAAAAAAGAAGTTAGTGCTGGTGCAGAAAATCCGGTATACTACAAAATCGCTTCCTGTTATGCGGCAATAAATAATTATAAAGATGCAAGAATATGGATAGAAAAAGCAGTCGAAAATGGTTATTCAGCCTCTCCCGCTTTATTATTGTATGGCGATATACTTGTTGCCTCATGCGAATATGGAGCCGCCAAATCAGCTTATGCAAAATACATGGAGCAATCGGGTGATAAAACGATAAAACGCAAAATAGCCTGTTGTGATTTTGCACTATCCGGCAAAAAATCTGAAATCGCTTTTGATATTAAAAATGAAGCAGAAATAAATTCCGATTTCAGTGATTTTGGTCTTACAATGGTTAAAAAAAAGTTAATCTTTTCATCATCAAGAGTAGAGGAAAAAGGAAGCAAGTTTGATAATTTTACCGGACAGGGCTTTTCTGATATTTATGAAACTACATTGGATCCGGTCAAAGGCAAATGGACCAAACCTGTAAAATTAAAAGGTGGAATAAATACAAAATATAATGAAGGCGCTTTTGTATACGATAAAAAAAATAATATCGGTTATTATATGAAATGCAACGGAGAAAAAAATAAGAAAGAGAACTGTAATATTTTTTCTTCCGTTTGGAACGAAAAAGAAAATGTTTGGGCAGAATCCAAACCTTTTGATTTTTCAGATGAGATTTTCAGCACCGGGCATCCTGCCCTTTCATCTGATGGTAATACACTCTATTTTGTTTCTAATATGACCGGTGGAATGGGCGGAAAAGATATATGGGTAATAAAAAGAAAAGAGGGGGTTTGGGGGCAGCCGAAAAACCTTGGTGCACCAGTAAATACTGCAGGCAATGAAATGTTTCCATACGTTGCAGGTGATTCAATGCTCTATTTTTCTTCCGATGGGCTTATCGGATTTGGAGGGCTTGATATTTTTTATTCCAAAATTAAGAGCAATGGGTACGGGAAACCGGAAAATATGCTTGCACCTATAAATTCCTGTGCTGATGATTTTGGACTTATTTATACCGGAACTACCTCTTTAGAAGGTTATTTTTGCTCAAACCGTCCTGGTGGTAAAGGTGAAGATGATATATATTCATTTAAAAGAACCCCTCTCGTTTTGAGTGCTGTTGGAACAATTGTTGAATCTGTAAACAGCAAAGGGCTGAATAAAGTTAAGATCTATTTTAAAGGCAGCGATGGAAGTATTGATTCTACCACTACTGATTCGGATGGAGAATTTACTTTTCTGGATCTTAAACCCGGGCAGGATTATGTCATTACAGCTGTAAAAGAAGGTTTTTTTAGTGACTCCAGAGACATTACAACTTCGGGATTAAAAGTGAGCGCAGAATTCTCAAAAAAAACAGGAACAGACCTTGATTTTAAATTGCAGAAAATCACTTATAAGGAAATAAATATTCCAAACATTTATTATGCTTCCAATCAGGCAGAAATAAAACCAGAATCAAAAAAAGAACTGAACAGGATGGCAAGGATAATAAAAGAAACACCCGGTATAAAAGTCCAGATAAATTCACATACCGACGAAATAGGAGAAGTTGCTTACAATATGAAACTTTCAGAAAAACGGGCGCAGAATGTTGTTGATTACCTCATTTCAAAAGGTGTGGAGAAAGCACGGTTATCGGCAATGGGATATGGTGAATCAATGCCAATTAAGAAAAATGCACAAACCGAAGAGGAGCACCAGATAAATAGAAGAACAACATTTAAAGTAATTAAAAAGTAAATCAAATGAAAAAAATTCACGCTATTCTATTTTTGTTTTTACCATGCTTTGCTATGGCACAAAACGATTTACAGTTCAGTCATTTCATGTATAATGAAAACATGTTTAATCCTGCGGCAACAGGGAATTCAGATAAAATAATTGCATCTCTTGTAGCGAGGCAACAATGGATGGGTGTTAACAATCCTCCTTCCACACAATTTTTAAATGTACATGCTTTTGTCAATAAAATTAAAGGTGGCATAGGTTTAACCGCTATAAACGACCGTGTTGGTTTTGAAAATACATTAAATCTAAAACTGAATTATGCTTACCATGTGCGTATTTCTGAAACAGCATCACTTTCTGCCGGACTTTCAGCTGGTTTTGTAAATAAAAAACTAGATGGAAGTAAGTTGGTTTATGAGCAAGAAAGTGATCCACATGCGGTAATAACCGGCACCAATGTTTTTTCACCGGATTTCGGTGGTGGGATAGAGTTTAAAACATCTAAAATTACAGTCGGCGCTTCTTCCACACATATTAGTCAGTCCTTAAAAAAAGCTACAGTATTTGATAATCCAAGACATTATTTTCTTTATGCAAAATATAAAATAAAGCTTGATACAAATTTCTCTGTAATTCCTGCTTTACTTGTAAAAAGCAGTGGATATATTGCTCAATATGAATTAAATGCTACGGCTGTTTACAAAGAAAAAATAAGTCTGGGAATAACTTACCGATATAAAGAGTCTATTGTGGGATTGGTTGGAGTGAGTATAACTGATGCACTATTCATTGGATATTCCTATGATTATAATGCTAAACCTATAAAATCATATAGCAGTGGTTCGCATGAAATAATGCTACAGGCAAGATTAAGAGGCTTTAATAACAAAAAGCAGGATTATAAGTCAGTCAGATTCTTCTAATAGATTTGATTATGGAGAATTCTCATATCCAATCCAACATCTAACATCCAACATCTCCTATCTATATTAAGCTTGTGCAGTTGGTCCGCCAAAATTAATAGGAAATCCATTAGGCATGTCAGTATCCTTAATAGCGCCATGCACTTGTTCAAATTTGGATAAGTTGTCTTTTAGGGCTTTCATCAAACGTTTTGCATGCTGCGGGGTAAGAACAATACGTGATTTCACTTTTGCTTTTGGAACACCCGGCATCATTTTAACAAAATCAATTACAAATTCAGAGTTCGAATGAGTAATAATTGCAAGGTTTGAATAAATACCTTCCGCAATTTCTTCGCTAAGTTCAATATTTAACTGGTTATTGTTTTGCTCTTCCATTTTTGTAATGTACTAATTTGTTGATGTGCTGATGGGCTAATTTAATATCATCAGCACATCAGCACATCAAAATTAATTATTTTTTATGCTTCTGCTTCCATTGCTTCTTTTTTAGAAGCCAATAAACGATCGTATTCTTCCTGAGAACCTACTATCATTTTGTCATACACTCTTAAGCCGGTACCGGCAGGAATTAAATGTCCAACGATTACATTTTCTTTCAACCCTAACAGTCCATCAACTTTACCGTTTATAGCAGCTTCGTTCAATACTTTTGTAGTTTCCTGAAACGATGCGGCACTCATAAAGCTGTTGGTTTGTAGTGATGCACGTGTGATACCTTGTAATACTTGACTTGACGTTGCCGGTATTGCTTCGCGAGCTTCAATAGTTTTCATATCTCTGCGCTTCAATGATGAATTTTCATCCCTCAATTTACGTGCACTAATAATCTGACCAGATTTGAACAGAGTTGATTCTCCAGCATCAATGATTACTACCTTGGCATACAAGTTATCATTTTCTTCCATGAACGTTGATTTGTTTACCAATTGTTTCTCAAGGAAAATTGTGTCACCAGCTTCGCTAATATCCACTTTACGCATCATCTGACGAACAATTACTTCAAAATGTTTATCATTGATTTTCACACCTTGCAAACGATATACCTCTTGCACCTCATTTACTAAATATTCCTGCACCGCAGTTGGTCCTTTGATTGCAAGAATATCACTCGGGGTAATTGCACCATCGCATAATGGTTCACCTGCTTTGATAAAATCATTTTCCTGAACCAACGTATGTTTTGAAAGCTGCACTAAGTAAGTTTTCTTTTCGCCGGTTCTTGATTCAACATGCACCTCACGGTTACCGCGTTTAATTTTACCAAACGATACAATACCATCAATTTCAGAAACCACAGCTGGATTACTTGGGTTACGTGCTTCGAACAATTCGGTTACACGGGGCAAACCACCTGTGATATCACCTGTTTTACCAGATGAACGTGGGATTTTTACAAGAATCTGTGCCGCTTCAATTTTTGCATTATCATTAACAATTACGTGAGCCCCAACAGGAATGCTGTAGGTGCGTAACACATCTTTATTGATAACAATTTTAATCGAAGGATTTTTGCTCTTGTCACGGCTTTCAACAATCACTTTTTCTTTAAATCCGGTTTGTTCGTCCGATTCCTCGCGGTAGGTAACTCCTTCTTCCACATTATCAAATTCAATTTTACCCGCAAATTCAGAAACGATAACAGCGTTGTATTGATCCCAGTCACAAATTAAATCACCTTTCTTAACTTTAGATTGTGAACTAACATAAACTTGTGAACCATAAGGAATATTACCTGTTGTAAGAACAATTTTAGTGTTGGCGTCAATGATACGCATTTCAGCAGAACGTCCAATCACAACATTTACAGATTTACCGTCAGGGTTTTTACGCTTAACGGTTTTTAACTCATCAATTTCAATGATACCATCATGCTTAGCTTCTAATTTAGATGCTGCTGCAACGTTAGATGCAATACCTCCCACGTGGAAGGTACGCAATGTAAGCTGTGTCCCCGGTTCCCCAATAGATTGCGCCGCAATAACACCTACAGCTTCCCCTCTTTGAACCATACGACCTGTGGCAAGGTTACGTCCATAGCATTTCCCACAAACTCCATTTTTACTTTCGCAAGTTAAAACCGAACGAATTTCGACAGATTCAATTGGAGAATCGGCAATTTGTTTTGCATAATTTTCTGTTAACTCTTCCCCAGCCTCTACAATAAGCACCCCGGTTAAAGGATTATATATGTTATGCACAGTGGTTCTACCCAAAATTCTATCAAATAATGATTCTACAACTTCGTCATTTTTCTTCAAGGCTGTAGCAACCAATCCGCGTAAAGTGCCACAATCTTCCACAGTAATAATTACATCTTGGGCAACGTCAACCAAACGTCTGGTTAAGTAACCGGCATCAGCTGTTTTTAATGCTGTATCGGCCAAACCTTTACGAGCACCGTGAGTGGAAATAAAATATTCAAGAATGGATAATCCTTCTTTAAAATTAGAGATAATAGGATTTTCGATAATCTCTCCACCACCTGCGCCTTTTTGAGGTTTTGCCATCAAACCACGCATACCGCCTAACTGACGAATTTGTTCTTTAGAACCACGTGCACCTGAATCCAACATCATGTAAACGGGGTTAAAGCCTTGTCTGTCATTCGTTAAAGAATTTAATACTTTTGCGGTAAGGCGGGAGTTAGTATGTGTCCAGATATCAATTACCTGATTGTAACGCTCGTTGTTAGTAATGAATCCCATATTGTAATTGGCAACTACCTCATCCACCTGTTTGTTGGCATCAGCAACCATCTTTACTTTATCGTCTGGCACCACAACATCACCAAGACTAAATGATAATCCTCCACGGAATGCCATCATAAATCCTAAAGCTTTCATATCGTCAAGGAACTTAGCGGTTTTTGCCATACCAGTTTCCTTAACAATATTACCGATAATATCACGCAGGGATTTTTTAGTCAATAATTCATTGAGATAACCAACTTCTTTGGGTACCACCTGATTGAACAAGATACGCCCAACTGTAGTTTCAATTAATTTATTTACGACTTTTTCGCCTTCTTGTACCTGAATACGAACTTTTACCCAGGCGTGTAAATTAACACGTTTTTCGTTGTAGGCAATAATCGTTTCTTCTGCGGAATAAAAGGTCAGTCCTTCGCCTTTTATTTTTTCCTCTTTAGTGCTTTTCTTACCTTTGGTCATATAATATAAACCAAGCACCATGTCTTGAGAAGGAACAGCAACTGGTGCTCCATTAGCAGGGTTTAAGATGTTATGAGAAGCAAGCATCAATAACTGAGCCTCCAAAACGGCAGCATGCCCTAATGGAAGGTGCACAGCCATTTGGTCGCCATCAAAATCCGCATTAAACGCCGTACAAACTAAAGGGTGTAACTGAATTGCTTTCCCTTCTATCAATTTTGGCTGGAAAGCCTGAATACCTAACCGGTGAAGTGTCGGAGCACGATTTAAAAGAACAGGATGCCCTTTTAAAATATTCTCTAAAATATCCCAAACAATGGGTTCTTTCCGGTCAACAATTTTCTTTGCTGATTTTACAGTCTTTACAATGCCTCTTTCAATCATTTTCCGGATGATAAATGGCTTGAATAGTTCTGCTGCCATATCTTTTGGCAATCCGCACTCATGCAATTTTAATTCCGGTCCAACAACAATTACCGAACGTGCAGAATAATCGACACGTTTACCAAGTAAGTTCTGGCGGAAACGACCTTGTTTACCTTTCAATGAATCGGAAAGTGATTTTAATGCACGATTCGATTCTGTTTTAACAGCATTTGATTTACGTGAATTATCGAACAACGAATCAACGGATTCCTGCAACATACGTTTTTCATTACGTAAAATTACTTCAGGAGCTTTGATTTCGATCAATCGTTTTAAACGGTTGTTACGGATAATAACACGACGGTATAAATCATTCAAATCAGAGGTAGCAAAACGACCGCCATCCAAAGGAACCAATGGGCGTAATTCAGGTGGAATAACCGGTACAATCTTAACAATCATCCATTCAGGGCGATTTTCAAGATGAGAATTCGCCTGACGGAAACTTTCAACAACCTGTAAACGTTTTAATGCTTCGTTTTTACGTTGTTGTGATGTTTCTGTATTTGCTTTGTGACGTAAGTCAAATGATAAACCATCTAAATCAACACGGCTCAAAAGGGCTACCAATGCTTCAGCTCCCATTTTAGCGATGAATTTGTTAGGATCGTTATCATCTAAATACTGGTTATCTTTTGGAAGTGAATCCAAAATGTTTAAATATTCCTCTTCTGATAAAAAATCTAGATAATTAACGCCGTCAGCAGCTTTAACACC
Source organism: Bacteroidia bacterium (assembly GCA_036170475.1). Taxonomy (GTDB): domain Bacteria; phylum Bacteroidota; class Bacteroidia; order 2-12-FULL-35-15; family 2-12-FULL-35-15; genus 2-12-FULL-35-15. The sequence continues at coordinate 17,583 of JAVHPE010000138.1, read as the reverse complement.
TGCATTTACTACCACATAGCGTTCGTAATAGATAATAACATCAAGTTTTTTAGTAGGCAAGCCTAATAGATACCCGATTTTATTAGGCAATGATTTAAAATACCAGATATGAGCAACAGGAACAACCAGACTGATATGCCCCATGCGCTCTCTGCGCACTTTCTTTTCAGTTACTTCAACACCACAACGGTCGCAAACAATCCCTTTGTAACGGATACGTTTATATTTTCCACAAGCACATTCCCAATCTTTTACCGGTCCAAAAATACGTTCACAAAACAAACCGCCCATCTCTGGTTTGTAAGTTCTGTAATTGATAGTTTCCGGCTTTACTACTTCACCACTCGAACGCTCTAAAATAGCTTCAGGGGATGAAAGACTGATTGTGATTTTTGTGAAATTACTTTTTAATTTGATATCTCTTTTGTAAGCCATGTTTTCTTAGTTTAAAGTTAAAAAGTTTAAAGTTTAAAGTTTCCCAGCTTAAAGTTTAAAAGTTAAAGTTTATTTAGCATATGCCTCAAAACTTTGAACTTTCAAACTTTGAACTTTGAACTTAATCAAGCGCAATATTCAATCCTAAGCCTCTTAGTTCATGCAACAATACGTTGAATGATTCAGGGATACCCGGAGTTGGCATATTTTCACCTTTAACAATAGCTTCGTAGGCTTTAGCACGTCCTACAACGTCATCTGATTTAATGGTAAGGATCTCCTGAAGAATGTTGGCAGCGCCAAATGCTTCCAATGCCCATACCTCCATCTCACCAAAACGCTGACCACCGAATTGAGCTTTACCACCCAAAGGTTGTTGTGTAATAAGAGAGTATGGTCCGATTGAACGGGAGTGCATTTTATCATCTACCATGTGACCTAATTTTAACATATAGATAACACCGACTGTAGCCGGCTGATCAAATTTGTCGCCTGTTCCTCCATCTGTTAAAAATGTACGACCAAAACGTGGTAACCCTGCTTTATCAGTCAATTCATTTATCTGATCAGGAGAAGCACCGTCAAAAATAGGAGTAAAATATTTCTCCCCTAATTTCTGTCCGGCCCAGCCTAAAACAGTTTCATAAATCTGACCAAGGTTCATACGGGAAGGTACACCAAGTGGGTTCAACACAATATCAACGATAGTTCCATCGTCAAGGAAAGGCATATCTTCATCACGTACAATACGTGCAACAATACCTTTGTTACCATGACGACCAGCCATCTTATCCCCCACTTTCAACTTACGTTTTTTAGCGATATAAATTTTAGCGAGTTTTACAATACCCGCAGGTAACTCATCACCAATTGTAAGTGCATATTTTTTGCGTTTGAAAGAACCTAATAAATCATTAAACTTAATATAATAATTATGGAGTAATGTTTTGATTTTATCGTTCAGCTCTTTATCGGTAGTCCATTTATTAGGGTTTACAGTGGTAAAATCTATTTTTTCAAGACTTTTTTGTGTAAATTTGGTGCTTTTAGGAACAACTTCTTCTTTCAACACGTTGAAAACGCCTTGAGAAGTTTTTCCATTTACCAATACAAAAAGTTTGTCAATCAATTTTGCCTTTAAAGCTGCAACTTCAATATTATTTTCTTTGTCGATCTTGTCTAACAAAGGTTTTTCTTCAGATTTAGTTTGCTTATCTTTTATGCGTCTTGAAAACAATTTTTTGTCGATAACCACACCACGCAATGATGGAGGCGCTTTTAAAGATGCATCTTTCACATCGCCGGCTTTATCACCAAAAATGGCACGTAACAGTTTCTCTTCCGGAGAAGGATCTGTTTCACCTTTTGGGGTAATTTTACCGATTAGAATATCTCCTTCTTTTACCTCTGCACCAATACGTATCAACCCGTTTTCATCCAAATCTTTGGTAGCCTCTTCAGAAACGTTTGGAATGTCAGATGTTAACTCTTCTAAACCACGCTTTGTATCACGTACTTCTAAAGAATATTCATCAATATGCAAAGAAGTAAATATATCTTCACGAGCAACACGTTCAGAGATAACGATAGCATCCTCAAAGTTATAACCTTTCCAAGGCATAAACGCGACTTTCATATTGCGTCCTAAAGCTAATTCACCATTTTGAGTAGCATAACCATCGCATAATACTTGTCCTTTTATAACTTTTTCGCCTTTCTTAACGATTGGTTTTAAGTTGATACAAGTACTTTGGTTTGTTTTACGGAATTTAGTTAAATTATAACGTTTAATATCTTCATCGAAGCTAATTAAACGATCCTCATCATTACGATTGTAACGAATAACAATTTCATTTGCATCTACGTATTCAACAACTCCGTCGCTTTCAGCATTAATTAATACACGGGAATCGCGAGCTACTAAAGGTTCCAAGCCAGTACCAACAATCGGAGCTTCTGGACGCAACAAAGGTACAGCTTGACGCTGCATGTTAGAACCCATCAAGGCACGGTTAGCATCATCATGTTCAAGGAAGGGAATCAATGAAGCCGCAATAGAAGCAATTTGGTTAGGAGCAACGTCCATCAAATTTATTTTAGAAGGTTCTACAACAGGGAAATCCCCTTCGTAACGAACTTTCACTTTAGCCTCCATAAAGTTACCCTTCTCATCGATAGGGGTAATTGCTTGAGCGATAATCTTTTGTCCTTCTTCTTCAGCGCTTAAATAGGTAACCGCTTTATCTACATCCACTTTACCATCAGTAACACTCATGTAAGGTGTTTCAATAAATCCTAATCTGTTTATTTTTGCAAATACACAGAGAGAAGAGATTAAACCAATATTCGGACCTTCAGGAGTTTCAATAGTACATAAACGTCCGTAGTGAGTGTAATGAACGTCACGTACCTCAAAACCTGCACGCTCACGAGACAAACCACCTGGTCCTAGTGCCGAAAGTCTACGCTTGTGCGTGATTTCTGCAAGAGGATTGGTTTGATCCATAAATTGTGATAACTGGTTTGTTCCGAAGAATGAATTGATAACCGATGATAAGGTTTTTGCATTAATCAAATCGGTTGGAGTGAACACCTCATTATCACGTACGTTCATTCTTTCACGGATAGTACGAGCCATACGGGCAAGGCCAACACCGAACTGAGAATATAATTGCTCACCAACAGTACGTACACGTCTGTTGCTTAAGTGGTCAATATCATCCACATCCGCTTTTGCATTGATCAACTCGATCAAATACTTAATGATGCAAATAATATCTTCTTTTGTTAATGTTCTTGTTGTGAAAGGTGTTTCCAGATTCAATTTTTTGTTGATTCTGTAACGTCCAACTTCACCAAGATCATAACGTTTATCAGAGAAAAATAATTTATCAACAACACCGCGGGCAGTTTCTTCGTCAGGTGGTTCAGCATTACGTAATTGACGATAGATATGCTCCACAGCTTCTTTTTGAGAGTTGGAAGTATCTTTTTGCAAGGTGTTATAAATGATAGCATAATCGCCGGCATTTATATCCAACTTATGTAAAATAACTGATTTTACATTGGCATCTACAATTAAATCGATATGGTTAGCTTCCAAAATGGTTTCGCGATCAATAATAACCTCGTTACGTTCAATGGAAACAACTTCTCCGGTATCTTCATCTACAAAATCTTCAATCCATGTTTTCAACACACGGGCAGCTAATTTACGACCAACAACTGCTTTAAGACCAGCTTTACTAACTTTTACTTCATCAGCTAAACCGAATATTTCAAGGATCTGTTTATCACTTTCAAATCCGATTGCTCTTAATAGTGTTGTTACCGGAAGTTTTTTCTTACGGTCGATATAAGCATACATCACATTATTGATGTCGGTAGAAAATTCAATCCAGGATCCTCTGAAAGGAATAACTCTGGCTGAATAAAGTTTTGTACCATTAGAGTGGCGGCTTTGTCCGAAAAATACGCCTGGTGAACGGTGCAACTGCGACACAATAACACGTTCAGCACCATTGATAACAAATGTACCTTTAGGAGTCATGTACGGGATAGTTCCCAAATAAACATCCTGTACGATGGTTTCAAAATCTTCATGTTCAGGGTCAGTACAATATAAACGAACTTTAGCTTTAAGAGGAACGCTATAGGTTAAACCACGCTCGATACATTCTTCGAGAGAATATCGGGTAGGGTCAACAAAATAGTCTAGGAACTCAAGCACGAAATTATTTCGTGCATCGGAAATTGGAAAATTTTCTGAGAAAACTTTATAAAGTCCTTCATTTTGGCGATTTTCAGAAGTAGTTTCTAACTGAAAAAAATCTTGGAAAGATTTAAGTTGGATATCTAAAAAGTCAGGATAGTCAATTTGACTTTTAATAGATGCGAAACTAATTCTTTGTTTTTTTTTATTTGGAGTCAAGGTGCTTCGGATTTATGTAGTTGGTGAAGGAATTAATGAATTAGAAAATTTGTTAATTCGACAATTTGAAAATTACAAAACTGCATCTTCAAATTAGCACATTTTCAAATTGAAGTATTAAAATTCAAAATAAACAACAAAAGGGTATAGATCCTGACCCGAATTTTATCGGGTTCAGGTTCTATACCTTATAGGTTGTGTATGAGAAACAGTTTTTTATTTAACTTCAACCTTTGCTCCTGCTTCCTCTAATTGTTTTTTTACTGCTTCAGCATCTTCTTTAGAAACACCTTCTTTGATTGGTTTGGGAGCACCATCAACTAAGTCTTTTGCTTCTTTTAAACCTAGTCCGGTTAAATCTTTTACAATTTTAACTACGCCTAATTTAGCTGCACCTGCCTCAAGAAGAATAACATCAAAAGTAGTTTTTTCCGCTACTGCTGTTGCACCGCCTCCAGCTACTGGTGCTGCAGCTGCCGCTGCTGCTGGTTCGATACCATGCTCATCTTTTAAAATTTTAGCTAACTCATTAACTTCTTTAACAGTTAAGTTTACTAGTTGCTCTGCGAAAGCTTTTAAATCTGCCATTTTATTTATTGTTTTTAATTATTAATTACTATTTATTTGATTGTTAATTTTAAGATGTTGGATGTTGGAAAGTTAGATGGTGGACAATCTATAATCCAATCATCTAAAATCTAACATCTGTTTTTTATTTTTCCGAAAGTGTTTTAACAATACCGGCTAATTTGCCACCACCCGATTTAAGTGCAGATATTACATTTTTAGCAGGAGATTGAAGTAAGCCAATGATTTCGCTAATGATTTCATTTTTAGATTTAATACTTGCTAAAACATCCAATTGATCATCGCCAATGTAAACGCATTCTTCAACAAAAGCAGCTTTCAATAAAGGCTTATCATTTTTTTTACGAAATTCTTTGATAAGTTTTGCCGGATCGCTCCCTACTTCTGAAAACATGATAGCTGTTGAACCTTTTAATGAGCCTAACAGGGGTTGATAGTCCTTAGCTGAGCTACGTTCCATCGCTTTTTTTAGCAATGAATTTTTCACAACAAGCATCTGAATGTTTTTACTAAAACACATTCTTCTTAAATCTGAAGTTTTTGCGGCAGTTAACGATGCTACATCGGCTAAATAGAAATGAGTGTTATTTGCCAATTGCAGCACTAGGGAGTCTATTACTTTTGATTTATCTTCTTTTTTCATGGTTATTTAGATATGAGATGTGAGATATGAGATATGAGATGCGAGATATTTTTTACCCCAGTACTCAACACTCAACACTCAAATCTATTTTAATTTTATTTACATCGTGGAAGCCGCTGTAACATTATTTTTTTATTTTTTTATTTTTAGAGTTGGAACCTTAGTTTTTTAATTCTAAAAATCTAAAAATCTACAATTCTACAATTCTAAAATTTCTTTAACTACCCTAAAAACTTAGTATCAATTTGAATGCTCGGACTCATAGTAGAAGATAAATAAATACTTCTAACATAAACTCCTTTTGCTGAAGAAGGTTTTAATTTCATTATTGTTTGTAACAATTCATTTGTATTTTCAGCAAGTTTGCTGCTATCGAAGGATACTTTACCAACTAAAGCCTGAACAATACCTGCTTTATCTACTTTAAAATCAATTTTACCACCTTTTGCCTCAGTTACTGCTTTACCAATTTCCATAGTAACAGTACCTGTTTTAGGGTTAGGCATTAAACCACGAGGTCCTAATACACGACCTAAAGCACCTACTTTACCCATCACAGAAGGCATAGTAATAATTACGTCAACGTCTGTCCAGCCGCCTTTTATTTTTTCAATATATTCATCCAATCCAACAAAGTCAGCTCCTGCAGCAGTAGCTTCAGCAGCTTTATCAGGGGTACATAGCACCAATACACGCATTGTTTTACCTGAGCCATGTGGTAGAGAAACGCTGCCACGAACCATTTGGTTTGCTTTACGAGGATCAACACCCAAGCGAACGCTAACGTCAACCGATGCGTCAAATTTTGTGGAGGTAATTTCTTTAATAATTTTTGAGGCATCTGCCAAAGAATATGCTTTTGTAGCATCATACTTCGACAAGGCTAATTTTCTGTTTTTTGAAATTTTTGTCATTTTTATTAATTTGTGATGTGCAAACGTCCGGCTTATTGCGAGACTCCATCTATTTATATTTCGGATTGCCCAAATTTCGGATTAAATCCGAAATCAAAAATCCGTAATTTTACTTTTTTAAAGGTGATTTACCAGTTACAGTTAATCCAAGGCTGCGGGCAGTTCCTGCAACCATGCTCATTGCTGATTCTATGGTAAAACAATTCAAATCGGGCATTTTTGCTTCAGCAACTTCGCGGATTTGAGCCCAGGAAACGTTACCTACTTTAATACGATTAGCTTCTTTCGAACCGGTTTTTACTTTTGAAATTTCCAACAACGATACTGCTACCGGTGGATTTTTAAGGATAAAGTCAAATGATTTATCTTTATAAACAGTAATTATTACAGGGATTACTTTACCAGCTTTATCCTGAGTTCTGGCATTAAACTGCTTACAAAACTCCATGATGTTAACGCCTTTTGCACCTAATGCAGGACCAATTGGTGGTGCCGGATTTGCAGCCCCTCCTTTTATTTGTAACTTAACTAAAGCGCCTATTTCTTTTGCCATTGTTTTATTTAGTTTAGAGTTAAGAATTGAAAGTTATGAGTTAAGGATTAATAGTTTGTTGACGGAAGCTCAACTTTCAACTTTTAACTCTTAACTTTCCACTATCAACTATTAACTTAATTGTTAACTTTCTTTTTCTACTTCCAGATATCCTAATTCTAATGGGGTTTTTCTACCAAAAATTTTCACCATTACTTCTAACTTCTTTTTTTCTTCGTTTACTTTTTCAACTGTTCCGGTAAAACCGTTGAATGGACCATTTGTTACTTTTACCGTTTCTCCAACAATAAATGGAATACTTAGTTGAGCATCGCTACCGTCCAGTACATCCACTGTTCCTAAAATTCGGTTTACTTCGGCTAAACGCATCGGAACTGGGGAACCACCTTTGGTTTCACCCAAAAAACCAATGACACCAGTAATGTTTTTTATGACATGGGGTACTTCACCCACTAAAGCAGCTTCTATCAAAATATATCCACTATAAAATGGACGTTCCTTACTAACTTTTTTTCCGTTACGAATTTGATAAATTTTTTCGGTAGGAATTAAAATTTGAGAGACATAACTACTCAGTCCCAAACGGTTAATTTCTACTTCAATATATTGTTTTACTTTTTTTTCCTGACCACTTATAGCCCTTACAACATACCATTTTTTTGTAGTGTCAGTAGCTTTTGTTTGCTCGCTTTTTGTTTGCTCGCTCATTTTATTAAGTATAATTTGATAATTTTGATAATTTGATAATTAAAAAATTTGATAATTACACCAATACATTTTCAAATTTGCTCATTTTCAAATTAGATATTCTATGCAAATAAATGATATACAGCTTCCATTCCGTTATTGAATGCAAAATCCATTACAAAAACTATTAATGCGATAATCACAGAAGCAATCATAACAACTATAGCACTACTTTGCAATTCGCTCCATGTAGGCCAACTTACTTTGTGAAAAAGTTCATTCGCCGTTTCATTAATATATGTTTTGAATTTACTCATATTTTTAAAGTATTATGTATCAAGTATCAAGTATCAAGTATCAAGACTGCTCCTATTTAAAACTTTAAAACTCTTAACTTAAAACTCTTTTGCACAGGTGGAGAGATTCGAACTCCCATCAAAGGTTTTGGAGACCTCTATTCTACCCTTGAACTACACCTGTTTATTACTCCAGAATCGTGTTATCCAAATCTCAAAAAATGTTTTTTTGAGACACCTATTATTTAGTAGAAAACAGCACCCCGATAATTCGGGGTACTGTTAAGCTAATTTTTCTTATTTACTATTTTATAATTTCAGTTACCTGACCTGCACCAACTGTTCTTCCACCTTCGCGGATAGCAAAACGTAGGCCTTTATCCATTGCAACCGGTACAATTAATTTAACTGTAATAGTTACGTTATCACCTGGCATAACCATATCGCGACCTGTTGGTAATTCAATTTCTCCAGTTACGTCAGTTGTACGTAAGTAAAATTGAGGACGGTATTTATTGTGAAATGGGGTGTGACGTCCACCTTCTTCTTTTTTCAAAACATAGATTTCAGCTTTGAATTCAGTATGAGGTGTAATTGAACCCGGTTTTGCGATAACCATACCTCTACGGATATCTTTTTTATCAATACCACGTAACAATAAACCTACGTTATCACCAGCTTCTCCACGATCCAATATTTTACGGAACATCTCAACACCAGTAATAACTGATTTTAGTTTTTCAACCTGCATCCCAACAATTTCTATCTCGTCACCTGTATTGATAACACCAGTATCAATTTTACCAGTAGCAACAGTACCACGACCAGTGATCGTAAACACGTCTTCAACAGGCATTAGGAAAGGCTTATCAACTTCACGAACTGGGATTGGAATAAAATTATCAACCGCATCCATCAATTCCATTATTTTTGGCATCCATTTAGGGTCTTTGTTCAAACCACCTAAAGCAGAACCTTGGATAATTGGAGTGTTTGCGCCATCAAATTGATAGAATGTCAACAATTCACGAATTTCCATTTCAACAAGTTCTAACAACTCAGGATCGTCCACCATATCCACTTTGTTCATAAACACAACAATTTTAGGAACTCCAACCTGACGAGCTAAAAGGATATGCTCGCGGGTTTGAGGCATTGGACCATCAGTAGCTGCAACAACAAGGATTGCACCGTCCATCTGGGCAGCACCGGTAACCATATTTTTAACATAATCCGCATGACCCGGGCAGTCAACGTGAGCATAGTGACGTTTAGCTGTGGAATACTCAACGTGAGAAGTGTTAATGGTAATACCACGAGCTTTTTCTTCAGGAGCATTATCAATTGAGGAGAAGTCTCTTACCTCTGATAAACCTTTTTCAGCTAATACAACTGTAATTGCTGCGGTCAAGGTAGTTTTACCGTGGTCAACGTGACCGATTGTTCCTATGTTTACATGTGGTTTGGAACGGTCGTATTTTTCTTTAGCCATTGTTATTTATTTATTAATTTGTTATTTTATTATTTACTTATTTTACTATTTTTTTCTGTTTTTGCTATTTTTCGCCGGCATTGCTATTGAAATATGGTACCCCAATTTATTATTAAAAAACGGGATTCATATTCACTTCAGTTCATTAAGAGCTGTTGATGAGGATTGAACTCACGACCTCTTCCTTACCAAGGAAGTGCTCTACCGCTGAGCTACAACAGCTTAATGAAAAGCTCAACAGCACAAATAAAAAAAAGAGCGGAAGACCGGGCTCGAACCGGCCACCCTCAGCTTGGAAGGCTGACGCTCTACCAAATGAGCTACTTCCGCTTAATAATAATTATTTATCCGTAATCCGCAATCCCTTTGTGGGGAGAGAAGGATTCGAACCTTCGAAGTCGAAACAACAGATTTACAGTCTGTCCCATTTGGCCACTCTGGTATCTCCCCGACTAATGTTCCACAAAACACGGAACAAATTAAAAAAAGAGCCGATGGAGGGATTCGAACCCCCGACCAGCTGATTACAAATCAGCTGCTCTGGCCAACTGAGCTACATCGGCTTTTTGTGCAATACTCTATATTTTAAAAGAACGATGAACGTATTCTTGAGCTGTTTTTTTTGTTAATTTTCAATGGTACTCATTAAAAACGGATTGCAAAAGTAAGCATTTTTTACAGAGTAACAATATTTTTTTTATTATTTTTCAAAAAAAAATACCTCCGCTCTAAAAGCGGAGGTATTTTAAATAAATTTTCTAATTTATCAGCCTTATATTCCTTTTACTTTTTCTTTGTGTTTTTTTACCTGTATCTTAAGGGCATCAATACTGGTATCAACTGCTTCTTCAAAACTCTTACAATTTTTTTTTGCAAAGAGATCATTTCCCGCAATATGTACTTTTATTTCAGCTACTTTATTTTCTACAGCGTTTGATTTATCAATACGTAGCGTAATATCGCTGCTAATGATGCCATCATAATAAAGATTTAATTTATCAATGCGGTCTTGTATAAACTCTACAAGTTTTTTATCCGCATCAAAATGCACAGATTGAATTTTAATTGTCATGATTTTTCCTCCTATATTAAATTATTAGTTACAGTTTAGGTCTATTCCCTTATACCATTTTATTGTTTTTAAATTAATAACTGATTTAGCAAAAATTATAATCTGAAAGGCGCATAAGCCAGAAAAGGTAGCGGAGGCAGCATTTGCTTGTGCGTTTGCCGATGACCTTTTCTTGAATTTTTTGTTACTTTTTGTTTCAAGACAAAAAGTAAAATGCTTAAAAGGACTAAGAATTCTATAACTTAGAGGAATTTAATTAGGTAAAAAGCCCTATTATTAGACTACCTAAATAGTAACAATTATTAAATGTTATCTGTCAATTACTTTCTGAAAAATTGAATTTATTAGTGCGAATATAGTTATTATTCTTTTTATTTGTTTAATTTTTCGTTGAAATAAATTGTTTATTTCTCTTTTTAAATATAAAAACTGTATGTTTTTTACCCGGTATTTTTTTGAATTTTATGAGACACAAATCATAATAATTTCCTGGACACGGCCTACCTGGCGCGTATTGAGAGTTACTTTTATTCCTCGGGAGTGAAAGGGTTTACTGGTAAGTATCCATTGTACTTTTCCACGGGTACGTTTCCCGGTACGTTGGTCTTTTTTCAGTACCACCTCCACTTCCATACCAAGTTTAATATTGGATCGAAACATATTTGGTGTATGAGGGACGGCTAAATTCATTATAAACAGAGGGTTACAGAAAACGAATCCAAATGAGGTTATTCATTAGCGAATCAATGAAATATTTCCTTTTTTATTAATATTTTCTCCGGTAATAAGTTTTGCTTTAATATAATATACAAATACCGCAGGATCTAACGCTTTGCCATGATAGGTTCCATCCCATCCTAAAGCAGGATTTTCAGATTCATATACTTTCTCCCCCCAACGATCAAAAATGAGAAATGAGAATGTTGATATGCAGCTTTCCCATCCATGTAAAACATATAAATCGCTATGACCATCATTATTAGGTGAAAAAGCATTTGGTACTTCAAGTTTGCCACAATCACTCGGAATAAGTTCGGTGGCTTTTAATGTCCAGGGTGCAGAACTGTTTACACCAGATACAGTAACTGTATTTGCAGAAGCATTTAACGTTCCTAAGGCAGGGTTCTGCCATTGCGTTCCATTCCACATCCATGCATGCAAACTATCCTCTTCCAAGTTGTTCGTAGTGCCTGATATACTTGCATCCCATTCAACATCACGATACGTAAAAGTGGTAGTGGCAGTTGGATTTGTAGAATAGTTATTTGCTTCAACATTCCAGAACCGGTCTGCACAGATAGCTGCACTTTCATTTCCACTGGCATCATTTAAGTCATTAACACCTGTCGGCAATGGACGGTTGTTAGGACTTGAAGTAACAGTAGTAGGATAAGTGGCAACAGAAATATTTCCAATTCCACTCTGCTCCACGCCTGCCGAAGTTACATTATAAAGGAAAGGAATATATGTTCCTGATGTTGTTCCAAAAGGGTATGTATAGTTGCTGTTGCTTGTTCCGAGATTCCACTGGATTTTTCCATAACCAACAGTTGGATCCGTTTCAGAAATTATATATCCACTTGTGCGTGTGATAGCGGAAACTGCGGGGTTAGTGACAAGGAGAGTATTGCTGTTCAAATCAAAAGGGTCTGAATGCAAAGAAAGAGTCCCTGTATTTCCGCTTACGATAGTACTAATATTCAATGTTTTTGTACCTATTCCCTGGCAGTCAAGATTATTGAATGTGGTGGTTTGTGTACCTTGAATAAGTTGAGATGCGCCATAAAAAACTACAGTTCCGGTAAGAGGATCGAGACAACCTGAAGCAGCGTTGTTTGTCCAGTCGCCTGTTAAGTATATATTACCCTGGTTATGAATAGAACCAACATTGTTCAGCACATGTCCATCAACATACAAAAGTGTACTCGGGTAAACCGTAACATCCGTTCCTCCATTATAAAAATTAGTTTGAGCGAAGGAAGAATGAAATGCAAAAAGGCTGATGCACATTGTTAAAACAAGGCGAAAGCGGAAAATCAAGATGTTTGAAGTAAAGAATAGTTGCTTCATATTTTTAGAATTTGTTCTTCATTTCTGAAAAATAGATGTATAAAGATAATTTTTTTATTTTATTTCTCCGATTTAGAATTAATAATTTTTTCAAGTGCTTCAATTCTTGTATTCAGTAATTGATATTGTGAATTAAGAACGTCATTATCTTTTCCTAATTTTTCATTTTTCATTTTTAATTCTTCAATTTCCTTCTGTTGCTCCTGCATGGCTTTAACCATAGGCATGATAAAATCAACATAGCGCAAAGCGTAAACTTCTTTATCGTTCTTGGGTACATCTATTCCAGGAAAATTGAACCCACTTTCCTTAGCTGCTTTTTCCACATCCTGTGCTAAAAATCCTATACGGGTTTGATTTTCGGCATCGCTGAAATTCATTTTGTTTACTACAGAATCAGGCGTTCCCCATATTTTGTGCAGTTCTTTTGGTCTTACGTTATAAGTTACTGGTTTTAGTTTCAAAATAAAATCCAAGCCGGGGACATTATCTTTAATATTGGTTTTAAACCGAGCATCAGAGTAAGAAGTAAACCCAATAACAGCTGCTGCCGCTCGGACTTGGGTAACAGCAGTATTGCCAAGTAGCACCTGATTATCACCAGTACATTCTGCATTTGTAATTCCATAACCAAGCATGGTAACATTGGTACGGGTACCTGTTGGGTAGGAAGAACTGCCAACAAATGTGCACTGGTTAAAATTAAAAACTCCAGATGAGCCATAACCTGCTTTAAATCCCAATGCCGTATTATCACCTCCTGTTTGGTTCGCATGTAGCGCTAAAGAGCCATTGGCTGTATTTTGCGCACCGGTTCCGTTAAAATAAAGAGCTTCATATCCAGTACCGGAATTGTGCTGTCCAGTGGTGGTACCTTCAAGCGCATTATAACCATTGGCTGTATTACATCCCACTGTTGAAGCTGCAAGGGCGAATGTTCCAGTAGCGGTATTAAAGTTCCCAGTAGAATTGGTAATAAGAGCAGATAATCCAATTGCCGTATTGCCTTCTCCTATTGAATTGTATTGAAGTGCGGTAACACCGATAGCGACATTGTTATATCCGGTGATGTTGGATTCGAGCGCCCGCCCTCCAATAGCGACATTATTATCTCCATAGTCATTGGTATAAAGTGCCCTGAAACCAATAGCGGTATTGCCAACTCCATAAGTATTGGAATAAAGTGTCTGGTATCCATTAGCGGTATTGTAGTTTCCAAAAGTATTGCTATAAAGAGCAAAATTTCCTGTGGCAGTGTTTTGAATCCCAGTTACTGCTGAAATTGGCTGGTTATTATAAAGCGCCTGATAACCAACTGCGACATTATCGCTATTAAATACAGTGCCTCCATTGCTGAAGGATTGGGAGAATAATGACTGATAACCAATTGCAGTATTCTGGCTTGCTGTAGTGTTTGATTTAAGTGCATAAGCTCCATTTGCAGTATTTTTATCCCCGCTCGAGTTTGACCATAATGTTTGGTAACCAAGTGCAGTATTATTATTCCCGGTATTTGCCGAAGCTGTAGTTGAGCCTCTCAACGCCTCAAATCCAACAGCCACATTAGAATTAGTAAAAGCGGTAACATTATCGTTTGCATACCGCATGGCATTATAACCTATTGCAGTAGCATTGGAACCGGCAACGTTAGAAAATAGCGCATTATATCCATTGGCGGTATTGTTGCTCCCAATGGTATTGTTATAAAGCACCATATTACCAAGAGCAGTATTTTTAATTCCATTATTTGTAGAAGTCGGCTGATTAGCATACATTGTACTAACTCCAATAGCAACGTTATCGCTACTCCAGGCAGATCCACCATTATTATATGACTGAGAGTATAATGCATTACTGCCGATAGCGATATTACTGCCTGATGTTGTATTGGCATTAAGTGATACAACACCGATGGCTATATTCCACCCTCCTTTGGTGTTGGCATAGAGCGCCTGATAACCGCTTGCAATATTATTGTTTCCACTAGTGTTGTAATAAAGCGCGGAATTTCCATTAGCAATATTATTATCTCCTGAAATATTTGCGTAAAGAGCATTAACTCCGTTAGCTGTATTCCAGCTTCCCGTTGTATTTGAGTATAAAGCACCAAATCCATTGGCGGTATTATTGGCTCCACTCATATTGGCAAAAAGTGCATACACACCACTGGCAGTATTGTTTGAGCCAGAATTGTTGGAAAGAGCCTCATACCCTATGCCGGTATTGTCATTTCCGTTGATGTTAGAATTAATTGCATCATACCCGATGGCTGTATTCTGGAATCCTGTAGTGTTGGAATTTCCTGCGTGATAACCCCAAAATGTATTATTTAATGCTCTGTCTATCCTTCCGGCTTTTTGACTATTTACTTTTATATTAAATGGTATATCTTCGATAGTGCCAATAAAGTTGGTGTCATCTATAGTACCTGTATTTCCAATAATTGTCCAATGATTTGAAGAATCTGTACCGGTTGCGCCAGTTATTCCATTATTTCCAGTTGCTCCTGTATTTCCAACACCAGTTGCTCCTGTATTTCCGACACCAGTTGCGCCCGTAGAGCCAGTTCGCCCGGTAGAACCTGTTATTCCATTTCCAGTTGATCCGGTTGCACCAGTATTTCCTATACCGGTTGCTCCAGTTAAGCCCGTTGAACCAGTTGCGCCAGTATAACCAGTTGAACTTGTGGATCCGGTAGAACCGGCTCCTGTACTACCAGTTGAGCCTGACGATCCGGTTGTACCTGTAAAACCAAAAGTACCTGTTGCTCCACTATTACCGGTAGATCCGGTTAAACCAATTAGTCCTGTAACACCTACTTCTCCTGTACTACCAGTTGAACCTGTAATTCCTGTTCCTGTAGCGCCAATTAAACCTATATCTCCGGTGGATCCTGTTAATCCTATGTTACCAGTGCTACCTGTTGAGCCATTATCGCCTGTTGAGCCGGTATTACCGATATCTCCGGTAAAACCTGTTGAGCCTATGTTACCTGTATTACCGGTTGCACCCGTTGGTGCTCCAGCAGGACCTGTTGCTCCGGTTATGCCACCACCAGTATTGCCGGTTATCCCAGTGGGTGCTCCTGCGGGTCCTGTAGCTCCGGTTAAGCCAATGCCGGTTGCTCCTGTAGAACCGGTAGAACCATTAATTCCTAAGCCTCCTGAACCTGCATTGCATAATGATTTCCAACTCGTTGTAATTGAGTTCCAATAAAAGAAACAAGCAGAATCAGTATCAAAAACTAATAAACTATTTGCTGGGGAAGTTATTGCCAGCCTTTCTATAGCTGTCAATCGGGGAATAAGAATACCCTTATTATTTGCCGGACTTGCATCTATATCCAGTAAAGCAGATGGGGCAGGTGTTAGTGTTCCAATACCAACATTATTGTTTTGGGCGAAAATTGCAACTCCTGCACCTCTCCAAAGGAGTGAAGAGAAAAATAGAAATATAATTATTGGAAATCGGAAACTGATCTTAAATGGGATTAAACTATTTATTTTAATGCTTTTCATAAATTATGATTTCAGGTAAAAGGGCGTAAAAGTAGCTTAATTAAACTAATCATAACTTTTTCTTTCGCTTTATTTACAGAATGCTCAGATGGGGGGTCAGCTTTTATTAATACTGTATTTTTTATCTCCTCAGTTTAATTGTGGATAATCGTATTGTCAAAAACAACCAAAGTTTTAATCGCCTATGTTTCTACTCAATTTAGTAAAAGGAAACCCATGAAGTACCATCAAATCCTTCAAATTTATTAAGGGTTGTATTAAAACGAATCATTCCTATGGCAGGAGTTGCAGGTCTTTGAGCTGTAGTGCCAACAGGAACGTTAATTGCTCCAGTCCCAACTACATCTAATTCGCACCGGGGGGAAGTCGTGGCAATGCCAACATTTCCAGTAGAAAAATTTCCATAAATCAAAGGAGGATTTGCGCTGCTGTTGGCGATATACAGTTTATTGGAGCCGGTTTCATTATAACCAGCCTGATAGCCAAGAAACACATTACCGCTGCCGGTAGAATTAGTATAACCTGCATTATACCCAAGTCCAACATTATTATTTCCTGTTGTGTTGTTATAAAGCGCACTCCACCCGCTTGCTGTGTTGCTGCCTCCTGCGGTATTTGACCATAATGTCTGATATCCAAGCGCAGTATTATTGTTCCCGGTATTTGCTGAAGCCGTAGTTGAACCTCTTAGTGCCTCAAACCCCACAGCCACATTATAATTAGTAAAAGCGAATGTAGTGTTATTGGAATATTGCATAGCATTTGCACCAATTGCAGTTGCATTTGAGCCGGCATTATTGTTATTAAGCGAATACACTCCAATGGCAGTATTGTTCCCACATGAAATACCACCACCTGCAGAATATCCTACTGCTGTATTGTTGGCTCCTGTGGTATTGGCATAAAGCGACCACATCCCGCTTGAGGTATTCTGGTATCCTGTTGTGTTGTAATAAAGTGCACCTGCTCCGGTGGCGGTATTATAGCTTCCGGTGGTGTTGCGGACAAGTGCATCCATTCCATCGGCTGTATTTTCCATTCCTGTAGTATTGGTACGAAGGGCAAGGGCTCCGCATGCAGTATTGTCGATGCCTGTGGTGTTGAAAAAAAGCGAAGCTGCTCCGTTTGCAGTATTGTAGTTACCGGTAGTATTAGAATCAAGAGCATAAGCCCCGCTGGCGGTATTGTAGTATCCATTGGTGTTGGAATAAAGTGCCTGCAACCCAATGGAGGTATTGTTGTATCCGGCGGTGTTGGAATTGCCAGCCAGATATCCTAAAAAAGCATTGCCTGCCTGGTTGTCTACCCTTCCCGCTTTTTGATTATTTACTCTTACCTTAAATCCGCAAGTTCCAAATTTGTAATTTGAAAATTTATTTTGTAG
>JAVHPE010000137.1:0-3084 GCA_036170475.1 Bacteroidia bacterium | reverse complement strand
TTACCCCTCAAAAATAACACCAATAGGTGTAACCTAGTGAAGTTATCAAAATAAAGAACCCGATATCTTTGATTTAATTTATGATATAAAGAGTTATGCATCGGTGTAAAAAGTTAGCCAGCTAATTGCAGATTTGGTTTTTGCCAATGCTAAATCTAACGCTAAAAAACCAAAAAAGCTGTTTTTTACTTACCCGCTTGAAACTAACAACAGAAGCAGCGCTTTTTATATTGTAAAACGAGATAAAAAACTCTATTTTTGAGTATTCAATTCTAAAATCAATGAATAGAATAAAGGAAGTATTAGAAGAAAAAAGAATCAAGCAAAAATGGCTCGCTGAAAAACTAGGCAAAAGCTATAACATGCTTAATGCTTATGTGCAAAATAGACAGCAACCTAAACTTGAAATTCTATTTGAAATCGCTGAGATTTTAGATGTAAATCCAAAGGACTTAATAAAGGAAACAAAATGACAAGCACAGCACAAAGAGCCGAATTACAAGCTAAAATATGGAAAATTGCCAACGATGTTCGTGGCTCAGTGGATGGATGGGATTTTAAACAGTTTGTGTTAGGAACGCTTTTCTATCGCTTTATTAGTGAAAACTTTATCAATTACATTGAAGGTGGTGATGAAAGCGTCAACTATGCAAACTATCCTGATGATAAAATCACGCCTGAAATAAAAGACGATGCCATTAAAACAAAAGGCTACTTTATATACCCCAATCAGCTTTTTGTGAATATTGCCAAAACAGCCAATACAAACCCCAATCTGAATACAGACTTAAAAGCTGTTTTTGATGCTATTGAAAGTTCTGCCAATGGCTATCCATCCGAACAGGATATTAAAGGATTGTTTGCCGATTTTGACACCACAAGTACACGACTGGGCAATACCGTTGAAAACAAAAACAGACGTTTAGCCTCCGTTTTGAAAGGTGTAGAAGAACTGAATTTTGGTCATTTTGAAGACAATCAAATTGACCTTTTTGGCGATGCTTATGAATTTTTGATTTCCAATTATGCCGCCAATGCAGGAAAATCGGGAGGTGAGTTTTTTACGCCACAGCACGTTTCTAAGCTTATTGCGCAACTGGCAATGCACAAACAAGTTAAGGTAAATAAAATTTATGACCCCGCTTGTGGTTCAGGCTCACTGCTTTTGCAAGCCAAAAAACATTTCGACAATCATATTATTGAAGAAGGATTCTTTGGGCAGGAAGTGAACCACACGACTTATAACCTTGCTCGTATGAATATGTTTTTGCACAATGTGAACTACGACAAGTTTAATATAGTGTTAGGCGATACGCTTATAAGTCCTCAGTTTGGCGATGAAAAACCTTTTGATGCCATTGTTTCTAATCCGCCGTACTCTATTAATTGGATAGGCGATGGCGACCCTACTTTGATTAACGATGACCGTTTTGCCCCTGCCGGTGTGTTGGCGCCTAAATCGAAAGCCGATTTTGCCTTTGTGCTGCACGCCCTAAGCTATCTATCCGGTAAAGGCAGGGCTGCCATTGTTTGTTTTCCCGGTATCTTTTACCGTGGCGGTGCAGAGCAAAAGATTAGAAAATATTTGGTAGATAACAATTTTGTGGAAACCGTAATATCAGTAGCTCCAAACTTATTCTTTGGAACATCTATAGCCGTAAATATATTGGTGCTATCGAAACACAAAACCGAAGATAAAACCCAGTTTATTGATGCCAGTGGCGAAGATTTCTTTAAAAAAGCTACCAACAATAATGTGCTTGAAAACAAACACATTGACCTGATTATGAAAATGTTTGATAGCAAAGCAGATGTTGAATACAGAGCCAAATCTGTTGACAATACCACTATTGCCCAAAACGATTATAATCTCTCCGTAAGCTCTTATGTAGAAGCCAAAGACACGCGTGAGATTATCAACATTTCTGAATTAAATAAAGAAATTGCCCTAACGGTAGATAAGATTAATAAACTGCGTACCGATATTGATGAAATTGTAAAGGAGATTAATGGCTAAAACGATGAGTGATAAAAAATTAAATAAAATGTTAGTAAGGTCATCTGCTGTAGAATATTTAACCTTTATTGCTGCCACAGGAGAAAGCGGTGTTGAAGCTATATATGCTGATGAAAACATTTGGCTGTCACAAAAAATGATGGGCATTCTTTATGATGTGAATGTTAGAACCATTAGCGACCATCTTCAAAAGGTGTTTATCGACAAGGAGTTACAGCAAGATTCAGTTATCCGAAAATTTCGGATAACTGCCACAGATGGCAAAAACTACGAAACCCTACACTACAAGCTTTCGGCTATCATAGCTGTAGGTTATAAGGTAAATTCTGAGCGAGCAGTGCAGTTTAGAAAATGGGCTACGCAAATAGTGCAAGAATTTACCATTAAAGGTTTTGCCATGGATGACGAGCGACTAAAAAATAACGGCACCATTCTCGGCAAAAAATATTTTGAAGAACAACTGCAACGGATAAGAGAAATCCGATTGAGTGAACGAAAATTCTATCAGAAAATAACCGATATATACGCTACTGCTATTGATTACGATGCAACTGCCAAAGCCACCCAACGTTTTTTTGCAACCGTACAAAACAAGTTGCATTGGGCAATACACGGCAATACAGCTTCAGAAATAATTGTAAATCGAGCCAGCCACGAAAAAGAAAATATGGGATTGTCCACTTGGAATGATGCACCAAAAGGTAAAATCCAAAAATTTGATGTATCGGTTGCTAAAAACTATTTAACAGAAAAAGAAATGCAACAACTACAAAGGCTGGTTTCTGCCTATTTAGATTTGGCAGAAGATATGGCTATTCGACAAATACCCATGACTATGCAAGATTGGGAAAACCGACTAAACAGATTTATTGAAGCCACCGATAGAAAGGTGTTGCAAAATGCTGGAGCTGTAACAGTCGAAATAGCCAAAACACATGCCGAATCTGAATTTGAAAAATATAGAATTGTTCAAGATAAATTGTTTGAAAGCGATTTTGACAGATTGATGAACAATCAACTACCAATAAATAAGGATATTAAACCATGAGCTACTTAGATACTTTATT